>CALUSL010000016.1 GCA_944323425.1 Candidatus Gastranaerophilales bacterium | reverse complement strand
TATGAAAATTTGCCTCGGTAGCCGGAGCGAGCGAAGCTTGCGAGTTTAGATTCTTAGCGGCAGCTCTATCCAACACGAGGCGAGAATATGAAAATTTGCCTCGGTAGCTCAGTTGGATAGAGCGATAGCGTCCTAAGCTGTGCGTCGTTGGTTCGAGTCCAATCCGGGGTAAATTTTTTTTTGCGGAATTAAATAGCGTAAGCGGACTCTCACGATTCGGATTTTCTGTCGGAAAATCCTCACTGGTTCTACCCTTCGGGCATCCTGATGCGTACGGCTCGTGTCTCTCGCCTACGCCTCAAGCGAGTCCAATCCGGGGTAAATTTTTTTTGCGGAATTAAAAAACTGAATAATCTCGGATTATTACTTTACGCCTTCAAGTTGTTCGCTATGTTTTGCTTAGGCAAAACAGACGCTCACTATTTCGGCGTTTTTTCGGCTTTTGCTCGCTTCACTCGCTCAGCCTACGTAAAATCCGCCTCTCACGATTCGGATTTTCTGTCGGAAAATCCTCACTGGTTCTACCCTTCGGGCATCCTGATGCGTACGGCTCGTGTCTCTCGCCTACGCCTCAAGCGAGTCCAATCCGGGGTAAATTTTTTTTGCGGAATTAAAAAACTGAATAATCTCGGATTATTACTTTACGCCTTCAAGTTGTTCGCTATGTTTTGCTTAGGCAAAACAGACGCTCACTATTTCGGCGTTTTTTCGGCTTTTGCTCGCTTCACTCGCTCAGCCTACGTAAAATCCGCCTCTCACGATTCGGATTTTCTGTCGGAAAATGGCAATTAAACTACACAATATTGAATGTGAACGAAACCTTATTGTCAAGTTCCGAAGCCAATATTTTCGCAAATTCACTTAAATTTTCAGTTACACCCTGATTGTAATTTATATTAAACTCATAATTTCCTGTATTTTTATTCAAAAATTCTTTTAATTGTTCATATTTAGTGGAATATACGGAGTTAAAGGTCTTGTCGGTTTGCTGATTGATTAAAAAGCCAAGAACCTGTGCTAGTAAATGTTTATCTGCTCTTAAATTTATACAATCAATTAAATTTGTAGACTTAATGCCTTTTAATTCTTTATAATAAGAATAAATACGTGCTTTTTTTACCAGTGTTTCCGGAGAGACTGTGAAAATTACAGGTTGCCTTAGTGCCATTTCAAGAAGTTCTCTTTTATTAACTCCTAATTCTTTTGCGGCGTTAGAAATATTTTGCTCCAACGATTCAGGAGATCTATAGAATAAATTCGAATGTTTTAATGCTGCATCTATAAAATGTTGCTTGTCTACGTCAAAACGTTTCGCACACTCGGTAATATTTTTGTATAATGTCTGTGGCTGTTGCGTAAAAATGTTCGGAGATTGCAGTGCACATCGAATGAGAAGATTTCTATCAACATTAAAAAGCATAGCTGTATTGTCAATATTACTGTTGAGTGTTTGAGGGTCCCGATAAAATAAAGAGGGGTGTTTTATTGCTGCTTTTAAAAAGTCACTTTTACTTATCCCGAAAAGATTTGCAGATTCAGTGATATTTTTGTCCAGTGTTTTCGCAGATTGATAGAACAACTGTGGTTGTTTTACGGCTGATTTTATGTAAGTCTTTTTGTCTATACCTAAGCATTTTACCGCATCTTTTATGTTTTGCTCTAAAGTTTCTGGCGATTGAATACAAAGTTGTGGTTGTTTTATTGCTAATTTTAATACAAACTTTTTGTCCTGATTCAAAACTTTTGCAAATCCTTCAATATTTTTCTCAAGAGTATCTGACTTCATCTGAAATAGCTGAGGGTAATTCAAGGCTAATTTTAAAAATGTATTTTTATCTACCCCGAAATATTTTGCTGATTCCGAAAGATTTTTATTAAGTACATCAAAAGAAGTGACAAAAAGACTAGGTTTGTTCATCGCTGCACTAATAAAAACCTTTCTATTCAATCCGAATTTTTCCGCACATTCTGAAACATTTTTTTCAAGAGTTTCAGTTGGAATGTAAAAAAGAAATGGATACCTGAGTGCAGTTTTAGTAAACGTTGTCAGTTCGATATCGAATTTTTTTACAGAATTTAGTACATTTTGATACAAAGTTTGTGGTGAATAACAAAACAGGCTAGGATGTTTTAATGCTGCAGCCACAAAATCCTCTTTTGCAATTTGAAAGAGTGCTGCAGAGGTTGTTACATTATTATTTAGAGATTCAGTCGACTGATAAAATAGCTGTGGTTGGCGTAAAGCTGCTTTAACAAATACTTTTTTTTCCAAACCGAAACATTCTGCAGATTTACTGATCGTTTTATCAAGAAAATCTATATCTTTCTCAAAAAATTTTGGAGTTTTTAGTGCAATCTGCTCAAATTTTTCGGGTTCTACTTCAAACCTTTTTGAAAAAATTTCAATTTTTTTAATAGTTTTGGGTGAAAGTTCATTGGCTTTTTTGTTTTGCAACGCAACGTGAGCAGCATTTGCAACAGTTATTTGCGACATAAGATTCTCGCTTGTATCATTAATCTCATGTTTAGTTTGTTTTGCTGGTTGTTTTGCTTTGAAAACAGGTCTTTCGAAGTGCCTATTAGTATTAATAATTAAAGTTTCAGAAATTTTCATAAAAAACACCTTTTTAGAGGAATAAAAACTTGTGAAAAATTTTTTTTGCGCAATTAAAAAACTCAATAATCCCGGATTATTACTTTACGCCTTCAAGTTGTTCGCTATGTTTTGCTTAAGCCAAACAGACACTCACTATTTCAGCGTTTTTTCGGCTTTTGCTCGCTTCACTCGCTCAGCCTACGTAAAATCCGCTCAGATTCGAGTTAGTTTATGTTATAATATAATAAAGAGGATTATATGGTATTAGATAATAAACTTGGAATAACCGAATCAGCAGAACTCGCAAGAGAAGAAGAAAAAATAAGCAAGAAAAAGGCTTTAGAACTTTTTGAGAGCGGAGTTCTTAATTCTCTGGAAGCCGGTAAATTTGAATCCTTATCTCAAATTCATAAATATTTATTTGATGAAATATATGATTTTGCAGGTGAAGTGAGAAATATAAATATTGCCAAGGGAAATTTCAGATTTGCCCCTGTAATGTATCTAAAACAATCATTAGAACATATAGACAATATGCCGCAGTCAACATATGAAGAAATTATAGAAAAATATGTTGAAATGAATGCGGCTCATCCTTTTAGAGAAGGAAACGGACGTAGTACACGTATTTGGCTGGATTTAATACTAAAAAAAGAACTCGGGAAAGTTGTTGACTGGTCTAAAGTAGATAAAGAAGATTATCTTCTGGCAATGGAAAGAAGCCCGATAAAGGATGTTGAAATTAAAGAGTTATTGAAACACGCACTAACTTCAGATATAGACAATAGAGATGTTTATATGAAAGGAATTGATGCCAGCTATTGTTACGAAGGCTATTTCGTTTATAAAACCAGTGAGTTAAAATAAATATCTTAAAAAAAGCCATGAAATCTTTTGTTGGCAGATAATATTAATCCGGATTAGCTACACTCTACATGAATCAAAAGAACTACCTGCTGATTCAGCCATAAAAACTTTCCGCTCTATAGTTCGCCTTCAACATAATCAATCGGCGCACCGACTACTTTTTCCAGATTTGCAGCGGCTATGTTATACTGCATCAAGGTATTGTAGTAACTCAATTGAGAGTTTCTGTAGGTCGTTTCAGCGTCTTTAAGTTCAATTGCGTCGCCCATACCGACTTTGTAACGTCCGCTCGCAAGCTCGTATTGCTCTTTCGCAACCATCATGGACGAACGTGCAACAGGGACAGACTCCTGCGCGTTCATTAAGTTAATATAAGCCTGTTTTACCTGTAAATAAACATTTTGACGGGCAGTTTCATAGTCAGCCTGATCTTTTTTGTAAGTCAGCTTAGCTTCATCAAGCTGTTTTTTCAAAAGGTAAAGGTTTGTTCCTGTATAAGAGAGCTGCGCACCGATTTGATATCCGTAATCAGTATCCGGTGTTTTACCGCCCTGAGAAAAATTACCAACGCCTCGTAAATCCGGCAGGAAAGCATATTTTGAAGCTTTGATTAATATTTTTGAACCTTCCATTTTCTTTTTAGCCGCAAGAAGCTCAGGACGCTGTTCATAGGATTTGTTCAGCACATCTTCGAACTGAACTTCATATTTTTTCGAGTCCAGACGCTCGCTTATATTATAGTCAGAAAATTCAGGGACACCCATAGCATTGTTGAGATTCGCAAAAGCGGTTTTTACGGTATTTTTCGCCTGAATAAGACTTAACTGGGCATTGTCAAGATTGTACTTCGCAGTGGATACGTCGATTTTTGCCTTTGTACCGATGTCATAGTATGCCTGTGCCTGTTTCAGGTGAACCTCATAGTTCATAACCGTATCTTCATACACATTCACCTGCTGCATAGCAAAAAGCAGATTGTAATATGCTGTTTTTACCTGACAGATGATATCGTTAATGTTTTCCTGCAATGTATCGCCGGCTGCTTCATAAGTCTTACGAGCAACCCCTGCTTGCGCACTTGTTTTACCAAAGTCAAAAAGCAGCCAGTCAAAACCGACATTCGGGGTATTGTACAAATTATACTGCTGCATCGGGAAGCGGAAGTTCGTTACCATCATATCATTTCTTGAATAGCTGACGCCGAGGTTCAATGTCGGGAAATAATTTGCCCACGCCTGTGCAATTTTGTTCTGGTAAATATCTTTGCTCATCATCTGGGACATGATTCTGGGATTGTTCTCAAGTGCGATTTTTACGCAATCGTCTACAGTAACAACCTTGTTCGCAGTAACAGCACCTTCGACAACCTGCTCGCCTTCAAAAGCGTCTCTTGGCTGGATTACCGGAGTTTCTTCCGTAGTTTTTTTAACTTCCTCTTTATTATTTTTGTCTTTTCTTCCGAAAAGTCTGAATTTTTTCTTTTCTTTTTCTTCTGAAACCTTAGGATTTTCTTCCGCCGGTTTCAATTTTTCAATGTCTTTTGATTCATCGTCAACCTGAACAACATCTATATCAGAGCCGGCTTTAACCTCGACATTATTCTCTTCTTGCTGTTCTTTTGATTTTGGCTTGAAAAAGTTGAGGAATTTATTGCTGGCAACTTTCGTGCTTTCTTCCTCTTCAGCAGCTGTATCAAAATCCTGTTCCGAGAGCTGTATTAGTTTTATATCTCCGTTTTCTGACGGAACCGCTATGTCTGGAGCAATATTTGTATTGTTTATAAAATCGTTAAACCGTTGTTTTAAAGATATTCCAGCCAGCGCCGGATTAGAAAATCCGACAGCAACTGATATAAAAATAAGTGATGTAAGCAATTTTTTGTTCATAATCTATAAAATCTTCCTCACAATAAAAATCCGTAAGTTTAATTAATATTATTCACCATAAATTACAGTTTTTCCTCATGATGTTTCTTTTTGTTCATTACTCTGTCAACAAGGTGCTGGATGATGACATAGAATGCCGGTGTCATAATTGTACCAAGAGTACCTGCCGCAAGCATACCTCCAAACACTGTACTACCTACAGAAATTCTGCTGGATGCACCTGCGCCGTGAGCGAGAACAAGAGGCACCATACCGACTACGAACGCGACAACCGTCATCATAATCGCCCTGAACCTTATCTTCGACGCTTCGACTGCGGCTTCTTCTATACTCTTGCCGTCTTCTTCATGCAGAACCTTTGCGAATTCAACAATCAAAATCGCCTGTTTTGCAGCAAGACCGATAAGCATAATCATACCGACCTGTGAATAAAGGTCAAATGATTGTCCCATCATTAACTGGAACACCAACGCGCCGACAGCCGCGAGAGGACAAATCAATAGTACCGCAAACGGTATTGACCAGCTTTCATACAGTGCAACAAGGAACAGATATACGAAAGTCAATGCAAGACCTATAATTGTCGTTGTCTGACCGCTTGATTCGAGTTCTTGTTTCGAAGTACCCGACCACTCAAACCCGATATCCGACGGCATGGTCTCTTTTGTAACCTTTTCCATTGCCTTCATAGCGTCACCGGAGCTCTTACCCTGAGCCGGGCTTCCTGAAATTTGTACATTTCTGTACTGGTTATAACGTGTAATAGAACCGGCGCCGACGCTCTGTTTCAAAGTGACGACCGTTGTAACCGGAACCATTTTACCGGTATTATTTTTTACATAGATATTAGTCAGGTCAGCAGCTTTTCTTCTGAACTTCTGCTCAGCCTGCAGCTGAACCCTGAAAACACGCCCCAGCTTGTTGAAGTCGTTAACGTAATAAGTACCCAGAGTTGAAGAAAGTGTGCTGTAAAGCTCCTGAAGGTCAATACCCTGAGCAAGTGCCTTTTCATAATCAATTTCAACAATATACTGAAGCATATTTGCCTGATACTGAGTGTAAACGTTAGAAAGAGCTTTGTTCTGGTTTGCAGCGCCTACCAGCTGGTTCGCAAGCTGTTCCATTTCCTGCGGAGTGTGTTCACCTTTTGAAAGCATCTGGAACTCAAAACCACCGAGCATACTCATACCGGAAATGGCAGGAGGCGAGAATACACCGATTCTTGCTTCTTTTAGCTGTCCAAACTCAGCTCTGATTCTGCCGAGGATTGCATTCAGAGAAAGGTCAGTTTCTTTGCCCTGTATTTTTCTTACAATCTTCTGGAATAGATTAAATTCTCTTTTGCTCCATTCATCGAGCCTGATAACCATAAATGCTTCGTTAGAAGGACCCATGCCGACAAAGACGATTCTGCCCTCTACACCTTCTATATTTTCAAGAATTTTTTCCATTTTGTCTGTAAGGTCAGTTGTTCTGGAGATGGAAGCGCCGGCTGGAAGGCTTATTTGCGCCATCAATACAGCCTGATCCTCATCAGGAATAAAGCCTGTCGGGATAATTTTGAACAGAACGAGCATAAGCACAATTATACTGCCGTACACAATCAGTGTAAGCTTTTGATTGTATACGAATTTTTTTACGTAATGAAGATATATATCAGTCAGTTTCTGAAAATAAACGTTGAATTCCATAAACAGCCATTTAATAGCTGCAGAAGCTTTGTTAGACGGCTTTCTGTTCGGGTCTTCGTGTCTCAGAATAATTGAGCACAGAGCAGGAGACAGAGTCAGCGCACATACTGCAGACAAACCAATAGATACCGCAATACATACAGCAAACTGTTTGTACATCAAACCTGACAGACCGGGCATAAAGCTGACCGGAACGAATACAGCCATAAGTACCAGCGCCATAGATACCAGAGCGCCGCCGATTTCTTTCATTGTAAGCTGCGTAGCCTCAACAGGAGATTTTCCCTCCTCCAGGTGCCTTTTTACGTTTTCTATTACAACAATCGCGTCATCGACAACCGTCGCAACAGCAAGAACCATAGCGAACAGAGTCAACAGGTTAATCGACATATCAAACACCGGCAGGGTCGCAAAGGTACCAATCAATGATACAGGAATTGCAATCAAAGGAACCAGTGTAGCTCTCGGGTCGCCGAGGAACACGAATATAATAGCAACAACGATTATAGATGTTTCAATAATCGTTTTTACAACCTCTTTCATTGATTCACGGATGAACTCTGTATCATCATGAACCATAGCCAGTTTCATACCGTCAGGAATGGAGCTTTCGAGTTCAGCCATTTTTTTCTCAACGGCATTTACAATTTCGATTGCGTTTGCACCAGGAATCTGGATAATTTGCATAAGCGCAGCAGGTTTTCCGTCAACTTTACCGTTTCTTGAATAAGTTTCAGACCCGAGCTCAACTCTGGCAACGTCTTTTATTCTAATATTCGAGCCGTCCAGATTTGAACGAACAATAATATCTTCAAATTCTTTAGGTTCCAGCAGTCTGCCTTTTGTTCTCAGAGTAATTTGAAAACGCTGTTTGTCAGGACCCGGCTCCTGACCGAGTGCACCGGCTGATACCTGTATGTTCTGTGTAGTGATAGCCCTCTGAATTTCAGAAACCGAGACATTCAGATTTGCCATTTTTTCAGTATCAAGCCATATTCTCATAGAATAGTTGCCCGCACCGTAAACACCTACTTCACCAACACCGGGCAGACGTGCTATTTCATCTTTAATAAATATAGATGCGTAGTTTGTTACATCCAGCTGTGAATATCTGTTGTCGGTAGAGGCAAGGTTAAGGATTGCAACACCGGCACCTGATACCTGCTGTTTTGCGGTAACACCAAGCCTTTTAACATCCTCCGGAAGCTTTGGCTCAATTTGCTGGATTCTGTTCTGTACGTTTACAAGGTCAATATTCCTGTCTGAGCCGACCTTGAAATATATTTGCAGTCTGTAGGATTCATCGGAGCTTGTTGAAATCATGTACAACATGTCCTCAACACCGTTAACCTGAGACTCAATCAGTGACGCAACCGAAGATTCGACAACATCGGCACTTGCACCGGGATACGAAGCACTTACTACGATTTGCGGAGGAGTGATGTCCGGATATTTTTCCAGTTTCAAGCCCATCATTGCAATAAATCCGACGAGCGTGATAAAAATAGAAATAACAATAGCAAATCTTGGTTTTCTTATAAAAAAGTATAACTCTTCGTTATTTTGCTTATTTTGTTCGTTTGGATTATTTTGATTGTTCTGCATTTTCAACCGTACCTTCTTGTGCATTTTCTTCGGCAGGAAGTTCTGGTGTAACTGTTGTACCGTCTTTCAAAGACTGGAATCCTTTAGTAATAACCTTCTCTCCCGGTATCAAACCTTCTTTGACAATCCATTTATCACCTTCCTGATTTGAGATTTTGATGAATTTCTGTTTTGCAACGTTTTTGTCATCAACAACCCAGGTATAGGTGCCCTGTGTACTCTCTGATACAGCTATCTGCGGTACCAGAACAACTCTTTTCGGTTTTGTGGCTTCTGCAACAACATTAACAAAGTCGCCGGGTACAAGGAATCTGTCCTTGTTCTCAAAAGTTGCTCTGAGAGAAATAGTACCGGCGGTAGGGTCCACTTCATTGTTAACAAATTCGAGCTGTCCTTCTTCGTGGTAAATAGAACCGTCAGAGAGTTTTATAAATACTTTTGTATCGCCGAGGTCATTCTGTGCTTCTGCCTCTGCTTTTTTGAATTTCAGGTAATCTTCACTTTTAAGGTTAAAATAAACATAAATCGGGCTTGTGGATACGATTCTGGCAAGAGTTCCAGACTGTGCATTTACAAGGTTTCCTTCGGTAATAATAATTTTACCGATTTTTCCGTCAACAGGAGCTTTAATCTGTGTATAGGAAAGATTGAGTTTTGCATTAGCAAGGCTGGCTTTGTTTGCATCAAGCTGTGCTTTGTTCTGGTCGCGGGTTGCCAGCGCCTGATCGAAATATGACTTGCTGACAAAATCGTTTTTCACAAGTTCTCTTGCTCTTGTCAATTCCTTTTCTGCATTGACAAGGGCAGCTTCTGACTGTCTGACTGCAGCTTGAGCCTGCTGCACCGCAATCTGGTATTCATGCGGCTGTATCAAAAACAGTGTCTGACCTTTTTTTACATAGTTGCCTTCTTTAAAATAGCTTTTCTGAAGCCATCCGTTTATACGTGCTACAACATCAACCGAATACTTAGCCTCAATTCTTCCGACTGACTCTGTTTTCGGATAGTAATCACCCTCGACTACAGTTCCTATTTCTACAGCCGGCGGTTTAGCATTCATTTTTGCCATTATTTTTGCACTGACAAAGGTCATGACTTTGTTAAAAACAATCGGCAGCACAATCACTGCTATAATTATACCAATAATTAACTTCTTCTTATTCATATTATCTAATCCTCAAGGTTCCGGTCATACATGTTGTTATTATAATAACATTAATAATACACTATCAACAAGTTTACAATAGTATACATGGTTGATGAATTTTTTTAATGTTGTTGAAACAGGCAAATCAGGCATGGAAATATATAGAAAACCCGTAATATTTTCACTCAGACAGCCACTACATATCTTTTCTTGTTTCTCTCAAATCCTGAGCGCTGTCTATCTCCAGAACAAGTTTTACCAGTGTATGTGTGACAAGAAGCATTTGCGGAGAGATTTTTGATGTACCGGAAAAACTGATTTTTGTTTCTTTTGATTCTTCCGTTTCTGCAGCTTTTCTCGCCACATACGCAATTTTTGCATTTTTTACTGCAGCATCCATACCAATAGCTGCTTTCAAATCCTCTTTGGGAAATGCATCAGCGCATGTAACCTCAATATTAAGGTCCTGACCGTCCTTAAACAGAAATATTTTAACCACTCCAAAGTTTTTTGTCGTAATCAAAATTGTAATAGTGTCGTCAGATTCTTTGTTGCGCTTTTCAGAACCCTCTTCAAACCCGATATTAAAACCTGTATTTTCTGTCAAAGGAAGCCAGGGAAGGTACATAAGCATTATATTTTTCAGAACCTGCGACGGATTCGTCTCGCTCACTGCAATCGAGGCATTTATAATTGTTGAAAGTTCTTTCAGCTGCTGGGTGTTATAGATTCCTGACTGATTTAAAATCGCAATCATCTTTGCAAGTTTTTCAACAGCTTCTTTTCCGTTCTTTTGCAGGATTACAACGAGTTTCGAAATATCAAAATTCTGCGTCATCAAAAGAGCAAGCTCTTTCTGACTAATTTGGGTTTTCCCCTCGGTCAAAACCATTTTCAAAAATTCCTGTATATCGTTAGGAAAATTAAAAAGCTCCTTAAGCAAAGCGGAACGTTCCATAGCGTTGAGCTGTTTTAGCTGCATCTGTGTCAGAAGAATATTGCTCTGCTGTACAAAATTGCGCTGAATATTCTGAACTGTTTCATTGATGATTTTCGCAGCATTATTCCGTGTCTCGACAAATTTTTCTCCGTTCACGTTCGCAGCCTGAGTATTGCGCGGCTGCTGCCCCGTGCTGTAATCAAATGCACTTTTAATAAACCTGCCGAGATTTATTTCACTCATGAAAATGCCTGCATACAAGATAAGTATACTTATTATAGTATACTTATCAGATTAATAAAATATTTTACATTGTCAATCAAAAAGTTTTATTCACCGCTATACTTATACAGGCTTAAATCCTGAACACGCATTGCGTAGTACGGAAGCGGTTTTGATTTTTCTTTCATAAACAGGTAGAAGGTTTTATTAAAGAAGAAATTTCTACCCCAGTTGTCTACAGGTACAGGCATGGACATCGTTTTTATATCCATAAGTGCTTCGCTTTTCAGTCTAACTCCGGCATTGTTCATATTGAAATCAACATTCTGTAATGCCTGAGCAATATAGAGTCTGTCTGTATTCAGTATTTCTTTTCCGCAAAGCTGTGGATATGATGTCTCCTGTTTTAATGACATATATGGAACCTTCAGCATATCGCCGGCAACAAAATCCTTCGAACCTTTATATTTCTTTTCGCGTTCCAGAAGCGAGTTATATATGTTTTTGAAAGAAGAATTTTTTTCCGTTCTGTACAGAATAACCTCGTCATTTTGACCCTGAAGAGCAACAGCATAGTCAAAAGGAGAGTTGTAAAAGAGTACTTTTACGGATTTGTACATATATGACGGGCTTTCTTTGTCAATTCCGAAATACTTATACTTTTCTTTTGAATAATTAAATCTTTCTTTTGTTTTCAGTGCGTCAAATTTCGCTCCGAACTTAAAATCCTTTTTCAGCATTGCGTATACAAGGTAGGCATTGGATTTGTCAGACCAGTTGACGTTGTTTAGAAGCTGGCTTGTTTCACCGAATTTTTCCATTATTGCCTTTTCAATCTGTTCCTTCAGCTTGAGCGAGGTGTTTCCGTACGCCGTGTAATACGAACTTTCAGAAAGCATGGATTTTTTAAATTCCTGTTTATTAAGTTCATCAGCAACATCAGACTCAAACATTTTGAACTTTATCGGACCCTTGACAATATTGTCTGAAAATTCGTTCCAAACAAGTTGAAATGTACCGACCCAGACTTTGTTTTGCTGGTTTGAAGCCTGAGAAAAGACGGGCAGCATTTCCGGACGCTTTTGCTGCGCAAAAGCACACCCTGCAATCAATACGCACAATGCAAATATTGCAAACAGTTTTTTCATATTTTTCTCCTCTTTTATATTTAATAAATATTATCACACAGTAAAAGATTAAATAATGTAAAAATTGGAATGCGAACTATAAAGTTTTATTTTTGACCTGCCGATATAAAAGGCAGGCAACAACAAAGGAGTTAAGTATGGAAATCGATAAAATTCAAGCAGGTCAGTACACATCCTACAAAGTAAAAGAAACTGATGAAACAAAAGAAACGGGAGAAAACACCGAATTAAAACAGGAAATGACAGAAATTGCAAACCAGTTCTATGCAGATGTGACGGCAGTAAGCGCAGATGAAGATGCAGTTATCGCAACCGGCGACGACGCTGTTGCGGACAAAGATACATACAATATAGTAAAAAATTATGTAAACAGCGTAAACGGCACAGGTGAAACATCAGAGACCGAAGAAGCCGTGCCCGTAAGCGAAACCGACGAAGCTGCGGAAGCTGAAGAAGTTTCCGGAGATGAATCAGTAAACACTACATTTGCGGATAAAGATGAAGTATCAACAGAGGTAGAAAGCCTAATTAAAGATATGAAAGCTCAACTCAAGGCAAAAGGAGCTACAGACGAAGAATTGAGCAAACTAAACTACTTAAGCGCACATTTCGACGCTGAAAGCTTCCTGAATGACAATCCGGAAGCAACACTGAATGACCTTGAAGATGAAATTGCGAAAGAGGTTGAAAAGCTTACAGGCAAATCTCTTTAACAATATGTAAAAATAAAATAAAAAATTCGTCTTAACATATCTTAATATTATCAATAAGATTTAGCAATTATTCCTCGTGTATACTGTTTATATATATACGAGGAATAAACATTAGAGACGAGAAACCTACCACAAACCACGAGGAAAAAAACCGATTTTGAGGCCCTGTAAAACGGGTCTTTTTTTTTGTTATTTTTTATCTACTTGTTTTGAAGAAAGCGGAAACGCAGGGCTTTTTTAGTATTCCAAAAACAAAATGTTACGCCCTGAAAAATTAGAAACTCCCGAACGAAAATAAAACAGCCCGCAAACAGAAATGATATTTCCGAACTATTGGCAAAGAAGTGTTTTAATAATATAATCATTCAAAACAACCCGTAGACAAAGCAGTTTATATAGCCCCAAAAATCAAGAGCGTCCCTAAGAATGATTGAACCAAAGAAAGCCTTAAAAAACCTAAAAATTTATGAAACAGCACTTTTCCCCGAAAAATGGGAAATGAAACTTGATTCTAATGAAAATTATATAGGTCCGTCAAAAAAAGTCATAGAAGCGATAAAGAACATTGCCATTACTGATATTTCGCATTATCCGTATTACGGAGAACTGATTGAAGCGCTGGCGAAAAAATTCAGCGTAAAGAAATCAGCAATAGCACTGACTAACGGGGCTGATGAGGCTATATCAGCCGTAATAAACACCTATATAGAACCTTCTGACTCAATCATAACAGTCACTCCGTCATTTTCAATGCCGAAAATCTACGCAGCCCAGCAGGGAGCAAAATACATTGAAATTCCGCACGAAAAACGCTGGGAATTTCCTTTTGAAAAATTAGTAAAATCTGTCGGAAAAGACACAAAAATCATCTATCTCACTACCCCGAACAACCCTACAGGCGCAATCATTCCGCCCGAACAAATAAAATATATTCTCGAACATTTTAAAGAAAAACTCGTGGTTGTCGATGAGACATACGGTTCTTTCGCGCCGTATTCCTGCATTTCTTTAACAAAGACCTATCAGAATCTTGCAGTCATAAAATCAATGTCAAAAGACTACGGGCTCGCAGGACTCAGAGTCGGATTCGTGATATCAAATCCCGAAAATATAAACAACATAAAAAAATCGCTCAGTCCTTATAATGTAAATGAAATTGCCGTAAAAGCAGCAGTCGCTGCACTTTCTGACACAGAACATTTGGAATTCATAAAAAACGAACTAAAAAAATCCAAAGATTTTCTCACAAAAGAATTCAAAAAACTCAACGCAAAAGTTTACGAATCCCACGCAAACTTTATCATAGCAGAGTTTGGAGAAAAAACAGACTACGTATACAGCGTGCTTTTAAAGCACGGAATTGTCGTGAAAAAATTTGAGAATCTGAAATCTCTCAGAATTACTCTTCCTACACTTGAAGCCGCACAAAAAATTGCAGCGCTTATCAGACCGAAAGATGTGATTGTATTCGATATGGACGGTGTGCTGGTAGATGTTGAAAATTCTTACAGACTCGCTATAGCAGAGACTTACAAATACTTTTCAAAACGGGATATTTCGCAGGAAGAAATCCAGCACGCAAAGAATCTCGGCGGATTGAATAATGACTGGGATTTAACCTACCATCTTCTCAAAGCAGCAGGAACCTGGGTTCCTTATGATGACATTGTAGAAAAATTTCAGCAGCTCTACTGGAACAACGGAAAAGGCTGCATAAACGATGAAAGCCTGATAGCAGACCCGAAAATTTTAAAGGCTCTGTCAGAACGTTATATACTCGGTGTATTTACGGGCAGACCAAGGGTTGAAGCAGAATTTACCCTGAAAAAATTTAACATTCTAAAATATTTTTCTAAAATAGTTACAATGAATGACCTGCCGCAGGAACGTCAAAAGCCTGATACACTCGGGCTTGAGATAATAAAAAATTCCGTGTATGCAGGAAAAATGCTTTATATCGGAGATACAATAGACGATGTAAAATGCGCAAAAGAGTTCAGAATAACAGGATTCGGGGTTGCAAGAACAAGAGAACAGGCAGACCTGCTCTTAAATAACGGCGCAAAATATGTTATAAATAATGTAAATCAGCTTGGAGAATTTATTCGATGAGAAAAGGTGAAATACAGAGAAATACAAAAGAAACTGAAGTATATGTTCAAATAACGCTGGATGAAAACAGCGGATATGAAATAGATTGTGAATGCAAATTTTTCAAACATATGCTGGAGCAGCTCGCATGCCACTCCGGATTCGGGGTAAAAATAATTGCAAAATCAATAGATTCTGACTTGCATCATCTTGTTGAAGATACTGCTATTGCGCTGGGACAGGCGTTTTCAAACGCACTCGGCGACAAACGGGGAATAAACCGCTACGGTCAATGTATTTTGCCTATGGATGAAGCACTTGTGCTATGCGCAATCGATATTTCGGGCAGAGCATATTCAACAGTCGGACTCGAGCTGAAAAATGAGCGCGTATCTGATTTTGAAACAATTCTCGTTCCTCACTTTTTCGGAAGTTTTGCAGCAAATGCCGGCGTTACAATTCACATAAAACAGTTAAACGGAAACGACACACATCATATCATAGAAGCGGCATTCAAATCCTTTGCACGCGCGCTTAAAAATGCCGCAGCACAAAACGGCACAGACACAGTTCCTTCGACAAAAGGCTGTCTATAATAAAGACTTTTTCGCTGAGGGAGAACCCGTCTAAATCAACAATAATTATTTTTCCGGCTGTGCATCGTATTTAGAAAGAAGCGCTCTGTGTTTTATGTCAAAAACCTGAGAAAGAGAAAGTGCTGACAGAGCTGCACCGGCAAGCGCACATAGAATCGACGAAAGAGTTTGCATTGCACCGGAGGCATTTTTTGATGCTGCCGCACCTACAATCGCACCTGCAGCTGTACCGAGAATCATTGTCATGCGTGTCTTTTTCTTCCAGCTGACAGCTTCATCCTGTATCTGCGCAGAAAACTCATCGAATTTGTCATTCGAAACTATGTAATTATGAGTTGTGTGTTTGTTCCACAAAGAATCTTTGACAGTTATTGATTTTACGTTTCCGCAAGTTTGAATGCTGCTAACCTGCATGATTCCCTTCCCTCCAGTGTTTTTATGTGTATTTTAAGAGTGTAACATAAAATTTTTTGCTAGTATAAAGTGTAAGTTTTACAATGATTTACAAAATTACCGACCAGAGAACATGTTCTGTTAAAGCCTTCAGTACTTTGAAATACCGTTTTTTTTGACCGGTAACAGAAGTCAAGGTACAGCTATTGACTCAACTGTTCCTGAGCCTGCTCTTTTGCAGCATTGTCTTTTTGTTTTGCATCTTTGTACATCTGGAAAATAGAGTTAAGCTGCTGGAGCGTCTCATTTCCCTGAATTTTTTGAACAGTTTCTGATTGCTGAATCTGATTTTTCAGTTCTTCTTTTACTGTTTCTTTCGTAATAACCGGTTTTTCCGGAGTTTCAGGAGTTTTTAGCATATCAAGTATTGTTGTCTCACCTGATTGCATATCCTGAGCCGAATTCAACCATCTAAAAGATTTTATCGCCCTTTGCGGTGCATTCAGACTACCGTTGAGTTCGACTTTAAATGATTTTGTACCGTCTTTTTGCGGCGTCAAATCAGGAATTTTTTCAAGCAGAGCCGCGCTGGACTGAATATTATAATTGTTCATTGCCCCTGAGATTGCGCTGCCGAGCTTTGGTATCAATGCTGCAATATTTTCAACGGAAAGTTCTGTAATCGGTCCTAGCACAGACACAATTTCAGGAGAAATGCTTCCGAGAATTTCAAATTTTGCATCGTTGTTCACGAGGTTCATCGTACCGGAAATATTCAACGCTGCATGCGGTCCGGAGGATTTTATGTAGGCAATATTAGCGTTTCCGCCTCCGAATGTCATATCACCGTTTAGATAGGAGAATTTTCCTGAATTGTAAGGTCCGAGCTGTGAAATCAAAGACCCTATCTGAGTGCTTACAAGACTCTGCGAAAGAAGGTTGTCTGCTCTCAGAAAAGTTTCAATTCGTCCGAGACTTCCGAGTTGACCGTCAGAGATTTTGAAATCAGCTTTGCCTTTAAGAGATTTCATCTGCTCGGTATATTCAGCACCCTGCAATGTCACATCAGCATTGAACTCCAGATTTCCCATAAGCTGATCCTTTAAATTCACAAACGCTGTAACAGCAGAATTCGCATCAATATTTTTTCCGGAAACTTTTGCCTTTGCAAATAATGAAACGAGGTCATAGCTTACGTCGCCGGAGATTGTTCCGTTGTATGCAGAAGCTTTAAGCCCGTTCAGATAAACAACATCGTTGCTCATAGTAAATTTGCTGGTGATATTGTTTGCAGCAATTGTACCCATTGTAAATTTGTCAATAGTACCTTCGCCGCTGAGTATTTTTACCGGATATACAGGACGTTTTACCGGTTTTGCAGCTCCTGTTCCGGAACCTGACTGCGGGAATTTTTCAGCAATCTGGAATATTTTATCAGCATTAAGATTCGGAGACGTGAGAGTGAGTTTGTTTATAACAAAAACATTTCCGAATTTTAACGGTGCGTTCGCGGAAATATTGAACACAGAGCCGTTTAAGCTGAGTTCCTGAATATCAGCATTCAGGCTGCCCTGACTAAAATTCAAATCCACTGATTCAATTTTCGTAAGAAAATCAGGCAGACCTATTGCAGATATTTTTATATAACCGTCAATTTCCGGTGCATCAATTTTTCCGTTGATATTAAGATGTCCGCGCGTTTTTAAAGACGCTGTCGGCATTGAAGGCAGAGTCATAAGAAGCGGATCCGGAATATTCACAGCCAGTTTCAAAGCCGGCGACTTTGAAAGATTTGACACAGAACCGCTCATACCTGCGATTTTTGTCGCTCCGTGAAGATTCTTTTTCGTGTCCTGAACAAAGTTGGATGAAACTAGCCCGTAGAGCCCTATATCATCAATACTCAGAGTGTCATTTGAATAAGTCATTGCAGCCGACACAATAGAGGGTTTGTTCTGCAGCTTTTTAATGCTCACCGGCGTAAAATGGTTTGCGCTGTCTGCTTTTGCCTGCGCAGTCACTGTGATAGTTTTTGCGTCGCCGTTAACAAATGCAATAAGCGGCATTTTGCCCTTTGCCGAGACAAAACCGCGCATATCAGGAGGAAGCATCGCTTTCAGGTCAGCAGAGTTTATATTTCCGTCTGCTTTTATTGCAATTACAGGCTGGCTCATGTAATTTTTTACATCCCCAGAAACATTTATTACCGAACCGTCAGCAAGAATTTCAAAGGGAACAATTTTTATATTTTTCGGGTCAATTTCAATTTTAATCTCAGGTATATTGACTCTAAGCGCCGGATTCATCAGAGTAGCCTTTGTTCCCGTAACGTCGACAAGACCGGTAAAGCTGTCAGATTTTGCTTTTATATCAATATTTGTATTCTGGTTACTCAAAATAAGCGCGTTAACTTTGTCTTTGATTTTCAGATTGTCAAGATTCAGCGCAATTACGGGCTGTACATCTTCGAGTTTTCCTTTAACAGACGCATCGAGACGAATTGTACCGTTTTGAAGCTCATAAGCATTCTTTATATCAACCGGCGCAAACACAGCATAAAGGCTGTTTAGCGGTATTACTTCGGAGTTCAGGGTTATATCTGCAACTGATTTTGAATCAATTGTCCCCTTCAGTTGAAGCAGAGCATTATTCACAAGCGCTGATGCGGTTTTTATGTTAACGTTGTTGTTTGAAAAATCAATATCCGCGCCGATATTTTTTATACTGGCATTAAGCCCCGCATAAGAAATTGCACCGTTAATAATTTTGAAATAACCGTTTGATTCGAAGTTTTTCAAATCTGTTTTCAGAGAAAAATCAGAAGTTATATAGCCCTGTGCGGTCATTTTTGAAAAATCCGTCGGAACATTCAGTGAACTGCACAGAGCATTGGCAAATTTTAGAATATTAGAAAAGCTGAGTTTTTCAGTTTTTACATTCAAATCCAGCGCCATTTTTTTAGCATGCTTCACATACGCCTTTACATCGAGTTTTTCGTTTCCTCCAATGTTTATATCGGAATCAGCGTTCATCTCGCTGCCCTTAAAGGTTAAATGAGCATAGCTTTCAGGCAGAGTTTCCGAACCAATTTTTGTGCTGAATTTGTCTATGTTCAAAAAGCCGTCCATTTTAAGACTTTTATCTAACGTATGTTTTATCTTCAGGTCAGCATTAACATCCCCTTTAAGGTCGTATTTGATGAGTTCGCTTATAAAATTAATATCCGGAGTCTCACCCGCCGGAGCCTGCGCAGTCTGTGTCATTTCAGGCAGGAAAGTATCAATTTTGAAGTTATAGTTTATGTTTTCATTTTCGTTAAATAATACTTTTCCGTCTGCAGCAACTCTGCAGTGTTTGTTAAGCACTGTTTTGTCGACAACAAGCGAATTACCCGCAATTTTTATACTATTGCCGGAAGGTTTGTCAGTTACGGTAATATTGTACTTATTGACAGTGATTTTGGGCATTTTAGAAGAAATCTTCACAGGCATAGGAGTTGCGGAAGAAGCCTCTGCATCCGATGCGGGCATTGCTTGCGCGAGATATTCCATAAGTTCGAGTTTTCCGCCTTTGAGCATATTCAGTGTTGCTGAAGGATTTTCTGCAGTTACAACATCAAGCTCGAGAGTTTTCCAGAGGATAGGCACGAGTTTAACCCGAACGAGTGCGCTGTCCGCCGAAGCAATAACATTTCCGTCAGGATAAGAAACATTCAACCCCTGTACTTTTACGCCGAGTGCGAGTTTCGGAGTTGTAACAAGTTTTATATCCTGCGCGTCAACATTGAGTTTTGCACTGTCATAGACAATTTTTTGGATATCCTTTTTAAAATTATTTAAATTAAGAGCGTTTGGCAGCACAATAAGAAACACTGTATAAAATGTAATAACTGCCGTAAGTATACTAATTCCCGCAATTTTATATCTATTCATAACCTTCTCCTAAGCCAGTTTGTATATATTTTAGCATTTGATAGAGAAATTGCAACACAGGCGGATACAGTCAATGCCGCCCACAAGAATAGCAAAGAAGTCCGGAATACAGGTTTGCAATCTTTTTTGTGCAGGCTAAAATTTTTATATGTACACGGTCAAAATTTTCTATCTAAATTCAGAGGAATTTCTTATAAAAATGGGTGAAAAGCGTCTCCTTGAGTATTCTGAGGGGCGTGTATTCAAGTCCGAAAAGCGAATGGTCCAGTTCTGTCTCGGCAGATTTTTAATAAAACATGTACTCGAAAACGAATACGGGATACATTCACCCGTGATTTCAGTGCAAAACAGAAAGCCGTATCTTGAAAACGGAGATATAAAATTCAGTCTTTCTCATTCCAAAAATATTATAATCGCAGCATTCGCACATTATGAACTCGGGCTTGATATTGAATTTATGAAGGGAAGAGATTTTGAATCAATATACAGCTATCTTGAAAGAAAAACGGGCAACCCTGACGCTGACACATTTTATCGTTTCTGGACAAAGTACGAGGCAGGAATAAAACTGCAAAACGACCCTGTTTCGTGGTTTTCAACAAAACTCGAAAAAGACTTTATGCTCACTGTTTGTGCAGCGCAGAAAGAAGATGTTACTCCTGATATCAGGATTCTAAAGTTGAACGACGCGGGGATAATATCGGAACAAAGAGCCGTTTAAAAAATTAGTCCAAAAGTATATAAAATGTTCTTATTTTCGGGGATTTTCGGAATATTTTATGCTGGTATACTTCATTTTGTGCCGGATAATTGCAAAAAACGGCACGGAAGGAGAAAAAATGGAAAAAAGTATGAAAAAGCAGCCCGGTGTATCGCATGCAAAAAATGATACCGCTAAAAAACCGGCAACAAAAACAAAAAAACATCCAAATGATACAAAGACAACTAAAAAGTAACATCCGCGGGAGCTGTGAAAACAGCTCCCGTTTTCTTTGCAAAAAGGTATATATTCAGCCCTTTTTGTAAATATTTGTAAAAAGTTTTTCTAATTATCTCATTTTCCTTAAAGTTATCTGAAAAATGTCCGATACATATAAAAAGCATAACGAAAAGGAGTTACTATGAACAATATTAATCAGAAAAAAAATTTAAGTTTTCAGAGAATTGACGCAAACACATTTGCTACAGGCGGCGGAGGCAGAACATCGGGAACTAATTCTGATTTATTGTTTGAAGATACAAGCGGTTTCGGTGTGAATAGCAGCGGTGTAGACGGATTCGTAAAAAAAATAGTAGATGGAACAAAGAATAATTCAATTAACCCAAATCCCTTGACCAAGTTAAAATCAAGTATAGTATCTAAATTCGATTCTTTAAAGAGCTCCGAAACATTAGAGGCTGAAAAAGAAAAGAAAATGGACGCATTGAAAGCAGAAATTGAAGCTGCTACAGAAGCCTATGAAAAATTGGCAGAAAGCCTGAATGCAGAGCTGGAAGAAATTAAAGCCGAAGCAGAAGAATACGAAAACCAGCTGGCTGAAATTGAAGAAGAAATCGCAGAAATTGACGAACAGGTAAACGAAAATGACAACAAAATCTCCGAAAAAGATGCTCAAATAAGTGAAAAAGATGATGCAATTGCGGAAAAAGACAGTGCTATTGCAGATAAAGACGCTCAAATAAGCGATATTAGCGAACAAATGAGCAGCATAGGAGATGAAATTTCTGGATTAAACAGTCAGATTTCATCTTTGCAAAGCCAGCTTAGCTCCCTGACTTCAACAGGAGATGAAGAAGCCGACGCAGCAAATGCAGCCAAACGTTCAGAGCTGCAAAACCAGATTTCTCAGCTTGAAGCTCAAAAAAGTGAAAAAGAGCAGCAGAAAGCAAGTCTTGAAGATAAAAAATCAGCATTAGAAGCAGAAAAAGACCAGCTCAAGGCAGAAAAAGAAGAACTCAAAGCCCAGAAAGAAGAGTTGCAGGCTCAAAAAGATGAACTTGAAGCAAAAAATGATGAATTGAAAGCGAAAAAAGAGCCGCTTGAAGCAGAAAAGGCAAAAATAGAAGAACAAAAAGCAGCGCTCGAAGAAAAGCAGGCTCAGGTTGAGCAAAAGATTGAAGAAAACGAAAACTCTGACAACAAAAAGCTGATGGATGAAGGTCAAGCAAAAATCCAGGCTCTCGAACAGGAGTATAATGAAAAAATAGAAGCAGCAAAAGAGCGCGAGGCAAATAAGCTTCAAAAACTTGAGTCGAATCAGAATAATATCTTCTCAGAAAAAGTTGATGATACTGCTCAACTGGCTGATAAAATTAAAGAAACAATTGAAGAAAAAGGAGAATTTAAAGGAAAAACTTTACCTAAAGGAACTGCAGACTTATACAATAACACATTCAACCCGCTGGATGTATCTATCTACGAAGAAATGCACACTGAATTCGGTATGGACAAAAACGGTGACATAGAGTTTCAGGAAGCAGAAACACAAAAAGTCTATGACAAATTAGTTGAGCAGACAATAGATATGCTTTCAGAAAACGGTGAACTGGACGCACTCGGAGGAAAAGAAGCTGTGGAAAGAATCGTACAGTCAGGCTGGATTGCGACTTATGATTCAATACAGGAGCTTGACGGAAAAGGTTCATCAGCAAGCCACTACATAAGTGATTTTCTCTTTGATGCATCAGAAAATATCTGTAAAATGATAGAAAAAGCAAAATCCGATCCGCAGGTTCTTGAAGCACTGACACAGCGTACATCATATGCAGACAACTCCCTGACAGACGGTCTAAAACACTACAATACAAATACAACTTACGGCGGTGACGAAAAAATAAATTACAAAGGAGATGTAATTCAATACGAAGACGGCTCTGTTCATATCAATGACACAAATGACGACAGGGACTATCAGGCGACTATGGATCAGCTTCTAGAGCGTGTTATTGAGAAATATCCGGGATTGGATAAATCAGAAATTACCGAACTTTTCAGAAATGCTCAAATGGGCGCAATTTATGCAATGCAAGGCAACGCATCCGACTGCCCATACGGTACGGGTAACAACAATCAGCGTGTCGAAGACGGATACAGAAAGGACTGGGGCGGAAATGATAACAGAAAAGGCGATGACTTCGTTGTTCACATGGATGAACTCGTACAGATGACTCTATACTACTTCGACAAGCTCTTCTACAACCATCTCATTGAGGACTAATCATCGAATATTTAATAAAAAATGCGGCTATATGCCGCTTTTTTATTCAGAAATTCAGTTTAAAAACTCAAGTGCCGCCAGTATTGCAGCTTCCATACTTTCCGCTCTTGCGCAGCTGTATGGAGCAATATCATAAGCCGTGCCATGCGCAGGAGAAGTCCTGATTACGTCCAGACCTATGGTCATGTTCACGCACTCATCCATAGCCAGCATTTTTACGGGAATAAGCCCCTGATCGTGGTAACATGCAACATAACAGTCATAACGCTGTGCGCCAAGTCTAAAATCTTGCGCCGCAGCGGCGAATAGTGTGTCAGCAGGCATGGGGCGCGTAATTTTTACGCCGCATTCATACAGATTCGATAGTGCCGGCGCAAACTCCTCTGTCTCTTCGTTTCCGAGAATCCCGTTTTCGCCGGCATGCGGGTTCAGTGCGCAAAGCGCAAGAGACGGTTCCGCTATATTAAATTTTTCCTTCAAAACTCCATTCAGCCGCAAGATTTTTTCAACAAGCAGCTCTTTTGTGATTTTCACACCGGACAGCTGTACATGTCTTGTCAACAACAAAACTCTGAAGTCCCGTGCGCAAAAAAGCATTTCAGCTTTCTGTCCGTCGTGCGCAAGAAATTTTTCTATGACCTCTGTCTGACCGGAAAAGTCATGTCCTGCCAGATGAAGCGCGTTTTTAGATACAGGCGCCGTTACTATAGCTCCTGCTCTTTTTTCTTTTACAAGTTTACAGGCAGCTTCAAGACATCTGTATGAAAATTCGCCGGCACCGGCCGTTTCCTTGCCGGGCTGATAATCTTTTTCATCAAAAGGGATTTCACAAAATTCATATTCAGGCATGTTTTTTCGTCCGTGCGCGGAATTAAATTTTTCAAAAACAATCCTGCTGCCTGCAATAATGATTTTTTCCCGCCCGATATTCAGTCTTTCAAGTGCTTTTAGCGTAATTTCAGGACCAATACCATTGTAATCCCCGAGTGTTATGCATATTTTATTCTTGTTCATGCTGTTCAAAATATTTTAGTATATCGATTAAAGTATTTGCATTACCGAGATTTCCGGATTTTGTTACAATCCACTGTCCCTTTGTATCAAGGCACAGAGGAACAGCGTCGTGAACCGCATCTATGACCTGCAGGCTGCTTGTTTCAATTGCTTTGCAGCATTTATAAGAAGTTTCGCCGCCCACAAGAATAAGTATTGCGTTTCTTTTTTCAACAACACGGCGCACAAGCTCTGAGAGAAAATCCGTTGTAATCTTTGCCATATCAGCTTTTGAGATTTCTTTGTCAAAAAGTACAGAACAAAATTCCTTTTCGTCAGCCGCCAGTTTCGACGTGTGCACGACAACAATATTTCTTTTCACAAGATTCGATGTAACACGTTCCACAAGTTCATCTGACACTCCGGCAAAAATATTATCCAGAGAGAGAGAAATGAAATATGTATCGTCGATATCGTCATCATCGTCCAGTTTTTGGAGCTGCTGTGCTGTCGTTTTCGTAGCACTTCCGGAGACAATGAATCTTGGCATAGCTGCTATAGTCTTAAACAGATGATGGCTCGAAACCTCTGGAAGCCAAACATTTCCGAGAATCTGCGCACATCCTGCCGACCCGCAGGGAAGAATATTAAACGAACTTTTTTCCATTGCAAGAACAATCTGCTCAATATCCGTAGTAGTCATTGCATCAGTGACTATAAGTTTTTTTCCGTCATTTATTAATTCATTCAACTTTTGAAGAATCGGACCCGCACCCTTAATGATAGTATTCATATGGATTTCGCCGACCAGATCAGCATGTTCTGGCGGAATCTGTTTGCGAAGAAGAGTCGGTATATGAGATTCGTAAATAGGGGATTGAGGATCGAGAGCATGTTCGGTTCTTTCTATCAAAACGCCCTTTAACATGTGATATCCGCCGACAGTAATCCTGCCCTCCTGTGGAAAAGCAGGAACAACAACAGCAGCATCCCAGTCAAGGACCTCAAGCATTCCAAGCGTTTCTACCGCAATATTTCCTCTCAGGGTTGAGTCAATTTTTTTGTAAAAATATTCTGCGCCAAGCTGGTCACGAAGAAGTGTTACTGCAGCTTTTGCCCGTTCATAAGCTTTTTTTGCGCCGGAATTTCTCGTTTCGGTCGGAATTGCCCAGACCTGTGTACTCAAACGGTTTTCCGGAAGGACAGTCGGATCCAGTATAATTTGTGTGTTTGCACCACGGATATGAAACTGCAGCGCAGTATCATTTGCACCTGTCAGGTCATCTGCGACTATTCCTATATTGTTTGACGTAAGCATAATTTAATCCTGTACCTGTTTATGAATCACGGGAGCCGAGAAGTCTCAGATTTGTAGCTCTGATAAAAAATCTTTCGCGGTCGGCGCCTGTGTTGTCTTTCCATTTGCTTGTCGCAAGTTTTCCTTCTATGGCAACGAGTTTGCCTTTTTTCACGTATTCACCCGCAACCTCTGCTGATTTGTCCCACAGTTCTATATTAAACCAGTCTGTAACCTCTTCTCTTGATTTGCTGTCCCAACGGTTTACAGCAATAGAGAATGTAGTTTTTACCTTGCCGGACTCAAAATATTTCATATCAGGGTCCTGACCGGCGCGACCAACAAGTACAACAGAATTTATCATAATTTCCCCTTCGTGTGCTAGTAACATTTTGATTATAGTATTAAAAAAAAAGTTTGCCAATAGTATAGAAATACCGGCAGCCAGTGATGAATGACGGAACATCAGTGCATACTCTTCCACGACAGGGAAAACAGAAACAAATTTTCTAAAAAATTTTAAATCGGATCCTCCGGAAGATAAAATTCATGCGCATCAAGTTTTTTTCTCAACTCGTCGTATGAAGAATGCTCTCCGGCCGTGTTTTGATATTCCCGAACAATCGAGATTACATCGTCCGTAGACATTTTTATCATTCGCCTGCCATACAAATTTTCTATTATGTTTGCCATATGCCACCTACTTCTATTCTTGTATATTTATCGGAAAAAATCCCGCTGTCTTTAGGAATATCATTGTTTTGATTTAGAAATCAGCATTCAAATTTTAGAAGTTTTCAGCAAGTTTGACCGTAAAAATTTGAAAATTACCCGCACCAGCTATATGAAAGGAGAAAAATTTTTATACAGTCGAGTAATTTATTTAGTGAATTTTTAAAACTAAAATTTTATCAACACAGAAGGGATAAACAAAAAAGCGCAATTGCGCTCAACTTTTATGATAGTCAAAGGAGGAAAAATGTATAATTCTATTGTGCAGGCTCAGTGCGTTACGCTCAGAGAACTTAATCATCTGTTTCTTAACCTTGAATACAACAAGTCTGTGAGCAAAAACATCTCAATTTACAGGAGCAGAAGCTTCAACCACAAAAACAAAAACTATCTCCAGATTGAAGACATCAAAGATGCACTGAAAAATATTGACAGAAGCACTTTGAAATACATTTACGTAACAGGAAAAGACTGTATATCTCATCCGGATTTCAACAGCATACTCCGGCTGTGCCTGCAGTACACACCTGTTACCATATACTCTGACGGAACCTGTCTAAATGACAAAAAGGCACGCTTTTTGAAAAGAGTTGAAGACGAAGGCACAAACGAAATTATTTTCAAAATTTTTATAAACCATTTTGATGAACGGACAAACGATGAAAAAGCAGGCAGAGGTGCCTTCAGAAAAGCAATCCATGCCGTAACATCTTTGAACAAATACGGTTTTAACCCGATTCTCGTAATCAAAAACAGCACAAACTCCAGCGATTCTGAGCTTATTGACGGATTCAGGGAGCTTGGTAAAAAATTCAAATTTGACACAGAAGACATAAATCTCCAGCTCATTCCCGACCTGAAAAGCGAGACAGAATCAGTACAGCAGGCACCCGATGATTTTGAGCCGGACTGTATGACGGGCAGGCTTTTAACGAAAAACGGAGTTTACACCTGTCCGGTGCTTGCGAATGACTACCGCGGACGAAGCGGCTCAAACATAACCAATTTCAGCAAAAAATGTTATCTTGAAACATCAGAATGCCAGCACTGCAGGGCTTACGGGAAAAAATTGTTTACTAATAACTGGCTCTAATTGTAACAATAAATTAATCTCCCGCAGCGCTGTAGCAAAAAAAAAGCTTTAGCGCGTTCAATTAAAAAAAGCTGGAGGCAAAAAATAAATGAATATAAGTTTTCATGGGGTCAAAAACACGGGCTCTTATCACTATACAAGAAAATCTACGGAAATGATACCTGCAGGCAGATATGTAATGATTCTCCCAAAAGGTAGACGTACAAATATACATGTTGAATTGAACAATCAAAACGGAAACGATTTGGACGAATTTCGCGATATTCTTGAAAAATACCCGAACTACCATAACAAAACAGCGCTGAATTTTGTTTATGACTACATGGAAGACGAAAAAACAGGAGCAAAGCAGCACTTTTATACAATAAACAACAATCTTGTTGAAATGAATGATAAAAATCTGCCGGTTCTGAGTAAAATATTCAAACTTATGAAAAAAATCTCAACAATGGATAAAGAAGAACTCAAAGTCGAAAACAGATACGTTACATCTCCCGAGGCACACGACGCATTTCAGGCATACAAAATATTCTGTCCGGAGGAAGATTTTGAGAAAATTCTTGACATAGCGCATACAAGATACTACGCACAAACAGGCGCTGCTTATCTGGCAAAAAAGCTTGAAAAAGAGCTGACGAATTTTGTGATAAACGCCTGACAGGAGAAAAAATGAAAATTAGTTTTTACGGAGCAAAGAACGCCGCAGCAGTATATTCATCACTCGGCGAAACCAGAATGACAAAAAACGGTCTCACGCCCGAATCGAAATATAACACCCTTCATATAGTTGCAACAAATGAAAACGGAAGGGACCTTGAAGATTTGAAGCCGGTACTGAAAGCATTTCCGAACAGAATAAACCCGCATGCACTTGATATAACGCTGGACGAATATGAAACCGGACATGAATCATTCAGAGTATACGGAGTCAATGAAAATTGTGTCAACATTAACAATGCAACCCTTCCACTGCTCGAAAAAATCATGAACTTTCTTGAGAAAGCAGGAAAGATGAATCCTGCAAAAAACGAAATTAATGAAAATTTTGAACACTCAAACGAGGCTGTCTATGCATTCAGACGACACTACGAAACGGGTGCTGACGAAGAATTTAGGGCACTTCTTTCTGAAGTTTCGAAAAATCCACAATACGGGATTGACGGTGCATCTTATTTTTCAAGAATGCTGAAACAGGATATCGAAAAATACAAACTCGAAAACAAACAGATGGATGAATACGGAAAAAAGTATTTTGATTAGCGCGAAAACTAATGGTTATGCGGTAAAGACCATTTGTAAAATTTTGTTAAACATACCCGTTAATACGCAATTTTATATCCGAAAATTTCTTTATTAAATTATAGGAAAATTACGGAGGTTAAGAAATGTCCAGTATAATAAACGGGTTTGTGCCAACAAAAATTCAATCTATAGTAATAAAAGATACTGACTGCAAAAAATTCGGTATAAAACCGGAAGATTTTGCCAAAGTCGACAAAAGCGGTGACGGTCTGATTACGGCTGATGAATTTCTTGCCACAGGGATGAATTACACATCAATACACAGTGCATTTAAATCTCTGGCGCAAAAACAGGACGGATATCTGGACGGTGAAAACCTCAAACTCGCAGAACAAAATCCGAAGGCATTTTTTGAAAACCCGAAAAATCCGGCTATAGCTGCGAACAACATGCAGGCTAATAAAAGAAATAATACTTCAACCGTTCCCAATTCTCTGACACATCCGCAGAATACGAATCCGGCACTGGGTCAGAAATATGATTATATTGCATAAACAGGCGACAATTTTGCAAAGATAAAAAAAGAGCAGCTTTAATTAAAAAACTGCTCATTCCCAAATTATATATGTAAAAAATTATAATTTTTCAGCAACCATTTTTGTGGTTTCAGCCAATCTTGTTGAATAACCCATTTCGTTATCATACCAAGAAATGATTTTAACCATGTTGTCGCCCATAACTCTTGTTAACAGTGCATCAACTGTAGATGACTGTGAAGAACCAACATAGTCTGAAGAAACCAGCGGATCTTCTGAATAGCAAAGAACGTGACCGTCAGCGCCTTCTTTAAGAGCTTTGTTAACTTCTTCTACTGTTACAGGTTTTTCAGTTTCGAATACTACGTCAACGAGTGATACGTCCGGAGTAGGAACACGCATTGCGAAACCGTCCAATTTTCCTTTTAATTCAGGAATAACAAGAGCAACAGCTTTAGCAGCACCTGTTTTTGTAGGAACGATGTTCAAAGCGCCTGCTCTAGCACGACGGGGATCTTTGTGACCTGCGTCCAAAATTCTCTGGTCGCCTGTGTATGAGTGAACAGTAGTCATCAAGCCTTTAACAATACCGAATTTTTCTTTGATAACTTTAGCAACAGGTGCCAGACAGTTAGTTGTGCAAGATGCCATAGAAATGATGTTGTGTTTAGCAGGATCATATTCTTTTTCGTTAACGCCGAGAACGATAGTTTTGTCTTCGTTAGAAGCCGGAGCAGAGATGATAACTTTTTTAGCACCTGCATCGATGTGAGCGTGAGCTTTTGTAGCATCTGTGAAGAAACCTGTAGATTCAACAACAACTTCTACACCGAGATCTTTCCAGGGTAATTTTGAAGGATCTTTTTCTGCGAAGAATTTGATTTTTTTGCCGTTTACGATGATGCCTTCTTCATAAGCTTCTACTTCACCATCGAATTTGCCCATAACTGAGTCATGTTTGAACAAAAATGCAGCCTGTTCCGGAGTAAGACCGGGGTCGTTAATAGCAACGTAATCGATTTCGTTGAAAATACCTTCTTTAACTGCTGCTCTCAATGTGTTACGGCCGATTCTTCCGAAGCCGTTAATTGCAACTTTTTTAGCCATTTTTTTAGCTCCTCTTCTGTACTTAGTATTTTTACTACATGTTTTGTTATAAATTAAACATGAGCAATAATCAAGATGTTTGAAATAAATTAATTATTATATAAAAAACATGGCAAAATACCGGCAAATTGTCCCCGGGCTGCAAAAAAAGAATCATCCGCTGAATTCTAACATTTTTAATACAAGGATGATTCTTTTTGTTTATTACCCGCGACACGAATTTTAATAAGTTTCAACCTTAAAATCCGGCGTTTCTTTCAGTCTTTTTTCAATCTCTTCAAAGCTCAAAAATCCTTCCTGAGCACCGAATTTAGAAACAACGGAAGCGGCATTGACAGACGCCATCATAAGAGATTTTCCGATATCCCAGTTCGTATATTCAAGTGAACCTACGAAAGTAGAGGACAGCGCATCGCCTGCACCGAGTGTGCTGACGACTTTTGCCGGAAATTCCGGACATTTGTAATAAGTTTTTCCGTCATACGCATAAACACCGTTTTTTCCGTCCGTGATGATTGCAATTTTTGCATGCATAGATTTCAGTTTTGAAAGCATTGCCTTAACATCCACGTGAATCGGTGCATCTGAAAATTTTTCATCTTTTGTGTCAGTTCTGACAACGATTCCCGTAACCAGCGAAGCCTCTTCTTTGTTCATAACAACGACCTCAGCTGTTGCAAGAATTTTTTCAAAATATTTTATGCCCCGTTTAAGGCTGGAGCTGCCGGGGTTAATTGCGACATTGACATTGTTTTCTTCAGCGAACTGTGACAACTCGTCGAGAACCTTGCCGGATTCGCCGTTCAAAGGCGCAATATAAAGCCATTTAGCATTTTTTACGGCATCATAATTTATTTCGTCCTGTTTAATTGTACCGTTTGTACCGCGGTGCGCAAGCACTGTTCTGTTGCCCTCAAAACTTACCAGAATAATGGAAAATCCGGACTGCTCGTTTTCACTGACAATGATGTTGGACATATCAATATTATTTTTTTTCAGCTTTTCACAGATAGTGTTGCCGAGAAAGTCTTTGCCTACTTTAAAAATTGCGGAAGTAGAAAAACCGAGGTTTGCGAAATTTGATGCAGCATTGACCCCGCCGCCGCCGATTGCCGTTTTAAAACCGTCCACTTCTACTTTTGCGCCATACGGATATGCCATGAATTCGTTCTGGCATTTTTTTGTATTGACAGAAACAATATTTGCATCATCACATTCAATAAATGTGTCGATTGTAGCGCTTCCGATTGTGATAATATCGCTCATTTTTCCCCCTTTTTAATTATGCACGCGGATGTGTCTTATCATACACCGACTTTAGTCTTTCTGTCGAGACATGGGTATAAATCTGTGTGTTGCTAATACTTGCATGCCCGAGAAGCTCCTGAACAACGCGAAGGTCAGCACCGTTTTCCAGAAGTTTTGTGGCAAAGCTGTGTCTGAAAACGTGAGGTGTGACTACTTTCGGGAGCTGGATTTTGTCCACAATCTCCTTTATAGCCGCCCTGATTGACTGCGGCTGGAGCCTGTAGCCGGTTTTGTTTATAAATACGGGGCTGTTCTCGTCAGTACGAACGGGAAGTTCGGGAATCATCGGACGTACGGTTTTTATGTAACGTTCAAGAAAATCCTTTGCCCTGTTAGAAACAAGCACTATTCTTTCTTTCGCGCCTTTGCCGAACACGGTAATTTCATTTTCATCAAGATTCAGGTTTGAAAAATTCAACCCTGCAAGCTCTGACACACGCATGCCCGTAGCATACAGAAGTTCGAGAATCGTCCTGTTTCTGTAACCCGCAGGTGTTTCTATTTTTATATTATTCAAAATTTGTTCAATTTCGGGACCTGTCAAAAATTTTGGAAGATTTTTTGACTTTTTGGGAGAATGCAGACCCGAAACAGGGTTTGCGTCAATAAGCCGTTCTCTGTACAAATACCTGTAGAACGTTCTTATCGCTGATATTTTTCTGGACAGAGTGGTTTTTGAGTAATTAAAACGCTGAATAAAAAGAAGGTATTCCTTTATTTTAGCGTGATTTGCAGACTCCGGCGCAGCTGTATCAAGCCAGATTAAAAAAGCAACAATATCCGATTCATAAGCGCGGATGGTGTGTTTTGAAAAATTCCGCTCTACCTCCAGATATATTTTAAAGTCATTTACATATCTTTTTGATGTTTCACTCAGACTCATATGGGGATTATAGCACAATAAGCCGGCATGAATTAATCTGATTTTTCCATGTCAAAAGCGAGTTCTTTTTTCCATACAGCCATAAAATACACGGCGAGCGCCAGATACACAGCCCACATGAATACTGTTGCAAAACAGTTTGAACCGTTCAAATATGCAACAATCCACATATAAAGCGAAACCGAGTTCACAAACAGCCACACAATCCACTGTTCAAAACATCTTTGTACAGTAAGCAGCATACCAAGCACTGAAAAAACTACGGTAAAAGCGTCGGCAAAAGGAGTTGCGCCGCCAAGCCGGTGTAAAAAGAACCACACAACAGCCGTAACAATACCTGCAATCGAAAAATACAAAACTCTGCGGCAAAGAGGCAAGGAGGTTTTTACAATTTCATGCCTGCCTTTTTTCAGATGTGCGCGCCATTTAAAAACACCGAGAATCTGCATTGGAAGGTAGTAGAGCATATACAGCCCGAGGTTTCCGTACAGATGATTTTTATAAGAAATCCATGAGTAACACAATGTTCCGCAAAGACCGATAAAATAACACGAAACTTTACCCTTGCCCGCAAGAATTGTGTACCCGATGCCGCATACAGCCGAAACCAGTGCAATTTTGCTGTCATTAATTATAAAAGAAATTGAGGCAAGAACCAGCAGAACCAGAGGAAAAACTATCCTCTCTGTTTTTCCCCAGCCTTCCAGCTCGCCTGATATAAAATTTTTTATTCCGGAAATTTTTGACATAACGTGAGATTAAGAATTTATAAAATTATTTTACTTTTTTCTTTGAGCGGTGTCTACTTGTAAAGGAAAGGAAAAGCAGATTATGAAAGTACAGCCGTCGTTCAAAGGTGTACTAAGCAACAGATATCTCCTCTCGGGTCTGAAAAAAATTTCGGAACACGGGACATCTTTTGTCGCGGTTACGTCTTTTGTAATGTCGTCCGGCGTAAGGACTTTTTCCATTCTTAACACACCGGGCGTTGAAAAAGAGAACAAACACTACGCAGCAGCAAACTCCATAGGCTCGGGGCTTGTAAAATTCGGCATTGTGGAAGCTGTCGCGCTGCCGCTTGAAAACATAATAAAAAAAATTGACAAAAATCCTGAAAAATATCTGAAAGAAACAGCTGTAAAATCGTATATGAACGGAGCAAAACAGTTTTGTGAATCACGAAGCTACAGATTTGTCACCCAGATAATTAAACAAAGCGCAGGACTTGTTACGGCAATCCCCAAATCACTGCTCACAGTATTGCTCATTCCGTTTATAAAAGACGGATTTTTCCCGCAGCAGCAAAAAATCAGATTCAAAAAAGACAAAATTGATTCCATGTCCGCAGACAGACAGCCCGCCTCAAAACATCCGTTCTCAAGACATCCGTCATTTAAGCATTCTCTGCCAGAATTTTTCGCAAAACAGACGGGCAAACTGCTCAGCAGAGAGGACGTTCAAAAATTTGCACAAAAATACTGCGTGCACGACAAAGACATCAGCAAACACATGACAGCAGCAACGGACATACTTCTGACTACAGCTTCCGCTATAGGAATAGCTCAAAGCGAAAAAATTAAAGAAAACAGAAAAAGACCTTTGATTTTTAACAACATTATCTCAACAGCTGCTACCCTTCTATTCGGTTACGGAATAGACAGAGCAGCAAAAAGAGGTACGGATAAGTTCATTGAAAAATTCTCAAGAATTAACAAAAACGATATAAATCTGCCCAAGTATATAGAAGGCATAAATATATTACGTCCGACACTGATTTTTGCTCTCATATATTACGGACTTTTGCCGGTATTTTCAACGTTTATGGCTGAACGTGCAGCAAAAAAATCAGAAAAAATTTAAGTATTAAAAAGAATTGCCCGCCAGTGTAAATTATTACAATTATTCTGCTTAAGACTTTGTCATATTTTGTTTACTTCGAAAAATTCTGCGGTTATGATGTATATAACTAGACTAGGTTTAGTATGTCCGAAATGCAAAATTTCGACAAAGGGTTGAGATTATTTATTGCCCGTGACCGGCATGAGCCGCATCATCAGACAATACAATAAAGGGAATTATATGAGGAATTTGTTGGAATACAGTATCGTTAGGGGAGCACGTCTGGCAAAACGTGTAATTGCGTCTATTCTCGTGCTTATGCTGCTGAATTTTGAGGCTGCTTTGGCTGACATAATCCCGAATACTGGCGATTTCAACACAAACACAAGCGTCAACACAGACGGAAACATGACGAATATCACGGGCGGCTACATACATGGCGATACAGGTTTTCACCACTTTTCAGACTTTGATATAGCCAACGGTCACATAGTAAACCAGATTTTCGGCAATGCCAACAGATTCGTAAACCTTGTCGATAACAGAGTCATTATAAACGGTATTTTTAACGCAATAAAAAACGGTCAGATTAACGGAGATGTCGTTTTCGTTTCACCAATGGGGATATTTGTAGGCACGACAGGTATTATGAACGTGGGCAGCCTGCAAACCATTGCTCCGACACAGCAGGCATATCAGACTCTCATAAACGAAGGCCGTTCAGGAAGCCTTTCCTGGGACAGCGGGCGTTTCAATGCTCTTGAGCTAAACCGCAGTGATGATTACGAAGGAACACAGATTTCAGGAAAAATCTTTGCAAGAAACGGTGTAACTATCAAAGACGGAAAACTTGTCAATATTGATTCCAGAAACGAAGCAGACATAATCTCGGGATTTAACGACAACGGTTTTGCAAAAACATCCGGTATCGCATTTGCGGACGGTGATGTTATCAACCTCTCAGGCGTTGAGTTTAACAGAGAAGACATAATCAATGAGCAGGGCGTTGTAGACGCTCAATATATGGATAAAAGCCAGACCGGTTCAATCAACATCTACGGTCAAAGCATTACACCGGGCAGACGCCCCGGCGGTCTTATCCAATCAACCGGCGACGTTAACATCAGAGGCGTCGACCTTAACAGCAATATTGAAATAGGCAGCACTATAGATGCAGAAGGAAACGTTAATATAGGAAACGAATTCGGCGGAGATGATTCCGGAGCATCTGCATATGTTGACAGCATTATCATTCATGGAAACATAAATTCCAGAAAAAATGTAAACGTAAAATCTACACTGGTAATTGAACAACGCGACACATCAACTATTACGGCAATGAACAATTCAAACGGCACCCCATCCGGTGACGTAGCTATGGAAACAAGAAGTATTACGCTCGAAGGAGATGTAAATGCCGGAAACGGAATCAGCATGATTGCCGATGTTACGCAGCGTGCAGGTTCCGAAATTACAGCTCAGGGAGGAAGCGGCGAGGGGAACATAGTTATAGTCGGAAACGCAGATCTTCAAAAAGTTCACAATGAAAAAGGCGATATTAGTATTACCGGTATAAATTCGATTGTTTTGAACGATACGGTCAGCACAGGGTCTGAAAACACATCAATTGCACTTGCAGTTGCGGGCACAAACGGAAGTATTACCCAAAACGGCGACATTACCGCAATTTCAACCCCGGGAGTACTCAATGTTACACTTGGCTCAGGTGTTACAATGGGCTCTGTAGCTCAGGCAATAAATATGGATGTGGGCGGAAATGTTTCAATTTCCGGTCCGGGTGTCGGATACTCCGGTGATGTGTATCTTCACGGTGTAAACTCTGACGTAAATCTCGGTGAGATAGTTGGTACAGGAGCTTTTAACTTAACAGGAGACAAAGCTGTATTTCTTAACGGAAATATAGATGATTTGAGCGGAAACGTTATAATAACGGCGGCAAACGGAATTACGCAGGCAGAAGGAACTTATATAGAACTTTTTGACGACGCTGACGCTCCCGGAAATATTACGCTCACGAACACAACATCAGGCGACATCTCGCTTCAGGAAGTTATTGCCGGCGCAGGTGACATAACAGTAACTAACTCTGCCGAGGGAGGAAACATACTTCTCAACTCGGATATGTCCTCAAGCGGCGCCACCACTGTTTCTTCACAGGGCTCAATTACACAGACAGACGGTACAATTGAAGCAGGAACAAGCGTTTCTATGACTGCAGGCGGAGCAATTACGCAAGATGCGGGAACAGAAATTATCGCGGGTACGACTGCTGACCTTAATGCAACAGGTGCATTAAGCACGCAAACAATAGAAGCAGGCGGAAATGTAAACCTCAACGGTGAAAGCATTACCCTGAACAATCTTGTAAGCAGCGAAACAGGCGCAATCACAGCCACTGCGACAAACGGCAGCATTACACAGACAACTTCCGGAAAATCACTTGATGCCGGCGGAAATATTACGCTCAGCGCAACGAACGGTGATGTGGGCGAGTCAGATAATGCGCTCCAGTTGAATTCGGATGGAACGGTTGCTATTACAGGCAACAATATCACGGTAACAAGCCCCGAATCCGATGTTACCTTCGGAACTATAACCGCTAACGGAGACGTAAAACTTGCCACAACAAGTGGCGCGCCGGTTCCGGGAAATATGACGGTCGGAAATATTACAGGCGCAAACTCACTGAATATAAATTCCTCCGGCAGCCTTACAATGAACAACTCTACGGACAATCTTGTCCAAAACGATATTGATATTACAGCCGCAAACGGAATTACTCAGAACGCTGGCTCTTCTTTAACAAGCGAAAACGGACATATAAATCTCACTAACACAACATCCGGAGATATGTCTCTGCAAAAAATTACAGCTTCAAACGGACCCGTAACCATTACGAACAGCGGCGGCGGAGTAACAGTAAACAACACTATTTCCGCAAACCCCGACCACGATTTGAGAGTTACAGCAAAAGGCAACATCTCTCAAACGAATTCGGGTATAAACGGTTTTACCGGCGGTAATATCTACCTTGAATCACAGGAAGGCTCAATCGGTTCAAAAGATAACTACATCACTTTTGAACGGGGTGAAGGCAAAGACCTCTGGGCAACTGCTCTCGATGAGGAAAACGGCAGCGTATTTTTAAGAGCGCTCGACGATGACCTTGTGCTTGACGGAGAAAAAATAAAATTCAGCAAAGACATCGGGCTTGCTTCAGATTATGCGGTAATACTGACAGGCGACCTCACCACACCTGACGGCGGAATTTATATTGACAGCGGTGAACAGTTCTCGCTTGAACACAATCTGCAGGCAAAAACCGTTGTCGACATAAAATCAAAAGGCGGTATTGTGCAGGGTGAAAATTCTACCATCACTGCCGGAGATATAATCATTGCCAACAGCGAAACCGGTGATGTTTTGCTGAACTCGCTTCTCGCTACGACAGGAAATATTTCCGTTTCGAACACAGCAACTGACACTGGCAATGTATTTTTCAACAAACCTATCACCGCAACATCGGGTGACATAACTGTCTCGGCTCAAAATGATATTCTACAGAACAGTGAAGATGCAGTTTTGACAGCGGGCAAAAACATAAATCTTTCCTCTACGGCCGGAAATATCGGCGCTGACGGAAACCAGTTCAGAGTCAATGCTGACGGAACAGTCTCAGCTTCCGCAAACGGAACCGCTGCGGACAAAGGCAATATATGGCTTACCAGTGCGGACAAAAATATTACGCTCGGCACTGTCACGGCAAACAAAGACGTGCATGTCACAACCTCCGGTGCTGACGCTTCAATTTCCACACAGGGCACAGTCAACGGCAGAAACGTATTCTTAAACTCATCAAAAGATATTACAATCGGAAACACAGTAACATCAACTGAAGATGTACAGCTTGATGCTGCAAACGGCGCAATTGAAGTAAACGGCGCTGTTTCCTCCGGAGCAGATACAATAATAAACTCGGGCAGCGACACAACAATTAACTCAACAATAACCTCTGCTGCAGGAACAAACATTACATCGGGCGGCAATATAAACATAAACGACATTGTGTCCTCCGGTACGGATACCATTCTCACAGCAGCTGGCACTGCAACAATATCCTCCGCGCTCACCTCAAACGCAAACACAACAATCGATGCCGGAGATGTTGAAATAGCAGAAAACGGAAGCATTACCTCCACAACAGGAACATCAAACATCACATCGGATACGGATATTGATGTTAAAGGCAGCATTACCTCCGGAGCGGATACGGCACTGGAAGCCGGCAGAAATATCACGGTCGATTCGGAAATGAACTCGACAGGAAACACTTCTATTGTTGCCGGCTCTAACGCAGATATAAATGCAGCTATAACCTCAACCGGCAGCACTACAATCGACGCCGGAACAGTAAACATAAATGAGAGCGGCTCAATTGCAACAACAGGCAGAGCAGAAATCATATCAGACACTGACGTTAATATAAACGGTGAAATAAATTCTCAGGCTGACGCTCTTATTACGGGGAATACAGTCACAATAGGCGCTGCTGTTACTGCAGCAACCGGTGCTGTTATCGAAGCGGCAGCAGACGTTATATTTAACAATCTTCTGACCGTGAGCGCCGGAAACGCTTCAGTTAGCGCAGGCGGAAGCATAAGCCAGAATGCATCTCTGGATAAAGCTATTCAGGCTTCCGGCACAGTAAATCTTACTGCCGGCAACTCAATCGGTTCTGAGTCCACGCCTCTAAAAATCGCGGCAGGTGACGCTATTTCAGGCACAACCACCACCGGTTCTATTGATATAACCGGCGTTGACGGCGATACAATATTCGGAACCATCAATTCCGGACAGGACATAAGACTTGCATCAGAAACAGGCAGACTCACGCTGCGTGAAGATTTGACAGCCGAAAACGGACTGATTTCCGTAACCTCGGCAAAAGATATGGTGCTTGACAAAAATCTTATTGCAAAAAATGACGTAAATATCACAGCTGCAGAAGGTATAAATCATACAGACGGCGCTATTACGTCCGCTGAAGGCAGCGTAAACATTACGAACACAACATCCGGCGACATAACTGTTCAGGATATGTCCGGTGTGAATATAAATGTTACAAACAATGCTGCAGACGCGGATGTCACACTCGCAGGCACTCTGAGCGGTGACACAACCAGCGGAAAAGTTACTGTAACCTCTCAAAGAGATATAAAACAGACTGCCGAAGGTACGGCAATAGTAGCCAAAAGTGCGTCTTTGAACGCAATTAACGGTTCCATCGGCGCCAAACCTCCGACAGGAGGCAGCATTAAAGTCAATGTTGATACTATTGACGCATCCGCAGCCAACGGCAGCATTCATATTGACAGCCCCGATCATGACCTGACGCTCGGTACAATTACGGCTGCTGATGAAATAGACATAAAAACGAGCGGTGCCTCCGGAGACCTTACGGTAAACAATGCGCTTAACGGAAACACAATTATACTCGGCTCCGCTAATGACTTAATTATAAATAATATATTGACGTCCACCGGAGAAATGACTCTCAGCGCAAACAGAGACATAATTTCCGGAATAGCAAACAGTATAATTCTCAATGCAGGCACAGACCTGAATCTTTCATCAAACAACGGAAACATAGGAACAGCGGACAACATTCTCGGATTTCACTCCGGCGGAACAGTCTCGGCAATAATTGCACAGGACAGCACAAACGGCGGAAATATCTATCTCTACACTCAGGGACAGAATTTCAATGCCGGCGAAATTCAGGGGCACAAAACAGTTTCTCTGGACGCCCGCGACATGTCTCTTATCCTTAACGGAGCTGTGTCAGGTGCGGACCTCATATTAAACAGTGCGCAGGATATTACGTTTAATGCTCTCGCATCTGCGACAAACACGATAAACGCGACAGCAGGCGGCGTAATTACACAGAATGCAGACCTTGAAAAAGCACTGGCTTCCGGCGGAAATATGACTCTAACCGGTACAAATATTGGAGAAAACGATGTTGCACTGGACTTTTCATCTGGCGGAACAGTTGATGTTACGGCTACAACCGGTTTGATTAACGTAAACAGTGTTGATGCGGATGTCACTTTCGGAACTGTATCTGCCGGTACTGACATAAAACTCGGCTCTTCCGTCGGCACAAACGGCGGTAAAATCACTCTATCAAACGACCTTACCGCAAACAACGGTTCTATCACAATTGACAGCGCAAAAGACCTTGAACTGTCGAAAAATATTACCGCATCCGGTTCTGTTTCGCTTAATTCACAAAACGGAATAAACCAGACAGGCGGATTGGTAAGCTCCACCGGCTCTGATGTTTCAGTAACAAACTCCTCCGGTTCTGTCACGCTTAACAACGTTTCCGGCGGAAATATCACTGTAGACAGCACTGCGCAGAACGGTACCGTTACTGTCGGAGGACTCAACGCAAGAGAAAATGTCAGTGTAAGCAGCGGCGAAAACACCGTTATAGCGGGAGCAATAAACGGTCAGGATATAACTGTCGGTGCAGCCGGAAATATTACACAGACCGCGGCTGACACCTTTATAAATGCAACCGGAACAGTTAATCTCTCTTCTCAGTCCGGAAACATAGGTACTGACTCACAGGCAATTATGATTAATTCTCCTGAGGCGGTAAACGCAACAATTGCTCAGGATTCTGAAAACGGCGGAAATATCTATCTTGCATCTGAACAGGATTTGTTCAAAACAGGAAACATTTCCGGCTTTGATACAGTATCACTAAACGGCAAATCTATTCAGACGGATGGAACTATCACTGGTGGAGATGTTCTGTTAACAGCACTGAACGCTCTGACCGTAAACAATGACATTACCGCAACACGCTCTCTTATTGCAAAAGGCACGGATTTTTCTCTTGCGGGCAATGTTACGGCTCAGAACGCAACTCTCTCCGCAACAAATTCATTCACAAACACAGGCTCTGTCACAGCATCGGGCACTGTGGATATAGATGCAAACTCCGTTTCTGTCGGCGGTTCAATCGAAGCGTCCGATGTGGATATCACCTCCGGTACAACGTTTGAAAATACAGCATCAATTACCGGCACAAACACTGTTAATATTGACGCAGACAGTATCACAACAGGAGAAACCGTCTCCGGCGGCAGCCTTACCTTTGATGCGGACGGAAATTTCAGAAATACAGCATCAATAGATGGTACAAACAGTGTTAATATTGACGCAGACACTATTGCCATAGACGGCATACTGTCAGGCGGAAATATCAGTCTTATCGCTGATAATACAATCACAAACTCGCAAGCAATTACAGGCACAGGCAATGTTAGCGCTGAAGCATCGGATATTACGCTGGGAGCAGCCCTGACAGGCGGTGATGTAGATCTGAATGCTACAGGAACACTGACAAACAATGCCGCAATTACCGGCACAAACTCGGTCAGCGCAACAGCATCAAATATACAAATAAACGAACTCATCTCCGGCGGCACCGGCGGAGTCAGCCTTGACGCGGTAAATGACATAAAACAGCGTTCCGGCTTGCAGAAAGCGGTCTCTTCGACCGGAGCAATCACGCTTGAGGGCGCAAATATAGGCGAAGAATCAAATAAATTAAACGTAAGCTCGCCGACTGCAATTAATGCAAACGCAACAAACGGCTCCGTACACCTGAACGGCGCTGATGACAGTGTAACATTCGGTGAAATTACAGCCACCGAAAACATTGACCTCTCATCAAACGGCGACATTATAATGAACAACGACCTGACCACAGAGGGCGGCTACATCAGAGTAGAAAGCGGAAGAGGGCTTTCCATCTCGAACAGTCTGACTGCCTCCGGCGGAGTTACAATAATTGCGCAGGAAGCCATAAACCAGACCTCGGGAAGTATTGTGTCTACAGGCGGTGATGTCTCGGTATCGAACACTACAGGAGACATAACTCTTAATTCTATAGGCGCAGAACAGGGCAGCCTGAGCGTTATTGCCAACAACGGCAACATAAACATGAACGGGGACACTACAGCCGGAACAAGCATAAATCTTGATTCCAGAACCGGCAACGTTACATTGGCAGCGCTTATGGAAGCAACCGGCGGAAATATTACAATTAATGCCGGAAACAGCATTTTACAGGACGCATCTACCGATGTATCTTTAAAAACCGGAGGAAATATTACCCTTAGCGCAGGTAACAGCGTCGGCTCTCAGGACAGCAAAATTGATGTGCAGGCAGGCGGCACAGTAGACGTTACTGCGAACACTGGTTCTGTAAATATCAACAGCGTAAACACAGATATTTCGTTTGGAACAATTAGCGCGGGAACGAATATAGACATATCTTCAACAGGTGAAGATGCAGGAAACATAAGTTTTACAAATGATCTAAATGCAAACGGTTATATAAACCTTGACAGTTCAAAAAATCTTGATATGTCGAAAAACATTACGGCAACAGGAGATATAACCCTTGCGGCAAACGACGGAATCACTCAGGGCGGACTTATTCAAAGCACGCAGGAAGGTGATATCTCAATCACAAACAAATCAACAGGCGATATAGTCCTGAAAAACGTAAACGCAAATTCCGGAAGCATAACGGTTAACAACAATGCACAGGGCGGAAATGTACAGCTTACAGACGTATTGAACGCCGGAGGCAGCGGAGATATAGCAATCAATGCACAAAATGACATAACCCAGACCACCGCAGGAAATTCACTTATTGCCGGCGGAGACATCTCTCTTAACTCTCAGTCAGGAAACATCGGCTCGGCTTCGAATAACATCATTCTGTCATCAGGCGGCGTTGTGTCAGCTATCATTGCAGAAAATACAGGTTCAAACGGCAATATCTACCTGACATCAAACGATAATCCCCTCACCACAGGGACAATACAGGGTTATCAAAATGTTATCCTGAACTCAAACGGCGGAAACTTCACGGCAAACGGCGCAATCTCGGGCGGTATCATTGATATAAATTCTACGGGCAGCGTAACTACAAACGGAAGCATTACTTCTGATACGTCGGTAAATATTGATTCGGCAACATCTGCCGCAATTAATGACAATATCACAGCCGGCACAACAGTAGACATCATCGCGGCAAACGGAAGTTTGACCCAGAACGCTGATTCTGTTATCAGCGGCGGAGGAAACGTTAATCTCTCCGCCACAGGCGGCGATATTGCAATGCTCGGAGCAATAAACAGCACACAGGGCGGAGTCTCTGTTGTAAACAACACATCCGGCAGCGGTTCTCTTACCGTTCACGATGTGTCTGCAGCGGAAAATATAAACATTGAAAACAAAGCGGACGGTCTGCTCTCACTCACCGGCACGATTAACAATGCAAAAGATATGACCGTCACAGCCTCGAACACAGGTGCAAACACCGGAATCACAACCTCAGGCACAATCAACAACCGCGGCACGGTCACAATTAACAACTCGGGACAGCTCGGTGCAAACATCGGCGGTACAATAAACAACAATCTTGTTAACGACGCAGACGGAGAATCCAGTTCAGTCATCGTAAACAACAGAGCCGGTGCACTAAATGTCAGCGCGAATGTTGTGAACGGAACTGTTGCAGGCTCTCAGAATCGTGTTGTATTCGAAAACTGGGGAACGGGCGGACTCCACTTCCTGCCTGAAAGCGTAATTGACAACCACGGAATACTTCGTTTCCTTAACCACGCCGGTGATATGACACTCTTTGGCACACTTATAAACAGATTCATGGCTGATTCCGTATTTGAGAGTGACACGGCTGTAGAAGATCCCGATGCCGATGTCATAATAGGAATGAAGCTTCAGAACTGGGGTAATGAAATCACATATTCCAGCAACGGGCAGGGCAGTCTGATTCTTGCCGAAAACGCTTCACTTTCTAACTTTAGTGTTGAAGCCGACGGTGCAATACACACAGGTGTTATAAACCTCATCAACAGCGGTAATGAAGGCGATGTCGGCGGCGGCATAATTATCAACGGTACTATCAACAACGGTATGGTCAGCGACGGAACTCTTGTTGACAACGACGGAAATGTACTCGAAGAGGGTGAAATAGCTGCAGGCGGCATAATTAATATTATTAACGAAGGCACAGGCGTTTCCGGAAGCGGAAACACCGATGATTTCGGTATTCAGATTAACGAATCGGCAAAAATAAACAACTATGCGGAAATGAATATCGAAAACAGAAGCGGAAACGGTTCTATTGTAATAGCAGGAGATCTCGGCGGCGACAGCGGACCTATTCTCGGCGGAAGCAATGCACCGGTTCCGGGAATGAATATTAAAAATGACGCTGCAAACGGCGGTATAACATTCAAAAACACTGTTTCCGGCGACCTCAACGGTATGAATCTTAACATATCCAATTCCGGCAACAAAGGTATAACAGTAGAGCAGGGTGCGGATATAAGAAACACTGCCGGTTTAAACATAACTAACACCTCGGGAACAACGAATATTGCAGGCGCAATTTCAGGCGGCACAACTACGGTAAATGTACAGAACACGGGCATAAACGTCTCGGGTTCTCTCAGTGCTGACAAAAAACTGACAATAAATGCCTCGAATTCTTCTGCAGAGGTTACAGGCTCACTCTCAGGTGAAGATATAGACCTTGATGCAAACAGCGTAAACCTCGGTGCACAAAGCACTGTAACAGGAACAAACTTTGTTGATATAGATTCTTCAGGTGCGCTCACGGCGGCCGGTACAATAAACGGCGGAAATATTGATATTACGGCAGCAGGGCTTGCTGATATGACCGGAACCGTAACCGGTACAAATGTTTCTATAGCAGGTGCCGGCGTCAATGCGAATGACATTACGGGCACAACATCCGTATCTATAGACTCTTCGGCAGGTACAAATATCACAGGCTCGATACAGGGCGGAACTGTTGATATAGATTCAGACGGACTTGCCAATATTACTGGTTCCGTCGCCGGTTCTGATATCACAATAGATGCAAATGGCATAACTCTTGCCGGATCCGGTTCCATAAACGGCACAGGCACAGTCGATTTAAACTCACTCACGGCAGCAATCAACGCGGCAGGAGCGATTTCAGGTTCAAATGTTTATATTGACGGACTCGGAGTCACTCTCGGAAGTGTTAATGCCCAAAACGCACTTGATATAAATTCTTATACAGAAAAAACCACGCTAAACGGAAACATTCAGGCAGGCAGCGTACTTATTGACGCTGTAGGTGTTGAGCTTGCTCAGGGAGCTGCTGTTGTTTCCCGCGGCACAGTAGACATAAACTCACAGCAGGGGCTTGTAGACCTGAAAGGTGACGTATCGGGAACAGATGTGAGTGTAGACGGCGCCGGAGTAAACGCAAACAACATTACCGGCACAACATCCGTTGCAATAAATTCCTCAGGTACAACAAATATTACAGGCAGCGTCCGGGGCGGCAATGTTGACATAGATTCAACAGGACTCGCAAACATAGACGGTTCTGTATCAGGAAACGACATAAGTATTGATGCGGACGGAATTGAGCTCGGCGGAGATGTTATTGGTGAAGGACGGGTTACTCTGAACACGGGAGGAAACGACTTTGATATAACGGGTCGAGTCGAAGGAAACTCAGTAAACATAGACTCCGGTGCTCTGAATATTACCGGGTCTGTTATCGCGGACACTATTCTCGGCATAAATACAAATAATAATGCAATGAGCGTATCCGGCACTGTATCCGGAGCACAAACCACACTTGACGTAAACGGTTTGACCCTTGCTTCAGGCGGCTCAATCAGCGGTTCAGAGTTTGTTGACATAAACTCCTCCGGTGCACTTGTTGACCTCACAGGCGAAGTATCCGGCGGAAATATAAGTATTGACGGTGATGGAGTGAATGCCGGCATCATAGACGCAACAGGCACTGTTACAATAAACGCAGGCGATTCCGCAGCAAACCTCAATGACCG
>CALUSL010000015.1 GCA_944323425.1 Candidatus Gastranaerophilales bacterium | reverse complement strand
CCTAACACCGGTACGCCCGTGGCTTCCGTACAATACAGACTCTTCATATTATAGATTATAACAGAAACATGAAAAAATTGTCAGCAGAATAATACACATAAACAGAATAATATTATTATATAAAAAGCGAAAGGGCAGGTTTGAGGTTCTATCCCATCAGTGCCCGACGGTAGTCTCTGTTGGTTGGGTAAGTATGCCCAAACTAGTTTTAGTCATTGCGAGGAGCGGAATCGGACTGGTGGAGGCGAGCAGAGGCTGGAGCCTTACGCGCAGGCGAAAGGCGCAACGCCGTTTAACACGAGCCGGAGGGTGGAGGCGTGCGAGGCAAAGCCGAGCCCAGTGCCCTTGCGAGGGGAAACCAAGTTTTTCCCGAGTGTCCGATTTCAAGACAGCGGATTTTGGCGGGGCAGAACGAAGTGAACGCCCCTTGTGGAGTCGGGCGATGAAATGAAGAAATTCGAAGAATTTCGAAATGGAATGCAGACCGACGGAACGCCAAAATTCAAGACAGCGGAGCGACGAAGCAATCCAGTCTACCGGCGGCGCGGGTGTTTCGTGCCCGACTCCACACCTGTAAGACTTTGAAACTAGTTCAGAATGACTTTGTTTCAATTTTTAATTTGCACCTTTCAGGTGCATTCTTATTCAGTTTTCACCTGTCATTAGTTTTACCCTCTGACGATTCCCTATGCTTTGCCGGTGTATTCCGGCGTATTCAAATTACCCGATTGGGAGTCGAGTAATTATCTGTAAATATATACTGCTGCGGGTAATGATACCCGATTATATTATGACTTATACGCTGCTAAAAGGGAATTGAACTAAAGTTTGGTTTATTCAATACTTTAGTTTGAATTTTTAGTTTATGTGTTTATACTCTTAAATAATTTTTTTACCAGACCGCCAAGCCCCTTGGCATGAGGTATAAGGGCTTCTTCATGATACTGCTTGTAGCTGTCAATAATATTTTGCGGCAATTCTTTCCCATCTTTGAATGTAAACGCAATAAACTCAAGATACTCAAGCTGCTCCTGTAAAAATAAATTGTCCTTTGATGAAATATCCTCATCTGCCTCATAGTGGCAGAGAGCATGCCACGCAGCCTGAATAGAAGGATCTTCAGAGTCCTTCGGAAACAAAAGGAGTGCTTTTTGCACATTAATACGCTCCGTCAGGACGTTTATGATAATATGCCCAACATACTGACGGTCTTTTGTGTAGTCAACAATTTTGACCTTCTTAGGCTGCAAACTGCGCTTGTGAAGGTTGTTTAAAAAATTGTTGAGTATTTCTATGATGTTCATATCCGGCTATGCCAGAGCTTTTTGGCATTCTTTTTCTATGGCTCTCATCAGTGAAACCATGTCATTGTCAAAATACTGTCCGGCAAGTTTTTTTATAGCCTTGTGAGCCATTTCACTTCTGGAGTTAACGGTTTTGTAGAAGAATTTTTTGCCCTGTTTATATCTTACGAGCATGTTCTTTTCAACCAATCTGTCCATAACTGTTTTTACTGTAGTGTAAGCCCTTTCGCTTTCAGAAGAGGCGTTCAGATGTGTTTGAACATCATTTACCGAAACATCATCTTCGCTCTGGTCTTCAAGCATCCAAATTGTTTTTAATATTTCGTTTTCAAGACAGCCATGGCTATAATTCATTTATATGCTCCTTCATAGTTTATGTTATTTATCCAATCAATGATATAGTAATACAAACCAATAGTTTTTTAAACCATATCAATTTACTAAAATTATATTATTCACTTTCTTTTTTGTATTAGAAGAAAATTAAATATTATAGTTTTGTTAGTTTGTTCTGAGTCTATGAAACTCAAAACTGGGTCCGAAATCTGATGAATCACCGGAATTGCCGAGTTTTATCACCCGACCTTTCATCTGGGTTTCCTGTGGTTCATTGTTTGTGCCCAGCTTAAATGCCTTTTGGACATATAGTGCATTGTTTGTGTTTACAACACCGGTCTGGGTTTTGCTGCATGCAGCAGTAGCTAGCGTCAAAAGACAAACCATTATCACAGAAATGTACTTGTTCATTTTCATAGCTATCACCACTGGTTAACGGCAAAATCATCTACTACTAGTATAGCACAAATTTTTATATTTGCACGCAAAAAAAGCTTTTATACTTTTTTTGAAAAATCCAAAACCTGCGTATAGCTTTATTATAGAATATTTTATTAAGTTTTGTAAATAAAATATATGGATTATATATCAAAAAGAGCAATTTTTTATATAGAAAATTGTTTATATAAGTACGAGAGATAAAAGAGAATTTAAAAACCACAAAACACGATACATATTAGAGATACGAGATTAGAGATTTTTACAACACACTTACTTATTTACTTCACTTACTTTCACGCACTTCACACGGGAGGAATGAAAAAAACTTCATTCCAAAGGCTTAAGCAATTAAGCCTTTTTTTTTGTTTACAATTAGTTGCAACTTTAAAAATATTTGTGCTAAATTCTAAGAATGAGTGAAAAACTGGATATTATTTCTATTGGTGAAAGTTTGATAGAACTTTCCAGCGACAAAAGTCTTACTTATGCGGAGTGTCTTACAAAATACTATGGCGGTGATACCCTGTGTACGGCTGTGGCTGCCTCAAGGCTCGGTTCGAAAGTCGGATATATTACAAGGGTCGGCAATGATCATTTTAAGGATTTTTTGCTGGAAAGCTGGCAGCTGGAGGGGCTTGATATTTCTCAGGTAAAACTTGTTGACGGATATAATGGCATGTATTTCATTGCTAGAGATATTGATGGTGAAAAAGAATTTTCATATTACAGAAAAAAAACAGCCGCAACAAAACTCTCTGTAGATGATATTTCCGAAGAATATATAAAAAATTCGGAATGTATTTATTCTTCAGGAATAATGCAGTCACTTTCAATATCAACGAAAGAAGTGGTTGAAAAAGCATACAAAATAGGCAAAGAATGCGGAATTATAAACGCGTATGATCCGAATTTTGACTCCAGACTATGGGGTGAAGCAGAGGCTTTCGATGCTTTTGAAAATATTCAGAGCTATCTTGATATTATATTTTTGAATATGAAACAGGATGGTGAAAGAGTGTTCGGAATAGATAATGTTGATAATCTAATAAAATATTTTTGGGACAGGTCTATTGGCACGGTTGTTGTAAAATCAGCAGCTGACGGGGGATATTTTCTGGGATGCGACGGAAATATCACGTTCATAGACTTCTGGACAAAAGATGTTCTGGACACAACATGTTCCGGTGATGCTTTTAACGGTGCATTTTTGCATGGTTATATTGCAGGATTGCCGCCGGTTGAATCGGCAAGACTCGGTTCTGTTGTTGCCGGTCTGCAGTGTCAGGGAATAGGAGCTATCAAGTCTATACCTGACAGGGAAAAGGTTGAGTCGGTTTATCATGCCTGGTAGTTCAAAAAAAGCAGTTCTGTCCGGTTATTACGGATTTGACAACTTCGGAGACGAAGCAATTTTGAGTGTGCTCGCATCAAATTTGAAAAAAAACGGGATTGATGTTTGCGTTATATCAAAAAATCCATCAAAAACCTCTAAAAATCTCAATGTGGACAGTGTTTATACTTTTTCTGTTTTAAATATTTTGAAAAAGATAAAAAAATCAGATGTATTGATAAGCGGAGGCGGAAGTCTTCTACAGGATGCAACCAGTTTAAAGAGCCTGTTTTACTATTTATTTGTAATTTTTGTCGCATTATTTTTCAAAAAGAAAGTGATAATTTTTGCGCAGGGCATCGGACCTATAAATAATATATTTGGCAGGATAGTTGCAAAATTTTTGTTGAGACGCTGCTCTTATGTGACTGTTCGGGATGAAAAGAGTCTTTTTCGTCTCCGGGGCTGGGGAATACAAGCAAAACTAGTTAATGATCCCGTTTGGAGTATCGATGTAAAACCTCCTGTGAATATGGGAAGAGTCGGTATTCAGCTGCGTTCCTGGAAAAATTTGTCGGGGAAATTTTTGTTTGCGTTGGCCCGTCAAATTACAAAGGATTTTTCCGACAGAGAAATTTTTATTTATTCCTTTCAGGATGCTCTTGATTTTGATTTATGCAAAGAGTTTGAAGGAAATTTAAAAATAGCAAACCCCTCCGTTAAAACAACAATAGTTAAGGCTGACAGTATTGAAAACACTATCCAATCTGTTTCAAATCTTGAATATATGATAGCAATGAGGTATCACGCATGCCTGCTTGCTCTAAAATACGGCATAAAAACAATGGCATTATGTTATGACGAGAAAGTGGAAAAACTATCTCAAAGGTTCGGTATTCCGTGTTCAAATCTTTCTGATACAGAAAAACTACCGGAATATTTTAATATGTTAAAAATGCTTGATACAAAAAAAATTCTATCTGAAACTGACGGACTGAGTTTTGATTTTTCAGAAATTATTTCTGTTATAAACAATTAAATTCCAGTTTTTCTGACGATGCAGAGCAGAATACAATCTTTGCTTATTGTAAATAAGTTTAAATTTTTTTTATTAAGAGCGGGCAATTTCTAAATACAAAATTACTTTATATATATGAAAGCTCTCTCTTCTTATTTAAATACACAGGACCTTATAAATAAGTTATAAGGTCTTTTTTTATACAATTTTTAAATCAGCAAGCTTCGGATCCAGAAGCCGTCTTCCCACATTATCAAACTGAATGGAACAAAGCGTTTTCTTTCCGTATGAGATAATTTGTTCAACAACGCCTCTGCCATATTTTTCATGGTATACAACATTTCCCTCTGAAAGTTTTTGGCTTCCGCTTACTGCCGTAGTTTCGCTGTAATTTGTTGTATACACCGGTACTGTCGGTTTTTCGCGTTCTGCCACTTTTTGCTGAGGTACTGTTTGTACTGCCTGTGTACTATTTTGGGATACAAAAGAAAGATTCTCAGCGGCTGATTCATCGTCAGAAATTTCTGTAAATTGTGGCTGTGAAGATACTGTCTGTTGTGAAAAACTTTGACCGGCAAATAAATCTTCGACTTCGTCATCTTCCGGCAAAAGCTCGAAATCTTCGTCATCCTTCTGTTCGTTTAACAGTGTATCCATATCCTGCATATTCTGTATTTCAGGAATGTCAGGAATTTGAGAAATTTCCGGATTTTGCTCCTGAGTATAAGTCTGCATCGGAACGCTTTGTTCGTTATCAGGCATTCTTACATCTTGAACTATTTCTTCTTCAGGTTGAATTTCCGGCAACTCTGACGGTGAATCAAAATCAGGCATCACCTCTACAGAAAAATCCGAGTGTTCTTCTGAAATTTGTTGAACCTGTTGGAAATCGTTAAATTCTTCTATCTTTGGCTCTTCATGAAATTCATCAACTGTAGCCTGATATTCACCGCTATTCAGGTTATCAAGAAAATCCAAATCTTCATCAGACAGCATCTCTTCGTATTCTGCGGCAGGCTCTTCATTTACAGAGACAAACATGGAATCAACATCCTTTGCTATCTCTTGTTCAACCGGATCACTAAATACATTAGCAAAATCATTCGCTTGTGCAGGCAAAGGCTCATTAGACAATATTTCTATGTCTTCGGGGCTGATTGTTTCAACAGGTGATTGTTTTTTGGGACTGATTTGTCTTACTATCAGCGGGGTGTATAATGTATCGTCACCGGTTATAACAAATTCGCCTTCTGAGAGTTTTGAAAGGAATGAATTGTAAGTAGGATACACCTTTTGCAATTCTTCCGGCGCAAACAGAATCAAATTTTTAGCAAGTGATTTTAGATTATTTGCAAATTTGCAGCTATAAGCAGATGCAACTGTAGCTCGTTTTGCGCTGAAAAGTTTTTCCAGTATGTGTATTTCAGTAGTATCATCTGACACGGATGCAAAATAATGAACATTTTCAGGCAGACAACCTATAACATAGCTCATTGCTTCTCTTCGCCAGTTTTCAGGGACATTATTGAGTTTCAATATTGTCAGATTATTGAAACTTGCTGAGTTTATCAAAGCATCAAATTCCTGTTCTTTTGAGGCAAAGAGTCTGTATTGATGATATTTCAGCAGTTTATTTCTAAAAAGAATAATTCCCAGTGATTTATCAGTCTGATAGATATCATCTACTACTTCAAGTAATGTTGAAAACGGAATATATCCGGTATTTTCACTTTTAATATATTCCTGAATATCAAGTATAATGTCCTGTACAATTGCTTTTTGTTCAATTGTTAATCCTGACAGATCATTTTCGTATATATAATTCAGTGTTTCTATATTAATTGGCAGTTTAAAATTTTTACAAATTTCATAGGTGCTCTCTGATTCCATTTCTACAGTACCATCGAGATCAAAAATCAAACAATTTCTGTCCTTTAAATTGTCTAACAGTACTTTAAAAATATAATTTGTATCAGATGTTCTGTCTGATTGCACATATAAGAATTTATCAAGAAACGCCTTTTCATATTTTAGCGGAGGATTTGCTCCGGAAGTAAGTTCGCCGAGACAAACCGTTCCGTTTAATTTTGAAAATGTTTTTTGAATCAGTTGAGCGTCAGTTACAGAGGCTCTAGCATCAAGAGATGGCACATATCCGCTATAAGGGCTTAGTGTACCGTCTGCTGCAATATTAAAACAGAATTTTACGACAGCCTGATTTGCGCTCTGAATAGAGGTAGATTCAATAGAAATAACCTGAGCGCAGATTTTTTTGTTGTCATCGTCAAGCGTCAGAAAATCTGACAGCACAAGCTTCGTCTCAGCGGGACGATATAATACTTTTGCAAAATTATTTTTTATTTCTGTGATTTTCATTAAATTACCGGATATCTAACAAAATCCATTATATTATAAAAAAATAAAGATTAGCAGACCTCTTCTTGGAGAGCAACCGAGGCTATTTGATTAGACATAATAGCTACTTTTTTAATAGGACCTGTCGGCTCTTTTTCTATTATTCTTGCGACATTTGCACCTGTTTTAATTGCATTCAGAAAATCTTCGTATTCTGCTTTAGGATTTTCAAAATACAAGACCATCGGTGCTGCTGCGCCTTTCAAAAACACCAGAAGTGCGAGTCTTGATTTGAATTGCGGCGGGAATTGTTGTGCCATTTTAATTCTCCTCTAATCTTTTTTGTAATTATATAACAAATAAGAGTTAAAATTCAATCCCCTTGCGAGCTGAAATACCCTTATCCCAATAATGTTTTACGGGTATTATTTCTGATACGAGATGAGCGACTTCTATAATTTCCTGTTTTGCGTTTCTTCCGGTCAAGACTATCTCCATATTGTCCGGCTTGTTTTTCAATACGTCTATCATCTCTTTCAGGTCAATCAATCCCAAATCCAACGCTATATTAGCCTCATCAAGTATAACCATTTGATACTCATTGTTTTTGATTGCCTGCTTTGCTATCTCCCAACCCATTTGTGCCTGCTTTTTGTCGGCTTCTGTGAGATTTGATGAGTAAACAATTCTATCTAAGCCTGATTGAACGATTTTTATTTTATCTTTATAGTCATCGCAAAGATTCATAAATGTATAAAGTTCGCCGTAATTGTTTCCGCCTTTTGTAAACATTACAACAAGAATTTTCCAACCCCGTCCGAGTGCTCTTACGGCTAGCCCCAGCGAAGCAGTGGTTTTTCCCTTGCCGTTTCCTGTGTATACCTGAATGTATCCATGTTCTGAAAATTCTGGATTGACCAGATTGTTGTGCAGTTCGTGATTTTTTTCCATTTTATACATTATAATAATATTGACCGACACTGTAAAGCTTAATGCAAAGGGGTCCATATGGCAACAAAAGAAGAGTTAAGACAACTGGCTAAATCTAAAAGAAAATTTGCTGATGTTACGTTTTCCTCAAAAAAAATAGTATCGCAGATTCTCAATTGGGATAAATACAAAGCAGCAAAAAATGTGATGATTTATTACCCTATTAAACAAGAAATCAGCTTGCTGGGGCTGCCTGACGATAAAAATTTCTTTCTTCCTAAAGTCATTGATAACGAAATTGAGGTTTGCCCTTTTTTAAAGGATTCCATTTCTGCCGGAAAGTACGGTATTCCAGAGCCGAATAATACTCCTGTCGATGATTTAGACATGCTTGATATCGTTTTTATTCCGGCATTAGCCGCTGACAGATGGGGCTATCGTATAGGTTACGGCTGCGGGTATTATGACAGATTTTTACCCAGGCTTAACAAAAAAACGACAAAAATTATTCCAGTATATTCAGAGCTTCTTTTGGATGATATCCCGATAGAGTATCATGATGTAAATGCAGATTTTATAGTTACCGAAAAAGAAATATTATCCACGTCAATAAGGCTTGCTGTTAATTGAGTCAAGTAAAAATTTGTATTAAATAAAATTTTAGTTATGTGCAAATTAAAAATGTTTTTTGTATAATAGGAATTGAAAAAATATCTTTTTAGATATCAAAAACAAAAGGAGAAAGAAATGAAAGTAAAAGTAGAAGACAGCTGCATAAGCTGCGGAGCATGCGAATCATTATGCCCCGAAGTATTCAAATTAGAAGACATCGCAGTTGCTGATGAATCAGCAGTTGCTGGCAACGAAGATTGCGTTAAAGAAGCAGCAGATGCTTGCCCTGTAAGCGCTATTGTTGTTGAATAATAAGTGCAAAAGATAAAAGACTGTCTGTATTAGCAGGCAGTCTTTTTGCTATAATAATTATGTTGTCTAAAATAAAGGTTTTTGTATGAAAAATATCGATGCTATAGTTTCCGGCATAAAAGGGATGAATCTTCCCCAAACCGATTTTGTAAAGCTTATGGAGGAATTTAAAAATCCGTTTCTTGTGTTGATATGCTGCATATTAAGCCTTAGAACAAATGACAAAACGACATATCCGGCATCTTTACGTATGATGAAACTGGGAAAAACGCCGGAAGATTTTTTGAGTGTTGATGTTGAAGATTTAGCAAAAGCCATATATCCGGTCGGATTTTACAGAAATAAGGCAGAACAGATTTTGCAAATTGCTGATGAAATTGTGCATAAGTACAACGGAAAAGTTCCGGATTCAATTGATGAACTAGTAAAATTTAAGGGAGTAGGGCGAAAAACCGCAAACCTTGTTATGGCAAAGGGATTTTTAAAACCGGCAATCTGTGTAGATGTGCATGTTCACCGAATTTCGAACAGACTGGGGCTTGTTAGGACAAAAACTCCGGATGAAACAGAAATGGCTTTGAGAAAAATACTTCCTGAAAAGTACTGGCTGGATATTAATACAATACTAGTGACTTTCGGGCAGAATATTTGTAAACCCCAAAAGCCACTATGTACACAATGCGCTATTAAAAATTACTGTCAAAATTATTTAAATTCAAAAAATTAGATTTTACCCATTGAAACAAAGTTCATAATATCGAAGATAGAATCTTTAACGAATTCTACAGCAAGTTCCTGTATAGGTCTTTTATCGAGATAATCAAATGCAACATAGATTGGATCTCTTGAATTTTTAAATCTCATTCTGATGTCTTTTTTATCAAGAATATCAAGATTTGCAGCAAGCTGTTTGCTCTGAGCGGGTCTTCTTCTAAGAGGAGTGAATGCTCCGCTTCCGCTTCTGTTGTTATTCATATTTGATGTTGCTGCTATTGCCATCTCGTTATCTCCTTTGTATCTCTTATGTATATATAAAGGTATATACTTTTAAAAAATTGCCTTTTTTATACATGTTTTGTAAAGAAAATGTTACAATTATGGCTTTTTATATAATAAACTGCTTTATCCCCGTAGTTTCATATGGTTTTCTGTATTTTGAAATATCAACATTTATTAACCCGTCGGTTTCCTCAAATAGCTGTTTTTGAATCATATACGGATAACTTTCCATACCGAACATATATTTTTTGTTAAGGTAGTCAATAATTCTATCAATATATTTCTGGCTATTTTTCAACATTTCAGGATGACGCTTTATAAAATCAGAATACGCACTGCTGCTTCTTTCATTATTACACCTGCGGCACAACACAATATAATTTGATGTATGATCTGCGCCATTTTCTGTAGTAGGTTTTACATGTTCAATGGACGCTTTTGCACTCTCAATCAATTTAAAAGCCAGTGCCTCTGAGTCAAGATTTGCATATTTTATAAAAAAAGAATCAATATCGTTTCTTGAGCTTGGAAGTTCTTGTATCATAGAAACAATTTTTTGCATTTCCGCTTTTTCCGGACAGGAATTTTGCAGCTCAATAAATTCTCGTATCATTCTTCGCCTTTTTTCCTGTATTTTTTCCCTTCAAGAAACATTATTTTTCTCGTATTTTTTAGAGCAGTATTCAGTTTTTCCTGTGATTCCTGACTTATATCAAAGTCAGTATTTTCAATTTTACTCAAGACTTTTAGCTGCTTAATTTCAGTATTCGCAAGATGGTAGTAATGCTTTTTGTTAAAAAGTTCTTGAAGAGTCAACTCCGGAAATTTTTTGTTAAGTTTTTCCAGCCTCCTGAATACATCACGCTCTGGCTTGTGCATTTGTGTTTCATATTTCTTCAACGCTTTTAAAACAGGTGCTGCCGGTATGTCATAATTTTTTACAAGAGGTCTTTCAAATACATTTTCCGGTATCATTATTTTTCCGCAGCAGGCACAAGGAAGCCGTGGAATATTGGTTAACGCGGTTTCATAATTTCTTTCTTTTCTTGTTGCTTTGAAAGAAACTGTATCACGAACAGGGACCGAAAATATTACGCCTCTGTCATTTTTCAGTTTATATTTGTTTATTGGGATGTTTGTATGTAGGGTGATTTTCATAATAGTCTTTGTATCTGTCAATATTTATTTCTATCATTCCGCCGGATTCATCAGAGAGTGATTTTTTACTTTTTGCGGGTAATCATTGTAATTTACCAGTTTCCCGCTAATAATAGAATCTATTATTTTGTCAATATATTTCTGACAATTTTGAACCATTTCAGGATGAATAAGGAGCCAGTCTTTGTAGCTGGTTTTACTTCTCTGACTGTTACAGGCAGCACACATAACTATTTTATTTTCATTAATATCCGGTCCTTTGTCTTTTTTATCCCGATTCTGGGGCTTTATGTGATCTTCGCTGGAGGCTCCGGAAACAAGTATAAGATGGGCAATTTCTTCACTGCTTCTGTATGAATATTTTGCAATAAAGGCACTTAATGAATTGCTTGATTTTGGAAGTTTTGAAAGGATTTTTCTCATTCCCTCCATATATTCAGGAGACGTCACAGAGCTTAGGGTTTCGTAATTGTCAATAATACGCTGTCTTTTCTGCGGGATTATTGTATCTTCGTCAAAAATTATATCTTTTGCACGTTTTGTTTTGCTTTTTAGAAATTTCTGATACTTCGGGTAGTTTATTTTTGTGTAATATTCTATCTCATTTACAACATTTTTCTGCTGCCTTTGCAGTTTTGCAAGATGCCTGAAATAGACATTCGGAGTGTTTAGTATGTAATTAAAATCTTTTGACGGATATTTTGCAGAATTTTTCTTTAATAATTCAAAAACATCTTTATACACACCGGAAAAATGTTTTTCATAAGGCTGCATAATTTCTATCATGTCTTTGGAATTTCTGCAGAGTTCTTTAAGCGAAGGGCGGTAATATTTGATTTTGTCGCGAGTTTCCGGAGAAAGCTCTTTCTGGATTTCTTCCTGCACAGAATCTAAATCCATAACATTTTTAAAGCTCTTGTCCGGATATTTTTCAGACAGGGATTTTAAATATTTGAATGCCTCTTGCTCTGCCCGACTAGACTGTTTTGGATTAAAAAGCCCTGTTGTTATAAGCATTTTTACTGCTTCCGGCATAAAAAATAACAGCTTTTCGTCTTCAATTCTGGACACTGTTTCATAAGGATAGACCTCAATCCCGCAGCACGCACAGGTTATACCCGGAACGTCTCTTATGTTATCAACAAAATCCGCTTCTTTTGCTTTTTTAAAAGAAATACCGTTGATTAGCGGATAATATGCATTGCTAAGACCGGCAGATTTGCTGTTTCCGTAGGAGACATTTTCTGAAACTCCGACGTCTTTAACCTTTCTGTTTCCGGCTGTGTTGTATGATATATTTGCGATTGGTAAAATTTTCATGATGTTTAATTAAATCTCCTGATAATTTTTTTTTGCTAAAAAAAACAGAGCAAAAAGCTCTGTTTTAAATTTGTTAAATTATGAAATATCCCATCTGCCGCAAGTTCCGCCCCATCGTGCGATGATGTTGCCTTTTATGTCTTTTATATTTTGCGGATGCGGGTCTTCAAGGTCTCCTTCTACAATTGTTATGACCTCACAATTGTTTGAGCAGCCTGTGCACTGGTTTGTAACAGAATTGAAATGCATTTCTCCGACTTCCCAGCCTTTGAATTTTGTAGTATTTTCCGTGTACTGATGATTTTCCATGGCGAGCAGCGCTGCACCTATGGCACCCATTGTCTGATGGTTTTTCGGAACAACAATTTCTGTACCAAGTGCTTCTTCAAATGCTTTAACCATTCCGGAATTTGTTGCCACACCTCCCTGAAATGTTACGATTGGCAACAACTCTTTTCCAAGAGCAAGGTTGCTTAAATAGTTTCTGACAAGAGCCTGACAAAGTCCGTATAATAAATCTTCAACAGGATAGCCGAGTTGCTGCTTGTGAATTAAGTCACTTTCAGCGAAAACGCCACATCTTCCTGCTATACGAGCTGGATTCGTTGATTTTAGGGCTGTTTCACCGAATTGTTCAATTGGAACATTTAATCTGTTTGCCTGCTGGTCAAGAAAGCTTCCGGTACCAGCAGCACAAACTGTATTCATTGCAAAATCAGTAACAATACCGTCTCTTAATATAATAATTTTGCTGTCTTGTCCGCCTATTTCCAGAATCGTTTGGACGCCGGGAACATAGGTGCTTGCGGCAACAGCGTGTGCCGTGATTTCATTTTTAATCATATCAGCGCCGACAAGTGCACCTGCAAGATTTCTGCCGCTCCCTGTTGTTCCGACACCCTGAACTTTATATTCACAAATAGCTTTTTTAAGCAGCTCTCTCATCCCTGACTGAACTGCGATAACAGGTTTTCCTGCCGTTCTCAGCATATAACTGTCTACATATTTCCCTGACTCGTCAACAAGAGCCAGCTTGGTTGTTACAGATCCGACATCTATGCCCAGATATACATTTAGTGACATTTTTACCTCTCTCACCCTAAGATTCTTTTTCAATTTCTCAACAATTTCCTTTATTTTAAATAAAAAAAGTTTTATAATCAAATAGAAAAAAGATGTCAAAAATTTTTCCACTTACAAAATGGTCAAATTTTAGCAGAGCTTTTATACAGAATATTGCATCCGGCTGTGATTCGGAAATATAGCAGGAATGTGATAATATTATTGAAGAGTGAGGTATTGCCAATGGTCGCTAAATTACTTGAAAATTCTGATACGGTTCCGTTTGATCCGGGATTTTCTGAACATGCTGTTATATTTACGCCGAATATTGAATCAGCCTATAATATTCTGAACAGTATTCCTGCATTGCACCAAAAAAAATTTCAGTTTAAAATGTTTTACCCGCAACTGCTAAGGCTTGTGGACAGTACTATTGCATTCTATCTCGGATGTCTTTTGTGGGCATCTTATATTTCTAAAAAATACAAAAATTCGCCCAGAAAAATTGATGGCAATTCCTATCTCGGAAAGAATGTAAAGGCTGATGATGCACTTCATGAAATAGATTTTATTATTTCCTATTTGGAACAATTTGAAAAAGACTGCAAGTACTATATGGGTAAAGCAAAAGACATAAAACCTGAATGGGACGAAATTATAAATATCTATAAAGAATTTTTAATTTTGAATGAATTTTTGACAAAAGCAGAAACAACAGCAGATATTAAACTGCCTGACTCAATCAAAGATGTGGATGAGAAAAATCTTGAAAAAATTCTTTCTCAGATTGAGCTGGCAATATCGTCTGCTCAGCTTGAAAAGTTATACGAAGTAAAAAGTATTATTCTTTAACCTGCATCAGGTAAATAGTTCGTTTTGTATCGGCTACCGGATGCTGTTCCAGAATATCATAATATTTTTCAAAAACCTTTTTGAACCTGTCCTCATTGTAATTTGGATTTTGATATCCTGATTGAGATATAAGTTCTTTGACTTTTTTATCTTCCACAGGAACAAATTCAATAATAAGGCTTGGAGACAATGTGCGTAAAAATTTTGCAACATCTTCAAACAAAAGTCCGTTTTTTAGTACAAGATGAGGCAAAAGTGCAAGAGCCATTGTTAAATCAGGTTTTGAACGTTTTTGAAATCCTATTTTTTCCGCATTCATAAATCCTATATCGGAGCTTGGATTTGTTAAATCCTGCAGAAGCGGTAATATATAAGATTCTTTAGCTTTTTTTGCGTGCAAAAAATTCTTCTCAACAGCTATTGCGTCTATATCAAATGCAACTGTGCAGATTCTTTTATTTGAGGCAATTCTTGAGAATTTCCCTCTATTGGACCCTAGATCATAAACAAGAGATGGTTTTACCCTATCAAGATAGTTCGTAATAATTTCTTTTTTTGCAAAAAATGCCTTGTCAGAATAGCTTGTATGTTTATAATAGTTTCCCCATTCATTTTTTGATTCAGGAAAAGAAAGCGATTTTACACAATCAGTCAGAGACTTAAGATTTTCTTTTATCTGTTGGAGTTGTTGTTTTTTATCTCTGGAATTATTTTTTGCATGACTCAATTCACGTTCTTTTATCCGTTTAGCATGTTTAAATATATGATTTACCAATCCCATATGTAAATTAGCTGTCAAGGGAAGTATATGACAAGCCAAATCCAGAGGAATACCTTGCATATGAGTTTTAAGAAGCTGTCCCAGTCTTACATCTGTATAGCTCATCAAAGCAAGCGGAGCAAGAAACATGCGGCAGAATTCTTCATATACATTGTTGTCTGTGTCATCACTGTATTCTTCGAAAATAAACGTATCAAAGACCAGCGGTTTTCCTCCAAAAAACTGAACATTTTCACATTTTGCCGAATTTATTGTCATTCCATACTCAAGAGCAAGCTTTTGTACAGCCAGCAGCAGAAGAGCCGCATCTTTTAGCTGGGAAAACGCCCATTCATAAGCGTATGAATAATAGAACGGTACCGGCTGAATAATTTGCTTGTAATTATTTCGGTCCCCATCAAATTCTGTTTCTTCAACAGGGACAATATACTTTTTATCTAAAAGCTTTTTGTACAGACCGCTTTCAATAAATTTTGTGTAATTATATTTTTGTTTCAGTGATATTTTTCTGCAAAGTTGACCATCTTTACAGTATACAAACCCCTTCAGGTTTTTGAATGCAGTGTCTTTTGTTGTATCTTTCATAATCTATCCGTCAAGTTATTATTTGTACATAAATATTTCTAGCACGCGGTTTGTTGTCAAAATCAATCAAGACAATTTGTTGCCATGTGCCAAGAACCATTGCCCCGTCAATAAGAGGGACGGTCGTTGAACTTCCGAGAAGAGAAGCTCTAACATGGGCATAGCCGTTTCCGTCATGCCAGGTATCATCATGGTGGTAATCTTTATTTTGCGGAGCTATCTCGTCCAAAATTGCGGGCAAATCTTTTAATAGCCCGGGTTCATATTCAATTGTTGTTATACTCGCGGTACTACCAGCTATTGCCACAACTATTGTTCCATTTTTTACATTATGGTTGTACACAACAGATTTTACTTTTTGTGTAATATCTATAATGTCAGTAAATCCCCTTGTGTTTATTAAAAACTTTTCATTAATAACTGCCATAAGTGTCTCCGCGTACTCTTTTATAATAGTCGGATGTTTTTAAAATTACAAGATACAATATTATCAATTGTATATTAATATGATAAATTTCAAATTGGATATTTAAAATAATTGAATTTTTTTGTATAATCATAAAAATAGAAAATAGTTTATAATGGTGAATATGGATAAAGATTTAAAATACAAGCGCATCCTATTGAAAGTTAGCGGAGAAGCGTTGTTGGGTGAACAGGAATTCGGGATTGATCAGAAACCTGTTGAAATGATTGCAAACGAAATAAAAATAGCACATGACATGGGAGCAGAAATTGCTGTTGTTGTGGGCGGCGGAAATATATTCCGGGGTATGAAAAACAGTGCAAAGCTTGGAATGGATCAGGCATCCGGTGATTATGTCGGAATGCTGGCTACCGTGATGAACGCTATCGCGCTTCAAAGTGCCTTGAGAAAACTAAACGTCTCATGTCGTGTCCAGTCAGCTATTGATATGGATAAAATTGCAGAACCTTATATAAGATTTAAGGCAATAAGACACCTTGAGAAGAACAGGGTTGTAATTTTTGCAGCAGGAACAGGAAATCCGTTCTTTACAACGGACACAGCAGCTGCGCTAAGAGCCTCTGAAATAGATGCGGAAGTTATGCTTATGGCAAAAAATGGGGTTGACGGAGTATATTCCGATGATCCGAGAACAAATCCGGAGGCAAAAAAATATGAGAGAATATCTTATGATGATATAATAGTTAAAGGTTTGAAAGTCATGGATACTGCATCTTGTGCACTTTGCAAACAAAATCATATACCTATTATTGTATTTGATTTTGCAGCAAAAGGCAGTATTGCAAAAATTTTAAACGGTGAAAATTTAGGTACTTTTGTAGGAGATTAAATATGTCAATTGATGAATTGCTGTTAAATGGCGAAGAAAAAATGGAAAAAGCGATAAATGCATTGAAAAAAGAATATGCAGGAATCAGAACAGGAAGAGCAAATCCGCTTATTCTGGATAAAGTTGTTGTAGATTATTACGGTGTTCCTACGCCATTGAGACAGATTTCACAAGTCTCTGTACAGGATGGTCAGACTCTGGTCATTTCACCTTACGACAAATCTATTTTAAAAGAGATTGAAAAGGCAATGATTAAAGCAGAACTTGGAATCACTCCCAATAGCGACGGTATGGTTATCAGACTCACATTCCCGCCGCTCACGGAAGATAGAAGAAAAGAAATTTCAAAAGAAGTAAAAAAAGTTGGAGAAGAAGCAAAAGTAGCAGTAAGAAATATTCGCCGTGATATGACGGATGATTTGAAAAAGCTTGAGAAATCAGAAAATCTGCCGGAAGATACCGTGAAAGATACTCAAGATGAAATCCAAAAACTCACTGACAAATACATAAAAATTGTAGATGAAAGTGCTGCAGAAAAAGAAAAAGAGGTTATGACAGTATAAGTGAAACTCGCTGACGTTCTAAACAAAAAGCAGCTAAGACTTGTCACCGGAGTGATAATCGGTGTAATCGTTCTTGCTGCAGTAATTACAGGCGGTATTTCCTTAATGCTGCTGGTTCTGTGTATTGTATTTGCAGGTTCGAAAGAATATGTAAACATTTTGCAGCACAAAGGATTTCGACCTTTTTTGCGGTTAATACTTGTTGTCGACCTTCTGCTTGTTTTGTTGACAACATTTAAAAGGTTTGACCTGGCGCCGGTTGTTATGGTGCTGGGGACAATCGGTGCGTTTATGGCTGTCTTGTTCAAAGGCCGGCAGCCTTATATCGCAAATGTAGCAACAACTATTCTCGGGTTTATTTACGGAGGATGGCTGCCATGCTATGTAATTCTGCTCCGTCAGCTCGAACAAGATTCTCTGGGCTTTTTCACTATCAGGTTAAGCGCTGGTCTCGGATTTTTAACATTATTATTCTTTACAATTTTGCTTACCGATGTAGGCGCATATCTTGTTGGTTCAAAATTCGGAAAAACACCGCTTGCTCCTATAATAAGCCCCAAAAAGACAGTAGAAGGAGCTGTAGGTGGAACTATTGCAGGCATGCTTGCAGCAATGGTAATAGGTTTTATTATAGATTTACACTGGTACCAGGCATTGATTGCAGGTCTTTTGATTACAGCATTTGCCCAGATAGGTGATCTGGCTGAATCCTTAATAAAACGTGATGCCGGCGTAAAAGATTCAGGCAATGCGCTTCCCGGACACGGTGGATTTTTGGACAGAGCAGACAGCTATCTTTTCAGCACTCCGATAGCCTACTTTTATTTTAAATATTTTGTCGTCAACAATGAACTTACACTCGATTTTATAAGCTTTACAAGAAGGGCGATGAATGCAGTCGGACTGTAAAAATATAGATGATTTTTTGAATATAAACGGATTTAAAAATTATGATAAAAATCTCGTCAAAACTGCATTGACACATAGTTCATACGTCAATGACAACGGAGGTAATTTTTTTGAGTGTTACGAGAGATTAGAATTTCTCGGTGATGCTGTATTAAAACTGATTACAAGCGACTACCTGTACAAAACATTCCCGGATGCGAATGAAGGCAAGTTAACAAAAATACGTTCTGTTATTATTTCAGATGAAGTTCTTGCAAAAATTGCATTAGAAATAGGACTCTCATCGTTCATAAGATTGAGTGAAGCAGAAGAAAGAGATGGCGGGCAAAAAAAACAATCCATTCTCGCCTGTGCAATGGAAGCACTTTTTGGTGCAATCTATCTTTCTGGCGGTTATCGAGATGTTGAAGTTTTTGTTATAAAGCATATGACCGGTCTTATTGAAGACCTGAGCAATAACCGTTCTATTTATAATGCAAAAGCAGTATTGCAGGAATATACACAGGCTGAGTCAAAAATTGTTCCGGAGTATAAAACTATTAAAGAAACCGGTAAAGCTAATGACAGAACTTTTTTTGTTGAAGTAAGTTACAACGGACAGGTTCTTGCCACAGGCTCGGGAAAAACCAAACGTTCTGCCCAACAGGAAGCGGCATTTATTGCTTGTAAAAAACTTAAACTTATTAATGAGGATTGAAATGGAAAAAGTTATCATATCACCATCGATTTTATCAGCAGATTTCGCAAATCTGGAGAGAGACATAGATACAATTCAAAACGCAGGTGCAGACTGGGTGCATGTAGATGTGATGGATGGTCATTTTGTTCCAAATATTACAATTGGCGCACCCGTTGTCAAAGCAATAAAACCGGTTTCAAAAATTCCTCTGGATGTTCATTTAATGATAGAACATCCGCAAAATTATATTGATGATTTTGTAGATGCGGGTGCTGATATTATAACTATCCACTACGAGGCAACTGGAGAAATGACAGAAGATGTAATTTCGCATATAAAATCCCACGACGTCCTTGCAGGACTATCCATAAAACCTAAAACACCTCCGCAGGATATACTAAAATACTTATTGATGGTTGATATGGTTCTTATAATGACAGTTGAACCCGGATTTGGCGGACAGGCGTTTATGCGTGATTGCGCAGAAAAGATACCTGTAATAAAGCAAAATGCACCTGAAAATTTGATAATACAGGTTGATGGAGGAATAAACCGAGAAACTGGAAAAATTTGTCGCAGCCTCGGTGCAAACTCGCTCGTTGCTGGTTCATACATCTATAAATCGGATGACATAAAAGCAGCAATAGAATCACTGCGTAAGTAAATTACATACCCTTTAGTTTCTGGCGAAGCGTTTTACGTTTTTTTACCATCGGCGGATCCTCCGGCTCTTGTTCTTCAACATCAGCTTGAGCCGATTCTATTGGTAGTTCCTGAACTTGTTGTTCAACATCTACAAGAGTTTCTTCTTCAGTTTCCGGAGATTCCGCAGGTGTAATTTCATCAATAGTACTATCCATTGATGCGTTTAGTTCTCGCTGCAGATATTCTGTTCTTTCTTCTATAACTCCTGCCAGTAAACAACTCAATAATGCCTGTTTCCCGCAGTCAAGATCACCGGAAATAGTGACCGCCATATTTTCTGTTGCAAAATTTTCAAGAAATTTTGCAATTTCTTTGACAATAAGTCCCAGTTTTTCAGGTGATTCTACTGTTTTAATCAAATCAAGAAGTTTTAGAATAGATATGTTAAATTCAGAAAAATCTTTTTCCTGAGGTATTTCCTGTTTTGCCTTTTTTGCATTTGTGATTCTGTCTTTGATTGACAATGTTTTATCTCCAGCTTTTTGTTATCTTATTATAATATAAAACCCGAATTATTATTTTTTTTGATATTTTGCGTAATCAGATAGTCTGCAACCTTTGACGCAAAATCCCTGAAATTTACTGATATATTTGCTTCGGAATTTATCATATTTACGGGAACGCCCTTGTTTATGGCTGACATCATAGTAAGATAGTTGTTCGGTATTTTCCAGAAAACTTTCTGATGAACAACTTCCTCAATATCAGATGTTTTTATTTCTTCATTTTCCATATATCTGTTAAGAACCAGTTTTATTTTATCCTGCGGATAATCAAGTTTTTTGAAAAGATTCATACAACGCTGAATATTTCTGACTGCAGGAAGATTAACAATAGCGCAAAGCAATATCAAATCCGACATATCAAGAGCTGTGATAGTTTTTGCATCTATGTTTGTTCCAACGTCTATTATTATATATGAAAAAGTCTTTTTCAGTTCAACAATCAGAGCCTTTATCTGCTCTGCAGTAATTTCTTTTGAATTTTCTATATTTATTGGATCTGCAATAACATAAAGAGACGTATTCTTATATCTGGTAAGAGCATTAGTGATATTTGTATTGTCGATATTCGACAGATTATTAACAACATAGCATACGTCAAATGTCGGAGCCAAATCGAGAAAAGTAGAAACATCCCCGAGCTGTAAATTCAAATCAAGGAGCGCAGTTTTTTCTTTGGTCATTTCTGCTATTTCTACAGCAAGATTCACGGCAATAGATGTTTTGCCAATACCGCCTTTATTTGAAAAAGTAGAGATAATTTTACAGGAGTTGTCACCAGAGTTTGCTTTTTCAGTAGTTAATAATTCTTTTATTGTATTCACAAATTGGGTTTTCGTAACAGGTTTTGTTATGAATTCTCTGGCGCCGGCACGCATTGTTTTAATAATGGTTTCCGTTGAAGTTTTGTTTGAAATAGCTATGATTCTGACATTTTTATTGTTAGAATTTATATTTGATATTGTATCCACAGCCTTTTTTTCGTCATCACTGATGTCAACTACAGCAATACATTCATTATTACTTGCATATTCTTCCAGTCTGTCATATTCAACAAATTCCGCAGTAATTTCGGTGTTTTCAATATCATCGATATAATCTTTCAGAATTACTCTCGATGTTTCATCTCTATCCATTATCACTATTTTAGTTTTATCAGTCATAGAAAAATCCTATCCGCATAGTTGTTGTATCATTTTACTACATCAAACAAGTGTATCGCAATACAATAAACGGATAGGATTTTTATTTTCTTAAAAATTTTATTAATATCTATAATCGTCAGTAACGCAGATATATACAGGAGCCAGTTCGTAAAACCCCATAATGAAACCTTCAACAAATGCACAAATTTTTTCTAACATAGTTCACCTTTCACACAATAAATGTTATTAATAGTTAAATCTTTACCTTCACTCTTATATAAAAAATTATTATTCACAAAAATTGCTACTTAGTTAATAAATATTAACAGATTTTCTTAAATCTTGCAATATAAAATTTCATACATTCGAAATAAAAAAGAGAGAAAGCAATTACAGACTTTCTCTCTTTAAAGTATTTAATAAAATAGTTACTGAACAGAAGCCTTTTCTTCGTCAGAAACACCTTTTATTGTAAGGTTAACTCTGCCCTTATCGTCAATCTTCATAACCTTAACAATTACTTCGTCTCCTATGTGCAAATGAGGTTCAATTGATTCTATTCTCTCATTGCAAATCTGAGAAATATGAACCATTCCGTCTTTGCCAGGAGCAAGCTCTACGAATGCACCGATAGGTATAATTCTTACAACTTTACCTTTTCTAATCATACCGGGCTGCGGTTTGAAAGTGATAGAGTCAATCATTCTTATTGCAATATCCGTGCCTTCTTTGTCATTACTTGTGATGGTAACAGTACCGTCATCCTGAATATCAATTTCAGCACCTGAGCATTCTATAATATGTCTTATATTTTTACCGCCAGGTCCGATAACAGCCCCGATATCATCAACATCAATTTTCATTGTATGTATTCTCGGTGCATATGGAGACATTTCTTTTGCGGGTTCAGAGATTACTTCTCTCATTTTACCTAAGATATGTAATCTTCCTTCTTTAGCCTGTTCCAGTGCATGTCTCAAGGTCTCATTCGAGATTCCTTTTGCTTTCATGTCCATCTGGAGTGCAGTAATACCTGTATCATTACCGGTAACTTTAAAGTCCATATCTCCAAGGAAGTCTTCAATACCCTGAATATCAGTAAGAACGATATCTTCATCAGGTTCTTTAATGAGTCCCATTGCGACACCGCCTATCATACATTTCACAGGAACACCGGCGTTCATCAATGCCATAGATGTTGCACATGTAGAACCCATAGAGGTTGAACCATTAGATTCCAGAACATCCGAAGTAACTCTGATTGTATAGCCGAATTCTTCCTGAGAAGGCAGTGCCGGAACGTTTGCTCTTTCAGCAAGATGACCGTGACCTACTTCACGTCTGCCCGGACCTCTTAAAGGTTTAACTTCACCAACAGAAAATCCAGGGAAGATATATTTATGCATAAATGTCTTTTTCGTTTCAGGATCAACACCATCAAGTTCCTGAGCCATACCGGGACCGGCAAGTGTTGCAACTGACATAATTTGTGTTTGCCCTCTTGTAAATACGGCAGAACCATGAGCTCTGGGCACAACACCTACTTCGCACCAGATAGGACGAACTTCGTTAAATTTTCTGCCATCTGCTCTGACTCTTTCTTCTTTAATCATTTTTCTCATGATTTTCTTTTCAAGAGCCTTGAATTCTTCAGCAACAAAGTCAATACCTGTTTCTGCCATCATGATTTTTGCTTCATGATCATCTCCGTAAGAGTCAAATTCAGCTTTGACCATATTTTTTGCTTCTTCAAGTTTTGCTTTTCTGCCTTCTCTGTCAAAGTCGTGATATGCTTCTGTTACTTTATCATAAGCAATATCGTTTATAATCTTAGCAATAGCTGAAGTGTCATAAGGATTTACGAATTCAGGTTTAACAATACCGCAATCATTCATAAATTGGACCTGAAGCTCACACTGGCGTCTGATTTCAACCTGTGCAAACTCAACAGCCTGCATAATATCGTCTTCTGTAACGAATTTTGCGCCTGCTTCAACCATAATTACTGAATCATGAGTACCGGCAACAACAATATCGATGTCAGATTTTGCAGCGTCTGCATATGACGGGTTAGCAATAAAGTTACCGTCGATTCTGCCTACTCTTACAGCCCCTATAGGACCTTCGAAGGGCGCTTCTGTCAGCATAAGAGCAGTGGACGCACCGAGCATAGCCAGTGTATCAGGCTGATTTTCGTGATCAAGACTTATAAGCTGGGCAACGATTTGAACATCATTTCTGTATCCTTTCGGGAATAACGGTCTAATCGGTCTGTCGATAAGTCTTGAGATAAGAATTGCTTTATCAGAAGCTTTTCCTTCGCTTCTGTTGTAGCCGCCGGGGATTCTTCCCACAGCAGACATTCTTTCTTCATAGTCAATTAATAGCGGGAAGAAATCTATCCCTACACGCGGTTCAGGGCTGACAACAGCATGAACCAAAAGCATTGTGTCGCCGCAGCGGACGACTACCGAACCACTCGCTGATTTGGCATACTTTCCCGTTTCAATAGTAACAACTTTACTACCAACAGGAATTTCAATTCTTTTAACATCTACCATGTTTTTTTCCTTTTTCTTTCTACTTTTGCACTTTTACTGTGTTCTTCTAAAGTATACCCTAAACATGGCTATATACAAAATGCTAAAAATAAATATAAAGATTTGTGGCTATTCTTTTTTAGATTCTATGTAGAGATTCATAAATTCAAAGTCATCGTAATCTATGTATGCAGCCTGAAAAAGGTTGCGTCCGGCTTTGATTGTCACCTGATTGTTTGACGAAGGTTTTATAAGTGAAAACGGAATTTTAATCTGTTGATTGTCCCCGTTTACTTTTAAGTCTGCAATCTTGCTGCCGTTAAAATAGACTTCGGCAGGCGACGAATATGCTGTCCTGACTCTGGATTGACCCAAGTCTCTTGCCATCTGCGTATCAAGACCTATTACCGACCCGATTATAAGATACAAACACTCTCCTGAAGAAACGTTTTTTATTTTAAACGATTTTGTAAAAAACGGACCGATTGCTTTCATTTTGAAATCTGATGCATTTGCAGAATTCTCGGAAAAATTATCATCTCCCAGATGGTACATATCCTTGTCTATAACTATGTCATGCGGACTGGATTTTTCAATACCTATTACAATCGGTTTTGACAAAGACTTTTCATCAATAGTTACAGAAAAGGGTTTGTAACCCTCTTTGTCTACTGACATAATTGTCGGTGCTGTAATTTTTTTTCCGTCCAAATCAAATTTACCGTTAACATCGGTCTTTGTGTGATATCCTTTGGCAGGTAGAGTAACATCAGCGTTTCCGATAGGATTCCCGTTCTGGGAATCAATTACCTGATTGTAATCTCCATAACCGCTTTTCTCGACATTTCCATTTATTGCCGCACTATGAGCTGGCATTAGCGAAAATAGAAATATTATGAACAAAATCAATGAACGCATGTAAAATCCCCTTTTCTAGTTTTTACAATTTTATATAAAATCTTCGTAGCAACTATACCTCTATCGTACAAGCCGGAGCAGGCTATTTTAAGGAAGTAAATATTTAAGCTTATTGAAAAAATTTATAGTATAATTTATACGTAGTGCAAGGAAACAGAAATGCTATCATTCGAAAATACAGTTATTGTCTACAATAAAGATGTTCCGGAATCATACAAAGTTGCGCTAAAAGCAGCGGAAATTTTTAATGCAAAAATTGTAACACCTGAATCGTTCAGTGATAATGCAAGTTTTGTTGTAACAATAGGCGGAGACGGAACAATACTAAAAGCAGCCCGTTATTATGCGAGAAACGGAGTACCTATATTCGGTATAAACTTGGGCAGGCTTGGCTTTTTAGCACAGGCAAAGCCGGATGAACTGGAATGGGCATTTAAAAAACTAAAAAGCGGAGAATACAAAATCCAAAACAGAATGATGCTTTCTGCTTTTAACGATAAAATCACGGCTCTTAATGATATAGTCATAAAAGGAGATACTTTTTCGCGCACCTCACGGCTATATCTTTCTATTAACGGGAAACAGGTTTGTGATTACCTGGCAGACGGGCTGATAATATCAACCCCTACCGGCTCTACAGCATACACTCTTTCTGCAGGAGGACCGGTTATATCACCGGGACTGGATGCGGTTGTTATTGTTCCGATTTGTCCGCACACTCTTACAGCTAGACCGCTTGTGATTCCGGCTGATGAAAGAATAGAAGTAAGTTCCTGTGATACTTGCAGCGGTTTAAAGCTATCTTCTGACGGTCAAAATACAGTTGATGTAACACCTGATGAAAAAATAACCATACAGAAAAGTAAAATACAGGCAAAACTTGTTATTCTGAGCAGAGAAAACAACGGGTTTTACGGCGTATTGAGAGAAAAACTTCAGTGGGGCGTAGCGCCGAGGTAACAGATAATATTATGATAAAAACTCTGAAAATAAAAGATTTTATACTCATTGACGAACTGGAAATTATATTTGACAGAGGGTTTAATGTAATAACCGGTGAGACCGGTGCTGGAAAAAGTATAATCATTCAGGCAATAGACCTTGCATTTGGAGCAAGAGCATCAAAAGAACTTATAAAAACAGGTAAAAATCGTGCACTGATTGAACTTACGGTAGCTGTTGACAAGGATTTTAACAAAAATTTGCCCGATGATACAGGTATAGAAGTTTTTGATGACGAACTTGTTTTTTCCAGAGAAATCACTGAAAACGGTTCTCGTTCAAGAGTAAATGGTGTTATTGTACCGCAGGATGTAATAAAAACGCTGAGAGAAATGCTTATTGATATTCATTCCCAGCATATGACATACACTTATGTCCAGCCCAAACATCATATAACACTGCTCGATAATTACGGCAAAAATGACCACAGAGAACTTCTTGCAGCATATAAAGAACTATATAAGAAATATACAGAAATCAGCGAAAAATTAAAAGCAGCCCAAGAAAAAACAGATTTTTCTCAACAGCAGATTGAATTTTTGAAATTTCAGATTACAGAAATTGAAAATGCACAGATTGAGGATGCAAATGAAGATGAACGATTGAAAGAAGAATTAAATGTACTCGCAAACTCCGAAAAACTCAAAGAGCATACATATGCCGCATACTGGGGATTGTATGGAGGAGAACAGGACTTAATATCGGCGCTGGGAAAAATAAAATCATCAATCTCCAAAGCTGTTGAATACGACCAGAAACTTGCTTCTTTTGAAGAAGATATTGCAAGCGCTCAGGAGACACTTCGGGAAGCAGCCTCAGGGCTTAGAGATTATTCAGAATCAATGGAACTTGATGAACAAAGGCTCAATGAGATACAGGAGCGTATTGATCTTCTTGAAAAGTTAAAACGTAAGTACGGAAATACCCTCGATGACGTTATGCAAACATATGAAAAACTTTCTGCAGAAATGAATGAAATAGATGCATCTGCAGAAAATATAGAAGAACTGGAAAAAGCAAAAAAAGAAACAGAACTTGCGCTAAAAGCGGCATCCGAAGCACTTTCCGAATCAAGGCTGGAAATATCGAGAGAACTCTCATCAGTTATGACTGCAGAGCTGGAAAAACTAGATATGCCGAAGGTTCGTTTTTCTATAGATGTACAGCCCTGTGATTTCAACTCAAACGGATGTGATAATGTAGAATTCTTGATATCAACAAATGTTTCTGAAACTCCCAAGCCTCTTGCAAAGATTGCATCGGGCGGTGAAATTTCACGTGTAATGCTGGCAATGAAAACTATTTTTGCAAATTCAGATAATATTAATACAGTTATTTTTGATGAAATAGATACCGGAATATCTGGAAAAGCATCTCAGGCTGTAGCAGAAGAAATATCCAGACTTGCCAGAGCACGCCAGATTATTGCTATCACGCACCAACCAATAATTGCTGCAAAATCTGACAGACATTTTTATGTTGCAAAAAGCCAGAATGAATCCACAGAGGTTCATGTGTATATTCTCGATGAAGAAAATAAAATTAATGCAATTGCAATGCTTGCAGCTGGTGATGTTACAGAAGATTCAGTAAAATTTGCAAAACAGCTCATATATGGAGTCTAACATTATCAAAACTTTTGTTTATACAACACAAGGCACCTTTTGGGTGCCTTGTGTTTTGTGATATTGTTTGTAAAAATTAACGTTTTGAGAACTGGAATCTTTTTCTAGCTCTTTTTCTACCGTATTTTTTACGTTCTTTAACACGAGCATCTCTGGTCAACAATCCTTCTGCTTTAAGAACTTGTCTCAATTCCGGATTGTACTGGAGCAATGCTCTTGAAATACCGTGTTTAATAGCACCGGCCTGTGATGCAATACCGCCACCTACAGCTTTAACTTTAACATCAAAGTTTTCCATATTTTCTGTCAAAGCAAGGGGTTTAAAAATCATCATTTCAAGTGCCGGTCTGTTTCCGATGTAATTAGCAAGTGTTTTGCCATTTACGAAAACTCTGCCTTTACCTTTAACGAGTTTTACAACTGCAATAGAGGTTTTTCTTCTTCCTGTTGCTTTAATTTCGTCTGCCATTATTTAACCTCCATTTCGTAAACTTCAGGTTTTTGTGCAGCATGAGGATGTTCAGAACCAGCATATACTTTGAGTTTTGTGAACTGCTGAGCACCCAGAGTATTGTGCGGAAGCATACCTTTAACTGCTTTTTCAATAGCTTTTGTCGGGTCTTTTTCCATCAAATCTTTGAAAGAAATAGCCTTCAAACCACCCGGATACATTGTGTGGTGGTAGTAAATTTTGTCAGTTTCTTTTTTACCTGTAACCTGAATTTTATCCGCATTGATAACAATTACGAAATCGCCTGTATCAACATTAGGAGTATAATTCGGCTTGGTTTTACCTCTAAGAAGGTTTGCAGCAACGGTTGCCAATCTACCCAGAGTTTTACCCTCTGCATCGATTACATACCATTTTCTTTCAACTTCAAGAGGTTTTGCTGAATAAGTTTTCATCTTTCAGTTATCTCCATAGTGTTATTAGTTTAATTACAATAGGGTATGTACCCTACTTCCATTAGTGTCAGTCCGTCGGGGCTGACTGTCGGACCTGCTTTTGTTCTGTCTTTTGCATCGAGAATATGTTTCATAACCACGGGTTCAAGGTTATTTTTCTCAATCAACAATAATGTTCCGACTATTGTTCTGACCATGTTATACAAAAACCTGTTTGCGACAATCTCTATTTTGATTTCATCACCAGATTTTGTGCATTGAGCTTTGTACATAACACAAACAGAAGCAGGATCTGTGGCCTGAGCAGATTTAAAAGAAGTAAAATCATGTTCTCCGATTAAATAGCTCAGAGCTTTATTCATTCTTTCTATGTCAAGTTCTTTCCTGACAAGAAGAGAATGACCATCCCATACGCTCCTTTGCTGTCTGTTTACAATACGATAGTGATAGCGCCTGTATCGTCCGCTCTTCTGGGCGTGAAAGTCATCAGAAACCTCAAAAATTTCAGAGACACTGATATCTTTCGGTAGCAATCCATTTAGTGAATTGAGAAACTTTGAAGCAACAATCGGTTCCTCTGTCACAAAATGGACAACCTGCCCTCTGGAGTGAACACCTGCATCGGTGCGTCCTGAGAATATTGTTTTTATTGATTTGGGTATATTGCTGCTATTATCAGAACAGCCCCCTGTCAATGTACAAAGTGCGCTTTCCAGTTCTGACTGTATGGTTTTCTGGTTCGGCTGTTTTTGTGAACCAGCATAATTTGTACCTATGTATTCAACTTTTAGCGCGTATTTAGGCATCTTACACGATTTGAATTAAAGCCATTTCTGTAGCGTCGCCGCGTCTTGGCGGCATTCTGTATATTCTTGTGTATCCGCCGTTTCTGTTTGCATATTTTTTGCCAAGTTCTGCGAAGAGTTTTCTCAACACAGTTTCAGGCATAACCTTTTTGCCTTCTTCTTTTGACTCAACAATAGCACCTGTTTCTGCGTCCATCAATCTTCCTGTTTCATTGTCGAAGATAAATTTAGCTGCCTGTCTTCTTGCATGAAGGTCACCGCGCTTTGCAAGCGTGATGAGAGATTCAGCATACGGCTTCAGAGCTTTTGCTCTGGACATAGTGGTTTTAATTTCGCCGTGCAAAAAGAGTTCAGTTGCCAGTGAGCGAAGCAATGCTTTTCTCTGGTCTTGTGCTCTTCCGAGTCTGTGTCTGTTACACTGGTGTCTCATTTTTATGTCCTTTTTCTTTTATTCTAATCTGGTAATTTTTTATTTATAACACTTCTTCAAGATCAACACCCTCTGGATTTGGCATAAGATCCAATCCAAACTGGTGAAGCTTTTCAATTACTTCATCAGAAGATTTTTTACCGAAGTTTTTAATATTCAGCAAGTCATGTTCTGATTTTTTGAGCAATTCTGCCATTGAGTTTATACTAGCTCTTTTCAGACAGTTATATGCTCTAACTGAAAGCTCAAGATCTTCAATAGAAATTGAAGGAGCTTCTTCAGAAGTTTCAACAACTTCTTCTGCTACAGCAACAGTCTGTGGAACTGAAACTGTTACAGGCTGACCTGTAATAGAAGCAATTTGCATAAAGTGTTCAATCAGCATATTAGCTGCTTGTGACAATGCATTGTTTACATCGATGCTGCCATTTGACCAAATTTCCAAAACCAGTTTGTCGAAATCGGTAATATCGCCTACACGGGTATGTTCAACGTTGTATGATACTCTTTTGATAGGCATGAAAGTAGCATCTATCGGAAGCATATCTATAGGCATACTTCCTTTATTTTCTTTTAATACGTCTTGAGTAATATAGCCTTTTCCGGTATCAACAAGGATATCAGCGTGAATGCTGCCGCCTTCTGCAATTGTGCAGATAACCCAGTCAGGGTTAACAATTTTAACACCTGCAGGAAGCTGAATATCTGAAGCAAGCACCGGACCTGCTTTTTCTACGTCTAATCTTAAATGCTGTGTTTCTTTGCTGTCTGTTTTTACAACAAGTCCCTTAAGGTTGAGCATAATATCGATTACATCTTCCACAACACCAGGGATTGCAGTGTATTCATGAGTAATACCCTCAATTCTGACAGCAGTAACAGCTGCTCCTTCAAGTGAAGAAAGAAGAACTCGTCTCAGTGCGTTACCGATAGTAGTACCGAAACCTCTTTCGAGCGGTTCGATTACGAATTTACCGTATTGAGAACCGTCTGAGTCAGTTGTTGTATTTACGCATTTAATTTTCAATTCCATAATTTAATCTCCTAATTATTTACCGGATTACTTAGAGTAGTACTCAATTACAAGCTGTTCTTTGAATTCAGGATCGAGTTCTTCTCTTTCAGGAATTCTGTCGAACGTAATCTTTTGTGCTTCTCTGTCAACAGTCATCCATACAGGTGCCATTGCAGCGTCAATGGGTTCAAGTACAGATTTAATAAAATCTGCGCTTCTTGTTTTTACTGTTATTACATCACCGGCTGAAACCAGGAATGAAGGAATATCAACTTTTTTGCCGTTAACAAGAATGTGTCCGTGGTTTACAATCTGTCTTGCCTGTTTTCTTGTAGCAGCAAATCCTGCTCTGAACACAACATTGTCCAGTCTGCGTTCTAACATTTGCAGAAGAATAGTACCTGTTACGCCTTTTTTAGCAGCGGCTTTGTGATAATATTTAGCAAATTGTTTTTCACTTACGAGATAAGTAAGTCTGATTTTTTGTTTTTCATTTAAGTGAACGGCATAATCAGAAAGTTTTTTTCTTGCAGCACCATGCTGACCTGAAGCAGTCTGTCTCAAAGAAGAAACAAGCTTTCTGTTTGACAAATCCGTAACGCCGTAGTTGCGGAAAAGTTTGTTTGTAGGTCCTGTATATCTAGCCAATTTTGACTCCTTTGTCTTTTATTAATTATACTCTACGTTTTTTGGGCGGACGGCATCCGTTATGAGGAATAGGAGTAACGTCCTTGATTAATGTGATTTCAAGTCCAGCAGCCTGAATAGCTCTGATAGCTGTTTCTCTGCCTGAACCCGGACCTTTGATATAAACTTCAACTTTTTTCATACCTTGGTCTGCTGATTTTTTTGCTACGAGAGCAGCTGCAGATTGAGCGGCAAACGGAGTACCTTTTCTGGCACCTTTAAAACCGCAGGCACCTGCTGATGCCCATGCAATAGCATTACCTTGTGTGTCACAAGAAGTTACGATTGTATTATTGAATGTTGATTGAATATGTACAACACCCTGCAATACATTCTTTTTTTCTTTCTTTTTAGTTTTAATTGGTCTTGCCATTTTTATATCCTTTAATTATTACTATTATTTAAATCTGTTTGGGATTAATTAAATCCGTTATTTTTTCTTAGCTACCGGTCCTGTTTTCTTACCGCGTCTGGTTCTAGCATTAGTTTTTGTTCTTTGTCCTCTTGCAGGGAGTTTTCTTCTGTGACGCATTCCTCTGTAAGAGTTGATTTCTGAAAGTCTTTTGATGTTAAGAGCTTCTTCTCTTCTCAAGTCACCTTCGATATGATAATTAGACAGTTCGTCTCTAAGCTTTTTAATATCATCATCCGTGAGGTCATCTGTTCTCAAGTCTTCTGATATTGAGCAAGCTTTTAAAATTTTAGCAGAACGTGTAGGTCCTATACCGTAGATATAGGTCAAAGCTATTATCATTCTTTTGTTACGGGGTAAATCAACCCCAGCCAATCTTGCCATTTTTTCTCCTTGTATTGTACTTATTGTGATTTTTTTTATTACTCTGTTCCGTCAGCCGCCCGGAACGTTTATCTGTAAAGCATTCGCTTTAACAGTTCAATTAACCCTGTCTTTGTTTATGTTTAGGGTTAGAGCAGATAACTGTGATTCTGCCTCTTCTTCTGATTACTTTGCAATCTTTGCACATTCTTTTTACTGATGCTCTGGTTTTCATTTTTTATTCCTTTTTTTATTTACTTTAATCTATATGTGATTCTGCCGCGGGTGAGGTCATATGGAGTCATTTCGACTTTAACTTTATCGCCGGGAAGAATTTTTATGAAATTCTTTCTGATTTTTCCTGAGATATGGGCCAAAATTTCGTGTCCGTTTTCCAGTTCTACTTTGAACATTGCGTTTGGAAGCGATTCAAGAATTTTTCCCTCAAATTCAATTACATCTTTTGACATTTTACCTTCTTTTCGACTATGTTTTTGTTTTTGGTGATTTGTTGTTCTACCATTCGATTTTCAGGCACAAATGTACCCGCAATTTTTATTCTACATGCTAAAATTTCAAAAACAAGCGATAAACGCTGATTATATTAAATCTTTGACGATTTTTTGCTAACAATGTAGAGATTGTTTATTTAAATTAATGGCATAATTAATATTTTCAAACGACTCCGACACGCCCTTTTTTCAACTTTTTTCGGAATTTTTATTAAGTTATGTTAAAATTCTAATTATTTTAAATTAATAAAAACAAACAATACGCTTTTTAAAATTATTTGAAGCAGTCTTCCGGCAATATCAAATAATCCACCAATAGCAATTTGTGAAACATTTATGTGTTTATATATAAGAGAAAGGATTAAGAGTTTTATGGAATTATCAGGAACAAATTATTTAATCGGTGGCAGTAACATCTGCAGAGATATTGAAAAAGCTCTAAAAAAATACGGGATGACTCCCAAAGAACCGCTCAATGGAGAAGTTCCGCAGTTTACATTTTCTCAGCAATCATACAAAATAGGCATTGCTCTGCCGGAAGAAACCGGTAATACAACAGGTACTATAACAAAACTTTTAGCCTCCGAAACAGGAACAAAAAGTAGCTTCCAAAAATTTATAGAATTTCTGTTCAGCCGTAATTTTATAAAGGTGTTTCAATAAAAAATGCGCCGGATAAATCGGCGCATTTTTTAGAATTTTACTAACCTATAACAGGCTGGGTGAAAGTTCTTGCGCCCAGTTCACTATCAATAAGCAAAAGTGCATTAGTATCTGCACCTGCAAAATTAAGTTTTGCAAGAATATCTTTTGCTGTTGATTCTTCTTCAACCTGTTCTTTTATGTACCACTGCAAGAATGATAAAGCAGCTCTGTCTTTAGCTTCTTCAGCAACATCCATAAGCTCAGAAATTTTTGATGTAATAAACTGTTCATGTTTAAGTGTTGCTTCAAAGACTTCGATAGGAGAATTCCATTCACAATTCGGTTTTTGAATTGCTTCCAGAACAACTTTTCCGTCTCTTGCATGAAGATAATCATAAAGTCCCATTGCGTGGGCAATCTCTTCCTGGACCTGAATTTTCATCCAGCTTGCAAATCCTTTAAGAGACATTTCTTCAAAGTAAGCTGACATTGAAAGATACAAATAAGCGGAGTACATTTCTTCGTTAATTTGTTTGTTAATTGCGTTGTTTAAAGTTTCTTTAATCATTTTCGCTACTCCATAATCCATGTATATTACACAATTCTCTGGCTTTTATTTTATCACAACCGCATTTAAAATCCATAACAGGTTCTTCATGCGGATGCAAAAATTTTCTTTTCATATACCTGCCATCAGGAGAAATTGCTTCTATAAATTCTATATAATGCTTGTCTTCCATTGGATGAGGCTGAGAGCCGACTTTTATTCTTATATGGTCATCATCTGATTTTTCAATAACTGGAACATGTTTTTCAAGCGTAGCATCAACAGTATTTTCTTCATAAAGTTTCATAGCCTCTCCGCAGCAGACCAGCTCACCATCTCCGGAGTGAAGAACTTCTACTATATTTCCGCAAATATTGCATTTATAAATCTGTAATAATTCTGTCATTTAGATTTTCCTTTCTTGTACCCGACAAAAAATATTATAAAAATCAGTATCAAATTTTACATTGTTCGACAGAGCGGTCATCAAAAAAGAAAGATACTACTTTCGTATATAAATAGAAAAGGCAATGTAAAAGCAAGCAATATATAAGAAACTGTATTATAAACTCAAAAACCAATTTTGAAAGGTGGATATATGTTTAAAAAAATAGTATTACCGATTGCACTATTTGCCCTCGGAGCATACAGCGCAAAACAGCAATTCCAAAAGACTCCGCTTATAGGAGATACAGCCCCGTCCTTTCGAGCTGACTCAACGCAGGGAAAAATAAATTTTCCAGAGGATTTTAAGGGAAGCTGGACTATATTTTTCTCTCATCCTGCAGATTTTACGCCTGTTTGCACAACAGAATTTATGCTTTTTCAATCAATGGCATATGAATTTACCCAGTTAAACACAAAGCTTCTCGGACTTTCCGTTGACAGCATAAATTCTCATATGGCGTGGTTAAAAGAAATAAAAGAAAAAATAAAATACAACGGATTAGAAAACATAGAAGTTTCATATCCTATCATTGATGATAAAAAAATGGAAATTGCAAAACTCTACAATATGATTCACCCGACAGCCTGCAATACAAAATCAGTACGTGCAGTTTATATAATAGACCCGCACAGTATTATCAGGGCAATTCTGTTTTACCCGGATGCAAACGGTCGCAATTTGCATGAGATAAGAAGACTTCTTATTGCGCTGCAAACAACAGATATGTTTGATGTAGCAACACCGGCAAACTGGGAACCCGGAGACGATACAATTATCCCTCCGCCTGAATCCTGGGAAGAAGCAATTGCAAGAGTAGAACAAAAGCCCAAAGATGCAAAATGCCATGACTGGTTTTTGTGTTTCAGACAGTTGTCTATAGATGATATAAGAGAAAAGTTGTTCAACAAATAAGGAGCAAAAATGTCAAAAATAATTGAACTTACTGATGAAAATTTTAAAACTCAGCTGGATAATACGGACAAACCTGTTCTCGTTGACTTTTATGCGCCATGGTGCGGATACTGCCAGCGACAAATGCCAATAGTGAAAGAACTTGCGAATGAAATGGAAGGAATCGCAGAAGTTGCAACTTTAAATATTGATGAAAATGAAACAACAGCTGCCGACTATTTCATCAGCGGCATTCCGGCAATTTTAATTTTCAAAAACGGAAAGCTTATGGAACAAATGTCAGGTCTTCAACAAAAAGCACCGCTAAAAAAAGCACTTGAAAAATATTCTAATAATAATTAAATAAAAAAGGAGCAGATGTCTGCTCCTTTTTTATGAATATTAAGTATCAATATTTGTTGCATAAACAGCATTTGCTTCGATAAAATCTCTGCGTGGTTCTACTTTGTCACCCATCAAAATATCGAACAGCTGGTCACAAAGCATAGCATCTTCTACATTAACCTTTAACAGTGTTCTTGTTGCCGGATCCATTGTTGTTTCCCAGAGCTGCTGAGGCATCATTTCACCCAGACCTTTGAATCGCTGCAGTGTAAGACCTTTTTTACCTCTTTCTTCAACAATTCTCTGGAGTTCAGCAAAGGAAGTAATCTGAACTTCTTCTGCACCGAGATCGACAACCAGAACTTTTTCTTCCTCTATCAAGAAGTTTCTGATTAGCGGGTATGCATTTTTTACTCGCTGATATTCGTTGCTCTTAATCAAAATGTTAGTCAAAAGTACAGTTTCAGTCTCGCGTTCAAGATGGAGGTTAAGATTATATTTGCATGTTTCTGTATTGAATTTGATTTCGACTCTATAATCCTTAGCTTCCGTAATACCGTAATTTTGAGCGTGATCCTGCAGATAGTGATTTATATATTCACATCTTTCCTGCATAATTTCCTGACTGTCAAAGTCGCTTGCTTCAATATTAGAACGAACAAGTGCCCTCATAACAACAGAAGGAATAGCGCTTATCAGCGGGTTATTAAACGAATGATAGAATGCGGACATGTTTGCAATAAGTTTTTCAAGCTCTTCTCCTGTTGAACTCTTTTCTTTCTTTTTGTCATACAGAGTCAAACCTTTGATTCCGCGTTCTCTCAGCATTTTATCAAGAGCTCTGTCATCATACAGATACTCTGATGTTTTGCCCTGTGTAATTTTATACAAAGGCGGCTGAGCAATAAAGACATGACCGTGGTCAAGAAGCGGCTTTGCATATCTGAAAAAGAAAGTCAATAGCAGCGTTCTAATGTGAGCACCGTCCACATCAGCATCGGTCATGATAATAATTTTGTGATATCTTAATTTTTCTATATCAACATCATCTTCATTTTTACTTATATTGATACCGAGCGCCTGAACCATTGATTTGATTTCATTGTTAGCATACATCTTATCAAGACGCGCACGTTCAACGTTAAGAATCTTACCTCTAAGCGGCAAAATTGCCTGAAACATTCTGTTTCTGCCCTGTTTTGCAGAACCGCCCGCAGAATCTCCCTCAACAATATAGAGTTCGCATTTGTCCGCTTCACGGCTTGAACAGTCAGCGAGCTTTCCGGGCAGTGTGGATGTCTCCAGTGCCGATTTCCTTCTGGTCAATTCTCTTGCCTTACGAGCTGCCTCTCTTGCTCTCTGCGCTTGAAGTGTTTTTTCTATAATAATTTTTGCATATTTAGGATTAAACTCCAGCCATTCCTGTAATTTATCCCTGATTGTATCTTGAACCGCAGCAGTAGCCTCAGAGCTGCCGAGTTTATCCTTTGTCTGTCCTTCAAATTCCGGATTTGGAAGTTTTACAGAAACAATTGCGGTAAGCCCTTCTCGGACGTCATCTCCCGAAAGATTTGCTTCCGATTCTTTAATAAGTTTATTTTTTCTGGCGTAATCATTCAAAACCCTTGTAATACCGTTTCGAAATCCGGTAAGGTGTGTTCCGCCGCCGTGAGTGTTGATATTGTTAGCAAAACTCAAAACTGATTCATTGTAAGCATCAGTATATTGCATTGCTATCTCAACACGCATTTCATCAACAACTTTGTCAATATAAATAGGTTGTTCAAAAAGAACCGTCTTGTTTTTGTTCAAAAATTCAACATAACTTCCGATTCCGCCCTCAAAATGAAAATCCTGCTCATCATTAGATTTTGCATCAATATATCTGATTTTCAGACCTTTGTTCAAAAATGCCATCTCTCTTAATCTGTTAGCGATAACATCTCTGTCGATTTGAGTAGTTTCCGTAAATATTTCAGGATCCGGCCAGAAAGTAGTTCTAGTACCTGTTTTGTCTGTTTCTCTGATTTTTTCAACAGGAGTATTCGGCTCACCTCTTAAATATTCCTGTCTCCATACGTATCCCTGTCTGGAAACTTCAACAACATATTTTTCAGAGAGCGCGTTTACTACAGACGCCCCAACACCGTGCAAACCGCCTGAAACTTTGTATCCACCGTCACCAAACTTACCGCCTGCGTGGAGAACAGTGTGAACGATTTCGAGAGCAGACTTTCCTGTATCAGCTTTTATATCAACAGGAATACCACGACCGTTATCCTCAACAGTAACACTTTCATCCGCGTTAATTGTAACAGTAATCTGTGTACAATATCCGGCAAGAGCCTCGTCGATTGAATTGTCAACGATTTCATATATACAGTGGTGCAACCCGCGCTGCGAAGTCGAACCGATATACATGCCCGGTCTCATTCTGACAGCTTCAAGCCCTTCTAACACTCTGATATTATCTGCACTATAGTTTGTTTGTGACGTCATATTAATAAATTCCCCAACTAAGTCTTCCAAGGTTTCATCAAACCATCATGCCAATATAGTACTACAAAAACAAAAAAATTTCATATAGTTAAGCAGCAGCGTTACAATTTTTTTTATTCATCCAAATCGAGCAGGGTCTTAGGCTCAACTTTTAGAACCTCTGCGATAGCATAAAGAGTATCAATGGTAAAATTCTGTTGTCCGCGTTCAATTTTACCTATAGTTTCTTTTGATACCAGCGAAAAATCAGCAAGTTCAGTTTGCTTTAAATCTCTTTTAGTACGAATTGATTTAATGTTCAATCCAATTTTACGCTTAAAGGTTTTAATGTCCATACATATAAATTATATCTATTGACAATAAGCTTAATATGACATATATTACTGTTTAAGAAAGATATAATACATGTGCAAAATAGAAGAAGAAAATTTTGAATCTGAAAAATTCTTCAGAAATATAGAAATACTCAGCGACCAGACAAACATTTACTCTCATACAATGGCACTATCTTACATCATTCAGTGCATAAAACATAATTCAAAAAAAGAAGAGAGTACGCTCCATATCTTACTGGATACAGCAATAGAGTTGTGTGAAAAAATCTATAAAGCGGCTGACCATACCGCAAAATTTATTGCACCGGCTTATAATATAAAAGAAACGATTATGCGGATAGCCAAACAAAAAAAATCATTATAAAATTATTAACAATCATTCTATTTTCTTTTCTTTGGAGTAACATGTTAATTATAAAAGACTAGACACGAGGTAATTAATATGTGGGAATATACAAAGGAAGTAATTGATCACTACAAAAATCCGCGCAACGTGGGAGAAATAGAAAATGCTGATGCAATCGGAGAAGCAGGTTCTCTTTCCTGCGGTGACGCGTTGAAACTATATTTAAAAGTAGATAAAAACGGGATTATCACTGACGCAAAGTTCCAGACTTTCGGCTGCGGTTCTGCTGTCGCTAGCTCGAGCGTGCTGACGGAAATGATAATCGGTAAACATATTGATGAAGCAAAAAAAATTACAAATCAAGAAATAGCTGACGCGCTTGGCGGTTTGCCGCCTCAGAAAATGCATTGTTCTGTCATGGGACATGAAGCGCTTGAAGCTGCTATCGCAAATTATTACGGCGAAGACACAAAAGAACACTGCGACGAAAAAATCATCTGCCGCTGCTACCATGTCACAGAAACACAACTCAGAGAAGTAATTGAACAGAATCATCTGACTGATCTTGAAGACGTAATGAATTATGCTAAAGCAGGTGGTGCTTGCGGACAGTGTCATATAGCGATACAAAAAATTCTTGATGAGTATCAAAATAAAAAAGAAAAAATTGATATCTCCAGTATGACGGCAACACAACTTATACTGAAAGTAAATAACGTCATTGAAAAGTACATATCTAACGAACTGAGAAAAGACGGCGGAGACATTGAACTTGTCGATATAAAAGACAACAAGGTCTATGTGTCTTTGAAAGGCAGCTGCAAATCTTGCAAATTTTCATCAAATACTTTGAAAAATTTTGTAGAAGCCTCGTTAAAAGAGCATATTTCTCCGGATATTGAAGTTGTAGATGTTTAAACAAGGGGAAAATTATGGAAAAAATTGTATATCTTGATAATAATGCGACCACTATGGTTGATCCGAAAGTATTCGAGGCAATGAAGCCATATTTCTGCGAACTTTACGGAAACCCGTCCAGCATGCATGAATTCGGAGGAAAGGTTGCTCATGTGATTGCTGAAGCACGCGAGTCGGTAAAAAATCTTCTCGGAGCTTCTGATTCATCTGAAATTGTATTTACCGGTTCAGGCTCTGAAAGCGCTAATATGGCGATAAAGGGCATTCTCGAAGCTAACAAAAATAAAAAGCATATTATTACAACTAAAATTGAACACCCGTGTGTTTTGAATGTATATAAATACTATGAAAAACTCGGATATGATGTAACTTATCTCGATGTTGACAATCAGGGCAATCTCGACATGAACCAGCTTGGCGAAGCAGTAACTGAAGATACGGCTCTTGTCAGCATAATGATGGCGAACAATGAAACAGGTGTTATTCTGCCGGTCGAAAAAGCAGCATCAATAGTAAAAAAGAAAAACCCTAAAACAAAATTTTTTGTTGATGCAGTACAGGCAGCAGGCAAAATCCCGATTGATGTAAAAAACACGGATATAGACCTCATGGGTATAGCCGGACACAAAATTCATGCCCCGAAGGGTGTTGGCGCTCTTTACATAAAAAGAGGAACTCTTCTGCCTGCGCTGATTATCGGCGGACATCAGGAAAGAGGAAAACGTGCAGGCACTGAAAACGTAACACACATAGTCGGTCTCGGAGCTGCAGCACGTGAGGCTCTTGAAAACATGGATTATGAGCTGACGAAAGTAAAGGCATTAAGAGACAAACTAGAAAACGGTATACTGAAATCAGTATACAATGCCAGAGTAAACGGTTCCGTATATAACAGAGTCCCAAACACAACGAATATAGGATTTCAGTACATAGAAGGTGAACTCATATTGCTTCACCTGAGTGATTTGGGTATATGTGCAAGCTCGGGAAGTGCTTGTACAAGCGGAAGCCTCGAACCAAGCCATGTATTGAAGTCAATGGGAGTTCCTTTTACAGCACTTCATGGAAGTATTCGTTTCAGTCTCAGCAGGTTTACTACAGAAGAAGATATTGATTATGCACTGAAGGTCATACCTGACGTGATTTTCAAACTAAATAAAATCTCCCCATACCAGCGGGAATTGAGAGATCTTGAATCAAAACATAAATAAAAATAAATAAACCGGCTTTTAAAGTCGGTTTATTTGTAAATAAATGTAAACATTTTGTTTAAAACCCTAAAGATTATCTGTACCGGTGCCGAATAAGATAATATAAGAACGGAGAATGGCACTATGAATGTAACAGATTTTGTAAACCTTGTAATTAATTCATTAAAAATTACCGGAAAAGGAACCGGAACTATTAAAGACAACGGCGATGGAACGCAAAGTGCAGTCATTTTGACTTTCAAGGATCCGCTTGACGGTGATGTATTTGATTTTGGCAATGAAACAACATCGAATATTAATGATGTAAAACCTCAGACAAAGCCATCTCAAGGAAATAGTGTTCAGCAAACAGAGCAACAAACAAAGCCAAATCATATTGTATCAATGGACGATGTGAACACAAACTATTATGAAAACGCTATAAAAAATCAGGCTGAGAAAGAAGCTCAGAACAATAACAATCAGACAAATAACAACAACCAGTCAAATTCTTCAGCTCAGAGCTGGTTTGGAAGTTTTATTGACAAAATAACTGAATTTATAAACAGCATTGTTTCTATGCTTACAGGCAATGCAACAACCTGATTGAGACTGCAGTGCAGATTTGAATAAAAGCCCGAATTCTTTTGAATACGGGCTTTTTAAATATTATCTGTTACCGTCCATATAGAATTTATCACTGACAGTATCTACATAGTTCTTTAAATCTTCTGCAAATTCTCCGAATTTTAAATATTCAAGAATTTCTTCTCTCGTGCCTTTTGCCTTGTTTGCTGATTCATGTTCGTATGTTTCAGACTCGTTTTTGGCAAAAAAGCGTACAACTCTCTGGGCTTTATCTTCTGACGATTCCGGTCTTATTTTTACGCCGTATGAACTGACATATTTAAATGGATTCATATTTTTTTGTTCAATTTCTACAGAAAACGGACCGACATCCGTCATCCTTCTGTCTGCTTCATCTACAACTTTTTGTACCAGCTCTTTTATGTCATCCATTTTTTTATCCTTTTTATTGTTTGATTTAAAATTCGTGTTTATACGAGAGTTGTAATCATTTCCGTCAAATTTTATCATAAATCAGTTCCTTATGTTTAATATTATTAAACCAGAATATCTTATTTTTTGCTATCTGCTTTAATGAGCAAGCCCCTTCTTGACCAAATTCAGAAGATAGTCCATATCAAGAACTTTGTCCAGTCCATCCGGAAGCTCCGGCGGTTTTGTATTTTGTCCCATTTCTAATTTTCGAGAATAGTCATAATATTCACTGACATATTGCTCGTATTTTTTATTCAGTTCGGGATTCGACATAACTTGTTTGTAAGCCTTTTCTACTGTTGCAGGACCGCCCTCGCCTTCTCTTATTTTATAGAGAATATGCTCTGCTTCCGCAAGATCGTTTATTTTTTCACCGCGAATTTGAAGCTCAAGATAAGTTCCGTTTTTCAGTTTTAATACCATCTGTGTTGTTGTGTAATTAGATGCTTTTACTTTCGGAAGCGGGTTGATTTTATCATTACCGCCGCCCGAGGCTTCTGCAATACGTTCGATTTGTTCACGTGTAAAGTAGGTAGAGTCATCATCCTTACCGTAATTTTCAAAGTCAATGACTTCTATATCACCTTTTTCAATGCCCTTTATTATATTCTGTGTTAGTTCTTCGGTTTTTTCCGGCGTCGGATTATCCATAACAATTCTTGCACCCTGAGCATCGCCGAATCTCGCCATAGCCGCCTGCATGTTGCCGATAAGACGTTCCTTTTCTGCTGTAAGTCTTTGAATTTCAGCATTCTGTTCTTCCGGTGTAAGAGGCTTTTTGCCTTCTGCAATCTGTGCGGGAGTGAGTTCATTTTTCTTGACTTTTTCAATCATTGAATCATATTGCAGAACTTTTCTGTAATATTTCTTATTAAGTCCGTTTTCACCCTTTTCACGATACATGAGCAAGGTACCATCGATTTTTTTGCCTTTCTGGACGCCAAATAACTGCTCAATAGTTTTTAGTGATTCAGCGGATTTTTCATGAATTGTTCTTGCAATATCCTGAGAATTTTGGTTGATATTCCATACATCTCTTTGTGACAGAGATTCAACACCCTTCATTTTTGGTCGAACATTACTGATATGTGCAATATCTTTCACTTCATTCATTATTTTACCTTCAGCGGGAACATTTATATTGCCTCTTCCGCCAATACAGTCAATATAAGTTCTTTCAGGAGCTTGTCCTATGATTTCTATTGTATGACCGCTTGTTAGCGCAAAACGACTTGTATTAATTTTGTTGTAATTTGGTCCCAACATTACGACTGCATCCGGACGTCCCATCTCAGCACAGATGAGTTTTCCTGTACTAATAATTGCATCAGTTACTTCTTTGCTTGCCCCGAGTTTTCCGTTCGCTTCAAAACTGTCTATAACAAATGTCAGCTTACCATCTACTTTCGCAAAATAGCACATCGAGTTTCCATACGAATTGCCATTTTTGTCTACGATTTCAATGCCCCTGACATAAGTGTTCATAAGATGCTGAGGCTGCGCAAATCCGTTAAAATTCTGGACAGAGGTACAGCAATGGACGTGGTTGCCAAAAAACAGATTTCTGCCAACATCGTCATCGTCAGAGAGTCTGACATAAAGTTCTTCTTTCATATCTTTTAGCTGTGCAGCATCATTAAGATCTTTTATTCTTGATTCAAGGTGGTTTAAGAATTCATTTGCAAATAGACTTGTTCGTGTAGTTCCGTCAGAATTTTTTTCAATACCGAATTCTTTATTTTCTTTAATTTTGTCTATAACCTCTTGAATCAGTGTTATATGCTGCTGACGGGTAAGAGGTTGACCATCCTTTTTTACAAAGCCCTTATCTGATGTATAAGCAGCAGGCATTTCTGTTTTGAATTTGTTTTTATAAACATCGGCAATAATTGATTCAATGAATTTTATGTCTTTATCTGGCAAATCCGATAGCGTAACTGCCGCAAACTCACCAGCGGCATTCTTTTGCACAGACTCCAGTGCTTCACGTGCATTTACTTCTAATGTAAAAGGCTTTTCAAATGTTTCATCGAATTTTGTCCATTTTTCATAGTCCAGACCGTTTTCTTCAAAGAGTTTTCTTGTTGCCTGATTTTCTGGTACGGATTCACGAAGTTCTGAGAGCGGTTTTGAGGGGTCAGAATCCATCATTTTTATAAGGTTTTTATACTCAGTTGAAAAATCAGAATCTCCGCTGAGGAGTTTTGTTTCATATTTGATGTCATATTCTAATTTATCCTGCAATTCCACAGACGGTTTGATACCGTGTTTTGAATATATCTGGTCAGTGATTGCACGGTTAAATTCAATATCATTATTAACCTGATTTATATGATGTTCTACCATTCTCGTCAAATCAGCAAGTGCCTGAGGACTCATTGAAACTGTTTTACTGTCCTGAGTATTTTTTAACGCTTCTTTTTGTGCATTCAGTTGAGCAAGACGCGCGTCTTTTTTGTCCTGAGGCATTTTATCGTTAGCAATTGTCGCCGCAATATTCTTTTCAATTTTTGCAAGCTGTGCCTTTGTATCCACTGTTTTTATAGATATACGTTCGTTGAATTTTCCTTTCTGTAAAAACTCACGTACTCTCTTCTCCGAGGACTTCGGAACATTCATTTCTTTTATAAAATCATCAATTTGTTCTGCATAAGGTTTTCCTGATGAGAAAATACGCTGCATTGTCTGCTTTTGAGTGTCAGTGACTTTAGGACTTTTAATGAGATCTACAAGATCCATTGAATCAGAATGTTTTGCACTCGTGACTTCCATTATTGCAATGAATTTATCAAGCCGCTGCTGGGGAAGCGGAAGCTGTGCAAGTTTTTCCTTAAGAACCGGAATCTCTTCTACACCATAGAAATCAAGATGATTTGACAAATCAAGAAGATGCTTGACCCCGTCATATTTCCCTGCCATAGAGGCTTTTATTGTTTCATCATCAAGAATTGAAAATAGTTTTACTAAATTTCTGTTGCTACTATAGCCAAAAGGTCCGTTAATCAACCCAAGAATATCCTTATCCTGAAGCAGAGGTCGGTCATTATGCTGGAGCTGTTTTTTATTATCCATTAATGTTTTCACAAAATCATTAATTCTTTCAGGATCTAAATTTTTTACATTAAAATTCTTTCCTAACACGGAAGGACTTATGTCAGGATTAAGTTTTGATATTTTTTCAACGAATTCCGCTTTGTTGAAGTTAATAGGAGATACTCTCGTTATTGCAGCAGACAGATTTGAGGAGGGATAACCTTTTTTGGACAATTCAAGAGCTGCATCAAAAGCTTCTTTTCCTTTTTCAAAATAAGCCACAGCATCATGAAAATCTATTGTCGGGTATTCAGCCTGTTTATTTAGATAATCGGTTACGAATTTTTCATAACTATCATCCGGCAGAGCCGCTGCTTTCTTAATCACAGTAGCTGCACATTTTGCCTTAGGGTACATGTCTATAACTCTTTGATACTGTTTTTCATCCAGAGAAACAAAATTAGTAATTTCATTTATAGTGAGTTGTCCCATATCCATTCCGGGTTTTTCATGAAGAATAAGCAGCTCTTTGACTCTGTCTATTATTGCATCAGAATCCGGTGCAGATTTTACTGTCGCATATTTTGCCACATCTTGTAGCTCTTCAAAAGTCAGCTGTCTCTTTTTCATTGATGGATTTTGAGAAGAGTCTGGCAGATATTTTTCATCAAGAACCATAAGCCCTTTGAAAACTTCATACTGTTTAGATTTCATATTGACGATTTTAGATATTTCATCAAGCGAAAACTGTTGTCCACGTGATTTTAATGTATCACCATTCAGGACATATATTTCTTTTATTATTTGAGGATCGCCAGCTGCTATTTTACAAAGTATGTCTATACTATCAATATCGATAGATTCAGAATGTTTTAGAAGATTTTCAGGAGCACAGAGGTATTTCATAACCTCCTGTTGCCTTTTGGGCATACGGGATACAGCCGCATCTATTTCTGGTTTGAGCTTTTTAAAAGATATATAATTCTTCAAATCTGTCAAAGATGGTTTTTCAATGTATTGTTTTAACTCAGCTGCGACATTTTTTATTTCATCAGGCGTTCTAAAATGAGCAAAATTATCCAGTGCTTGCAGCTCAGAAGAATCAGTTATTTTAAATTCAGGAAGCTCTTTATCTAAAACTTTTACTACATCAAGCAGATTCTTGGAGGTCTTATCGTCAAACATTTGTCTGTAAGACATTATAATATCGCCAACACTTCCGGCACGTTCTTGTAATTTCTCTGATCCGTTCTTTTTTGCAAGGATAATCAAAGCCTCGAGCATTTCTGGCGAAGACGTTTTTATTGCATTGTTTCCGTTTGTACCGAACTTCTTGATAACACTTAACGCGTCTTCTGTGCTATAACCGGCATCGTGCATTTTCTCAATAAGCCCTGTTTTTCCATTGTCAACCATATTTTTCAAACCATCACCTGCATAAGCAAAGGCTTTGAAATCTTCTAACTCACCGCCGAAAAGTTTTCCATACTTCAGAGCTTCATCAAATGTTTCCGGCTGTTTTGTCGCACTTCCTATAAACGCACTGAGGCTGCTGTCATTCTGTGTTTTACCGCCTGTTGCATCATTGATTTTATTCAAAAGAGCTAAAATATCTTCAGGAGATTTGTCTTTAAGAGCACCCATAGTGCTTAGTGTAAGGTGCATTCCATCGCTGGCATCGAACTTGATTCCGCTTTGTTTCAGAGCAGTGAGATTCTTTCTTATAACAGAACCGTCACCTGGTTTAAAATATCCTGAAAATACTTGTATTGACTTCCATGCTGCATCTGCATTAATTACATCACCCAGACCTGTTTCCTGTGCAATCCTATAAAATTCTGAAAGGTTTTTAAATATTTCAGGATTTTCAAAAAGTGCCTGCAATTCATATTCATTGAATTCTTCACCGCCTTTTTTATAGTCATGAATGAATTTAGCCATATCAGCGTTTGCTGTGTTCGCAAATTTTTCCATAAAAGAAACGAGTACGTTTTCAGTTGTGGAAATATCTTTTCTTTGAGTTATAAAATCGACAAAATCTTCGCCTAAATCATTAACTATTGAATCAAAATACTTTGCATTAGCTCCCAATTCAATATTCTTTATTCCTAATTTTTCAAACAGTTTTTCTCCTGCTTTGCTTTCCATCCCCTCTTTTAAGTCAGAAAGGTCAATTTGCGTTTCTTTCACAGTAGATTCTTTTGCTGACGGCTCATTTTCTGCAGCTTTAAAAGAAACCGTTTCAGAAGCCGGAGCATTTGCGGTTGATTTTGTCCCCGTATTTTCTGCAACATCTGCCTCCATATAAAGTGCATCATCACCGTTCGCAAAATAATTCTGCTCTGTATCAACAGTCTTAAATCCAAACTTCTCATACAATTTCACGAGAGGTTTGTTTGAAGCGTCTACGTGAAGAGCAACTGTTCTTGCGCCATTTTTAAGCGCAATATTTTTAATATTTTCCTGAATTTGTTTAAGTGCGGCAAAGGAGGATTTTGTATTTCTAAGCTCTTTAGGCACACCTATACTGTAGATATAGAGCTGGTCTCCATGCATTGGTTCAAGTTGGAAATATCCTGCGACTTTTCCGTCTTTATTTTTTATTACGTAGCTTTCGAGGTTCTGTTCATCTATATCTGCTTTATAATCTTCAAACCTGTCAGCAACAGGGTCTGTTTCTGCAAATGCCTCTTTGTCTATTTCATAGATGTCTCTTAAGGTCGTCTCATCTGCTTTTTCGACCTTGTAATCCGATATATTTACACCCTGCTGTACATTATTTGCCGGTTTTTGTACGGCTGATTGAGTTTTTTCCGGTGCGGATTTTTGAGCTGCCTCGTATCCTTTTCCAAGCACAAAGCCTGCAACTGTATTCGGATCGTTTGTCTTTAAGAGTTCTTTGCCGGTTTTGTCTTTCAAAACATAACTTCCGTCAGGCGACTGTAGTATTTTAATGTCATTCATTGCATTTTGTGTTCTTCTTGCAATCTGTCCGCCCGCAATCATCATGCCGAGATTCATTATACCGTTCATTTCAAACGATTCTTTGAAACTCATATCACTCGTTATAAGGTCGAATAATACATCTGCGCTGGTTTCTGTCAAACCTCCGGCAGCCTGAGCTCCGGAGACACCGGCAGGTTTGAAAGCTTTAGAGACAAGGCTCGTAAGTGCCGACGGATTCTTTGAAAGCACTTTTTCTACAGCCATTCCCAGAGGACCTGAAGCATACGCACCAAAACCGCCGTACATCAATCCGCTTTTGAATTTTTCTTTTATTTCAGCAACTGCCTCCGGAGTAAATCCGGCTTCACTGGTAGCAGCATTTAAGGCTCCAAGTGTACCCGACATAGTACCGACCCCAAATGTCATACCCGCTTTCATTCCCTGCATTGCTGCTTTTTCACCGTATTTTACAGCAGCTTTTTTCACAGCACCTTTTACCGCAGATGACCCGGGAAGAAGAAGCGATGTTGCTATAACAATACCTATTTCGGTGTATGCTGCCTGAGCTTTTGCATTTTGAACAAAGTTTTTAGCAATAGTTTTTGAATCCTTTTTACCCAAAACCTTTTCAGTAGCCGCATTGAATTCAGCTTCATATTTTTCAAAAGATTTTCCCTTAAGCTCTTTTTTGTACTCAGCCTGCATTTGTTTCTGGAGTTCGTCCATAATTTTGGGCATATTTTTTTTGATATCAGAGCTGTTTGTGTATTTTTTGCTTAAAGACTGCATATATTGGTTAAGAAGTTCTGTGTCGCCGTCGCAAAATTCCAATAAAACTTCACCGAACTTTTCATGAGAAGACTGCTCGGGAGGTGTTAATGACGCTGCAGCAGGTCCTCTGACATGTTTTCTTGCCTGTTCATATTCCTGCTCTTGTCTCAATGTGTTTTTTACCTCAGAAAAACCCTGTTTGAGAGTTTCCAGTTTGTCGTGATAAGCGCTTACTCTGGTAAACTCTTCTGAAGCCTTTTTCAGTTTTTCAACATTTTCATGGTTGTATGGAATACCATATTTTCTTTCAATTCTGGCTTCAAAAGCCCCCGGCTGCTTTGCTGCAATATCTTTAAGTTCTTGCGCATCCTTTTGTTCTTTTGATAGTCTTTCCTGTAGACCAAATCTGTCTTCCTGACCGGTAAGGACTTTGAATCCGTTTACCGCCCTGTCCGTAATATTTAACCAGCCCACGCTTTTATTGTAACCGGTGATTTCTTCAACTCCGGCAGTAGCTGAATCATACAGAAATTGTGCCAAAAATTCGTCAAGTTTCTTTTGCTGAACAAGAGAATATTCTTTTTTAGTGCTCTCTGAGAGCTCAGGAAGTAACGGGTCATCAGAAACTATACCGTTTCCCCAGACATTGCCGTTAAAATTCAACTCCGTTAATGCAGCCCAATCATTTTCACCGAGAAAACTGAAACTTTTTTCAGAACCGTCAGCTTTGTATGTTTTGCTGTTAGAAAGAGCGCTATTGAGCATCTGCTCAAGCTCTTTTACATTCTTCGAATCTAACGAACGTCTTCTTGCTTCCGCATCTGCACCTTTTAGACCTTCTGCTTTAACTATTTGGGCTATTAAACCTGCTTTGTCCATTCCGAATTTACTTCCTTTTCTTTCAGATATTAGGTATATCGGAATGTTTTTTATAAAAATTTAGGTTTTTAAATGTAAGTTTTACATTTGTTAATAATTAAGGAAGAGAGTATTTTCCGCCATCTGTCTGTTTTATATATCCGTCAAGCTCCATTCCAGTCAAAACAGTAATCAATTCTGCATATTCCACATTTATTCTTGCAAGAAGACCATCCAAATCAGTGTCCTGTCTGGATACTATGTCATATATTTCTTTTTGAAGCCCTTCCAGTCCACAATCATTTTTTTCTTCTGTTTCAGCCGCAGTATTTTTAAACTCCCAACCCATTGTGTCGAGAATATCTTGAGTCGTAGTGACAAGCGCAGCGCCGGCTTTTAGCAATTTGTATATTCCTTCAGTGTTAGGGTTTGAGATTTGTCCAGGCATGCACATAAGTTCTCTGTTCTGTTCAAGACAAAGATTTGCGGTAATTATTGCACCGCTTTTAAGAGCAGCTTCTGCAACAAGAGTTCCTCTTGACAATCCGCTGACGATTCTGTTTCTGTGTGGAAAATGCCAGCTGATAGGCTGTTCTGTCGGCCAGTATTCAGAAAAAATTACTCCGTATTTTTCTTCAATCTGTCTGTATAACTCTTTGTTTGATGAAGGATAAACGAAATCGAATCCGCTTCCTATTACACCGATTGTAGTCAAATTATTTTGTATTGCCGCTTTATGTGCACAGGTATCAATACCGGCAGCAAGTCCTGATACTATACAAACATCAGTGTTTGCAAGACCTGAAAGTATTTTTGAAAGATTACTTTTCGCATTTTCGCTGGCTTTTCTTGAGCCAACAACTGAAAGTGTTCTGTCAAAGTTGCACCGCGATAAATCTCCCTTATAGAAGAGAGTCATAGGAGGGTTTGATATTTGTTTCAGGAGTAGTGGATATTCAGCATCCGTATAGTTTATAAATTTTATACCCTTGTTTAGAATAAATTCAAGCCGTTCTTCAGGTTCAACGACTTTTCTGGCTTTTATAAAATAGTCTATCTGCTTTTTCGTCAGATTTTCCGCACTGTAAAGTTCATCAGGAGCCGCACACCAGGCACTTTTCGGTGAACCGAAATTTTCAACGACTCTTTTTATAAAAACACTACCCAGTTGTTCTATGGAAGCAAAAGCCAGCCAGTATTGTGCAAGGTTTTCCATTTACACCTTTCTGTTTAAATTATTTTATGAATTATCGCGGAATGTATTTATGTCAATGACCTTATTCACTTCCTGCGGAAGATAATAAGGACAAGCATTCCAGAGAATAGTATCCATAGGTTCCTCTGATGCCTTTTGAACAACAAGTCTGTTACAGAATCCTTTAACCATATTTGTTGAGCCGTCCAGATTCAGGTTAAAATACCCGCAGGACTGACATATTTTTAGTCTGAAACCGTGTTCATTGAGTTTGTCAGAGATATCTTTTATTGCGTCCAGCATTCTTATATGCGAAGAAGAAGAATATTTTTTCTTTTTGAATCTGAATACAGCTTTAACAAGTCCGTTTTCAGAAACAAGATCGAGTTTGCACTGAAGATTATTGCGTCCGTCAGTAACCTGAACAGGAACTGTCGACATTTCAAAACTTCCCTCTTTTTTATTCTTTTTCATAACTTTATTCGTAATCATTCTAAGTACAGGTATATTTAAAACAAGCATTACCAGGGAATAGAACGGATAAAGCAGAACATAGGGAACTGATTTTTTGTGTATTTTTGCAGTAAAAAATGAAGCAACAAAAACCAGTGATGTTAAAACACCGCAGGTCACAATTGCCCAGAAATCAATAATAAAATAGTAATTATATGTAAATATAAAGAGTATCGTATATATCAAAAGCAGGAACCAGAAATTCGGTGCAAGGTTGTTTACTATAAATTCGACAAATCTGATATTTGATTTTGGTATCAATTTCAGACAGTGCCAGAAAAGTCCGAGTTTAAAAGAGACTGAAGGTTTTTTATCTCTGTAATTAGAAATCGAAGTGAAGGTTCTGACGGTCGGATAATATTTTGGAATAAAATTATTTCTTACAAGCAGAGTTGTGTATTTCAAATCACTGTTTGTATCCTGAAAATCAACACATTTAATCTTTTCCAGAACTTCCTGTTTTATAACAAAAATATCAGAATCAATTACTGTAGCCAACCCCAGAAGAGAACGGGCTGTATTGAAGATTCTATTCATATAAATACTGTATGCAGCCTGAACGTAGCTTTTTATTGTTTTGTTTTTTACAGCATATTCGGTAGAGCCAACAATGATTTTTTCATCATACAATGCCGAGTTGATAGACAAAAGGAAGTTTTCGTCAACATACCTGTCTGCGCTGAGAAAAACAAAAGCGTCAATATTTTGGAAAGAAAGAAGTCTTTCAAGAAGCCATGAAACTGCTTCATCCTTGCCGACAGGAGCTTCTTCTCCGACTCTCCAGATTTTTGCTCCGCCAACAAATTCAAGAATATTAGAGGAATTGTCAGTACAATTATCCAGAATTATGTGAGTCTGATAATTTTCTTTTGGATAATTTTGTTTGTTCAAAGATTCCAGAAGCGGAACTATTGTGGACTCATCGTTTCTTGCATATATAACAAGAACGATATTGTTCGGCATAGACGACTGCTGGAATTTCTGTTTCATTACAAAACGTCTTGATTTGCTGCTCATGAAAACGCAAAGCGCGTAATAAAGCATAAACACAGCCATATATACAAACAGAAATAAAAGTACATTTATTAGCAACTGAATCATTACTTTGCCTCGTTGTTATGAAATGGGGTATATCTAAATGAATTTTAAAAAAAACATAATAAAAAATCCAGTATATCTGAAAAACTCATATTTTTAGTGTAAAAAATACTGGAACTGCCACTCTTATATCATATAAATTTCTGTCAGCTAATTTTATAACGCTTAACAAACAACTATATTAAAAACAGAAAAAGGGAATATACACATAGTGATATCAAAAAAGGGGTTGTGCTAGTAGTTAATAAGCCGTAATAAATATATTACTTTTTAATAAGTAGTTAGGAATATTCTCCTATGTTTCATGATAAAAAATTTCTGGGTAAAAAATTTAAAGAATATAGAAAAAAGGCAAAACTGACTCAAGAAGAACTTTCCGAAAAAATAGAAATAGCAGAAAAGCATTACGGGAAATTGGAAAGGGGTGTCTTTATGCCCAGTCTTGATACATTTTTCAAAATTATTGATACATTAAAAATTCCATTTTCCGAATTTGGTATACAGTATGAAGAAGTTAAAAACACAAACAGAGCGAAAATACTAAAAGAAATTTATTCGTCAAATAATAAAGAACTGGAACTATATCTTGATATTATTGAATCAGTTAAAAAATATAATAAGCACAAAAAAGATTAGACATTGAAATTTTTAGCTCGCCTCAGCTCGTAAGAAAAATAGAAAATCCACGGTCCTGGATTTTCTTATTGCTCTGCTCTGCCGCTCGTTTGGCTTTGCCTGTACTCGCTTCGAGCTTCGCTCTCCGGACTGGCTCCCTTCGGTCGCGGCGTCCGTACGAAAATCCGCT
>CALUSL010000014.1 GCA_944323425.1 Candidatus Gastranaerophilales bacterium | reverse complement strand
TATGAGTTTACGTTTTTTATCTCATAGTCTTCAGCACTAAAATTATAATACACTAATATTTGATTATTTAGTTACACTATTTAGCACGCTTCACAGCAACTCAATGACCAAAAACTGCATAGACTGGGTTCGACTAAACGGGCAAAGCCTGCGTATTCTGATTTTTAGCGGCAGGGAGGTCACTGGTTTTCTTTAATTCCGCCTGTGCAATCAAAGATTGCTCCACTGCGCAAGCTGCGCTTGCTCAGTAACGGCGGTCATATCTAATAAAAAAACGAAAACTCATCGTTTCCGTTTTTTTATTTTTAAAAAGTAAAAATAGCATAGACTGGGTTCGAACCAGTGACCTCCCGGGTATGAGCCGAGCGCTCTGACCAACTGAGCTACTATGCCATCTTTTTATTAATATTTAATTTTCTACTTAATGATATCATTATTAAATAAACAATAAAAAATTTCAAATATTTTTTATCAAAAAATTTTGATATAATATTTTTATGAAAAAATTCTTATGTTCTCTATTAGTACTTATCTTTGTTATGCTCCCTGCAAGTGCAGGCATGGTTCTTGAAGGAAATGTTTCATATACTGAAGAAACAGCACGAGAAGAAGCATTTAGCGGCGTTGAACAAAAAATTTCAATGGAACAATTTAAAGATAAAATTCAGGATAAAAATTACAGAGAAAATAAAGATTCTTTTAAATCAGAAAAGACTTTTTCAGACAGGATTGTACAATATTTTAAAATTGGTGCTATAAAGGCCTACGCTGTTACTTATTTAGAAAAACCAGAGTTTACCTATTACTATTCAACCTTGATTAATAACCTTTTGTTTGTTGATATAGGTTCAGAGATGGAGGATTTTCCATATAAGATTTTAAGATATAGCTATAATGGTGAACTGCTTGCCGTAGGCTTTTACGTATCAGAAGAAGAACGATTTTTGTTTGACAAAAACAGGAAGCTACTCAGCCACTGGATAGGAAAAGAAGGCTTCAATAGAAAAGGTAAAAAAATAGGAGAAATAGAAATTATTTCTGATTAAAATTTTTTTGTGTTAAAATAATTCTACACCACCAAGGAGAGGTGTCCGAGTGGTTTAAGGTGCAAACCTGGAACGTTTGTGTGGGGGCAACTCCACCGGGGGTTCGAATCCCCCCCTCTCCGGATTTAAGTCCACCCTCACAAGAGAGGTGGATTTTTTAATATGAAATTATCCCGACAGTTTGGCATTTGCGGTTATTTGATTCGTTTTAGAGACCAAATTTAGAGACTTTTGAGACTAAAAATATATTTTATATTATCGCCAAAACTATTTGTATTTTTGTAAAACAAATAAATCTTTATTAACAAAAAAATGTATGTTTAGACTTAAAATTTATATAGCAATATATTGGAGCTGCATATGACTATAAGTTTTCAGGATCTAAAGCAACAATTTCCTATAATGACTCTTACTAATAAAAATCCCGTGCAAACAAACAATAACCAATCAGTGAAAACGCCAAAAGCTAAGGAGAATCGTGATTCACATAAATTATTGTTAGCATTAGGCGGTTTGGCTGTGCTGGGTTCAGGAGCATTGCTTGTTTATAATTCTCTAAAAAGGGGAAAGATTGCTTCGACAAACAACTATTCACTTGAAAGAATAGATAAATTTATAAAAAGACTGCCTGAAGAATTAAAAATAAGCTGGCAAAACAGAATAAAAAAACTTCCTCTTGATAAATCAGAATTTGTAAAAGCTCTGGTTAACAAAAAACAGGATATTCTACCTTTGGAATATCTTTTTAAGTTAAAAGAATTAAGATTGCAAAATGTACCTGATTTGCCGCCGCTGATAAATTTAGAAAACATACCGTCAGAAAAAGCTAAAAATATTACACAAATATTGTCCGGTAAATATAAAACAGCATATTCCTCTACAAAATATACTAATGGATTTATGGAAGAATTTTTTGGAACATTAACAAAAATTTCCCAAAATGCAAAAGAAAATTACAAAAATAATAAACAATATACCTTCTTAAATATTGAAAATGTTGACACTCTATTAAACGATTTGGGCAAACCCAATAATGAAGAATATTTGAACAAATTCAGAGAACTTATTGCGTCTAATGCCAACAATCGCTTGATTTATGTTACTAATGGCAAAAATAAAGAACTTGAATCTTTACAACATATGAAACTGGCTTTTACAGATGAAATTAAAACAATTGATTTAGCCGGTGATTTGGCAGATTTTAGCAGACTTCAATCGGATATTGAAAGTATTAAGCACGATAAAATAATGGAATCTTTATCTGACTATTTAGATAATGGCATAGTTTCAACATTGAGCCATTTTGCCTGGAAAATAGATAAATCTGATATATTATTCTTTGACAATGTCACATCAAAAACTGCAAATCAATTTTTGGAGAAATTACAAACAATTGTTGATGACAAGTTTGTTAATATAGATGCAAACAAAGAAGGCTTTGCAAAATTAAATGAAGAAATTCTTGCTGAGCTGCCTAAGGCAAAAGACTTATATAACAGAGAAAACAAATATACTTATTTTTATTTAGATAGTTTAGAAGATTTAGTTTTAAAAACAGAAAAAGATTTTGAAGATTTTATTAAATTTAAAGAAATTATAAATAACAGTATAGAAGGTTCTAATCTAAGGTTGATAATAAAAAATGAAAAACAAAATGAGGTGTTGAACAGCCTGAAGAACAACGATACTATAAGTATTAAATTTATTAAAGGGTTTGAATTTGGTAAATTGTATAAAGAAACTATTGAAAAAATAGACCAATGTGATTTTAGTTATATAGATAAAAATCAATTTATTCAAGAATATGTAAATTCATTTGTGACTGAAAAAGCAGGTTTACATGCATTTGGTCGGGATGGCAACGGTATATTGTTATATGGACCTGCAGAAAAAACAAGAATTATAGCTGATTCCATAAGAAAATCTCTCGATGTAAATTATAAAGAATATGATTTCCTTGAAAATGGAAATACGGATATGTTAAAAGCTGTGTTTGACTTGAAAAAGATTCTCAAAGCTTCAGAGCTTGAATATCAAAAAACAGGGAAAAGAACAATTGTTGAGGTTCACAATTTGGATGAACTTTTAACACATAAAACTAAAGAAAATGTAAGAACAATAGCTCATTTTAAAAGTTTTGCAGAACTGGCTTCTGAAAAATTCCATACAACAATTTTGATGCGTACAGATAAACCCCTTGAAAATTTTGAAAGTGCATCAATTGGACCAAATAGATTTTTAGTAAAATTAAAAATAAAGGAGCAATAAAATGAAAATTAATTCAATCAGCAATTTTAATTACTCACAAAAATTAAACAAAAATATAACAGGGCATACACATTTTTCCAATACTTTTTATACAAATCCGCTCTCATTTGGAAATGATAGTTTTAAAAAGAATGATAATACCTTTGACGAAACTGCTAAATTAAGAAAAAGGTACGAGCAGATAAACCAAGAACGAATGAAAAAGGTATATGATTCTTCTTTAGAATCGCAAGAAGAATTAATGCGAGAGAATGAAAGGACATTGCGGGAATATAAAAAAATCAATGAAATTTTAGACAAATCTAATAAACATAATTATTCACGAGATGTTGAGATAATGTTAAAATTTTTAAAAGCAATAGACAATATAGAAAAAAACAAAGGTTTTAACAGAATCTCCGGCTATGAAGAAATAAAAGAAAAATTAAAAGAAGAATTTATTCTTTCATCAATTATGAAAGACAGAACCTCACAGGGTGCGGATGTGCCGAATGCTGTTTTATTTTATGGGCCTTCAAATAATGGTAAAACTGCATTTGCTCAAGCTTTGGCGGAACAAAGTTTATCAAACATTGTAACTATTATAGGTGGCGAAGATGACGCAATGGAAATGATTAAAAATGCGGCACAAAAAGCTCTGAAAAATTATAATGAAAGTCCTGATAAAAAGCGGACAATTATTGTATTAAATGAAGCAGAATTACTAACAAATAAATATTCAACAGATTTAGATGAATTTAAAGATTTTATCAAAAACTGTTCTGACAAATACAAATGTACACTATTTTTAACATCAAATACCCCATTATTGATAGACAAGGAAATACTCGCTCAAATCAGTTTTAAAGTTCCTGTTGAACCTGCTGACAGAAAAACCTGTAAGGAAATAATTGTTGATAATTTTAATACAGCAAATATCAAACCGGAGGGTAATATTGATAATCTGGTAAATGCATTTTTTGTGGATCCTGAAAAAATTTATTCAAATGGAGACATTGTCCATATATTAAAGACAACATTACTTAGAAAAACCAATCCTCAAATAGTAGATTTTATTAGAACAATAAAGAAATATGACAAAACAAGTATTAGTGCAGAGGATATCAATAATTTCGAAGAAGATAAAAAAGCACTGGCAGAGTAGAATACCCTGCCAGTGCTTTTATGATTATTGTTAAGGAAGATGATTTTCTGAATTCCAATATGTTGAAACTTCTTCTGTTTTTATATATTCATTAGTTTTGTCCGTCATCTTGTCTAGTCTTGTAATTTCTTGTCTTATGTCTTTAACCTTTTGTTCATCGCTTTCTGACAATTCATTTGTTAGTTTAACTTTAAGACGAAATCTGTTCGGCCCAATTGAAGCAGATTCAAAATTTTCTAAAGGCATATCAGTCTTAAACAGGAGTGTTGTATGAAATTTTTCAGAAGCAAGTTCAGCAAAACTTTTAAAATGAGCTATCATTATTATATTTTCTTTAGACTTATTAGTCAGCAATTTATCCAGATTCTTTATATATAAAATGGAGCGTCTATCAGTATATTCATAGCCGGTTTGTGCGTTTTTTAAAGCCTGTTTTATTGCCTTAATTGAGTCAAAAGGTTTGTTTTCATCATATTCTATTTCTTTAAAAGCAGTTTCTGATGTGTTTTTTAGCCAATTTATAAAATCATCTTTTTTTCGGGAATTTCCGTATATTAGTATTCCATTTTCTATAGGAACTTTTCTTCCTGTATTTTGCTCTATTTGTATAAAATCTAAAAACTGATTCCTCACCTCCATTTTCTTTTCCATCATGTTGCCTTCACCGGTAATTTCTTTGTTTAAAAGATTATTCATTTCAGCAACAAGTTCTTTTTTATGTTCTCTTATTTCATTAATTGACTTAGACAATTTTTGATAAGCTTCATAAGATTTTGAATTTTCAAATTGTTGAAAAATTGCGTTAATTAAACCATATCCATATCTATTTTTACACAATGTTTCTACATCACTATATTTATGAAAAACTTCACCCAGCTTTTTTAGTTCTTGTTCATCCGCATTTAATGGATCAAAGCTTTTTAGAGGAACATCAACATAATAAACATTATAATAATCAGATGATTTAAAATTTACTTTGTGTTGATTATTTTTAATAGAATTGGTTATATTATTATTTTTATTTAATTTTTGTGAATAATTAGAATTGCTAATGGGTGATATTTTCATTTCATTTCCTTTCTTAGTATGGTTTATTAAGAATATAATTATTTCTAACTTGTATTTTTAAATAAGCTTCTGTTTTTCTTTTTGTAATTGGGTTAATATCTGTTTCATTTGGCTCCACAACTTTTGCATGAGATGATAAATAGCCTCTTTGACCCAAAATTTTTATAAATTGCATCGTTCTTGACATATCATTAGACTCATTAATTTCTGTAATTATATCTTTTAAACGAAATTCGTTTTTATAAAATTTTAAAGCTTTTAAATCTTCTTTTGATATAATTGCATCTCTCAGATTAAATCCATATTTTATCGGAAGTTCATATTCACTTTTCGGTTTTATATCTTCTTCACTTTGCGGTATTGGATTTGGATTTCGTTTTATGTTATCAATTGCATTTTTTGCAAGTGCTGAAATCTGCAAATTTTCATCGTTGCATAATTGAGAAATTATATTTGTATTATTTTCTAATCCCCATTTATTAACAAGATTGATAACAGCAATTTTATAAAAATCATTTTTATCTGTATATTTTCGTAAAATATTTAAATTATAATGTTTGTTTATAAATTTTTTTGCCTCAATGATAGTTCTTGTGCTATTAGATGTTGTCACATCTGTATCTTGTTCACAAATATCTTCTGCAATAGGCAAAAATTTAGGATTATTCAAATCATTTATACTTTTCATAACAAAATATTTGGCGTTTGTATTATTAGAACAATAGAAAAAGTCTTTTAGTATTTTAAAATTGTCTGGATTTTCAATAAGCTTTTTCTTGTCATCTTCCCAGTATCCTAAATTATTATTTAATATATTAAATGATTTTGCCAAAATAATACCCGCACGCTCAACATCACCTTCAGTTCTGTATGATTGTGCCAGTTTTTGTAACATCAAAGCCTTGTTATAAGGATGTTTAAACTTTTCTATGTCTTGGATTTTTTGATTATATGTTTTTGTGAATTTATCATAGATGACAGATGAAAGACTGTTTATTCTGTCTTGTTTTCTCTCTTCGAATTTTGTTTTTACAAAAGTATCAACACTGCTATTGACACCTGTCAGTTGCCCCATATCAATAGTCGATGTGTTAGTTTGTTTAAAATTATTATTTATAAAGTTGTGATTTAATAATGATATTTTCATGCCCGTACATCCAATTTTTTGATTTGATTATCAATACATTCAACGTCTTTGTTAAGTCCTGATTGTTGATATGCTTCTTTTAATGATGATAAAATCGACACAAGATCTTTGTCGTTGGGAGAAAACTCAACTCGTTTTAAATTGTAATCAAATTCATCACTGTAGCGACTGTCTATTTTGTTTATACAATCATTTACAATATCCTTTTCTATTTTTGCGTAGTTTTCCCGCATAAGCTGATTTACATGTTTTTCAAGATTGTCGGGTTGAGATTTAAAAGAAATTTTCATTTATACCACCTCGTTGAGTTCTTTTTGCAGATCATTATCAATTTTATTTAAATCTTTTTTATAAAAAAGATTTAATAATAAACCAAATGAAGCAAGACCAATGCAAAATATATCAAATGCATTTTTTCCATTATTCTTACCCGCTAATTTAGATGTTCCACCAAATATACCGCATAACAAAAACAATATAAATGTTATATTGTTAAATTTAATTTGATTTTTGAAGTCTTTTTTCTTCATTTCGTATTTTTTTATAATTGCATCTCTTTTTTCTTCTTTTAGTTTATTTATCTGATTTTGCAGTGTTGAAACTTGTAACTGCGTACTTTGATTAGTTATATTTTGTATAGTCATTATTAGCTCCTTTTAAATTCATTGTTTATATTTTTGTAAATACTAGAACCATATAGAAAAATGAGCAGAAGTTGTCCTATAATCATAGAAACGGGTTCGCCACTAATAGAAAATGCTGATATTGTCTTATATAAAAATGTAGATGGAAATATATTATTCATATTAAATACTCCATCTCTAATCTTCTCCAACATACTCCTTGTATCTTTCACCTGAGGTTTGAGCCAAGGGCAATTCATTTCTAATTTGTCCAATTCTTTAGATATTTTTAAGAAATATGCTTCAGAGCTTGCATTATTTTTGGATAAAGTAGTTATAACTGACTGCAGCTGCGACATTATAGCATCATACTGCTCTTTATTTTTGATAAAAAGCCCCTTCAAATTTTTATTGTTGGCTTTTTCGTATTCCAATATATCTTCACTAATCTTTTTTAAATCAGAATTTGAGCCATAGATAGTTTTAATTGCATCATCTAAAAATTCATTTATTGGAATATTTTTACCATTATGATTTACCGTCAATGCAGAAATTAGTAAATCCGTTTGTTTGGACATATCATACTTATCAGACTCAAAATTTAGTGATTCTACAAATTTATCTTTAAGCCATTGTGTTCTCAATTTTTCAAGTATTTTTGCAATGTCCTCTTCTGCAATTTCTGATAAATAATCAATCTTATTTTGCTGCGGCAGATCTATAAGAGATTCATCAATATTTTTTAATATTGCATCAACAATATTTTCGTTATTAATTTTTGTGTCAAATAAATTTGAATTATACTCCTTATATTTAATATCTTTGACAAAAAGCTTTTTTATTTCGGTAAAATTTTCATTAGCAAATTCTTGTGATTCAATCAGATTTTTCACAATCTGTTTCCTGATTTTGTTGTTAGCAGGAGAATTTGCAAGAAAGTCTAACATATCAATACCGTAAGATTTTCTGTCTTGTTCTGCTTGTTGATATTTGTCTATCAAGAAAACCTTTTCTGACAATGTTAATTCACCGCTGCCGCGGTATTCAAACAGAATTGCCAGTTTGTTGTTTGAATTTAATATTTTATAATTAGAACTATTTAAAAAGTTATTAAGTCTTTCTATTTTTTCATCTTTTTCTTTGCAAATTTCTTTTAGATAACTATTTTTATAAAAATCAATCGTTGATTTTCTAATATTTGACCACGAATTAAGCAATAACTCTGTATCGTTTGTATATAGAGCTTCTGATAAGTCATCTAAGTTTTTATATATAAAATCATATTCGTTTTTATTAACGTTATCCAGTTCAAGATTTAAAATACCAAATACCTGTTGTATAGCTGAATTTGTCATAAATAAAGGGTTTTCCTTAAATAATGAAAGAAAACTCTTTAATCTCTTTTGTGCAAACTCCGTATCCAGGTATTCCCCGGTCGGAGCATTATCTTCTGAAGTTTTTACTTGCATTTTGTTAATAAAATAATTGTCCAGCTCTTTTTCAATGTATTCATCAACAGGTATAGCACTAATCTTTTTATTTGTATTGTTGTCTAAATAACGAACTTTATTATCTTTAACTTTATGTGCAGACATTAGGTTGTTTTGGTAAAAGTTTTTGTAGTCCTTCTCCAATTTCCTGCTGTTTAATGATTTCAAATAATTATATAGTTCTGTCTGCTCATTGTTATTCTTTTTTAAGTATAAATAATAACCATATCCGGAAAACTTTTGTTCATTTTTTATTTTTCCCATGAAGTTTTCTGATATTATTTCTCTATCTTTTTTGTATATGGCAGAAATTTCATCATTCAAAATTTGTTTTTTATTGATTATGTCATTAAATGCCGGTTGAGAAAAAGTGACATCTCCCTTAAAATTTATGCAACCAGTCATATTCGAATTTTGTTTTGTATTGGTTTTTACAGTTACAATTTTCGAATACGGACTTATTGTTTCCAAATGCAATTTTAACATTTAAAAATCTCCTAAATTAGAGAAATAATCATTATCTGTATCATCTATATTATCTGAATAATTTGATACATCATGAGATATTATTTCATTATGATCAGAATCTGCATCATGGGATGTTTGGTGATGTTGTATATTGGAATCATCATGCATATCACGTAAATGCTCAAGAAAATTTTCCATACTTGGGTTCAAAGAATGCATATTATTTAAGTCGTTTAAATAGTTCTCACTAATATATGTTTTTATTGGGTGCTCTGCACAATGGGAAACAAATGCTTGCACTGTTTCATATGAGATATGCTCATCATGCACCCTTTGAGATAAATCCTCGTTCAATGCCACGTAATGCGGGTTACCCAAGGCATCATTGACTCTTACGATATCTCTTCCCCAATAATCATGAATATAATCATCATGTGGACATTTAAATGATAAAGCGTCAAAGAACTTTTCACCAATGCTCCTTCTATCGCTGGGATAATATCCATTGTGAATAGACATACCCATATGCTCAAATAGTGCTTCTTCTATCAAATTTACATCTGCATATGTCTTTATATCTTCAATCTTATCATAAGTCCAAGGCGCATTATCTGATTCTTCCGGACCTTTCCCATCATGAGTCTTTACATATTCTTCTCGACTTGATTTAACACGCATAGGACCACTGCTGACACCCGGTCCATTGATAACAGAGGCACCTGAAAAAGATGGGTTAGGCGATGGAAGAAGTACAGGAACAGCGTCACCACCTGTAAATATTACAGATGTTTGACTTTCCGGCTGAACAAAAATACCTTTCTCTATATCTATATACTTGCCGGCCTTTAGGTCTATATCAATTCCTTTTTCCTCGTTTTTATAGATTCCATTTATAGGATCTGCAAAACAGTTAGGTCCTTTAAATCTCTCAGGATTTAAATCAATTCCTAATTTTTCAGCTTCCTGTTTGTTCACATATACTTTATCTACGCTGCCTAAATATTGTCCATCATATGTGAAAATATCTTCCGGTTGTTGGTGTTTGGCTAGAGACAGACCTATAAGCAACGGTGCCAAAAAAGCAGTCCCTACTGTTAAGGCAACACCTACATCCTTTTTAACTTCTGACGATTTAAAAGAAACCTCATTTGATTTAACAAAAACATCATTTTTAAAACCTTGAGTTACAGCTAAATTGTTTTTAAAAGAGACATTATCTTTTTTTACGTTAATTACGGAATTTGATACAAAATTTAACGGACTAATTTTCATTTATACTCTCCTATTCTGTTTTTCGATTTTAAAAACGCCTAAATTTAATTACTTGTTATTCTTGTAAATGATTTTTTACAATTCTTAATTACATTATTGTAATGCAAATGCAAGGAGTTCATATTTCTAACAACTACTTTATTTTTTGTATCTGTTTTTATCTAAGAGAATTGCCTTTGTGCTTTTTATTTAGCTGGAACTCTTGAACAATATTCTATTGGTAATAAAATCACGAAAATATAGTCTTTGAACGTCCAATAAATATATTTTTTACATTCTGTAATAAACAATTTTAGTACTCAATACTGGCATTCCGAAAAATTAGAAGTTTTGGCGCAAGCCTGGGAACTAGAGCAAATATCAAAAATAGAGAATAGTTCCAGAAAAAAAGAAATAAAAGCTGTTAATAAAAAAAATTAAAAAACTGAAAAATAAAAAGAAAACAGAAAAAAATCTGAAAAAAATATCTGATTTAAAACAGCAAAAAGCAGACATAAAAGCAAAACACAATGAGATTTTTGAATCGTATCTGGCTGATGAACAAAAAGCCAAATCTCAGCTAATAAGAGAATACAAGAAAAACGAAAAATCCTGCTGTACATGCGGAAGAAATCCTTATTACTAAATAATGTTTTAAAAAAGTAATCATTTTCTTGCAAAATCGCTGTAAATTTATAAAAATTGCCCGCAAAATCCAAAAAATAGTGAAATAATTAAAGAGACTTTAGCTGTCTGAGCTTCGGTATCCGATTTTAAGTCCACCCCCACAAGATAGGTGGTATTGAAATAAACTTGCTATTTATAACAGTTACACCCTTGAGAATATCTACATTAATTTTTTTGATTTCTTAATAAAACAAGGTAATAAAAAATTTATATTATAATGGTTAAAATGTGTAACAGTTATTGGTCTTAACTAACAAATTATTTGTTTTCAAGGTTTAAATATACAGAGGTTGAGTAAATGCAAATATCAACAAAAGCACCGAGAATAAGTTTTAAAAGAGCTTTAGAAAAAGAAGAAATAGCTGATTATTCGCAGGTCCTTAAAAAAGGTAAGCAGCTGGTTGGTCAAACAGGAAAATCTATTCTTATCGTTCATGATGCTTGTTTACCCCAAAGCATAGATAAGAATACAGGAATGGGAAATTTGGCATCCAAAGATTCTTTGAAGTTTTTTGAAACTATGAAAAATTATCTTGGTATAAACATGGTTGAGGTTCTTCCCCAAGGTCCGATAAAGCCGAAAAAGGGTTTTTATTGCGCATATAGTTCTTCTGCACTTCCTTTAGGCAATCATGTTATAAATCCAGAACTGTTGTTAGATAGTTCTTTTGAAAAACTAATTACCCCAAAAGAGCTTTCTGAGGTTGTGAAGAATAACAACATTGTTGATAAGCAATCAAGAGTAAATTACTCAAATGTCATGGATGATAACTCTGCATTTGATAAGATGCTTGCAAAAGGGTTTGAACGTTTTAAGCGTTTGCCGGAGAATAATCAACTTAAACAGAGGTTTAATCAATATTTTAGGAATAATAAAGATTGGCTGGAGCCGCTATCCAAAACCAACAAAAGTGTAAATGCTGATTTTTTTACTTTTAAACAATTTCTTGCTGATGAACATTTAAAAATTGCAAAAGAAAAACTGAATAAATTGGGATTAAAATTGTGTGTTGATTGTGAAATAGGTTTTTCTCCCCAAGAGGTAGAAGCATTTCCCCGGGCTTTTAAAAAAGATACTTTTGTTGGTTTAGCGTCTTGGGGACTTCCTGCTTTAGATTACGATTCTATTTTAGACCCTAATAGCGATGCATATAAATTGTTAAAAAGAAAAGTTCAGCTTAGTGCAAAACGAGGTGACACAATTCGTTTTGATGTTTCGTGGGCATATGTAACTCCAAAATTAACACATGCTAATGGTTTTTCTGAAAAAAAAGAAATGGGTGACTCTTTACTCAAGATTATTGAAAGCTGGGTAAAAGAGGTTAAAGGCGATAATTTTGATTTAAAAGATTTGTTGCATGAATTTGAGGCCGGACCTGAAGATTTTAGGGCAATGGTAAGTGATACAGAACTTATTGAACCATTAAAAGGACGCACAAAAGTATATAGTTCAACATACCTTTCTGATAATTGGGGAACTAACGATGCTTTTTTGAATTATAGAAAATGGTCTGCTGACGAATTTGTTCTTGGGGTTGGAAACCATGATCCGCAGCCGTTGAGGCTTTTGGCAAGTGATGTTCCTGATATTGTTATTGAAAATGGTGTCAAGAAAGAAAAATTTTACAAAAAACAACAGATAGAACCCCTATCAAGAATTTTAAAAATCCCTAAAGAACTTTTGTCAAATCCTGTAGAGTTTGCAAAAGCAAAGTTTGCTGAAGCTTTTACAGCCAAGAATAATATGGTTTTTTATATGGATGTTTTTGGAAGAAAAGAACGATTTGATATGCAAGATTTTAACAATCCTATGGCATATTCTCATAAAATCCCTATTGATTTTGAAAAGGCTTATATCAATTCTTTAAAAGAGGGATTCGGATTTAATCCAATGGATTCTTTAGCTAAAATATTTTTAAGTAAAGGTCTAGATAAAACAGAACCTGATTTGTATAATCAAATAATTAAATATAGAGATATTCTTGTTGAAGAAGACAAAGTTGTTAATAGTTTAAAACAAAAATCAAAAGTCTTAAACAAAAAACTTTTGATAGGTCTTTCTTCTTTTATCGCCTTATGTGCCGGTATTTTATATTATCTTAAAAATAAAAATAAAAATAAAGATTCTAATCCTGTAAATACACAGAAACATATTCAAAATATACAGTTACCACCAGTATATATAAACTTTAAAATATAAGAGAGATATAAAATGACATTTCAAATTCATAAATTAACTCACCCGATATCATATACCCAATATCATCAGAATAATGTTAGTCATAATAATTCGCAAAATAATTGTGCGCCTTACAAACCAAAACAATTACAATCAAGAAATTTACCATATTTGAATTCAAATAACATATTATACTTTACCCCTGCTTTTGGGCAATTGAAAAATGGACATATCAAGAAATTCAATCTAAATGGAAAAACTATATTAATCACAGGCGGCACAGGAACTATCGGAAATTATTTAATCAACACTTTATTGGAAAATTATTCACCTGAAAAAATAATTGTTTATTCTAGAGACGAAATGAAGCAACACGTTATGAAAATGCAGAATAAAAATAAAAGCAAGTTGTGTTTTATTATTGGTGATGTCAGAGATGAAGAAGCACTCAGTCGTGCATTTAAGAATGTTGATGTTGTTATTCATACAGCGGCAATGAAACATGTTCCAATTTGTGAAGAAAATCCTGAAGAAGCTGTAAAAACGAACATTGATGGTGCAAGAAATATCATTAATGCTGCATTAAAAAATAATGTGCAAAGAGTATTAGCAATAAGTTCAGACAAAGCAGCATCTCCGTCAAATCTTTATGGGGCAACAAAATTTGTATCAGAGAAATTGTTCACTAATGCAAATAAGTATTCTCAAAATGAAAAAACTATTTTTAGCTGCGTAAGACTTGGCAATGTAGTTGGAAGCAGGGGAAGCATAATACCTCTGTTTAGAGAACAAGCAAAATCAGGAACAATAAAAATTACAGATAAAGATATGACCAGATTTTTTATGACTCCTCAACAAGCTTCTAATCTGATTTTATCAAGCATTGAAATAATGAACGGAGCGGAGATTTTTGTTCCCAAGCTTAAAAACACAAGCATTCTAGATTTGGCAAAACAGATAGCAAAAGATGCCAAAATTCAATATATAGGAGCCAGACCGGGTGAGAAGTTGGATGAAGAATTTATTTCAAAAGTTGAGGAGAAAAATACTCTTGATTTAAATGACAGATATGCAATTCTCACAAAAGACGCTTTTGAAAACCGCTCTACGTTATGGAGAGAGGGGAAAGAGCTAAAAAAAGACTATAATTATTCAAGCAGCAATATTGATTTCAAAATGACAGAAAAAGAATTAAAAGAATTAATTAGTAATGTATAATTCTTTTATTAATAGATTAATATAAATCAGCTAATTTTATTCTTGAAAAAGGATTCTCTCTTTTTATTGCCATTACAGCTTTTTCAGGATTTTCTGTCAAAGTTGGCACGAAAGCAAGAATATTAGAAACTTCATTTACGGGTATAGAAATTTTTACTTTCTTGTTTGGATTTTCTTTTTTATATAGTACAACATCGAAAGTTTTTACATCACCAAATTGAGGTATAGAAATGATTCTACCTGTATTTTTCAATATGCTGCTTAATAATTCAGGAGCTGCTATTTGGTCTTTAAAGGCAGATGTTTCAATCCAAAGCCTGTTCTTATTCGTGTTGAAATCAGCAAGGTATAGATTCACTTTGTAATTTAGCCCATATGGCTTAAATGATACACCTCCATTAAATTCTTCAAAATCTTGACCGTATTTTTTGCTAAAATCTTCTTTTCTTATTTTCCAGGGATTTGACATTGCATCAACTTCAGGAAATTGACTTCTGGATACATATTTAACAGGTGTATTATTGTAGAAATCTCTAATTGCCTTAACTTCATTTTGCGTCCATTGAGATTTATGTTTATTTAGCGCATTTTCTAATTTTTCTTTATATTTAGAAACGTTTTGTTGGTATGGTACATGAACATCAGAAGGTGCAACAAAATCAAATGCATCTGTTGTGTATGATGAATAGTCTTTTAATCTTTGAGCATCACTTTTGGTCAGAGCCGGTTGAAATAGTTTGATATTTTTATTGTAGTTTTCGTTATAGTTTCTTACATTATCAAAAGCAATTTTCCCTGTTATTTTATGGTCGCCATTACCGGTAATTCCATCCGGACCAAACGACCAGACTTCTTGAGGTGATATAGTTTCTAATATTTTTTCATAAGCTTTCGATATTTTTTGAGCATATTCGTCTTTGTAAAATTCTAAATCAGGAATATCAAGAACTATTGGTGATCTTTTAATTCCCAATTCATTAAGAGCATCAAGTAGTTCAATTTCTCTATGTTTTATTAATTCTTCTTTTGTGCTGGGAGCGCCTGCTTTGTAATGTCCCTTTTCGCCAAGCGCGGAATAGACAAATTGAACACTTTTGCCTTCTTCTAATTTTTTCATAATGGGAAGAAAGAATATTTCGTCATCAGGGTGCGCAAGCAAAACTAAAACGTCAGCTTTGGGCAAATCAGGCAAATCCGTCATTCTCAATATTTTAAGATTATGCTTCTCTGATGTTTCTTTAAGATCGTTTATTTTTAGTTTTCCTATTGTTTTGTTGTTAAGAACATTTTCATATAGCTCATTTTGTTCTTTTACCGCAGGTTTCCAACTGCTGTCATAAAGCATGCAATTTTTTTTCATTCTGCTAAGCTGTTGTGGTTCATCATAATAAAAATCAATAGCTGTACTGATTGTATTTGCAAGTACTTTTGCAGGATTTGAACAATTAAGAAAATGAAGCGGCGCTTTAAAGCCCATAGCTTTTTTTATATCGTGATATGGAGTAATTAGACAGTCATTCATACTGCCGATAGGTGCACTAATAGGTATAGCCCCCATTCGCATAGATTGATAACCAACAAGCCCGCAAGTTTCCGAACGACTGGGAATTATGGAAAAGTCCGCAGCTGCTGCATATTCATTTATTGGTACATAAGCATCAATTAAAACAATTCTACCTGGATATTTATTTATTACATTTTTTTCAAAACTTTCTAATAATTGAGGGTTTAATGTTTTTATTCCTGGTAGTGCAAGTACAAAGTTAATTTTCTGATTTTGATTTAGCAAAAGTTCAATTGATTTCATTGCTATATCAGAACCCTTTTGGTTTGTATCGAAACGGCTTATATTGATAGCTAAAGGGTACGAAAAGTATTTAGAATCAAGATAACCTAAAACAATAGCGTTTTCGGGGTTGTTTATAATTTTTTTATCAAAAGTTTTTCGTGAAATATTAGATTTTGTCATTTGTTGAAATAAAAATACCTTGTTTCGAGCTTTACCATCTTCAACGTTTTCAACATTATACGGTTTGTATACCTGTTCTGGATTTTGTGAATCATATCGAGCTTCATCAATTTTATTTAGAATTGATGTCCCCTTATCCAGTTTAACTCTCATCATGTTGTATAAAGATAATGATGAAAATTCAGGTTGCGTTAAAAGTTCGTTTAAATGTGTTTTGGAAATAGTAAACCAACTATCTGCATTTTTTAATGCATTCACTGTTGCATTGAAATTATTATTTTCATCCCAACATATATCTTTGAACTCTTTTCTAATAACATTGTTGATACAAGAATAAGTAAGATCATTTTTACTGTCAGAAAAGAGTTTTTGATAATTTTCTGCAACATTAACAAGAACATTCATTATAAACTTTTTGTTGTTGAGTTCTTTTCCATAATCTTGAGTATTAGTTTCTTCTAATATTTTTTTATTAATTAGAATATCCTTGTTATCAAAGATAAGATTCATTAATTCTTTTTTAAATTCATTGTTTGAGATTAATTTTTCTATTTGTTTTTCATTAAAACAATTGAGTGCTGCAGCAAAAGGTTGTAAACGGCACTGAAAATGAGCATGAGCATTAAGCAATCCGTGTATTGATTTCGTTTCTTTGTGAGTGTTTTTGCAAGCAATAGCAGCAAATGTAGTATGCCAATCATTTGTATGCAAAATAGCAGGATTGAAATTTTCTTTAGAATTTTTCATTTTCTCAAGTATAGCCACAGCTGCATTGCTAAAAGCACAATATGCCTCAAACATAGAATAGTCATCTAAATCGTATTCTTTTTTCATTCCTTTTAGTTCCGGCAAGTACAGAAAATATGTAGTTACTCCATTTTGAGGTTTTTGGCATTTGTATAGTTTGGCTTGGCTTTTTCTCACTCCATAACGAAACTCGGTTTCTACACCTGTATTTTCCAGCTGAAATTTTAAATTATCATCACCTGTATTATTTTTCACACCATTGACGGTATAAATTGGTAAAGGATTTTCTGATTTACAGCTTGCGTTGTAAAAAGGAATCATAATTCTAATATCTTTATTAGGATATTCTTTTTTGTAGGCTTTGCTCATATCACAAATTACAGACCCCAGCCCACCTGAAACAGAATAAGGAGCGCATTCTGCTGATAAAAGAAGTATTTGATTTTGATTTACATCAGCTCCTTTAAATGAAATTTTTGTAGAAAATACCCCGGGAGTATTTTGATATGTTTGAATATTTTTTAAATTACTTGTATTCGGTGTTTTTTTATTTTGTAGATTATAATTAAAAATAGTTTGTATTTTCACGACGCTTATCCTCTTGTTAAAGATATTAAAAATACTAAAAAAATTTTTTGTTATTTTGTAAAGATTTGTTTACTTTAAGCCTGATAATTCATATTGATCGGCTAGTATTGCTATTTTTTAATTTTGCAACAACAAATTTGTACAGCCAATTGACAACTATACCCCATAAGGGTATAATGTAGTTATAAAATACCCCCACAGGGTACAAAGATAAGGAGGCTGTTATGGCAAATTGTTCAAACCCACATTGCAAATGCATTAATTGCACCTGCGGAGACAACTGCACCTGCACAGAAGACAAATGCAATTGTCCGCCGGAATGCAAAGAAACACCTAAAAAATAAATTTTATTAAAACAGCGGGGAAGTTTTTACCGTCCCCGTTTTTTATGTATAATTGTGATATGAAAAATTCTACTGAAAATCCCAGCCACAAACAAGAAATCCCTCGTATTAACAGGGCTATAGGTCAGCTTGAGGGAATTAAAAAGATGATAGAAGAACAGAGATACTGTCCGGATATCATCATTCAACTTAAAGCTGTACGCTCAGCTATCAAACATGTCGAAAGCAATATATTAAAAACTCATCTTGAAAATTGTGTTGCATCATCTTTCGAAAATAAAGAAGAAGCAAAAGAAAAAATTCTCGAAATAAAAAAACTTCTGGACAAAATGCAGAGCTAATTTTAAATTCAATAAGACTGTTGGAAGAATTAAATATGTGCATAAGCAAAAAGATACGAAAAAAACTCCAATCAGAAGCTGATAAAAAATATCAGAAGTTTTCATCATCATTACTGCCTGGTGTAAAAAATGTTCTCGGAGTAAGGCTGCCGGTTTTAAGAAAAATTGCCAGAGAAATATATAAAGAGGACTGGGAAAATTTTTTGAAGATAACACCTGTATACATGGAAGAAAAAATGCTTCAGGGTATGGTAATAGGTTTGTTAAAAGAAAAGGATTGTACAAATATTTTAGAGAAAATAGCTGATTTTATTCCTGAAATCGATAGCTGGTCAATTTGTGATACTTTTTGCTGCGGACTAAAATACACAAAAGAGCATAAAGATACAATCTGGAACTTTATAAGAGAATTTTCATATTCAGAAAAAGAATATGAAATAAGGTTTTCACATGTCATGATGCTAAACTATTTTATAGAAGAAAAGTATCTTGAGGAAATATTTGAACTGATAAATACGTTTACATCAGAAAAGTATTACGCAAGAATGGGTGCAGCGTGGCTTATTTCTATTTGTTTTATAAAATTTCCACAACAAACTACAAAATTTCTCGAAAGTACAAAAATTGATAACTTCACATACAATAAGTCCATCCAAAAAATTTGCGAATCATTCAGAGTAGACAAAGAAACAAAACAAAAGCTAAAACTGATGAAACGATAATTTTAAATATATCATATCTTTTAATTGTATTCCGTTTTCAAATATCGGATGGTCATAATTTTCTGTAAAAAAGTTTTCAATTTTGTGTGAATACACAAACCCGTTTTTTATATAAAATGAAATAGTTTTTTCATTTTCTCCGGTCCCAACAAGAAACGTATTCATTGAATCCCTATACGTTTTAAAAATATGATTAAGCATAAAACTGCCATAACCCCTATTTTGATACTCAGGATATACTGACAGATTTTTGATTTCCAAAACTGTAGGATATTTTTGAATAACCACACATACAGCTCTTGGCTCTTCATCAAATAGCACGAACATTGTTCCATCCGGCAAATATTTATCAATCATACTCTCCTGCTCATCACCAATGAGCAGTAAATCTAAATATTGTTTTTTATTTTCTGTTATTTCTTTTATCTGCATTTATATTAAATCCGGCTGTAAATCTAATTGTAAAGCAATAATACTATATTATACAAAAACAAAAGTTCTATATTTTTGCTATGCTAATTTTTATCTTTTTGAGCAACAGCTCTAAATGATTGATAATATTTAATCAGTCCCAGATGAGCAAGAGCAAAAACACCGGTAAGTATACCGAATGTTTTATGCAGCTTTCTGGATTTTGTTCTCACGAGACATCCGGCAGTTGTTGCCAATGCGGCATAACCCGTATATTCAATCTGTTTATAAGGTTTTTTCAAATTGTTTTCATAAAAATTTTTGATTCCGGATACTTTCATACATACTCCTTTTTAATTCTATTTTATCAGAAAATTGATTTTCTTTCATATATCACCTAAAATAACCATATTATGAAACAGAAGGAACATAATAAATGCTGTTTATGCGGCAGCACTGATGTTGCTGATACAGGATATAAACTTAGAGACAGCAAAGAGTTAAAAGTATTAAGATGCAATAATTGTTCACTTGTATTTTTATCATCTTTTGAACATATATATAAGGATTTTTATAAAAACGGAAAAATGCATTCACCAAACTTTCAACCAGAAAGATGGCTTGTTGCATCAAATACAGATGACACAAGAAGATTTGAATCGCTAAAAAGCAGAATAAAGGGAAAATCCGTTCTGGATTTTGGCTGCGGTGCCGGCGGATTTTTAATAAAGGCTAAAGAAATTGCAGATGTTTACGGAGTTGAACAACAAGAGGCACTATCAGAATTTTTCATAAAAAATAAGCTTAACGTTTATCCGACATTAGAGTCTATAGACAAAAAATTTGATGTAATTACAATGTTTCATGTTCTTGAGCACCTTAGAGACCCTGAAACAATGATAGAACAACTACTCAACTTTCTAAACGATAACGGAGAGTTGATTATTGAAGTTCCGAATGAAGATGATGCACTTCTCTCTCTTTATAAATGCCGTGCATTTGCTAATTTTACCCACTGGAGATGCCATTTATTTTGTTTTAACAAAAAAACATTAAAAAATCTGGTTAATAAATGTAATGCAAAAATAAACTACATAAAACCGATTCAGCGATTTGGACTGGCGAATCATCTTTACTGGATATTTAAAGGAGAAAAAGGCGGACATCTAAAATGGACTTTTTTCAATAAATTGGATTGTGTATATAAAAACTTATTAAAAATATTAGGAAAAAGTGATACATTAATGATTAGTTTATCAAACATAAAGGATTAAAAAGATGAAAGTTTTAGTATTGGGCGGTGCCGGCTACATAGGTTCACACACGGTTTATGAACTTATTGAACGCGGATACGATGTGGTAGTTGCAGACAATCTCCAAAGCGGACATATTGAAGCTGTGCATACTGATGCAAAATTTTACAATGGAGATATTAGAGACAAAGCTTTTTTAGACAATCTTTTTAAGAATGAGAACATAGACGCAGTTATACATTTTGCTGCAAATTCACTCGTTGGCGAAAGTATGACTGAACCTTTAAAATATTATGACAATAATGTCTACGGAACAATGACATTGTTAAAATCCATGGTGGAAAACAGTATAAAAAATATTGTATTTTCTTCAACTGCTGCAACATATGGAGAACCTGAAAACATACCGATTCTAGAAACTGACAAAAAAATCCCGACAAATCCATATGGAGAAACAAAGCTGGCTATGGAAAAAATGTTCAAGTGGGTTTCGGCTGCGCATAATCTAAAATTCGTATCTCTCAGATATTTTAATGCCTGCGGAGCACATAAAAGCGGAAAAATCGGAGAAGATCATTCTCCCGAAACACATATAATTCCTATTATTTTGCAGGTTGCTAACGGCAAAAGAAAAGAAGTCTCCATTTTTGGAACTGATTATAGAACAAAAGACGGTACCTGTATTAGAGATTACATACACGTCACAGATCTTGCTCAGGCGCATATTCTGGCTCTGGAATATTTGAGAAATGGAGGAGAAAGCAATATTTTCAATCTGGGTAACGGCGTAGGTTTCAGCGTAAATGAAATTATTGAAGCAAGCCGTAGAGTAACAGGTCATCCGATTCCGGCAAAAACAGCACCGAGAAGAGCCGGCGATCCGGCAGTTTTGGTTGCGTCCAGCGAAAAAGCAAAATCAATACTGGGCTGGAAACCCGAATATACAAATATAGAACATATAATAGAAACAGCCTGGATGTGGCATAAAACTCATCCCGAAGGATTTTTAAACAAGCAATAATCCGGCTCCAATAAAAAACATTCCGGAAAAAATTCCAGCCATTACATCATGGTTTTCTCCGTATTCTCTGGCAGTCGGTAACAAAGTATCCAGAGAAATATAAACCATAATACCGGCAACTATTGAGAACAAAATTCCAATAGCCATCTGCGGCATAAAGATTTTTATTAGTCCGAATCCTATTATTGCACCTATTGGACCGGAAATACCTGCAATAAGAGAAAACAGCATAGCCATTCTTTTTTTACCTGTTGCATGATACATAGGAAGTCCTATTGCAATACCCTCCGGCAAGTTGTGTATAGCGATAGCAATAGCAAGAGGAATACCAAGTTTTACATTTGTACTGGCAACCAGAAACATTGTCAGACCTTCAGGAAAACGGTGAAGCGAAATAGCTATAGCCGTAAGCAAACCGGCTTTTTTTATTTTTGCATCTTCTTCTGTTATATGTTCAGGATTTTTGTCTATCAATTCATCGCCAAAATGAGCGGGCAAAAAATAATCAATCAGTCCGGCAAGAATAATTCCGCAGAAAAAGCCTATAAAGGTAATAAGTGCGGCTTTATCTCCAAAATATATTTCTGTAAAAGAACGTGAGTCTTTTAATATTTCCGTCAATGCCATATAAATCATTACACCGGCAGAAAAGCCCAATCCGGTAGCTAACATTCTAAGATTGCTTCTTTTTACGAAAAATGAGACAGTTCCGCCGAGCACTGTAGCCAGACCGGCAATAAGCGTTAATAAAAACGCTATAATATGTTGATGTTCTATAATCATCCTATTTGCGCCAATTTCTCTAATTTTAACTTCTGGTCATGTTCAATCAGAAGATTTATCAATTCGTCTAAATCACCATCAATTACAGTCCAAACATTGAGATTCTGCCCTATACGATGGTCAGTCAGTCTGCCCTGAGGGAAATTGTATGTTCTTATACGTTCCGAACGGTCGCCGGTTCCCACCTGAGATCGTCTCAGGTCAGTAATTTCCTGCATCTGTTTCTGAGTTTCTATATCATACAATTTCGCTTTTAAAATCTGCAGAGCTCGTTCTTTGTTCTGCAGCTGTGAGCGTTCTTCCGTACAAAAAATCATGATACCGCTGGGTTTGTGAAATACACGAACAGCAGTTTCAACCTTGTTAACATTCTGTCCGCCGGCACCTCCTGAACGAGCTGTAGAAATTTCCAAATCTGCAGGATTTAGTTCGATTTCTACATCATCAACTTCAGGCATAACAGCAACCGTAGCTGTAGATGTATGAACACGACCCTGTGATTCTGTCTGCGGAACTCGTTGTACTCTGTGGACTCCTGATTCGTATTTCAACTTCGAATACAGACTGTCACCCTTCATTGAGATAATAACCTCTGATACGCCGCCAGCTTCACATTCTGTCATACTTAGAATTTTTGTTTGCCAGCCCTGCTTATCCGCATATCTTAAATACATACGCATAAGGTCTCCGGCAAAGATATTCGCTTCGTCACCACCGGCTCCGCCGCGAATTTCCAGCATAATATCCTTGTCATCCATCGGGTCTCTGGGAAGAAGCAGAACTTTCATTCTTTCTTCTAATTCCTGATTTCTCTTTTCGTTTTCTGCCATTTCTGTTTTCAAGAACTCTTTCATTTCTTCGTCAGACTCAGATTTTATGAGTTCTTTTGCATCGGAAATAGCTTCTTCATTCTTTTTCCATTCTCTGTAGACCTCGACAGTTTCTTCCATTGCCTTACGCTGTTTTGAGAGATCTCTGAATTTTTCATAATCATGTATTACTGCAGGGTCAGAGAGTGTCGTACCCAATTCAATATATTTTTTCTCAATTTCGAGTATTTTATCTAACATATCTTTCATAGTGTATTTATTCTAACGCAAGCAAACTTTTTTGAGAAGCAGCTTGTTAAAAATTGTTATTAAAGAGTATAATGAAGCCTATGGAGAAAAACTACAAAATAGCAATAGGTATGATGTCAGGTACGTCAATGGACGGTATTGACGCTTGTTTGATTAAAATCTTTGAGGATTTCAAATTTGAATTTATCACCACGCATACGGTTATTTATCCCGAAGAGATACAAGAAAAACTTTTGAACATTGCAAACAACCGGGGTACAACTCGAGATATTTGTTATATGGATTTTGTAGTCGGCAAACTTTTTGCAAAATGCGCGAATGAATTAATTAAAAAAGCAGGATTAAAATGCAAAGATGTAGATTTCATTGCTTCACATGGTCAGACAGTTTTCCATATGCCGGACCAAAAGAATATTGCAGGTATATCAACAGGCTCAACTCTTCAAATAGGGAATATCTCCGTAATCTCAGATAATACCGGTGTTTTAACAGTCGGAAATTTTAGAACAAAAGATATTGCAGCCGGTGGACAGGGCGCTCCACTGGTTCCTTTTGCAGACGAAATTATTTTCGGTCGGAAAATTTCAAGGTGCATACAGAATATCGGAGGAATTGCAAATGTAACGGTGTTGTCTCCGAATTGTGAAACATTTGCGTTTGATACAGGTCCCGGCAATATGCTCATTGATTACTGCATGAAAAAATATTTTGATCTTCCTTTTGATAAAGACGGACGAATTGCCTGCAGCGGAATTGTTGATGAAAATTGGCTTGATATACTGTTAAAAGAGCCTTATTTCAGCATCAAACCGCCAAAGACAACCGGAAGAGAATTGTTTAACAATGAATATGCTGAAAAACTGCTTCAAAATGCGCCATTTAACAAATGTGACATTATAGCCACCATTAGTACATTAACAGCAAAAACAATTTTTGATGCATATAAAAATTTTGTATTTCCCAAAACCATAGTAGAAGAAATAGTACTCGGAGGCGGAGGAGCATACAATAAATTTTTAACAGGTCTTTTGAAAAAATATTTTGAAAATATTCCTGTAAAAACACATGCGAATTTCAATATAAACGACAAATTTAAAGAAGCGATGGCTTTTGCCCTGTTGGGTTACTGTACAATAAACAAAATCCCGAACAATCTACCATCCTGCACAGGAGCAGAAAAAAAAGTAGTTATGGGTGAAATTTCTTATTAAAATACGGAATAAATAATATGATATCAACTGAAACTCTGAACAAAAATACAGAAAATATAGATTTAACAGACTCTCTGGGTATTGTCACACTCATAAATAATGAAGATTTAACAGTTGCAATAGCTGTTCAAAAAGCGCTGCCTGAAATTGCCGCAGCTGTTGATATAATAAGCACTAATTTTCAAAACGGAGGAAGGCTATTATATTTTGGTGCAGGAACAAGCGGGAGACTTGGGATTCTGGACGCCTCCGAATGCCCGCCGACCTTTAACACAAACCCGTCTATGGTTCAGGGAATCATAGCAGGCGGTGATGTTGCTATAAAAACCGCCGTTGAAGGTGCAGAAGATTCTACGGAACTGGCAGAATTTGATTTTAAGAGAAAAGAGATAAAAAGCAATGATTCTATCGTATGTATTTCCGCATCCGGAAATGCCAATTATGTGGTAAAAATCCTTGAGCTTGCAAGGAACCGCGGCTGCAGAACAATAGCCGTTTCATCGAACAAAAATGCAAAAATGAAAGACTTTGCTGATTGTTTTATTTTTGTTGATACCGGTGCAGAAGCAATATCAGGCTCCACACGAATGAAAGCAGGCACTGCCCAAAAAATGGTACTAAACATGCTTACTACTGCATCAATGATAAAAATCGGAAAAACTTATAAAAATTATATGATTGATGTAAAAGCAACTAATGACAAACTGAAAAAACGGGCAATAAGAATAGTTTCTTCTATAGTGAATTGCAGTGAAGAAATTGCCGAAAATGTTCTTTGCACAAACGGATATAATGTAAAAGTTTCCATTTTACAGATAAAATACAAAATCGACGACAAAAAAGCAGCCGACTTATTAAAAGAACATAGAGGGGTGCTGAGAAAAGTATTCGAAGCACTTAATTAGAGACTTTTGATTCTTTCTTCCGGATCAGTGATACTGGTAATACGCAAACCGAAATTGTCCTCAATAACAACGACTTCACCGTTTGCTACGTGTTTACCGTTTGCATAAAGCTCAACCGATTCACCGGCAACTTTATCCAGCTCAATTATTGAACCTCTGGTTAATTCAAGAACCTTTTTAACCGGCAGATGGCAACGTCCCAACTCTACCGTAAGTTCAAGTTTTATGTCCATTAAAAGTTCAAGGTTTCGGTTTGTATCAGTATTTGTCGGAGTATAGCTGTCAAAAGGAGCAAATTCAACAGGTCTTACCGTAACCGGCTCATCAATATTCGCCTCCTGTTCAATTCGAACTTCTCCTGATTCAGGATTCCCTGATACATCTTCAAAGTCAAATTTCTGAGGTTCAGAAGAGGTATGCCCCGTTGGAGGAATATCCGTAGAATTATTCAACGGGCTATTTTCTTCAGGAAGTCCGGGATTGAAATCATTAGAAAAACCCTGTGTATTTTCATTATTCAAATCATCATTTGGCATTTTATCTTCTGACATTGGATATCCTTTCTAAAAATAGCGTTTCAGAGCATTTACATAGTAATCATATCTATCGGTTATTTTAACACAAATTTTGTCTTTTATTCTTCCCGGACGGGCATAAAATTTGCGCTCATTATTAACTTTTACAATCAAATCTTCATTGGAAAAATTGTCTAATTTAATAACATCATTAACTTTTAAATCCAGAAAATCCCTCATAGTTATATCAGTTTGCCCGAAAAGAACGTTTATATCGACAAGCGATGTATTCAATTTTTCTATCATCTTCTGGCGTTCTTCTGATGTGGCAATAATCCCCTTCGTCTGGAAAATATGCTGCGTTGTCAGCTGGGACAATACATTTTCAAGAACAGGATACGGGAAGCAAAGGTTTATCAATCCGTAATGTCTGCCTGCAATATGAACTTCCAGTGTGATAAGCGCAACTATTTCCCCAGGAGTTGCAACCTGAATGCCGGAATAATTGTTGTCCATACCGATAAGATGGCTTTCTACAGGAATAATATGAGACCACGCCTCTTCAAGAGTCTGAATAGTTCTTTCTATCATCTTTTTGACCAGAGATTCTTCAACATCAGTCAATTCTCTTGCCTTAGCCTCTACTGCGCCAACCCCGCCGAGCATACGGTCGACCATACTGGATAATACCTCAAAACTTATACCCAGCAAAATCTGTCCCGGCAAAGGATTAAGTTCAAAAATAGCAATTTGCAGAGGGTTCGGAATAGAGCGCATAAACTCATCATATGTAAGCTGGTCAACAGAAACAACATCAACCTCAAGATGCATACGGAGATATGCTGTTAAAACCAGTGCAAGCTGCCTTGAAAACTCTCTGTGAATATCCTGCAAACCTCTCAAATGATCTTTTGAGAATTTATCAGGACGTCTGAAATTGTATAATTTATAACCTTTTTTGTATTCTTCCGCAGCGTCATATATATTCAGAAACATATCTCTGTCTGCAGCATCAAAAGGCATTCCTGACATACTATCGCCAAGAATCGCACTCTGTTTAAAATTTTCTGATTGAGAATTTTCTGAATCAGACATTAGATAAGTCTCCCTCTACTGCATAATAAATTGTCCGAAGCTGACACGGATAACTTCTCTTTCCCCGTCAAATATGCCATTGACAGATTCTGAAATCTGTTGTTTTGCGAGTTCTTTACCGGCAGTTGTAGACAATTCATCAGATGTTTTGCTAGATAAAACAGTAATAATTGCGTCTCTAATTGCAGGTTTGTACTGTTCCATCTCTTCAATAATAGCATCTTTTGGATTAGGTGCAGCCGGTGCACCGTGTCCACCATGTCCTCCAGAAGCTTTTTCCGGCTCTTCTGTCGGGAGCGGTTCCGGATTTGTTACTTCTATTGCGACTTCAGCTTTTAAATATCTTCTGGGTTCAATATCACTGAGGTTCATAGTGAAATCACCCAGCTCCACAACAATACCTTTTTGAGGTTTGTCAAGATTTTCTTCGGTATTCTCTTCGGTCTGTTCTGCTGTTACTGATTTGAGATGGTTCGTTAGCAGATTTGACTGTAAAAAGTAATTTACACCAATAAAAATCACACAAATAATCGCTGTCGTGACAATATTGATAATAATGGAGTTTGAGCCTCCTCCGTCCTGTTGTTGTTTTTCCTTTTCAGGTTTTGCATCTTCTTTTTTTTGTGGTTTTGCCATATCCCAATCTCCAATTATTTCTTATCCGAACTCAGAATGATAATATCTACTCTTCTGTTTTTTGCTTTATTTTCCGGAGTACTGTTGTCAGCTACCGGCATATACTCTCCGTATCCTACGGCTGATAGCCTGTTAGGCGGAAACTTTTGTTTTTCTATCAAGTAAGAAATTATATTAGTTGCTCTTGCCGTAGATAATTCCCAATTCGAAGGGTATTTTTCATTTTTTATAGGAGTTGAATCCGTATGCCCCTCTATAAGTATAGGATTATTAAATTCTCTGAGCTTTCCTGATATACTTTCCAGAGTTGATAAAGCCTCTGGTTTTATTATAGCAGAACCCTGATCAAAAAGCATGGTATCATTAAGCCTTATAACCACGCCACGAGACTCTTTAAGCAATGTTGTGCTATTATTTATATCGATATTGTCCTTTAATTTTTCGAGAATCTGATCTGATTCCAATATCCCGTCTTTGCCTTCCAGTACTGTTTTTCCGTCATCTTCAAGAATTGATTCTCCGGATTCTAAAATTTCAGAATTCTTAACATTTTCCTGTTTTGTGGTCTCCGGCGCAGGCTGTTGAGCAAAAACTTTTTCGATAGACTTGTTAACATCTTTTAGATGTTTTGCATCCATTCCGTTTACAGCAAACATAACCATAAAAAGGGCAAGAAGCATTGTTACAAAATCCGCATAAGATATAACCCAGCGGTTTATATAATCATTAGAATTTGAGTAATAGTCGTTTCTCATTTATTTATGTCCGTATATTTGTTTCAAATTGTGTTCCCTGTCATGATATTTCAAATAAGCGAGCAGCTTTTCCTCAATAACCATTGGAGCTTCCTGCATCTGTATAGACACAATACCCTGTAGAATAATTTCCTGAAGCAAAACTTTCTCTCTCAAATTTAACTTCAATTTTCCTGCAACAGGAAGAAATAAAAGATTCGCAAACCCAACTCCGTAAAGTGTAGAAACAAAAGCCGTCGCAATTCCCTGAGCAAGAATTTCAGGCTGCTGAATATAACTCATAATCTGAATAAGTCCCATGACAGCTCCCACAATACCGAATGTCGGAGCATATCCGCCAAGCGCCTCAAAAACCCGGGAATTTATCAGTTCTTCTTCCTCTGTGAAAGAAATTTCCGCTTTTAATATGTCATATATCATTTGCGGATTGTTATAATCCACAGCCAGCTGAACACCTCTTTTCAGAAAAGGGTCATGTATACTGTCTATGTACTGACTCAGGGATAAAAGTCCCTGTTTTCTTGACTGATGAGACAAAAATATAATTTCATCTATTACTTTTATATGGGACGGCTGTCTGTTCGAAAAAACCTCAAGTGAAGCTTTAAACGCATTTTTCAAAGTAGACATGTTAAAGTTGAGCAGTGAGGCGCAAAACGTACCGCCAAGGACTATAAGTATAGCAGAAGGCTGTATAAGCGAAATCATCGCAGTAGAATCGGAACGATGCCCGAACATAATTATCAAGACAGCAAGTACTATTGCTATTATTGCCGGAAAATTCAATTTGGAACCTCTTCATCCCCATACTATTACTTAACAATATCATTTCATAGGAACGAGTGTTCGAGTATCCGTCATATGGAGGATTTTATGACGAAAAGCCTCTTAATTCAAAACTTTTTCATATTCTTTTTTTATCATTTCGAATATTAACAAGTAAAAAGGAATTTTTATTTTAAAAAGTCGATGTATTCAATGCGTTTTACAAGAAATTATATTAATTATTTTTACCTATGCTTCTGTTATATGCCTGAGAATTTATCTCGCCGCCTATAAGCATAATCAAAGATGTATAATACAGCCAGACCATAAGCATTGCAAAAGCTCCGATTGAGCCATAAACCCTATTGTAAGTATGCAAATTGTTAATATAAATCGAGAAGAACCAGGATCCAAGCAGCCAGCATATACAGAAAAATAAAGTTCCCGGAAGTGCGCTTTTGCCCTTGAACCTGTCATTTCCTTCCCATGCCGGCAAAATATAATAGTTCAAAAATGCCATCACATATAACGCCAAAAACGTAACAGGCCATCTTGTTATCAATACTATATTCACAAAATTTGCAGAAAAGTTTATGAAATTAAGCAGAAACGCAAAAATAACTTTTCCGAAAATGATAAGGTTTACGCTCAAAAACATAATAAAAGCATTAACAAAAACCATAGATACAGAAAGTGCTCTGGTCGTAAGAAGATTGCGATGCTCTTCTATACCAAGAGCTCTGTTTAAGCCTTTTATGATGACAAATATTGCATTTGAGGCAAGAGCGACTGTAACAAAAAAGCCTATCACAGCGATAATTCCGCCATTTTGAAAAATCATCACTTCCTCTAGCACCTCTTTTATAAGGTTAACGGAATCCGTAGGTGCAACAGTATCAAGAAAATGCAAGATGGGCAGAATCAAAGACTTTTTACCCAGCCATCCAAACATTGCCATCAAAAACAGCATAAACGGAAATATTCCGATAGCAAACCAGAATCCCATCTCGGCTGCCATCCCCAGAAAATCGTCAATAATAATACGATTAATCAGGTTTGTCATATATTTTTTTATCGGTTCGAAAATATTCATAAACTTCATAGATATCTTTTTATTTCTTCTACCAGTTTATCTTTTGCAATTTTAACAGGTTTTTGTATTGTACAACCCGCAGCAAAAGCATGCCCGCCTCCATCAAAAGCAGCAGCAATTTTACTTACGTCAACATGTTTACTTCTAAGGCTGACCTTGGTCGTTTGTTCATTTACCTCTTTTAATACAGCAGCAACTTCCGTAGTTTTTATCTGCCTTAAAGCTCCGACTATACCCTCTGTATAATCCTCTTTCGCTTGAAAATGTTCCATATCCGACATTGTAATACATGTATATGCAATTTTTTGATTTTCAAGAAATTCTGCATTCATTAGGGCATTTGCCTGTAGCAGAACCATTGGTTTGGGCTTCGATTCAAAGCAATATCTGGCTATTTCACCGGCATGTGTCCCATATTCCACAAGTTTTGATGCAATTTGGAAAGTCTTTGCAGATGTATTTTCAAAGCGGAATCCGCCCGTATCTGTCAATATCGATGTATACAAAGAATCAGACACGGCTTTGTCTATCTTTAGACCGAGATTTTCAAACATATCAAAGAGAATTTCTCCGGCTGAGCACGCATCCGGAATTATCAGAGAATAGTCACCGAAACCATTGTTTGTTTTATGATGGTCAATATTCATTTTCACCTTTGCTCGGTCAAAAATGGATACCCCCATTCCCATTCTGTCCTTTGCTGCGATATCAATAGCTATTGCAAGAGAAAACACTTTATCTTTCGAAATTTTATCGAAGGTTACAGCCTTGTCGATTTCCGGCAAAAATTCATATATATCCGGAATTTCACCTGTGACGACCATAACTGCTTCTTTTCCGTAATTATTTTTTATCACATGGTACAGAGCTATCATACTGCCCAGTGTGTCACCATCCGGATTCACATGCGAAAATATAACTATATCATCCGCCTCGATGATATTTTTTGTAAAGTCTTGATAGTTCATATATTTTAGTCTTTAATTTAACTTATTGAAATATTATAAATCAAAAATCAGAAAATAGTAGAATAAATAGAAAGACAAAAAACATGGAACAAATTTTACATTTACTTCTGACGTTACTAAATCTGTTGCTTATTGTCGGATGCTGCGTTGTATTCACAAATGCAGTGGAACACATGGGCAAAGCGTACAAGCTTAATGAAGGTGCCGTAGGCAGCATACTTGCTGCTGTAGGAACAGCACTACCGGAAACAATTGTGCCGCTTGTTGCAATATTGGGTGCATACATAGCAGGAACAAATATTGAGGCTGGAAAAGAAATCGGAATCGGTGCAATCCTTGGGGCTCCGTTTCTGCTTTGTACCCTTGCAATGTTCGTTACCGGTCTGGCTGTTATTATCTTTTCAAAGATGAAATTAAGAGATCGTGAAATGAACGCAAATTACACGGTAATGTTCAGAGATTTAAAATTCTTTTTTGTTAGTTACACTCTGGCAATTGCTGCAGCATTCATACCTGTTCAACCTATCAGATATATCATAGCAATCGCGCTGCTCGGCTACTATATATTCTATGTTTACAGAACATTAAACTGCTCGCATGCCGCAAATTGCGAACATGCTGATTTAGATGATTTGCTTTGTTCAAGATTGTTCGGCGGATGTTACAACATCTTTCTAATCTGGATGCAAGCAATAGTATCAGTTGCAGCATTAATCGTATTTTCACACTTCTTTGTGGAGCAAATAAAGTTCTTTGCACACGCATTTTCAATAAACCCGCTTATACTCAGCCTTATATTAGCGCCTATTGCAACAGAACTTCCTGAAAAGTTCAACAGCGTTTTATGGATAAAACAATCAAAAGATACGCTTGCTCTGGGCAATATCACCGGTGCTATGGTGTTTCAAAGCTGTATTCCCACAGCCATAGGTATTCTTCTTACGCCGTGGGTATTCGGAATGGAATCACTGGTGAATATAGGTCTGGTATACATATCAACAATTATAATTTTCATTGATTTGTATAAAGACAAAAAATTCTGTCCGAGAATGCTTTTATATTGCGGTGCATTTTATCTAGTCTACATCGTATATATTGTCTCGGATATGATAGCAAATTCGGCAGTTCCTCTCGGCACGGGTATGTAAAAGACCGGAAAAATAATTTACAGAAAAACAAAAAGACCGTTAAACAAACGGTCTTTTTATTAATTTCGGCTAAACTTAATGAGCCGCTTTATTCTCTCTAACTTGTGCAAAAATTTACTAAGCAGCTTTGCGTTCTGCTTTAATTTCAGAAATGAGATATTTAGCAACCCATTCAAAATCTTTATTTTGTTCAGCGACTTTTTTCAAGCATTCAACAGAAGGTTCGCCGATTCTTATCAAACTCATTGCAACAACGCCTCTTACAACACCTTTCACACATTGAAGTTCTTCAACAAGAACAGGAACAGCTGCTGAACCGATATTTACAAGAATATTTTCGATTTCATTTTTACTTTTGTTGTCAGCGTTTTCAAGTTGTGTTAAAAAATGTTTAATAGCGTCTGCGTGCATTTTTCTTTCTCCATTCTTTATTATCGATGTATTCATTATAATCTGAATAATTTTCAAAACCCGATTTCCTTATAAAATCTTTATATCAATGTAAAGATTCAAATTTATCAAGGGTTTTCACCTTTTAGTGATATAAAGATATATTGGTAGTATCATAGATATTAGTCCACATCACCATGAGGAATATTCATAAAAGCATGTACGAAAACTACAAAAAAATTCTGGAAGAACTTAAAGCAAATTCTCTTCACAGGAATATCAATCCGATAAAAAAACACGGAAAATATCTGGATATAGACAGCAAGTCTTATCTTAACCTTTCATCTAATGATTATCTGGGGCTGGCAGAAAACAGAGCGGTCATTGATTCTTTTTTAAAGAATTGTGATTTTTCTCTGGGCTCAGCGTCTTCCAGACTCCTTACCGGAAACTCGTATATTTATCACGAGTTGGAATCTTTGCTTGCAAGTATTTATAAAAAAGAAAAAGCATTGCTTTTCAATAGCGGATATCATGCCAATGTCGGAATTATGTCTTCTCTTTTGAATAAAAAAGATGTTGTATTCTCTGACAAACTGAATCATGCAAGTATTATCGACGGTATTAAACTTTCTGAAGCAAAAATGTTCAGATACAAACATCTTGATTATATACATCTTGAAAAACTGCTTAAAGAACATAGAAATGAGTACCAAAACGCAATAATAGTATCTGAATCACTTTTTAGCATGGACGGTGACTTTTGTGATTTTGGGAAATTGATTGAATTGAAGAAAAAATATAATGCAATTCTTATCATTGATGAAGCACATGCGTTTGGTATTTACGGAAAAAATGCACTCGGAGCCGCAGAAGAAGCTAATGCAATATCTGATATAGATTTAATCATAGGAACATTCGGAAAGTCTATTGCATCTATGGGAGCATTTTGTGCAGGCAATGGCATACTCATTGATTATTTGATTAACAAATCACGTTCACTAATTTTTTCTACCGCATTACCGGAAATAAACATAGCCTTTACATATTATGTAATAACTGAAATTCTTCCGAATCTTGCTGAAGAAAGGACAAATTTGCTAAAAACATCGGAGAAATTCAGAAACATGCTAAAGGATTACAATCTCCCAGTTATAGGTGCAAGCCACATAGTACCGGTAATTCTTGGAAGCAACGAAAATACACAAAACTGCGCAAGTAAACTAATCGATAACGGATACTACCTTCTGCCTATACGCCATCCGACGGTTGCCTTAAACTCATCAAGACTTAGAATTTCATTAAGGGCTGATATAAATTTTGAAGAAATAGAAAATATTCCAAAACTCATTAAAGAATATGTTGAAATTTCAAAAAATGACATTAAACTTGCCATGTAAGGATTATTAACATTGAAAGAATATTTGAACAAAGACTTATATGAAATTCTTGGCATCACCCCTGAAGTAGACGAGGTGCAGATAAAAGTTGCTTATAGAAAAATGGCAAGAAAATACCATCCTGACGTGAATAACAATACTCAGGAGAGTATTGAAAAATTTAAGGAAATAACAGAAGCCTATGAAATTTTGCTGGATGTGAACAGAAGAAAGGAATATGACCTTTTAAGAGGTTATACGCGAAGAAAAACAGAAAATACCGAAACAAACAGAACTCAAGCACATAAAGCGTATTCATCCGTTTCAAAAGATAAACCGAAACAGAAAAAAACTGAAGGGACAAAAGATTCTTTTTCAAAAATTTTTAATAATATTATGGATGGACTCTTCCAGAACGAGCAACAGCATAAAGAACAAAAGAAAAAACAAAAACCTGAAAACGGAAGAAATATTAATTTTACAGTATCTATAAAAATAGATGAAGCAATAAACGGAACAACCAGAACAGTAAATGTTTTGCATACAGAAAAATGCCCAAAATGCGAAGGCAGACGTTTTATAAACGGTTCAAAATGTCCTATGTGCAAAGGTACCGGAGAAATATCGATACACAAACGTATTAACGTCAAGATACCCGCCGGAGTAAAAAAAGGTGCAAGAATAAGGGTTGCTAACGAGGGGGACAAAGGATATAACGGAGGCAAAAACGGTGATTTATTCCTGACCATTGAAATTGAAGAAAATAAATTATTCAAAATCGAAGGTCTGAATGTCCTTTGCGACATTCCCATCACCCCATATGAAGCTGCTCTCGGTGCTACCATAGAAATTCCATCTGTTTCCGGCAATATTTCCATGAAAATCCCGCCGCTTACCACATCCGGTCAAAAATTCAGAATCTCCGGACAAGGATTAAAAGACGAAAAAAAAGACAGAATCGGAGACGAAATTGTCACCGTAAAAATAGAAATGCCCAAAGACCTGTCACAAAAGGAAAAAGAATTGTACGAGGAGTTAAAAAAACATTCCACGCAAAAAATTAGGGAGAACTTAAAATGAAAACAGCCCAAATAAATGAAATATTCGACTCAATACAGGGAGAAGGACCTTATATTGGCTACAGACAGCTTTTTATCAGATTCTGCGGCTGCAACATAAACTGTGCATATTGCGACACTGAGTTTAAAACCGGTTCAAATTACACAACAGAAGAACTGCTAAAAAAAATTAAAACATTTGATTTAGAATCCATACATAGTATTAGTCTCACCGGAGGTGAGCCTCTTGTTCATTTTGAATTTCTCAAAGAATTTTTGCCTCGGATCAATAAAAAAATTTACCTTGAAACTAACGGAACAATGGAACATGCGCTTGAAGAAATTATAGAGAACATAGACATTATATCAATGGATTTCAAAATAGATTCCTCTTCAAAAATCGGCGACATATTTATGAGACACGAAGATTTTATCAAAACTGCACGTAAATATGAAAAAGAAATTTTTGCAAAAATAGTCTTTGATGAAAAAATACAAGATTTTGAAATAAATGAAAGTATTAGACTTGCTGAAAAATACAAAGTTCCTTTGATACTGCAGCCGAGAATGGAAGGAAACAACATTGCTGTTTCGACAGAGTTTATAGAAAAAACAATGAAAAAGTTCACTGCCCGATATCTTGATACAAGACTAATCGGGCAGGTGCACAAATTTTTTAATATCAGGTGACTAATCTTTTAGTTTGTTAATCAGGACAGCCACGTTTTTCCCGAAACGTTTTATAGTTTCTATACCCTCTTTGTCTTCTTCAACCGCTCCGATTTCTCTGCCGAAAGCAATATTCCAATAGTTAGAGCCGGGAACAATCATTTCGTTTATAAAATAAAACATGAGCATCTCCTGAATAGTGGCGGTATGTCCTCCGCGTCTGCCCACTGCTATCGGTCCGCCCACCTTGTACTGAAGGTAGTTCAATCCGCTTCTTGCAGAGACATAACCGATTCTTTGAATAGCGGACATTATATCGCCTCTTGCCGTACCATAATAGACCGGAGCTCCGACGATTAAACCGTCCGCTGTTTTTAATTTTTCAATAATTTCATTAATCCCATCATCATTAAAAACGCATCGTTTTAGCTCAGCGCATTTTTTACATTCTATACAAGAATGTACATTCTTTCCGGCAAGCTGTATTATTTCAGCATCTACTCCGTTTTCTTCAATAGCCTTTTTACATTCTGTAAGCAAATAATTAGTATTACCATTTACTCGCGGGCTTCCGTTTAAGAGAATAACTTTCTTCATAACACTAACCTTTCTTTTTTATATTTTTCGTTTTTACACAAAAGATAATGCTACAACAAGACTTATTATCAATGTAAGTATCTGTATATCAGAATAGAATTGAATTTTTTTGTAAGTAGCAAAATGACCGATTATAAACGGCAAGAATAAAAACACAGTAAAAATCGCGCTATGTATAATATTGCCGGATATTAAGCCGCCTATCGAAAACCACAAAATTCCTATAAAATAGGCAGAAATTAAAAAAGACATAACAACAGAAAACACAGCGAAAAACTTTACAGCATTTTCCCATTTCCACATTGCCAGTTTTCCTATTCCGAATCCTATTATCAATAGAATATTAGAAAAAATAATCAGCAAAAGAGATGCCGGATATGAACCTATATTTTTAAAAAATCCAATCATACCGCAAACTCCCTTTCTTTTGAGTTTTTGCTATTCGACAGCGTATTTAAAAAGCTGATACATTTTTCAAAAACGAAATCCCGTTCGTTATCCATAACAACCAGATGATAACTATTTTCCAGCTGAATATATTCTTTATTTTCTGAAGAAACATGTTTGTAAACAAATTCAGCACTTTTCGGACTTGTTAAATCATCCTCTTTCGAATGAATCAGCAGGACCGGCGAAAGGACCTTAGACATATTATGTCTTGCAAATCGTGACATTTTTAAAAGTTCATAAATACAACTCATAGGATAGTTGTCCAGAGCTACCGTATTTTTCTTTTGCAAGGCAGCAATTTTTCTTCTGAGAGCCTCATTTTTTAAACCGTATGGTTCTCTCTCCGGAAATGAATAATAATATCGCAATATGGTATGCAATCCGATAGGCATCAGGAAATTATACCAGGGAATAGTCCATCCATCCAGATACAAAGTAGTTGAAAGTCCCAAAATCCCTTTAACATCCTTATATTCCATTGCAATACATAATGCCAGCACCGCCCCCATACAAAGACCACCGAGAAAAACTTCATCATAGTTTTTCGATAATTCGCGATAATGTGCTGATGATTCAAGATACCAGTCCTGCCACCTGACCGCTTTTATGCTTATCGGACTAGTGCCATGACCCGGCAGACAGTAGCAATACACATCAAAATCGGCATCAAAAAGTGCTTTGCCGATTTTTTTCATTTCAAAAGGGCTGCCTGTCATTCCATGGAATAATAGCACAGCTCTTTTACAGTTTTCATGTTTAAACTGAAAATCTAATTCCTGACTCAAACCGCAAACCTCGAAAACAACTGGTCTATCAGCTCAATTGCCATATCTATTTCTTCATCAGTAATATATAACTGTGGAACAATCGTAATGATATTTTTATAATATCCGCCGTTGTTCAAAATGAGCCCGCATTTTTTACCTTTGTAAGTTAAGTTGCCCCTAAGACCTGCCTCAATAATATCATCACAAAGTTTTTTAGCAGGAGTAAAACCGTCAGTTTCTGTAACTTCTATGCTCAAGGCAAAACCGAGTCCGTTGACAGTACCAATATTTTTATATTTTTTCTCGAGCATTTTTAAACCGTCCAGAAATTTTTTACCCTTTCTTGCTATTTCTGTTTCAAGCTCTTCTTGTTGTTCTTCGAAAATAGACATAACCTCATATCCGGCACGGGTTCCTATCGGATTTGCGGCGTAGGTGGAATGAGTTCTGCCGGCAGGGAATACTTTTGGATTTATTAGTTCTTCTTTTGCCCACATACCGGCAAGCGGGTTCATACCATTAGTTATTGATTTCGCAAAAGTCATTGCATCTGGTTTTGCACAAAAATGTTCCATAGCCCACAGTTTTCCTGTTCTGAAACATCCCATTTGTACCTCATCCACCATAAACAATATATTGTACTCATCAAGAACTTTTTTCAGTTCTTTAAAATAATTTTTCGGAGGAATTATATAGCCGCCGGTTCCAAGAATAGGTTCTGCAATAAAACCGCCAAACTCACAATCGCCTGTGTTCGGGTCGTAAACACCGTGATATTCGCTCTCAAAAAGTCTGGCAAACTGTTTTACGCAATACATATCACAGTTTTCACATTTTTTACCGTACGGACATCTAAAACAATACGGAAACGGTACAAAATGAGCCGTATCAGAGATATGTCCGAAATGTTCTCTGTATCTGTAGCTGGAAGTAACTGCAGTCGTTCCAATTGTTCTGCCGTGATAGCCGCCCATAAAAGCAAACATTCTGGGCTTTTTAGTGTAATTACGGATTAATTTCAGCATATCTTCATTAACCTGAGCACCGCCCACATTAAATTGAACACGTCCCTTTATTCCGTATCTTTTTATATTAGCTTTGGCTATTTTTTCTGCAAGTAATGCCTTATAGTCATAAACAAATCTTGATGAAATCTGAGGCATTGTCTGATACTGATCAAGAACAGCATTTAAAATTCTTTTATTTTTATATCCGAGATTACAGCTGGAATACCACATTTGCAAATCGAGATATGGAGTATCCTTGCTATCATACATATAGGAGCCTTCACAATTTCTGAATATAGTCTGCTCATCATGATAATGAACTGTATCTCCCCAGGAACAATATTCAGCATCTAGTGCCTTTATCTCACTATCAGATAACAATAATTTCGTATCAGACATTTTTCTCTCCTTATACTACTTTTTTCTCAGATATTCTTTCAAATAACAAATAATATCGCTAAAATCACAAAAACCGATAAGGTTATGATATTTATCGGTATCCTTATTCTTTTTACAATACTCTAACAATCTTCCCTTTGCAAACAAAAAATCAGCCGTTTTCGACGCACAAAAGTCGGAAACTCCGTCTCCAATGTAAAAAATAGGTTTTGTAACATTTGAATATTTTTTTATAATATTACATTTGCAAACCCCGGCAGAAATAGAGCAATCAGTTTCGTTATAAGGGAATTCTGTTATAAATTTTCCATCTGAAAATATCAATCTGTTAGAAAAAATTTTTAAACCGCTTATGCCGTTCTTTTCAAGAACTTTGTTTATAAAATAATCAAAGCCATCACTTACAATATAAAAATCAATATTATACTCTTTGATTAAATCTAAAAATTCACGAAAATATTCATCAATTTCAATTGAAGACAGAAATTTTTCAAGCTTTTCTTCTGTCATATCCGGAACAAATTTCATTTGTTCGGTAAGACACTCTCTGGAACCAATCTCACCATTTTCCCATTGAGCCTCTATTTCTAACCATTTTTCATCCGCATATAGGCGTAAAAAGTTATTTAAAGTATCTTTTTTGGTAATTGTTCCGTCAAAATCACAAAATATTTGAATATTATCCATTAAAAAAACCCGTTAATCTTCTTGTAATTATAACGCAAACAATTTCAATCTTGCAAAATAAATACGTTCCGGCTAGCCATTTTTGCGGATAAAAAAATAACTGTGCACTGTTAAAATTAAAACGTTGCCGCCGAAAAGAGAGGAAAAAATATGCCAAAATTCGGAACGCCGTACAATATTCTAAAGGCAGATAGAACTCTGACTCATGAAGAAATTATCCGCTCAATCAGATTCAATATTGCAGCAGAATATGAAGCAATACAGCTCTACCATGAAGTTATTGAATGTACTGATAATGAACTTGTAAAAACAGTTTTGAAGGATATAGCCGATGAAGAACGTGTTCATGCAGGTGAACTGATGAAACTTCTTATGACGCTGGAACCTGATGAAGAAAAGCACTACGAAGACGGAGCAAAAGAAGTAGAAGAAATGATGAAAAAAATGAAGTAAGGAGAAAAAAATGAGTATTGTTGACAGAACAAAAGAAAATCTCGAACATTGCAAATGTCTCAGCTGTCCGTCTTATACGACAAACTGTAAAATAAAAGAAATGCCGCATAATATTATTGATATGATGAAAGGAATTGAAAATATCGATGATCTTGAGGGTATGTTCTGCGCTTACAGTACCAGCAGGTGTATTGATGATGACAAAGGGTGTCTCTGCGCAGAATGCGAGGTTCATGAAAAATATGATTTAGAGAATCAGAGTTACTGTCTTTATGAGGGCGGTACATATTAATTTAATAGAAAAAAGCGTCCTGTTTAATATCAGGACGCTTTAAAATCGTTTTTTTGCAAGCATTTTATTTTGGTTTATTATTTTTATATCTAAATTACAAACATAAAAATACAATTAAAATATGAATATAAATGATTACAGATTAAAAGACGCAAATTTATATTTAGTGGCCAATCCAAAAAATTTTGATACAGAGGATGATTTTCTGGATGCCGTGGCAAAGGAACTGCAAAAAGGCGCAAATATTCTTGAATTAACGACGAAAAGCTCCTCTCCGTCTAAAGTGCTTAAATATGGTAAAAAACTAAGAGAACTTTGTTCTATATACAATACCATCTTCATTATAGAAAGCCGCGCGGATATAGGTCATATTCTCCAGACAGACGGCATTAGACTAGAGCAGGATGATATAGACATTGACTCCGCAAGGCATCTTCTCGGTCCCCAATCAATAGTCGGATTTTCTGTTTCTTCTTTAAATGATTTAAAATCAGCAATTTCTCAAAAATGTGACTTTATTATTCTAATGTCAGAAAATTCTGAAGAAATATTGAAGGAAATTGAAAACATAGTGATTCCAATTTATTCAAACAAAGAAAAAAGCACAACCAGAAGGCTAATATTTTTAAAATAGCCAAAACACATTATTTACAACATTTTAGCCTCTTTTTTCATAATTATTTTAATTCTAATAAACAATAAAATCCCCCAACCGGGGAATATACATTTTCAGCGTTTAATAATACAAGTGAATAAACATATGTGTAACATAATTTAACAAATATCCACTCCGGCAATGTACAATTTCTTAATAAAGTATTACAAGTGTGTTATTAATACAAAAAACTTTAACGCATCCTAAAGAGAAGGAGAGAATTATGAAAACAAAAAATTCACCGCTCAAGCTATTTAGAATAGCTAACTTGCATTATAAAAAATTTGCAAGAAAATTGTTAAAAGGCAAACAAAAAGAAAACCCTCAGCCTTTACCCTATCCATCCCCTTTATATTCGCATAAAATTTATGCAAATATTTCTGACTATTATCTCAACAATCCGTCAAATTTTATTTTTCGTTCACTAGAACAGGAATATTCATCAGAAGAAATCAGGAAAATCCAAAATTTCATCAACTCTCTAAGCCTAAAAAGCGCAACCGGTGAAAATCTAAAAAAAGAAAAAATAGATTTCGACAATATACAAAACTATGTAGCAAATACTAATTACACTATCCGATAATATAAATTTTATTTATAAAATTGGAGCAAAAAATGAAAACAGAAAAGGCGGCGTGTAAAACTTTTCTGCTATTAATAAAAAATTGTATACAAAAAATTAATAAGATAGAGAATTTTGTTAACAAGCCGATTGACCAAAAAATTGTCACAAATTACCACAAAATTTCAACCGATATATTAAAGAATTACATACAAATGCATTACAGTGTTGTAGTGGCTGAAACTACAAAATCTAAAAAAGAAAACTGTTCTTTCAAAAATTAATTTTTCTTTTCCTTTATAGAATTAGTCACGATTACAGAGAGAATTAACACAATTGCTCCCACGAGAAATGCATATTCCCAGTGATAATTCAGACCCTCGGGTAAATCTATAACGCATTTAGAAATAAACCATGCCAGCAATGTACAAACAAGAACCTGAGGTCCGGCAATAAAGATATTGAAAATACCCATCACTGAGCCTTCAGAGCCTTTTTTAATGTAATCGGTAAGCATTGCAAACGGCAAAGCCAGTATGCTTGCCCAACCTATACCGGCAAGAGCCATAAATATCATAATAAGTTTTGGATTAGTAGTAAACACCATCAAAAGGTAAGAAACAGCCATTATAGCAAGTGCGGTCATATGTACTTTTTTGTTACCAAATTTTGTAGACAATATGCCTATGGGCAAAGATACAAGAAAACAAACCAGATTGAATATCGCAAAACATATTGATGAAAAATTAGTTGCAATTGCGATAGTTGAATCATAGTAAGTTTGTATTTCATCAGGAACATTTGTTAAATCAGGCACAGCATAAACTGTGTGTACAGAAAATTGAGTAAAGAATATGAACATACTCATTACACCAATCCAAGTAAAAAACTGTACCAGACAGATTTTGAATACTTCAGGAGATGAACTGAAAAATTTCTTGAAATTTTCCATGAAGGATTTTTCTTCGCCCTTTTCCTTTTCTGTTTTTTCAACAGGAGCCTCGGTAAATGTTACACAGGTCCAAATCATGCCGAGAAGAAAAGCGAGTGCTGCCATAATAAACTGTGCGCTCACTGACATCTGATAATCAAACGCCCAGTTCAAGAACGGCGCCGTACCGGCAGCAATTACAGAACCTAAGCCGATTGCAAAACTTAAATAAGAATTAGCAATCGCATGTTGTTCAGGAACGATATTATCGGGAATTAGTGCTCTGTAAGGTCCCTGAGCAGCATTAACACAAGCATCTATAATCCATATCATAACAGCAGCAACCAGAAGTCCGGCTATTGCAGGCATTGGTAAATGTAATTTATCAGCAATAAACTGTGCAATAGGTTCAGAGTTCGGGAATGCCCACAAAGCAATTGCCGCAAGAACAGCACCAAGAATCAGATATGGACGTCTTCTACCGAATTTAGTATATGTATGGTCGCTTAATGCTCCGATAATAGGCTGAACAACCATACCTGTCACAGGACCCGCCAGCCATATTAAACCGAATATAAAGGGAGATGCTCCAAGTTCCTCCGTCACAGGACCGGAAAGAATTATTCTCATCTGCCATGCGAATTGAAGCCCGAAAAATCCGAGACAAAAATTCAATAGTTGTGCAGATGTCAATCGTCTCAACCCTTTAACACTATCTCCCATAATACCTCACATATACTATTACACTAAATTTGTCGTTACTTATTAATTATAGAATAAAAATTAAAGTTTTGTAAAATCATTTCTGTAAATAAACAAAAAAATTTTTTTTAACATTTTATTCGCAATACTTACCTTCACATAAAAGGATAAAAAAATGAAGTCATCATCTGTATCTTTCGGAAAAATGGTTTCCGTACGCGGCGTAACAGTAAACGGGGTCACAACAAAAGATCCGGTTATTATGTATAAAGTTACCCAAGCATTATCGCATCTGATGCAAAAACCCCATGGAGAGCTTGAAATAAAAAGAAAAATGTCGCAGATAATGCCTGATTATTTTATAAAAGAAGGATGGCAGCCAGTTTCAGTAATGCGTCTTAACCAAATAGACAAAAAGGTAAATCTGCTTACCGGGGCAGAAGCTTTTGCAAGAAGAAATATTTACAGAAATTCCTCTTTAAGCCCTAAAGAAAAAGCTCAAAGAGCAGGTCAAGCTATTGCACACATGATAAAACACGCCTATCAGGGACATATAGCAATCGAGGCTGAAAAAACTACAACAAAAATTAACGGCAAGACAAAAGATACATATAAAATACTAAATGTTCACAAAACAGTCTGATTAAGTCTCATAGCATGAAACATTTACTGTATAAACACCGTTATGTACATCTACTATAGCCCATCTCAATGCACGAATGTTTTGTTTTGCAAGTTCAGTCTCTATATATTCGGATGAGACATTAGCAACAGCATTTATATATATCTGTTTATTTGTAATCTTCATTATTCTACCGTAACTGATTTTGCAAGGTTTCTCGGCTGATCAACGTCTTTACCCAAAAATTCGGCAATATAATAAGCCAGAAGCTGTAAGGGCACAGACGTTAACACAGGAGATAGATATTCATCGACAGTAGGAACTTTTAAGATATATTCAAAAAGATTCTCGAGTTCTTTGTCCTCTGATGATGTCAACGCAATTAGCCTTGCATTTCTTGCTTTTGATTCTTCAGCATTTGAAAGCACTTTGTCATATACGACTCCGGGCATCAGAATAGCAAGCACCGGCATTGTTTCATCAAGCATTGCAATAGGTCCGTGTTTCAATTCTCCGGCCGGATAACCGGTTGCATTAATATAGCTGATTTCTTTAAGCTTCAATGCGCCCTCAAGCGCAGCAGCGTAGTTTATGCCCCTCGCTATATAAATAAAATTTCTGAAAGAAGAAAAGGTTTTTGCACATTTCATTATATTTTCTTTATGCGAAAGGATTATTTCTACTTTTGCAGGCAGCTCAAGCATTTCCTGTTTCAAATTTTTAATATGAATTTTGTCAAAAGAATCTTTTATTTCCGCAATATATATAGCAAAAAGATAAAGTGCTATGAGCTGCGCGTTGAAAGATTTTGTCGCAGCAACACTAACTTCAATACCTGCATTTACAGGAATAAGACTATCCGCCTCACGTGCCATAATAGAATCAGGTCTGTTTGTAATAATTAAGACATGTGACCCGACAGCTTTTGCCTGTCTTATTGCGGTAATTGTATCAGAGGTTTCACCGGATTGAGAAATACCAATAACAAGCGTGTTTTTGTCAGTTACGGTTTTTCTGTAGATATATTCGCTCGAAGCTTCAACATCAACCGGTATATTACAAAATGCTTCTATAATGTACTTTGCAATCATTGCGGCATGAAGAGATGTTCCGCAAGCTATTATCTCTATGCGTTTTAAATTTTTAATTTGTTCGGCAGTAAGTTTTACCTCATCGAGTTTTACAGGAGAATTTACGTCATGCAATTTTCCTGCCAGCGCATTTCTAATGACATCAGGCTGTTCATGAATCTCTTTCAGCATAAAATGCTTATAGCCCATTTTGCTGATAGCAACCGGTTCCCAAGGAAGAATTTCTTCTTTTTTAACGACCTGTTTTCCGTCAATATCCGTAATCAATACTGTATCAGGGGTCAAAACAGCAACTTCATCATCATCAAGATAAATTACTCTTTTTGTGTATTCAATAATAGCCGGACAGTCACTTGCCAGATAATTTTCCCCTTCGCCAAGTGCAACAATGAGCGGAGCATTTTTCCTTGTTCCGACCAGCACATTAGGCTCATCCTGATGCATGACACACAAAGCATAAGCGCCTTTTAGTTGTTTTACAGCTGCTCTTACAGCTTTGGGCAATGAGTTCAGCTTGCCATACTCATGGGCAATAAGGTGTGCAACAGTTTCCGTGTCGGTTTCCGTCTTAAACACACATCCATAGCCCTCAAGTTCTTCTCTAAGTTCTTTAAAATTTTCAATAATTCCATTGTGGACAACAACAAGTTTTCCGCAATTACAAGAATGAGGATGAGCATTAACTGTAGTCGGAGCGCCATGCGTAGCCCATCTGATATGACCTATACCCATAGTCGTATTTGAAACAGGATTCTTTTCCATAATATCTTTCAGATTTTGAAGCTTTCCTTCTGCCTTAAAAATCTTGATTTTGCCGTCACTGTTTACAGCAAGACCGGCTGAGTCATAACCTCTGTACTCAAGTTTGCTCAATCCGTCGAGCAAGATTTTTACAACAGGTTTAGCTCCGACATATCCTACTATTCCGCACATTCGCCCTTTTCCCTCAATTGTCTAAAACATTTTTTGTATAATGTGTATTCTACTTTAAAATATTTGTTTTTTAAAGTGGAAAAAATTAAAGTTTTATAAAGATTTTTTGTTAAGTACTCTCAATATTAATAAAATTTCTGTATTGCAGCGCCTGCGCTATATGCCCGCTTTCTATGTCAGCAGAATTTTCGATATCAGCAATTGTTCTTGCAAGCTTCAGGATTCTGTCGTAAGAACGCCCCGAAAGATTAAATTTTATCGCAGCGGTTTTCAAAAGTTTTTCACTGTTTTCATCAAGTTTACAGAATATTTTGATCAACTCCGGTGTAAGCTGTGAATTTGTGAGTATCGGATATTTTTTATACCTTTCAGATTGTATCTTTCTCGCCTTGATAACACGCTTTCTAATTTCCTCGGAAGATTCTGATTTAAAGTTTTTGTTAAGCAGTTCTTCGGGCGAAAGTCTCGGCACTTCTATTTGAATATCAATTCGATCAAGCATGGGACCTGAAAGTCTTGAGCGATATCGTTGTATCTGAAATTCAGAGCAAGTACAGTGTTTCTGCGAATCACCAAGATAACCGCACGGACAAGGATTCATAGCTGCAAGCAAAATAAAATCAGCAGGATATTTTACACTCATTTGGGCTCTTGATATTCTGACTTCGCCATCTTCTAACGGCTGTCTTAAAACCTCCAGAACATTTCTTGGAAATTCAACAAATTCATCGAGAAACAAAACACCTCTGTGTGCAAGTGTAATTTCACCGGGTTTCGGATTAGATCCGCCACCGATTATCCCTATTGCAGATGCCGAATGATGAACAATTCTGAACGGACGTTTACAGACAAGCGGATTTTCTTTGTCAAGCAAACCGCTTACACTATAGATTTTTGTAAGCTCTATTGCTTCTTCCAGTTCCAGAGGCGGCAGTATTGATGCGAAAGTTTTCGATAAAAGAGTCTTTCCTGAACCAGGAGGACCTGACATCAGAATATTATGTCCGCCTGCCGCAGCTATTTCCAATGCCTTTTTTGCCTTATGCTGTCCTTTTATATCTTTAAAATCAAAAGAATATGCAGTTGTTGTATATTTATTTAAATAATCCTCTATGTCAACTTCGCAGACCTCCAGCCTTTTTTTAGATTCAGGATTATTTGAAAAATGGTCTACTACATCACATAGACATTCAGCTTTCAAAACTCTTATATCAGGAATCAAAGCAGCTTCTTTTGCATTCTCCGCTGGAACAACGACCTGTTTTATTCCCATTTCTTTCAACCCCGTAACAATCGGCAAAATCCCGTTCACCGCTCTTAAAGAGCCGTCTAAAGACAATTCTCCCAGAAAAGCGGTATCCTTAATAGATTCATTAGTCAAAACTTCATCTTCAGCTAATATACCGATGGCAATAGGAAGATCGTAGTTTGTACCTTCCTTTCTTATGTCCGCAGGCGCAAGGTTGATTACAACTTTTTTATTCGGGAACAAATAACCGGAATTCTTGATAGCAGAACGCACACGTTCTCTTGCCTCAGAAATTGCAGTATCCGGCAGTCCAACTATTGTTACTCCAGGAATAGATTGGACTAAATCTACCTCAACAGATATTTTATATGCGTCGAGCCCCAGAACTGTAGCTGTTGTTACATGTGATACCATAATAAATTTAGTTTATCACAATTATTTTGATTTTAGGGATTTTTTCTGAAAAATTTCCGGTGCCATGTCCGGTGTTATTTCATTACCGTTTATAAATAACGAATCACCATCAGCAATTGAGACCTCTCTGTATACTTTTTTAAGTTCAGGTAAGGATTTTACCGGCAATAATTCTTGAGTATTCAAAGGTCTGTATTCAGAGCAAATCGTCCACATATCGTCTTTTAGCGAATAACTAAAATGTGTCTGCGCCTGACTGTATGTATGCCCCTCAAAAATAGAAACATTAGGCAATCTTGTCATAAAAGCTTTTTTTATTTTCTCAAAAATTCTTACAGAATACGGACGGGAACCGAGTTCTTTAGAACCGAGAAGCAGCCCTCTTTCCGCATCTTTTACATATCTGAAGAGATATACCAGTATGTCATGTAAATTATTAAAATTCACAACATCATCCATCAAATGAAAGCCATCAGCTTCCACAAAAGGTTTTACCAATCCTCCTCCGGTACATGTTCTTATTTCCTCTGAATAGAAGGTTTTGTCTTTTATAATGTTAGGAACATCATGTTTGTATAGAATTTTTATGCCATTTTTTAACTTATTAAACGTAGCACGGTCAACAAAATTTATTCTTGATTTAAAAGATACATTTTCATTCATGGTAACTACACAAAACAAATGAATGAAAAAAATTGCTATCCTGCAATTGAACCCGTTTTTACAACAAAATTAATATACAATCCCGTAATATGTTGTTTAAATTTTCCAAAAAGCCGCGGTTTATGGAATTTTATAATCATATTATCACCGGTTAATACAGAAATAGAGTTTTTATCTTTTGCCGTTATTGTTCCTGCTTTTTTATAAACTGTATGATTTTCACTAAACTCATGAGCACTAACTTTAAAAAAATCGTTTTCGTAGGCAAAATAAGCAGATTGCCACGGAGATAATGCTCTGATGAACCTGTTTATTTTTTCAGAACTCCACGAAAAATCAATCAATATATCATTCTCGTTTATTTGAGGGTAATAACTGGATTCTGATTCCTTCTGCGGTATTGGAATAATTATTTCAGAATCCAGGGACCGTAATAATTCACAAATTGCAGATTTTGCAAGATTACAAGTCTTGTTTTTCAAGCTTTCGCCGGTATCTCCGTGAAAACCCTGTATTATGTCAACTTTTTTTTGCATAAGGATAGGTCCGCCGTCATAACGCTCGTCCATTATATGAAAAGTAACACCGGACTCAATTTCACCGTTCATTATCGTTCGAGTGTAAGGATTCGGTCCGCGATACTTCGGAAGCAGCGACGGGTGTGTGTTTATGCAGGCAATTTTGGGTAAATCAATAGTTTCTTTTTTAAATTTTTCACCCCAAGAGCCGACAAGTATTATATCTGGATTCAGCCGTAATATTTCTTTTCTGAATTTTTTTGAATTTACACTTGTTGCTTTTATCTCACTTAATTTCAGACTCTTAAAAAAAGAATAATCCGCAGACGGGGCAAAAATATCTTTCAAAAATAAAACCCAGGAAGGATACTTTAATCGTTCTGCACGAAAAACACCGGCAATTTTATGACCTGATTCCAGTGTTCCCAGTATCAGATTTGAAAACATTTTTCCGTATCCGACCACAACTATTTTCATTATTTAATTATATTTGATTTTGCAATTTTTTTGCACATTCGTTACACAAAAAGTTGGAACTTCCTTCGATAAGAATTTCTTTCCCGCATTTTGCACATTTCGTTGTCAATTTTTTTGCAATTCTAACAAATTTACCTGCAAAATATAAATTTTCAAACTCTTTTCTGCTCATTTGAAATTTAGCAAGAAGTTCATCAACAGTCATCGTTTCGGCAGGTGAATTAATAACAAAAGAGTTCATATCGGCAATCATTTTATTCTGTGCATCAATACATTTGTCACAGAGTTCTTTTTTGCCGTTTTGAATAAATAATGTTCCGCACTTTCTGCAATTAGCTACATTTGGCATATACTGTTTCTTTCCATACTATACAGTAAAATATTATCTGACTTGTTTCTAAAAAGTCAAGATATTTTGTAACGAAAAATTTAACAAAGTGTTTTGTATTGTAAAAAAAAATAATAAATATATACAATAAATGTAAAATTTTGTATACAATATTAGCATAGAGAGAATATAAAATTGGAAAATAGCTTTAACAGTTTTGATAATATGGAAACATCCATTAGAAAATCCTCTGTAATTCAAGAGAGGATTAATCTCGTTTCCACTCATATGTATAAACAGTTTCTGGAATACCAGCACTCAACCATTAACTGTCAGGAAACTTTTTTGAAAATAATTGACAATATGCAGGCAACTGTCGATTATCTAAAACAGTCATTCGGCTCCAGAGGTGTTGCTACGGATAATATTTATTATTCTGTTGATGAAGCACAGACTGTTCTAGTTTTGCATATTTTATGGCATACCATTAGTTTTACGACGAGATGGAACAATCAGCCGCAAGCTCTTTTCCGCGGCGTTGAGCCTCCCATGATATCGGGAAGAATTATTGCAATGAAGGGTGATTTTAACGAGATTGTTAAAAGGAATCCGAAAAACGAGCTTCAAGCCGTCCTAGAACAGGAGGTTGCATCGCTATTTGTTCCTGCTGAAAAAAGCAAAACAGGTATCATAAAAATAAATCATCTCGGAAACAAAGAGTTTTACATAAATCAAATGGATGCACCGAGAGAATTTATGCTAAAAGTTATAGAAACAATATGCGGCGGCGGAATCTACCACGAAGAATTGCCGCAAAAACTAAAGTAGAAAAATGACAGATATTGAAAAAGCATTGAGTTTTCATCGTAATGGTCAGCTGCAAGAAGCGCAAAAAATTTATTCCGAACTTTTAAAGAACAGTCCGGATGATTCTAATGTTTTGAACCTTTTCGGTGTTTTAAAAATGCAGCAGGCTAAATTCGATGAAGCTGTTGATTTTTTACTTAAAGCTATGGAGCTCAACCCTTCTCCTGTGTATGCTGACAATCTCGGGCTGGTGTATTATTTAAAGCAAGATTACACAAATGCACTTAAGTACTATGAACTGGCTGTCGCAAAAGAGCCATACAAAGACAGTATTGAAAAAATTGTTGACTGTTACAAAAAACTGGGAAATTATACCGGTGCTATAAAATACCTCAAAATTTTATACGATAACGACAAAAATAATCTGACTCTTATAAGAGAAATTGCTCAACTTGCTGATACGTCAGGAGACTATAAAACAGCTGAAGCATTTTATAAAAACAGTCTAAAACTTGATAGCGGTGATTATATTGCAGAAAATAATCTCGGTCTGATTTATGAAAAGCAATCGAATTTACAGCAGGCAAAAAATTGTTATTTGCTTTCATTGAAAATAAAAAATAATTTTGAAGCTCATAAAAATCTGGGAGTTTTGTACAGAAAAGAAAAAGATTATAGAAAATCAGAAGAGCATTTAAACAAAGCACTGATATTCAAACCGGGTGATACACAGACACATCTAAGTCTTGGAATGACATATCTTGTGCAGAAAAAATTCTATGAAGGGTATAAACATTACATTTTAAAAAACCCTGAAATCAAAAAACAATACAAAAACAGCTGGGATGGAAAAATTCATAAGGATGCAAAAATTCTTATATTTTGTGACGGCGGATTCGGGGATTACATAATGTTTTCCAGATATATAACAAAACTACAGGAATTTTTTTCGGGCATTATTATTCTTACTCCGCCTGAGTTGGAGTTGTTATTTAAGAAAAATTTCTCTTATGCTGACATAAAGGTATCGAAAGAGGACCTTGACTACGATTTTTCAGCCAGTGTTATGGATTTACCTTATCTTCTCGGTCTAGATTTTTCAAAAACTCCGGCTGCCGGAGGATATTTGAGCGCCGATTTTGAAAATAAATTTGATTTATTTCAAACGGATAAAACAAAAATCGGGCTTTTCTGGCATGGAAATCAAAGAGTACACAAAAATCGTTCCATTCCGTTCGATATAATTCAAAAAATTTTAGATAAAGACGTAATGTTTTATTCATTTCAAAAAGACGAAGAACAAAAAAGAGAGCACAGAAATCTCAAAAATCTTGCTCCATTTATCTCTAATTTTTACGACACGGCATGTGCAATGAAAAATCTTGATTTAATGATTACGATAGACAGCGCCAGTGCTCATCTTGCAGGTGCGCTGGGTGTCAAAACATTTCTAATGCTTCCCGGAATTGCTGAATGGAGATGGTTTTCGGATTCTGACACAACACTCTGGTATAACAGTATAAATATATACAGACAGACCGTAAACGGTCAATGGGAAGACGTTATAGATAAAGTTTCAAAGAATTTTTAATCCGGCACTTGACACAGGGATATATCCTTAATATTATTATAATACTTCATTACGCCGAAGTGGCTCAATGGTAGAGCAACGGTTTTGTAAACCGTAGGTTGTAGGTTCGATTCCTATCTTCGGCATTTTTCTTGACAATTAAATAGAATTTGACGGGCAAAACAAACACTTGTGGCAAGGACTCCGTTGAGAGCAGACTAAATGTCAGGTCGAAATGGAGGAGGGTAGCAGCACTGACCTGGTTTATGCTATGATAAGTGCCTTTGTGGCAGGGACCCGCGCAGCCGATTGAGTATCGGCGTAGTGGGTACGGTAGCAGCACTCCCTTGGTTTATATGCTATGATAAGTGCCTTTGTGGCGCAGTGGTAGCGCACTCCCTTGGTAAGGGAGAGGTCACGGGTTCAAGTCCCGTCAAAGGCAATTTAAATGGGTAGGTGCCCGAGTGGCTAAAGGGAGCAGACTGTAAATCTGCCGTCGCGAGACTACGGTGGTTCGAATCCACCCCTGCCCATACTAATAAAGACTCCGAAAGGAGTCTTTTTTTTTGGGGGTGTCTTCTTACCACCGTGGTGGTTCTCCCCTCCATTCAAAACCTGACATTTAGTCAGCTTTTGAACAGAGTCCTTACCCCTGCCCATACTAATAAAGACTCCGAAAGGAGTCTTTTTTTTGGGGGTGTCTTCTCTCCACCGTGGTGGTTCTCCCCTCCATTCAAAACGTTAAAAAACATGATAAGCTATATTTTCCCATTTTTACAGACTAATACTGCAGATACCATTGATATAGCCAAAATAAA
>CALUSL010000013.1 GCA_944323425.1 Candidatus Gastranaerophilales bacterium | reverse complement strand
CGAAATGGATTTTAATTTAAAAACCTCAGCTTTCGCTTCGGTTAGTCGCCACATCGGCAAATAATGCTGTCAAAGTTTCTAATCCGGCGTTTTTCACACCATCCAAATTCCATTCTAATAAAGAAACACCTTATAGTCAAATACTTGCATAAAAAAAAGGACTTGTAATAACAAGTCCTGCTGTCTGGAATTAAGAATAGTTGGAAGTATGAAAAAGATTTAATTATATTTAACAGAAATTTTTTGCTTTCTACAATTAGTCATCAGGGCAATTATTAGAATAATTACTCTGGCAAGAAACTTTATAAAATTTAATATTCTAAACTCATGTTCAATAATTCAAACAATTTTATAGTATAGTAAACTTGTATAGCTTTATAAGGAATTAAGAATGAGTAAATTCAATTTGTTGGCTTATATTCTGCCTCCGGAAGAAAAAGTTTTTTACACTCTTTTTGAAGAAAGCACTAACGTGTGTAAAGAAGCGGCAAATCTGTTCAATGAAATTGTTACTAACGGATTAACAGAAGATCAGATTATTACCGCTAAAAGACTTAAACACAAAAGCAATGATTTATTGAAAGAAACACTTCATCAACTGAACATTACTCTTATCACTCCCATTGACCGCGAAGATATTCAGTGTATTGCCTCTTTACTGAATAAAATTACAAAAAGAATTGTAAAAGCTGCGGTAAACCTTAGAGTTTACAGACTTGATTTATATACTGATAATATGAAAAAGCAAGCCCAAACCCTTATGAGAGCGACTGAAGAACTGACTTTTATTATCCATAAATTCAAAAAACAAAGTTCTATCAAAGAAATGACCGAAAGTAATTTAAAAATGAAAGAAATTGAATCTCACGGGGACGAAATTTTATATCATGCGATGGACGAATTGTTCTCAGGAAAATATGATGCCCTGAATGTTTTAAAATTAAGAGACATCCATAAAGACCTGGAAAATGCCTTGGACAGTTGCTTTTCTGTTTCTGACCAGGTTGTAAATGTCGTACTAAAACAAAGCTAGATTTAACGAGAGTGAGAATTTATGACAATTTCAATAGTATTATTAATATTAGTCGTCGTCGGAGCCCTTGTTTTTGAATATATAAACGGGTTTCATGATGCCGCTAATGCAATTGCTACTGTCGTTTCGACAAAAGTTTTGACCCCGAGACAGGCTGTAATATACGGCGCATCTCTTGAATTCGGTGGTGCTCTTATGGGAACACACGTAGCAAAAACTATAGGTGCAGGTATTATACATGCTGATACAATTACGTTGCATGTAATATTTTGTGCTTTATTAGGTGCAATTATCTGGAATTTGATTACATGGTACTTTGGTCTTCCATCCAGTTCTTCTCATGCACTAATTGGTGGTCTGCTGGGTGCGTCCATTGTCAATGCAGGCTTGAGCTGTGTAATTTTTCCTAAATTATTAGAAAAAGTTATTGAGCCAATGTTCCTTGCTCCGGTGATTGGATTTTGTGTCGGTTTTGTTGTTATGGCTATACTGCTTAGAATATTCTACAAAGCCAATCCTGACAAACTCAATCGAAGATTCCGTCGTGTACAAATTTTCTCAGCCGGTCTTATGGCATTAAGCCATGGGTCTAATGATGCCCAAAAAACTATGGGTATTATTACTCTGGCTCTCGTTGCCGGTGGTGTAATTCATAACTCAACACCTGAACATTTTGAAATACCGGTTTACGTTATTCTTGCTTGCGCGACAGTTATGTCATTAGGCGTTATGTCCGGAGGATGGAAGATTATAAGAACAATGGGAAGTAAAATTATAAAACTAAAACCGATTAACGGTTTTGCCGCAGAAACATCTGCAGCCTCTATTATTTTGCTTGCTTCTCATTTTGGTGTTCCTCTGAGTACGACGCACGTTATCTCAACAGCAATTATGGGTGTAGGCACTACATACAAGGCTCATGCTGTAAAATGGGGAGTAATTGGAAATATTGTATGTGCCTGGGTTCTGACTATACCGGTTTGTATGTTGATATCAGGTAGTATGTACGCAATTTATAAGTACTTTATAGCTGCATAAATAAAATATATTTTTTACAAAAAATCTTTTCGACAAAAATGTCGAAAAGATTTTTGTATGAAACTTTAAAAATTAGTAAAATGTTTGAATACAGGCTCAAACATTTAAAAACAAAATTTGCAGCAATAAATATTATTTACCAATAGCATTTCTTAATTCGTATATTTCTTCAATGTGCCGTTTTTCTAAATCGACAGGTGAACCAAGAATAAGAGATTGAAGATATATTTGAGCGTATATTTCAGCTGTTTCTGATTTAAAATATGCTTCGCGTAAATTTTTGCCGCCTACAATAATCCCATGATTTGCCATCAATACAGCATCATGCATTACAAAAAATTTTGCTGTATTTTCTACCAGTTCGTTTGAAGATGGCATTGCGTATTTTGCGACAGGAATTTCGCCAAAATAAAATACATTTTCAGAAATAATCGGTCTTGATAATGGTTTATGACAAACCGCGAATGTTGAAACATAAGGGGCATGACAATGAACAATTGCATTAATATCAGGACGCATTTGATAAATTTTTGTGTGTAAATGTTTTTCTGATGATGGTTTTCTACTTCCTTCAAGAAGATTGCCGTTCCTATCCATTAAAACAATTTCATTTTCTTCCAGTTCATATAGGCAAGTGCCTGATGCGGTTATCAGTATATTTTCACCTAAACGCAAACTTATATTACCTGAAGTACCAGGTGACATATTTTTACAACCTAGTTTTTCTCCTGTTTTAATGATTTCTTTTTTTGCTTCTGAAATTTCCATGCCTTTTATTTTATCAAATTTTTTTGTAAAATGATATAATAATAAAGTATAAAGGCTAAAAAATTTTTACAAAACAAAAGGGCGCACCTTAATAATACGGAATATCACAGTGTGCATACAAAGCTAGATAATTGAGGACGAAATGAGAGCAGAGGAAATCAACTTCGCTGAAGTAAGTGATTGGCTGGAAGAATACCAGACACTAAGCTCAGAAAAATCTAAAAAACAATTGCAAAACCTGATTGCTATCACATGTCTGCCTTTGGTTAAAAGAATAGCCAGAAATCTTGCAAGACGTGCAACCGACCCAATAGAAGATATTATACAGGTCGGAAGTTTAGGGTTGATTAAAGCAATTCAGTTATATAATCCCCAGGTAAGCAAAAATTTTAAAACATATGCAACATATTTAATTACAGGAGAAATAAGACATTATCTGCGTGATAAAGCTTCTATGATAAAAGCTCCGCGAGCAATACAGGAACTTGCATACAGGGTCAATAAAATTACGCTGGAACTTGCTGAAGAGCTTGGTGAAAAACCTACAGAAACTCAGGTTGCATCGAAAATGGATGTGCCAGTTTCAAAAGTTTATGAAGCAATTGAAGTTGACAGAAGGAAACAAACTATTTCACTTGATCAGTTAACATTTCAGGAAAATGACGATTTTTCCAACTGGGATGAAAAAATTCCTGATGTTAGTTATCAGAACTATCAGTCTGTTCAGGAAGACAGAATTATGCTTCTTGAATCGCTAAAAAATCTTGAACCGTCTTTACAAGAAATTATAAAAATGACTTATTTTGATGACATGAGTCAGGTTGAAATAGCTAAAAGGCTTAATATTTCCCAAATGCAAGTATCCCGAAAACTAAAAAAAGCGACAAATTTATTACACGAAATGATTGAAGAAAAACGGGCGTAAATGATGGAAATAATATTCTGTATATATGCATTTATATTCGGTTTATGTTTTGGTAGTTTTTTAAATGTTGTAATATTAAGGGGATTTAGCGGAGAATCAATTGTGTTACCTCCGTCAAAATGTCCTCATTGCAAGCATAAACTTGCCTGGTATGACAATATTCCTGTTCTGTCTTTTCTTATATTGTTTGGTAAATGTCGATATTGTAAAGAAAAAATTAGTTTTCAGTATCCGCTTGTTGAATTGATTACAGGGTTGTTATTTTTAGGACTTTTCTATAAATTCGGACTCAGTTTGAATTTTATTTTTCTTGCGGTTGCATCCTGTTTATTTGTTGTTATGGCTGTTTGCGATATAAAAGAAAAAGTTATTTTTGAAATTCATGCGTATTTGCTGGCAATATTGGGATTAATTTACAACTTTTTTAACATAGCCGGAGATAATGCGGCTAAAGTGCATTTTTTCCCTTTCGGACATATGATTACCATAAATCAGACATTTATCTATTCTGTTCTCGGACTAATAGCCGGAGTAATTGTAATGGAAGGGCTGGCAAGAATACCTAAAATTTTTACAGGGAAACGTGCATTCGGGGAGGGAGATTCCTATATTGCCGGAGCATTAGGGGCGCTGTTTGGTTTGCCGAATTTACTAGTTATACTAATTTTGAGTGTATTTTTACAATCCATTATTGTTCTGCCTATGTACTTTTACAAACTTTTTAAAGCAAAAGATTTTAAACTTCTCAGCGCGTTAATTTTATTATTCGTCATGATAATTTTGTTTAAAATCGGAGACTATGTCGGTGCATTTGAATCTAATGCTTTTTATATTTTTTCAGTTGTTTTGCTTGTGCTTATCGGACTGTATTGCTGTAAAAAAATATTCAGCTCAATTAAAACGGATAATAATTTAACATATTTGCCGTTTGGTCCGGCGTTGTTATTAGCTGCGACAATAATAATGTTTGTTTAATAGAACATAAATCCCTATTTTATATGGCTTTTGTACAGGTTTTTGAAATTCAAATAGCCCGTTGAGATAACCTTTTATGGTAATGTTTTTTGGTAAATTTCACAGTAATAATGCAACATAAGATGTTAATTATTCTAAGTTAGATTGTCAATAAATCTAATTTAAAAAGCTTGCTTATTAAGGAGGGAAAGATGACAATTAACAAACTTACGCTTGCTGCAGCCCTTACTATCGGACTGATGGCAGGCACCATGAATTCGGGGATTGCAAGTGTTGATATTTCGAGTATAGATATGACGAAACTTGCAGCTTGTCCGTGCCAGGCTGATGTGACACCGTCTACGGCAACTTGCCCCGTTTGTAATGAACCGGCATGTGACTGTGATTGCGGATGCGCACCTGATCCCTGCGGATGTACGGGTGCAGCTGCTCCGTGTGGCTGTGGTTGTGAACCTGATCCTTGCGGATGTGAACCCTGCACATGCGAACCTACTCCGTCCATATCTGCTGTTGTAGATCCGAAATGTGACGGCAAATATGAGGCAAAACAGATTTATTCATATCCGAGTTCAATTTTTTCGGATAGCCAGAGAGTAGGTACTACTGAAAATAATGTTATAATCGGTGAAGGTTATGGAAACGGATGCGGATGCAATTTGTGTCCGACACCGGGTGTACCGGTTGCTATAAAACCTCAATGCGGATGTCCTGTAGATTGTCAAACTACAGGTGCGGCTGCTCCTGTAGGCTTGCCGGTTATCGGACCGTCACTTGATTGTATTACAGGTTGTGCTGCTCCTGCAGAACCTGTAGCACCTGCTTGTACAGCTTGCGGGGAACCGGAACAGTGCGGTATTGATATTTCAACCTGTTCTTGTATGGACGTAATTAATAGAACAATTGTACCTTTTAATGCTCCGGTGACCGGTGGAGCAGCACCATTAGCCTGCTCATTTGAAGATGTACCGACCGGATACTGGGCAAACTGCGAAATAAATAAACTTGCTGAAAACAAGGTAGTTGCCGGATATCCGGACAGAACCTTTAAACCAAATCTTCCTGTTTCGAGAGCAGAAATTGCGTCAATGATAGTAAATGGTTTTAACCTTAGAAGCCAGGAAGGATGTCCTCAGAAGGTATTTAAAGATGTACCTAAGGATCACTGGGCAAACCAGGCTATTAATGTCAGCGTTGCAAACGGTATAATGGCAGGATATCCTAATAATACCTTCAGACCAAATGAACCTGTGTCCAGAGCTGAAGCAATGGCAGCGCTTGCAAAAGGTATTCCGTGTGAAATGGATTCATGCAAAGCAGATGAGCTTTTGAAAAAATTCTGTGACGGTGATAAAGTTCCGGGTTGGGCAAGAATACCTATTGCCAAAAATATAGAAATAGGAGCTTTAAACGATTCACCTTACGGCAACGAAATCATGGCACATAAAGATGCCAGCCGTGCCGATGTTGCTTCAATGTTAGAACAGGTAAGAATTTCAATGGGCTATTCTAACAAAGATATAGCTTCAGCTGACTGCGGTTGTACAGGCGGAGCTGCATTTATGGCAAAAGATGAAGTTGTACAGGTACCTGTGTTGAAATTAAAATTCCAGGACGAAATTTCATCGCGTCATGCCAATATCGGCGACCTGTTTGCAGCCAAAACATTAGAGCCTGTATGTATTAACGGTCAAAATTTCCCGAAAGGATCAATGGTTTACGGTAAAGTTACAGAGGTTCAAAGACCATCTAACAATTGCGGCGGTGCATTAAAACTCTCATTTAACACAATTAAATGCGATAAATGCAAAGCTGATTTACCCAAACAGGTATTGACCGCACAGGTTGACAAAGTTAAAAAGCCAAACTTTGTAGCAAGACTGGTAACTGCTCCATTCACTTGGGCAGGTAGTATCGTAGGTGTCACCGGCAGAACTGTCGGCGGTGCAATCATGGCTCTCGGAAATGCTGTTGAACGTGTTGGTGATGATACAGGTCTTGTTCTCGGACAAACCTTCCAGGGTGCGATACCTGCTGCAGGAAGAAGTTTATTTGATGGTGTGAAAACTATTGTAAAAGCACCTATCGATGTAACAAGAACAGCTCTTGCAGGTACTGCAGGATTGTTCCAGACTACAATGGATGATGTTGCATATATTGTTGACCCGAAAGGAAACAAAGTTGCTGCTGTTAACCCCAGAGAACACATCTCTGTAGCATTCGGTAATGATTCTTGTACTGCGTACAATAAATAAAATATAATCAGTACAGAAGCAAAAGCACGGTATTTACTACCGTGCTTTTTTATAAATAAAAATTGCAAAATTTTTATAAGTAAATATAACCAATTTGGACTTATTTTTTCTACTGAGCTCAACCTGCTGCGTAACAACCCCAAACATTATAATACAGGCTGGCTCTTTTTAAAATTATGCGTCTAAAGAATTTATCGAGACGGATATCTTACCCGCATAATTGTTTTTGACTGCATACGTAAATTCATTTGTTGAATCAATCCAGAAGTTAGAACCACACAGTATTTTTAAATCTTCATTTTTTTCTGTTTTCATTTTTATAACAAGAGGGTCACTGCCTTTATATTTGGTAACCATATCCTTCAGGCTGACTATATCCTCAAACGGAAGTTCTCCATTAATAGAAAGAGTTACTATATTACTGTTTTCAACGGGTTTTACAGTATCGACTATTATGCTTATTTGATCTTCATCACGTTTTTGTAATTTTCCTGAAATAATAACTTTTTTCTCTGATTCAAGAAATGAATTGTATTCCTGAAGAGTTTTATGAAAAGCAACAAATTCAATTTTGCCGGTCAAATCTTCTATCATGCCCGCTTTTAAAAATTTTGTCGGGTCTTTTTTGGTGGGTATTTGACGTACCTGACTCAACAACCCGCATATAGTCACCATTTTTTCATCCGGCATTTCCGAAAGTTCTGCAATATTATGCGTTGTTAAAAACGGCAGTTTATCAATAATACTGGAGAGAGGATGGCTTGTAACGTAAAAGCCGAGATATTCTTTTTCAAATGCCTGAATCTGTCTATCATCAAATTCTTCATCGCTTCCCGTCAAAGTATAAGAATCAAGCTCAACACCTGTGCTTGTAGTAAGACCGGCGAATAAACTCGCCTGACCGAGCATTTTTGCTTCATTCTGCCTTTTGGCTGAAGACATAAGGGATTCGAGATTTTCAATCAGTTGTTTTCTGCTTTTTTCTATATTAGAAAAGGCTCCGGATTTTATCAAACTTTCAAGCGTTCTTGTGTTCAAAGATTTTGCATCGATTCGTGTACAGAAATCATAGAGGGATTTGAACTCTCCATTTTCTGTTTCACGTTCTTTTTCGATAAGTTCAATTACGCCCTCTCCGACATTCTTAATTGATGCAAGTCCAAAACGGATATTGTCTCCGTCCGGTGTAAATCTTGCATTTGATTTGTTAATATCAGGTGCAAGAACTTTTATCCCCATTTTCTGGCATTCAGCAATATAGAGCTGAGTTTTTTCCTGATCGCTTGAAACACTGGACAATAGAGCTGACATATATTCAACAGGATAATGAGCTTTTAAATAAGCTGTCTGATAAGCAACAAATGCATATGCAGCGGAATGACTCCGGTTAAAGCAATATGATGCAAACTTTTCAATCTGTTCAAATAATTCCGTCGCACCTTTTTCGGTCATTCCGTGAGCAGCTGAACGTTCAATAAATAAACCTTTCTGCTCTGCCATTTTTTCTATTTGTTTTTTACCCATCATACGGCGGACATTGTCAGCTTGACCGAGTGAATAATCAGCCAGAGTCTGGAATATCTGCATAATTTGTTCCTGATATACGATAGTGCCGTATGTATCTTTCAAAATAGGTTCAAGAAGAGGGTGCGCGTATTCTATTTTTTGACGACCATGTTTTCTTTCAACAAAGTCTTGCACCATTCCGGAACCAAGCGGACCAGGTCTGAACAATGCAACTAAAGCGCCTAAATCTTCAAATACAGATGGCTTTAAATCTTTTACAAGTTTTTTCATCCCAGAAGATTCAAGCTGGAACACACCATCCGTATCGCCTTTTTGTAAAAGATCAAATGTAAGTTTGTCATCAAGCGGTATATTGTTAATCTCTAGCCATTCACCTGTACGTTTTTGAATCATTTTCAAGGCATTATGGATGATAGTAAGGTTTCTTAATCCCAAAAAGTCCATCTTCAGAAGACCTATATGTTCGTCTTCAATCATGGTGTATTCTGTAACAATAATACCTTCTTTTGAGGGTTCTACAGGAACAACATCGGATAATGGCATTTTTGAAATGATTACACCTGCTGCGTGCATGCCGGTGTTGTTTTTTAATCCTTCTATGGCCTTTGCCATATCAACAAGTTTTTTAACCGTCGGATTTTCATCATAAAGCTTTTTCAGCTCCATACCGTCTTTCAGCGCATCATCTATTTTTATCTTAGGTTCAGCAGGTATTAGTTGTGCCCACTTGTTACTGTCCGCAAAAGGAATATCATAAACCCTTGCAACCGCTTTCATTGCGTTTCTTGCAGCAAGGGTACCAAATGTTACAATCTGACAGACCTTATCTTCTCCATATTTTTTTGTAACGTAGTCTATGACTTCGCCTCTACGTTCAACACAGAAATCTACGTCGACATCAGGCATGCTGACACGTTCAGGATTCAAAAATCTTTCAAACAAGAGATTATGCTTAATAGGATCTAAGTCCGTAATCTCAAGAACATAAGAGACCAAACTTCCGGCAGCAGAACCACGACCGGGACCAACAGGTATATCATTTCTTTTTGCGTATTGAATAAAGTCCGATACAATCAAAAAGTATTCGGCAAAGCCCATCTTGTTAATTACTCCGAGCTCATATTCAAGACGCTCTTTTAATTCGGGAGTAAGCGAACCATACCTTTTCTTAATTCCTTTCATACACATATAATCAAGATATGTTTCAGATGTGTAATTCGGAGGTATTTCAAAATACGGAATGTGGTACTTACCCATTTCAATTATTAAGTGGCATTTATCTGCAACTTCTACTGTATTTTTTATACATTCTTCAAACATTTCCGCATCCATCCAGCGGAAAGAATCTCTAAGTTGTTCCGGTGTTTTTACATAAAATTCATTATTTGGAAAACGAAATCTGTCATTGCTTTCTTTAAGCGCGTTTGTTTGAATACAAAGCAATGTATCATGCCAATCCGCATCTTCTTTGTGCAGATAATGGCTGTCATTAGTAATAACCATTTTTATGTCTAATTCTTTAGCCAGTTCTATTAATCCGGGATTAGACATCTTCTGTTTTTCGAGTCCGTGGTCCTGTAGCTCTATGTAATAATCATCACCAAACAGACCTTTATAGAATTTTGCAGCTTCATACGCCTTTTCTTTTTCTTCCCTGATAAATCCCTGTGCTACTTCTCCCTGTACACAGGCGGAAAGGCAAATAAGACCTTCGTGATATTGTTCAATCAGTTCATGATTTATTCTTGGTTTGTAATACATTCCCTTGCATTTTGCAATTGAAACCAGTTTTACAAGGTTTTTATATCCTGTCTGGTCTTTTGCAATAAGAACAAGGTGATAAGGATGGGTTTTGGCAGGATTTTTTTCTGTGATATCTCCGTCATACACATAAAATTCACATCCAATAAGCGGCTTTAATCCGTTTTCTTTAGCTGTTTCATACATTTGAATTGCACCGTACATATTACCGTGGTCAGTGATTGCTACAGCAGGCATATCATTTTCTTTTGCAAATCTACACAAATCTTTTATTCGGATTGCTCCATCCAGCAGACTGTTTTCGGTGTGTAAATGTAACGGTACGTATTGCATTATTACTACTCCCAATATAAATATTAAATCATAGACAAATTTCTTTTTCATATAGTTTTGATGAAACTTTACAAGAAAATATTTGTCATTAATTACAAAGTAGGTAATAATATGTTTATGAAGTAGTTGAGGTGTGGATAGGATATTGAAAAAGAGCTTATTTTTTACATTGGTTATTGCACTTGCTATGCAAACGTGTGTACTGGCAGCGGAAGAACAAAAAAAACAACTTCCTCCGGTAAAATATGAAGGACTTACCAAATATGAACAGACGCAGGACAGTCCTGAATATGAAGAACGGATGAAAGAGCTTCGCAAAGAATACAAAGGTGTCACTAAAGATGTCAGGGTAATTAATGCGCTTGAGCTAATGAAGGGTACATTAGGCGAATTTTCTCGTAATGCAATTATTGGCAAAAATTTGACAGAAAAGCCGATAGGTATAGAGTTTACTGATTTGAGCAATTTTGGACCGGCATACAGGTCTTTTGACGCTCTTGGCTGGAAAAAAAATAAACGATTATATATATATTTGAATCAAAAACATAAGGATGCACCTGCACCGGCCCTGGCTGCGCTGCTATCTCATGAAGCATTGCATCAGGATGAGTTTAATTCACTGAATGAAGAAACTTATGCGTGGACACTGGAAGCTGCTGTTTGGACCCAGCTTACTGAAAAAATGCCAGAATATAATAACAATATGCATCCGTTATGTGTACGTGAAAATACTCTTAAAAAATTGTTTATTAAAGGTAACTACACAAACAGATATATCAAAAAAACAGTTCATTCTAATCCGGGCTATGCAGGGCTTCCGTCCCGTTCTCCCGGTTTTGAAAATGATGATCTTTAATTCATACGTTTTTTCATAATAAATTTTGTAAAAAAGTTAGTTATGCATAATGGCAGTCTTGAGAACAGCTCTGCCATTTTTGCATCAGCACCTATTGTATAAGACGGTCTTGGATTTTTGCTATTCAACACTTTTAAAATTAGCCCGGCAACCCTTTCAGGGTCCAGACCTTTATCTTTATTTTTTTCTGCATTTTTTACAAGATATTCAAATTCACACCTGTATTTTTCTATTGAGCTTTCAGGGAGAGATTCCATAACTTTTTTATTGGCTTCAATAGATTTTTCCCAAATTTTTGTTTTTATTACGCCGGGTTTTATCGATATGACTTTTAACTCTGGTGATTTGCATTCAAGCATAAGTGCATTGAAAAATATATCGAGCGACCTTTTAGACGCACAGTATGGGGATATAAATGGAAAGAGGCCGAAGCTTGCCATTGAGCTGATGTTTACTATTTTAGAATTGCATAACATGGGCATAAATTGCTGGGCAACCCGTATTGCACCAAATACATTTATATCGAATTGTTTTTGAATTGTTTCTACTGGCAAACATTCTACAGCTCCGGCATATGCAATCCCCGCATTGTTAATCAATGCGTACAACACATCTGTAAACTTCGAAATTTCATTGAAAGCTGATTTTATACTTTCTATGTCTGTTACATCCAGAAATATTCCTTGAATATTAGAATTTTCCGATTCCACGGAAATTTTATCTTCTTGTTTTCTTATCCCTGCAAAAACTTTGTAACCGTTCTGTGCAAGTTTTATTGCAGTAGTTTTTCCTATGCCGGATGATGCTCCCGTTATTAATACATATTTTTCCATAACTTTTATATTACACAACTTGTTACAGAATGTAAATTTAATTTACAAATATGCAATTTTTTTATTCTACGGGTTTTTATTAATGTATAGAGTTATAGTAATTACAGGATGTATCATGAACGCGATTGGACAAATTCAAGCACTAAATCCATTTATTCAATCAGCCGGTGCGGTAAGTAGACGCAACGCGGGTGCAGCTGGTGGCGTAGGCGGTGGACAACCGCCGGAACAAACAGGGCTTGTTGACAGACTCAACCAGATGGGCAACGGTGAATTGAAACCCGCAGTAACAGGAAGCCACCTCGGCAACAGACTGGATATGACCGCATAACATATTCTTTGTTATTGCATTAATGATGGATTATACTAATTATTAAAAATGGTTTAAATTATTATTTAAACCATTTTTTTGCATAATTTGAGACTTGTTCCCAGAGACTGTTCTTTGGAATGTCTTCATTTGAATTAATAAATTCATCTTCCTCGTCCTGTGATGAGTGAAAAACATCAACTTCATCTTTTTTCTTTTTATCATCTTTACGGCGTTTCATGTAGCCTAAATTTCCCCCGCCGCCGTTGTTTTTCATATTCTGGGCTTCAAGGATTGAAGGACGTTTTATTGGTGTGGGACCATTTATTTCAAAAGACATATAAACCCTGGGCAATTTATTTATAAAATTGCATTGTGACACTATATATATTATATACTACTTTTGTAGAAAATAAAACCCCTGTATATTAATTTTACTTTCTCTTTTCTTGCAAACAGAAATTATTGGAGAACTTTTGTTTTTTACAAAAATTTTTTTTTGCGTGATAATAAAAATAACGTAAGAGGAGCAAAATCCCAATTGTTAAACACAATCGTGCAAAGTATTTATAAACTTAGAAAGGTGAAAAAATGCTAAAAGAACAACTGGACAAAATTATGCGCCCGAAAGCTATTGCTGTAATCGGTGCATCTACTAAGGAACATACTATCGGTTCCGACATTATGAAAAGACTTAAAGAATATGAGTTTACCGGTAAAATATATCCTGTAAACCCTAAAGGCGGTGAAATCCAAGGTTTCAAAGCTTATACAAATGTTAAAGAAATCCCGGGTGATGTTGATCTGGCTATTATCGTTATTGCGCAAAAATTTGTTTTGAACGCAATTGATGAATGCCACGAAAAAGGTATCAAAGGTATCTGCATTATCTCTGCCGGATTTAAAGAAGCAGGCGCAGAAGGTGCTGAGGCTGAAAAACAGCTTGTTGCAAAATTAAAAGAATACGGCATGAGATGCGTTGGTCCTAACTGTCTTGGTGTTGTAAATACAGCTCCGGACATCAGAATGGACGGATGCTTTGCTGAATCTCTTCCTGAAAGAGGAAATATTGGTTTTGTTTCTCAGTCAGGTGCTTTAGGCGGCGGTATTTTGAATATATTAAAAGACCTGAACCTCGGTTTTGCACAGTTCATCTCTATTGGTAACCAGGCTGACATAAATGCAGAAACTGCTATGGAATACTGGGAAAACGAAGATGATGTTGAACAAATTCTTTTGTACATGGAATCAATTCAAAATCCTGCTAATTTCAGAAAATTAGCTTCAAGAATTACTAAGAAAAAACCGATTCTTGCTCTGAAAGCAGGTCGTTCTGCTGCAGGTGCTTCTGCTGCATCATCCCATACAGGTTCACTTGCCGGTGCGGATAAAGCTGCAAATGCACTTCTTATGCAGTCAGGTGTAATTAGAGAATACTCACTGAAAAATCTCTTTGCTACTGCTAAAGTTTTTGCAACTTCTCCTATTCCGAAAGGCGACAGAGTTGCTATTATTACTAACTCAGGCGGTCCCGGAATTATGGCTACAGACGCTGTATGTGAATACGGTATGCAGATGGCAAAAATTTCTGACGCTACAAAAGAAAAACTAAGAAGCTTCTTACCGGCTGCTGCAAGTGTTAAAAACCCGATAGATATGATTGCATCAGCACCTATCGAACACTACAAACAAACACTCGAAACAGTTATTGCTGATGAAAATGTAGATATGATTGCTGTTATATATCTGCCGTTCCTCGGTTTGAAAGATATTGATGTAGCTAAAGCTTTGATGGAAATTAAAGCTAAAAATCCTGAAAAACCGATTATCGGTATTTTCATGACGAAAAATGAATTCTTTACTCAACTTTCTAATATGGATGTTAATATGCCGTTCTTTATGTATGCTGAAGAGGCTGCTGACGGCTTTAACAGACTTAATCAGCAGAGAAAATGGATGGAAAGACCTGAGGGTAAGATTCCTGTCTATGATGTAGACAAAGCTAAAGCTGAAAAGATTATCAAAGCTGCTGTAGCTGACGGACGTGCACAGTTGACTACATTAGAGTCTATTGATGTGCTCGATGCATACGGTATCAGAGCTTGTAAATACGGTCTTGCAACTAACGAACAGGAAGTTGTTGAACTCGGAAATTCTATCGGATATCCGGTTGTTATGAAAATGACATCAAAAACAACATCTCACAAAACAGATGTCGGTGGTGTTAGAGTAAACATCCAGTCAGAAGAACAATTGAGAGCTGAATATAAAGACCTTATTGAAAAACTCACAGAAAAAGGACTGATTGACGGTCTTGAAGGTGTGATTATTCAGGAAATGGTTAAAGGCAACCGTGAAATGGTTTGCGGTATTGCAACAGATCCTCAGTATGGTCCTATGATGATGTTCGGTTTGGGCGGTGTATTCATTGAAACAATGAAAGACGTTACATTCAGAATTGCACCTTTGACAGATGTTGATGCTGATGAAATGATTAAATCAGTTAAGGCATACGAACTGTTGAAGGGTGCAAGAGGAACAAAGCCGGCTAATATGGAACAGATACAGGAAACTCTCCTTAGACTTTCTCAGCTGGTTAATGACTTCAAATTTATTGATGAACTCGACATCAACCCGTTGCTTATCTCTGAAAAATCAGGTGAAGGCATTGCTGTAGACGGACGTATCAAAGTTCGTGTTGAAGAAGTTAAAGAATACTTCGGATGCGGCGCTGAATGCACTTGCTGTGGTAAGTAGTCCATTTAACATAATAAAAAGACCCGAATTTTAATTCGGGTCTTTTTAGTCTTTTTATTAATTAATGCATTAATTATTTTTCGGGGGCAATTTTTTATTACAGAATTCGTTAATATAAATATCATGGCAATAGTACATAAATTAACATCTTTTATTTGCAAAAATCCTGTTGTGAGAAATGATTTTCATTTGAAATTGAATGCTCCGGTGTTCAAACTCGACAGAGACATAGTTATATTATCGAATAAGGTTAAAATAAACCATATTCTGCCAAAAGAGATTGAAAGCACCAGGGGAAAAACAGAACAGGTCAGTGCAATATTACTTCCAAAAACAGCTTTTATAGAAAGAAAAATTAAAATTAATAAAACGGGAAATGTGGTAAAAGTTCCGTATGAGATTAATATTGCCAAACATGAAGACTCCTATATGACTACTTTTCATTTTCTTGATAAAAATACAAATCACGAAATTGGCTATGTAAAAATAATAGATTGGAGAAAGGCTCCGCCGATAATTCAACAGTATAACTTTGGAATTTCAAGACTTTTAGACGATTTTCCGGAGCAGGGTATTACCGGAGACAGAATTTCCATAGACTTTTTACAAAACAATTTTGAGGATACTTTTTCCGGTATAGGCAAGCTGGGAGACAAGCTTGCAGTTGAATACTGTTTGAAAAATGGGATAAAACCTAATATCACATCCGTTGCTGACTATAATTCTCATGCGGCGCACTATATGCGAGGAAGAAGATTTTTTGAAGTATCCAAAAATGATCCGGATATTGACGCATATGAATTCCAAAAAACATATGGAACACTTGATCCAAATAAAATTGTTGAAGAACGTATTAAAAATACACCAAAAGGACAAAGAGTTAATACAAGAGATTTATGCGGGCTTTACATGTATATGCCGCAGAATGTTGTGCAACATTATATATCGGAAATTTTAAAAAACCCTTTGCTTGGTTAAGTTTTGTTAAAAATATATTTTGATTTTTGACTTCATTAAAAATCTTCTTATAAAAGAAGATATGAACAGCAACATGATAAATCCGGCAAACTACTTTAATCCGTTTGCTAAATACAACACTTTAAACAAAACCAGCCGTGGTGTTTATATCCCCAGAGACACGGAGCCGCTGATAAAAATGCAGGATGTAAATGAAAAATCAACCAGTATTTTCAGTGAAAACTATGATCCCGAAACGGATGTTATGGCGGGAATTCAGGAGGCTTCGATGCAATCTCCTATGGACTGGTTAAATAAGTTTTTCAACAACAACGGCAATTAATTCGTTCTTCTGCTATACTGTAGCTGGAGAGAGAAATGCTAAACGGATATATTGCATACCTGAATTTTTTGAACGAAAAACTTGACAGATTCTTTGAAAGCCAAAAGCCTTTTATTTTTTGTAAAAAGGGTTGTTCAAAATGCTGCAGAAATGCCCAGTTTCCATATTCAGTTATTGAGATGAAATACTTACTGAACGGTTTATTGTCACTTGACAAAGAAATTCAGATGCAAATCGAAAAAAATTTAAAAAATATTCTTGCGCAAAAACAACAATTTAGCGGCAAGAAATTTCGCTATGATTGCCCTTTCCTTATTAATGACAGTTGCAGCGTATATGATTACAGAGGGGTTGTATGCAGGACCTTTGGACTAATGACCCGATATGAAAATGATAAACTGAGAGCACCTTTTTGTACGTTTCAGGGATTGAATTACGCAAATGTTTTAAACCTGAAAAAACGAACAATATCTCCAAGAAAATATAAAAAGTTAAATGTAAAAGAGGAGCCGCTCGGATTTAATATAAGTTACAAATATTTGACTGATGAAGAATTTGAGAAAGCTTTCGGTTTTCAGTTCGGTGAAAAAAAGCCGCTAATTGAGTGGTTTACAGCTAAAACAGAACCAGAACCGGTACCGGATAAAAAAAGAAAATCGGCTCAAATATAAAATACTAGAGCCGAGATGGATAGAATTAGTATTACGGAGTTTATAGAGGAGTTTACTGTTTATTAGAAATCCGTCCAGAAAATTTTTTGTTAGTGTTATGTCAAATATTTTACAAATGTTAACAAAATGCTTTTGTGGTATTTTATTACTTATGAAAAAAATACTATTCTGGTTAAACTGCGCACGGGCATATTCTCTTCCTATGTCTATTACTGCCTGGTTAATACCATTCACATACGGAATTTTTCATGGAGGAGACGTAATATATGGCATTATTGCGCTTGTCGGGGTAATGTCAGCGCATCTTGGCGGAAATTTATTTGATGATTATCTGGACTATAAAAGGTATCTAAAAAAAGGCAAAAATATTCCGCTGCAAAAGGGAAAATGTTTGTATCTTATTGAAAATAAAACTACAGAGAGGAATGTTTTATATGCAGTTATTATATATTTCTTAATAGCAATTTCTATTGGATGTCTATTTATATATTTATATAAACTTCCCATTATCATTATTATGGCAATAACCGGTGTTATGTGCCTTGTCTATCCTCGTTCCAGCTATTACGGCTTTGGAGAATTGATAATAGGAAGTGTCTTTTCTCCGTTACTTTTTTGCGGTGTATATTATGTAATGACAGGAACTTTTTCGACTGTTTTAATGCTTTTGTCGGTTCCTTTTGCGATAATGACTATTACACTGTTATATATCCATTCCTTTATGGACTTCAACTATGATAGAGTTGACTGTAAGAGAACATTGTGCACTCTTTCTAAAACCAAAGAAAACGCTTATAATCTGTTAATTTTTATGATATTTACCGCATATTTTTATATTTTTGCACTGGTTGCAATAAAGCTGATACCAGTTGCATATATAATAGTGTGTATAACGCTTTACTGGGCATTAAAACTCTGTAAAACAGTACAACAATATATAGACAAAGAACCTGCCACAGAAGAAGAATTTATGGACGTATTCGCTAAAGCACAGTCTTTGCCTGTTATATTTGCTTTATTCCTGATTTTCGGATGTTTGCTTGATTATTTTCAATAAGTAGCTGTACTTGTCGTAATATTCTTCAGGATTTTCTTTTGCGGCTTTTATTTCTTCCTGATTGTCAACAAATAATTGAGCAAGAACAGGGTCAAACTGAGTACCAGCGCATCTTTTTATTTCTTCAATTGCGACCTCATGACTCAATGCCTGACGGTATGGTCTGTCGGATGTCATTGCGTCATATGTATCAGCAAGAGCAATTATACGTCCGGAAAGAGGTATCTCTTCGCCTTTCATTCCGTTAGGATAGCCTGTACCATCCCATTTTTCATGATGGGTTCTCAGCCAGTTTGAAATCAATGTCAGTTTTTTGATATCCTTGAGCATCTTTTCACCTTGCTCAGGGTGTGATTTCATCACTTCAAACTCTTCGTCTGTAAGTTTGCCAGGTTTACACAAAATTCGCTGCGGTATACCAATTTTTCCAATATCGTGTAAAAGACCGGCGGTTTCGATTTCTTCAAGCATAGTATCGTCAAGATTTAATTTTTTTGCAAGAATCATCGAATACATCGTGACTCTCATTGAATGTCCGTGTGTGTAGGGGTCTTTAGCGTCAAGTGCAGCGGCAATAAGTTTTATTGTTTTATAGAAGAGTTCACGGAGATCTTTTAATATAACTGTTTTATTATTCAAAAGGTTGTATTTCTGAATACCGCCATCTATAGTCATTTTAAGAACTTCTGGATCAAATGGCTTTACTATATACTGGTATAAATGACAGTCATTGATTGAGTCAACAATAGCATCAACATCAAGATGCCCGGTGAGAAGAATTTTGATTATATCAGGATATTCATTTGACACCTGTTTTAAAAATTCAGTCCCCTGCATTTCAGGCATTTTCTGATCGCTTACAATAAGCGAAATTTCTTTGCCGTGATGCTCGACTATTTCCAGAGCTTCTTTGCCGTTGCTCGCAGTCATAATATTATAATCGTGCCGCAGCGTACGTCTGAGAAGCTGAAGATTGTTGACCTCGTCATCAACGAGGAGAATCGTATGTTTTTCTACTTTTGGATCAATTTGTAATATTTCGCCTAAGCTTTTTACAAATGTATCGTCTTCTGTTAATGTAAACTCGTTCATAACTCTATACCATTTTACTCTTTTTTATACGGCTTTTTCTTCCAAAAACTTTATAGAAAAAGTCATAAAATTTACAAAAGTTAAAGGTTGAGTTTATTATATATTAATTTTTCTGCAATTAAAATACTTCAGACACTATAGATAAATTCAATTTTTTGTCCGTATTTCAAAAACGTCACCTCTTAATTCCTTTAAAGGTGAAGATTTTAGCGTTCCAGAAAATCCTGCGGATTCATTACGTTTAAAAAGAGATTTTTTGAATAAATTATTACAAAAGGAACTAACAGCTGCTATTTTCATTCAATTACCCTCCGAATCAGAGCATTATTATAACAACAAAATTATAAATTGTACATAATACAATTTTTATTCCAAAATACCCGTCATTTGGCGTATAACACAAAATATTCATTGCATATAAATTAACCTTTAGGTATTATATATATAAGGTTAATAAAGTAAAGGTTAAAAATGTCATCAGACACGCGTAATACGGAAATTATAGACAATAAAAAAATATCAGTTTCAATAGAGAAAAACACAGACGAACAAGAAGATGAAAAAACCAGAATAAGTGCGGTAATAAGAGCATTTATTGCGAATATCGGTATTGCTGCGGTTAAATTCATCTGCTTTTTATTTTCTTCCAGTTCGGCTATGCTGTCTGAAGCTATTCACTCCGGTGTGGATTCTTTTAACAGTATTTGTCTTATGGTCGGAATAAAAAGAGGTTCAAGACCGGCTGACAATGAACACCCATTCGGATATGGGCTGGAAGCAAATGTCTGGGCAATGTTTGCATCGATATTAATGCTCGGTGGTACTTTCATTGCTTTCTATAGCGGTTTTGATAAATTTTTCAATAATCATGATCACAGTGATTTGTTGAACAATTATCCCTATATGGCAATAGCTCTGATATTTACAATTTTATTTGAATCATGGGCCGTGGCAAGTGCCTCAAGAGCAGTTCTTGCTGAAATGCAGATAACAGAAAAAAATATTTTCAAACAGTTTGTACAGTCTTTGAAATATATCAGAAAAGTTAAAAGTCCGACAACAAGATTCGTATGGTATGAAGATGTCGCTGCTTTAACCGGTGTTATTGTTGCATTTATTGCTCTTACTATCTCTAAATTTCTCATGCCGCCCCAGCTTGTACATGTACCGGATGGTATAGCCTCTATCATAATCGGTTTTATACTTCTCATACTTGCTATTTATTTGTTAAAACATAATGTAAATTCTTTGACCGTACAATCTGCAGAACCCAGAGTCGAAGAAACAATCAGGATGATAGCAGAGAATATTCACGGTATTTCCAGTGTTGTTGAGCTAAAAACAATGGATCTCGGTTCATCAGGTCTGGTTATCAATATGACGATTGAAGTTGATCCAGAAACTCAAATGAAGGATGCTGATGATATTGCTGATATGCTGGAAAGAAAACTGAAAAAAAGAATTAAAAATATAAACCATATCACTATTGAACTTCAGGCACATGATGCAGAGGATAACTGGGAAGAAAAATTCGAAAAACTTATAACAGAAGGAAAAAACATAGGCACAATTGATGCACATGAAGCTACTATGCTTTCTAATTTCTTTAGTTTTGCGAATACTGTTGTAAAAGAAATTATGGTGCCGAGAACTGAAATATTTTTAATCAATTCTGAAGAAAATATTAATACGCTTGCTGATTTGATTATAAATTCAGGTCATACAAGAATTCCGATATATAAAGACAATGTTGATAATATTATCGGTGTTATTAACGCAAAAGATGTACTGAAAGTTATTAAAAACAATAATATTGATGAAAATTTTTCCATAGAGACTCTTGCCAGAGAAATACTCATAGTACCTGAAAACAAGTTCATAAGCGACCTGTTAAGCGATTTTACATCATCAAAAAATCAGATAGCGGCTGTTGTTGACGAACATGGCGGTATTGCAGGTATTATTACTATCGAGGATATTCTTGAAGAGATTGTCGGAGAAATTTATGATGAATTTGACAAAGTTGATTCACCGGAAGTATTGAGAATAGACGACAATACACTAAATGTCTCCTGCAAAATGGATATTGAAGATATAAATGAGCGTTTTGATCTCGATATACCAAATGAAGATTTCCAAACAATAGGCGGATATGTATTCGGGCTGTTGGGAAGAGAACCAGAAGTTAATGATGTAATTGAAGACAAAAATATTACATATAAAGTGCTGGAGGTTGACGGCAGAAGAATTTCCAGAATTACTATGCACAAAGAAACCCCTTTTGTGGATGCAAAAGAACAGGCAGAGGCAGAAGAAAACGATAAAAGTCAGAACTAATATAAATAGTAACTTTTCTTTTAGCGTAAATCATTTTTTAGGTTTATTTTACTGCCAGAGGATCAATAATCGGTTCTTTGCTTATTAGTTTTTCAGCTTCCTTCAATGTGTTCTGGAGTTTTTTATAATACAAAATATCGTCTTTAGATTTTGATGTTTCTTCGCCGGTTTTTGCAATTTCACACATCTGTCTCAGGAGGTCAGCTGTCATTGTAATTTCTTTAAACATAGAGCCTTCGTCTCTTATGGTGTCTCTCGAAGAACCAAAATAGAGTCTGTTCCAGTTTTCCCGTGAATCTTTGTATATGGAATTTGACTCTGCCCATTCATAGACATGAGTTATTGCATCTTTGTTAATAGCACATTTTTTAAATTTTTTATCTAGTTTTTTCATTGAACCGTTATAATCCAGAAGCGTTTTTTCAAACTCGTTTATATATTTTTCCAGCTTATTATTTTTACTTTTAAATACAGCACTCTGGCGTTCTTTTTTGCTTTCTTCCTGTTCTGTAGCTTTGGGTTCTATATTGGCAAACGCAGCGGCAATGGAAGCCAATTCTATTGCATTAAAGTTTTGAAGGGTTTTATCATAAATTGCATTTACAATGGGAATTTGTTCATATCCATTTAGTTTTGTGAGCATTTTACCCTTCTGGGTCAATGTATTATCAGTTTTTAGAAAATTCGTTTTTTTCAAAATACCTTTTCTTGTGTTAAAGAGCTTTAAAAGCCGTTCAGTATTAACGCTTTGTGTATTTTTATCACTGTTGTATGCAAAGAAAGATTTTTCAAAAAGCTGTTTTATGTATTCATCGTCCGATGTAAAGTCGTAGTAGCCGGCAATAAATGAATAATCAGGTCTGAATGCACTTTTGAGGTCGTTGCTAGGGGCGCTTATGAGTTCGCTAAATTTTTCCTGCTGAGCATCATTAACACTCATCGCATAGCAATAACCCTTTTTATCTATTCCTCTTCTGCCCGCACGTCCTGCCATCTGATGAAATTCATTCGGTGTCAAAAAACGCTTTCCGTCTGTGGAGTCGGGTGTGGATGATGGTTTTCTTACAGACGTAATTATGGTTGTGCGTGCCGGCATATTGATACCCGCAGATAAAGTTTCTGTTGCGAATACCATTTTTATAAGTTTTTTCTGGAATAATTCTTCGATAAGTTCTTTTTGGGTTGGCAAAAGTCCTGAATTATGCATTGCATAACCTTTGGAGAGAGCTCTGAGATTTAGCGATTCACCAAGATATTTGCCTTTGCTTCTGTATTTGGAAATTGTTGCTGCTATTTCTTTCTTGTCTTCTTCGGATGTGAGTTCCGGACCGAATTCTGTCAGATATTTCATAACAGCGTTGCAGCCTTTTTTGCTGAATATAAATATTATTGCGGGTAATTTGTCTTCATTTTTCAGCTTCTGTACGGTTGTTACGTAAGCATCCATTGAGGGCGTAGAGTTATAGTTTGCTGTGAGTTCTTTTGGCTTGTTGTTTTTATTATTAATAGAGTTTGAAAATATTTGTGTAAATTCGTGAGACTTGCCTTCTACTCTCATGTGGTCAATATCCAGTTCAACATGTCTGTTTTCAGGCGGAACATCGATAAGTACTGTATGTTTTGGGGCAGTAGAGTCTGCTTTGTATTTATCATTTTGATTTTTTAGAGCTACTATTTCCAATTTTCCCTGTGGTCTTACTTCTGACATCCAGGCGGCAACATCATTTTTGTTGCCCACTGTAGCAGAAAGCGAAAGCAACTGTGTTTTTGGATCTGAGAGAATAATAGATTGTTCCCAGATTCCGCCTCGGTCCACATCCCCAAGATAGTGAAGTTCATCAAATACAACTGTTTTTAAGTTTTTAAGCATTTCATTTTTGTCTTTAAAATTGTCTCCGAAAACCATATTTCTATAGATTTCGGTAGTCATAAGGACAATTGGAGCATTGATATTCATTTTTACATCGCCGGTTAGTAGCCCGACGTTGTTTTTTCCGTAGGTGCGTTGAAAATCTTTGAACTTTTCATTGCTCAATGCTTTTAAAGGAGTTGTGTAGAAAGTCTTTTTTCCCTCTTCAAGATTTTTAGTAATTATATAATGCGCAATAGCAGTTTTTCCTGTGCCAGTTGGTGCTGTTACTATTACATCGTTTCCTAAATATAGATTTTCAGCTGCTGCTTTTTGAAAAATATCAGGCTTTGCCCCTTTTGGCAGCTGAAAGTAGTTTGTGTCTACTGTTTTTTCAAAATCAAATCCCTTGAAACTTAAGTTTTTCCGTTCCGACATATATCCAATAATATGATTTGCATAAACAGGGGAAAGATTTTTGGGATTTGAAGTAGTGAGGACCGGTTTGTCCGTTTTATTTGAAGTAGAGTTGTGATTTTTTTGTATTTGATTAAGTGAAATTTTTTGAACTTGCATACAAAGCTCCCTTTTTTTGCATGAAGTTTGGGCAAATTTTTTTTGAACATGCATTGAAAATTGTTTTTACATTTCTTAATTCTTTAAATATCCAATCGGGCTATTCTTTTGAAATCTTTGTCAAATAAGTTAATAATTGTTGACTTCGTATTTTGTAGTAAACAATAATACATTATGTAAATTTTAACGAAAGATTAATGACTATGATAAAAAGAATAATTTCATTACTATTAGCGCTTTTTACTTTTTTTAACTTTACCGCGCTTGGTTCATTGTGTGCAGTTTCTAAAAAACATACTGAAGAGGTAATAGTTCCTCAGAAGTTAGAAACATCTATGAAATCAGCAATTGCTCATATTTACGGAAAAGATCAGGTTGAACCTATATATTCGGAAATTTTAAAAATAGTAGAAAAAGCCAAATCAGAAAGGGATGAAGGGCTTGTTCAGGAAGATTTGAACAGACAGGCTGACTGGTACAAAGACGAAGTCATCTATATGTTTTATCCGGATCAATACGGAGTGGACGAGAACGGAAAACCCGCGACTTTTAAGACACTTATAGGAATGCTTGACTATTTAAAAGAACTCGGGGTAACAACAATATATGTACTGCCGTTTGCTGATTCTCCAATGGGTGATTCCGGGTTTGATGTAAGAGATCCGAGAAATGTAAGGGCGGATCTGGGCGGAATGACTGAATTCAAAGAGTTTATGGCAGAGGCTAGAAAACGTGGTTTGAAGATAAAAGCTGACTTAATTCTAAATCATTTTTCCGATCAGCATGAGTGGTTTTTGCAGGCTCAAAAGGGTGATATAGACAAGCTTCACTATTTTATTGCAAGAGAAGATATGCCGGAATTTCGTCAGTATAAAGATGACAAAAAAGGCTATATGGTTGAATATAAAGAAAAAGACGGCACTGTAACAAAGCGTCGGTTAATATTTCCGGAAATAAATAACAACCACTATAGAAAAGTCACAATAAAAGGAAAAGACTATTATGTTTACCATACATTTTATCCGTTCCAGCTTGATGTAAACTGGGAAAATCCGGAAGTATTGTATTATATGCTTGAAACTATTGCATTCTGGGCAAATATAGGTGTTGATATTTTCAGAATGGATGCAATTCCTTATTTTATAAAAGAGGAAGGAACTACAGCAGAAAATCTGCCCAAAACTCACCAGATTATTCAACTATTAAGTGCATTTTTGCAGACGGTTGCGCCGCGTTCCGTTATTCAGGCAGAGGCGTGCCAACAGCCGAAACAGATATTGCCGTATTTCGGTACTGAAAAAACTGTGGATCACGAAATTTTAGGACAGAAAAAACCGATAACGCGTACAGATGAAGTACAGATTGCTTATCACTTTCCGTATATGCCGGCAATATGGGCATCTCTTGTGACTGCGGACAATTCGTATTTTTGGAAAGCATACAAGCAAACTCCAAAAATCCCTGATTCGGCATCATGGGCTATATTCTTAAGGGTTCATGATGAATTGACTCTTGAGATGGTGAACGAAAAGACCAGAGAACTTTTGTTTGACGGACTTGCTCCTAAGGGCGCAGCATTTCGTAAAGGATACGGCGTAAGCGGACGGCTGGCAAACTTTCTTGATAATGACCCGGACAGAATAGGAATGGCATTTTCAATATTGCTATCTCTAAAGGGGGTTCCGATAATTTACTATGGTGATGAAATCGGTGCGCAGAATAATTTTGCTAATGCAAAGAAAAGCGCTAAAATTCGTGAACAAAAACAAAAATCAAACCCGAAAAATAAAGTAAAAATGCTTAGCTATTTTGATAGCCGTGATATTAACCGCGGTCCAATCAAAAAGAAGACACTATATGATGCAGCAAAACCCGGTACCTCGAATAATCATAAAGTTTATGAACGTGTACAAAAACTTATCAAAGTCAGAAAACAGTATCCTGTAATGTCACGTGGTGATTTTACAGAAATAAAAACCGATTCTCCTGAAATTTTTGCATATGTGAGAGCGTACGGAAACGACAGGGTTGTTGTTATAAATAATTTGTCGAACGATAAAGTGCGTGCGGTTATTAACTTTACTGACGATGATTTCGGTAAGAAAACAAAAGATGTATATATGAAGGACCTGCTTTCTGATAAAATGATTAGAACACGAGTGCAGAACAAAAAACTTTCTGTACGTCTGCGTCCTTATGATGCGCTCTGGCTGAAATTATAGAAAGAGTGTTATAAATAAAAAAGAGACCTTGAAACAGGTCTCTTTTTTTTATTTTTTAATATTAACTTTTTAAAATTGTTTAAGGAATCTGATATCATTGTTGAAGAACAGTCTTATATCATCAATACCCCATTTCAGCATCGACAGACGTTCAACACCCATTCCGAAAGCGAATCCGGAATATATTTCAGGGTCTACTCCTACATTCCTTAATACATTAGGATCGACCATACCGCAGCCAAGAATTTCAAGCCAGCCTGTGCCTGAACAAGTACGGCATCCTTTACCTTCACACATTATGCACTGTACATCAACTTCTGCAGAAGGTTCAGTAAAAGGGAAGAAGCTGCTTCTGAATCTTGTAGGTCTTGATGCGCCAAAATACAATCTCAAAAATTCATTCATAACACCTTTTAAATCAGCAAATGTAGTGTCTTTATCTACAATTAAACCTTCTATTTGGTGGAAAAGATTATTTTTACGTGCACTTACTGATTCTTTTCTGTATACTCGTCCGGGTGATATTACTCTTATGGGCGGTTTACTTGTCAGCATTTGATGAATCTGAGCACCTGAGGTTTGGCTTCTCAATACAACATTCGGCGCAACTTTTGTATAAAAAGTATCCTGCATATCTCTTGCCGGATGATCTTTGGGAGTGTTAAGCATATCAAAATTGAAATATTCAGTTTCAACTTCCGGTGAATTCTCATTATGCACCAGTGAAAACCCCATGCCTTGAAAAATTTCAACAATTTCATCAATAGTTCTGGTTAATGGATGTACTTTTCCGTATGGTACGAATGAACCCGGCAAAGTTACATCTACTCTGTCTTTTTCGAGTTTTTCGTTTAACTCTTTTTTATACAAAATATTATGTTTCTCATTAAGCTTGGTTTCAATATCAGAAGAAATCTTATTTGCAAGAGGACCGATTATTCTCTTTTCTTCATTGGACAAGTCTTTTAAATTTTTCTTTATATTAGTAAGTTCACTCTTGCGGCTGAGATATTCATTTCTTATTTCTTCGAGCTTTGCTGTACTATCTGCTGAATCAATTGCAGAAAGTGCATCTGTACGAATTTTTTCTAAAGTCTGCTGCATTTTTTTCCCTCTGTTTCATATTCTTAAATTTATTATACAACGAGAAAAAATTAGTGTATAATTTGCGCTTTTTTCAATAATATTTCTTTGAAGAATCTATTGCACTTTTTATAATCATCTGCACTAAACCCAACTAAAGTATGGAAATAATCCAACTAAATAAGAATAGAAAAAGGGCTGAAAAGAGTATAAACTAAAAGAGAAACAGGGAACATGAAAAAATTGCGCAAGAGTTCCCTGTTTTGAAAAACAAAGCGAAATCGTCGCATTGTGAAAACAAGGTGAAAAAAGCACCATTGTAAAAAAATGAAAAGTGAATAGAGAAAAGAACCAAAGTCGAACTGTCATCCTGAAGCATAAAATTAGGGATGATACGATAAACGAGAGATTTCAGGATCTTACAAGCGTGGCGTGAAGCTCTATGCCACCTGTTTTCAGCTTGTTTTTTGTGGTTTGATTAGTATGCTCCTATGACCTTTTTAAAATTTTCAATATCTTCCTGAGTGTCAATACCTATTGGTGCACAAGTTGCTATCGCTGTGATTATTTTCATTCCTGATTGTAGTGCTCTGAGTTGTTCAAGACTTTCAGCTTTTTCCAGCATTGTTTGAGGCAAAGAGGTCATTTTAAATAAAGCTTCGCGTTTATATCCATATAGCCCAATATGTCCGTAAAATACCGCGACATCCTGATTGCGTTCATAAGGGATTTTTGAGCGTGAAAAATAAAGTGCAAAACCGTTGTCATCCGTAACACATTTGACGAGATTAGGATTTTCGGCTTCTTCGGGTGTGATTTTTCTTATTAATGTTGAAATATCTGCTTTTTCATTACTCTTTAATACAGATATTGCGCTGTCTATGCTTTCAGGCGTAATCATAGGTTCATCACCCTGTAAGTTAATTATAAACTCATATTCTTCATATTTTTTTGCCACTTCAGCTATTCTGTCAGAACCGCTTTTGTGCTCTGTAGATGTCATTTCTACGTTTGCATTGAAGGATTTTGCACAGTTAAAAATAGCTTCATGATCTGTCGCAATAATAACTTTATCCGCCAGTTTTGCTGCCGAAGCTTTTTCGTATACCCACTGTATTATAGGCTTCCCGCCAACTTCGATAAGCGGTTTTGCATGTAGTCTTGTGGATGCATAGCGAGATGGAATTATTATTGCTGTTTTAGACATAATTTTTACTCCGTATTATTTTGTTATTTTTATTATCTCAAAAAAAGGCTGCTATATCTACTAAATTTTTAACCCGTGATATAATTTTATCAGGCAGGGAAAAATAATGACAATAATTTCTGACGACAGTAAATTTTTTCAAGAGAAAGACAAATCAAGAAATACAGAAAAATCAAGAGCGGCTGATGTTGTTGAACCGGCTGTGTCTGATTTTGATAAGTCTTTTGAATCAAATATAAGACCGAAAAAATTTGAGGAATATATCGGTCAAAGTGCGTTGAAAAGTACTTTGAAAATTACTATAGAAGCTGCAAAAAAACGCAATCAGCCTTTGGATCATTTGCTTTTTTACGGTCCGCCCGGACTTGGTAAAACTACTCTTGCGAGTGTTATTGCTAATGAACTCGGGACTAAAATCAAGATAACATCCGCCCCTGCTCTTGAACGTCCGAGAGATATAATAGGTATTTTGATGTCTATGAAGGACGGAGAGATTCTTTTTATAGATGAAATTCATCGTTTGAATAAGGTTGCAGAGGAAATTTTGTATCCGGCGATGGAAGATTTCTTTCTTGATATGACAACCGGTAAAGCGCAGACTGTAAAGACCTTGCGTGTTCCTTTGCCTAAATTTACACTTATAGGTGCAACAACTAAGGCCGGAGCGCTGTCAGGACCGTTAAGAGACAGATTCGGTATCATTCACAGACTTCAATTTTATACAAAAGAAGAACTAGCGCAGGTCATAACAAGAACTGCTAAACTTTTGAATATAGATATAAAACCTGATGGTGCAATGGCAATTGCCGGACGTTCAAGGGGAACCCCAAGGATTGCAAACCGTTTAATAAAAAGAGTTTGCGACTATGCAATTGTGAAAAGTGACGGGATTGTTGATGAAAAAACAGCAAATCTCGCTCTTGATACTCTTCATATAGACAGGTGTGGTCTTGATACAACTGACAGAGCATTGATGACTCTGATTATTGAAAAATATGACGGGGGACCTGTGGGTATTGAAACACTTGCTGCTGCACTCGGTGAGGATGTGAAAACAATAGAAGATGTTTATGAACCGTTTTTGCTGCAGGAGGGGTTTCTGCAAAGAACACCGCGCGGACGAAAAGTTTCGCCTGAGGGATACAGACATCTCGGGTATAAGATGAGTATGGAACAAAAAAGTTTGTTTTAGTTCTATTCTTTACCTATAAATATTCTTTCATCGTTTAATAAACGTTGCATATCCAGAATGTTGTAGACTTTATTATCCAGATATATTTCTGATTTTATAAACATTTTATTCAAATTCAGGTCATTCTGGGAATGAAATTTTTCAGGTGCGATGTTCAATAAATTTCCGATTTCATCCACAAGAAGAACTACTTTCATATCATTTGATGCAATTACTATCATTTTTTCTTCATCAAGTACTTCCTGTGGTTCAACCCCTACAAGTTCTTTAAGACTGAATACCGTATAAAAATCGCCTTTCAGGTTTATTACTCCCTTTATGTATGAGGGGACGTAGGGAATTTTTGTTATTGCATAGTTTTTTGTACTTATAACTTCTTTTACCATTTCTGCATTTATGCAGTATATATGTTTTCCAAGGTTAAATGTAAGATATTTGTCCTTTGCCATAAAAGATTCAGAAACGTTAAATGCCGATTTTAGGGCAATATCGTTGCTTCTTTTTTCAAGTACATGTTTTGACTTTTTATCGTTGAGAAAGAGTTCTCTGTAGTTAATCTCATCTTCTTCTTCATGAATATTTTTTATAAATTTTTCCAGTGTAGAAATATCGAGAATATTTATAATATCATCGCCCTCTCTGCAAAATGAATTTACCAGACTTGTGAATGATGTGTTCGCAATAGTTTGAATTTTTCCAGGAAGAGCAGTATAGAAGTCTGTGACTTTATCTACTATTATTGAAATTAAAGATTCCTCACCTTTTATGATAATAATCTGGTTGTTCAGTTCAAATTTTTTGGTCGGAAAGTTCAGGATTTTTCTTAAATCACAGACATTTATTACTATATTGTTATAGTTTAGTATTCCGGCTACATATTTCGGCAGTTTCTGAGGATAATTGAGCTGTGGAAGCATCAAAATTTCCATTACGTTTTCTGTATTAAGTGCATATATTTTATCATCTATGCTAAAACATAGATATAAATTGTTTTCTGATGACTGATTTAATAGCAGCTGTTCTGGCATTATGTTTTCCTCTGGCTCGAATCTTGTCTGTCCGGGTGTATATTAGACATTTATAGTCTATACATATTATAACGTATTTTCTCAAAATTCGTTTGGCTAAAACTTTGAATTGTAATAGAATGATTATATTCATATGGATGGAAAATAACAAGGAGATTTTGATGAATAATGATTTTAGTTTTAAAAAGAAATCTGATTTGAAGTTTATTCTGGATATATTTTTGCTTCTTGTTTTCCTTCTGTATGTAATTATTATAATTTCTAAAGATGCTGTAAATACACGTAATATCATAAGTATCTGCATATTCTTCTTTATCTATCTGGCTCAATATATAGTCACCCGTCAGCTGTTGATGAAAGAGCTAAAAAAAGTAGTGAAAGAAAAAATCGGGGTTGCCCGTGAATCTGCGGACAAGATTTTCGGTCTTTCTGTTGAACAGAAAAATATTGTCGAAAACTATAAATACATGGCAGAAAATACAAACGAGCTTATCGCAAAGATAAAATCACTCAGCGACTCTTTGAATAAAACTGCTCAGATGACGGCTGCCGAATCTAAAAAGACTTTCTCAAACGGAGAAAAATCCGGTACTGTTAAAGCGAATATAGAAAAAATGATAGTGCTTAAACAGAGAATACAGATTATTGCTGAATTGATTCTTGAATTGAGTGAGTATATCCAGCAGATTGGATCTATCATCGGACTTGTTGAAGATATTGCTGAACAGACGAATATGCTTGCGCTGAATGCGGCTGTTGAAGCTGCAAGAGCTGGTGAACACGGTAAGGGGTTTGCTGTTGTTGCTGGCGAAATTAGAAAACTCGCTGACGAATCAAAACAGGCAACTACAAAAATCGCTTCGCTGATTAACGATATTCAGCATACAACTAACTCAACAGTAATGGCAACAGAAGAGGGTACGAAAGAAATTGAGTCCGGTGTAAAACTTGCCGGCACAATTGAAGAAACATATGTCGAACTGGGAGCTGCTATTAGAAAAATAGAAAGTTTTATAAATGAAACCATCCTTGAAACTTCTGAACAGTCTAAACTGTCATCAGAAGCGCTTGCGGAAATGCAAAAACTTACGACAAATCTGCATCGTTCTATAACATCAATAGATGCAAGCATAGAAAACATAAAGATTTTCAAAGATTTTTCAGAACAGGCAGTAAATCCAGAAGAATAAGGTGAAATATGGATTTTTCTCCCGAAGAATTTGATGAGATATTGAATATATTTAGAGAAGAAACTGATGAGATAATTGAAAAGTTAAACAACAATCTTCTCAGGCTTGAAAATTCTCCAAAAGACAAAGAAATTCTTGTTTATATGTTTCGTGACGCCCATTCATTGAAGGGTGCTGCGCGTATGATAGGATTCAATAATATTCAACGTCTTGCTCACAAAATAGAAGATGTTCTCGGGCTTGCAAAAGAAAATAAGATAAGTATTAATCATTCTATTTCTGACATTTTATACAAATCTCTTGATTTTTTGTCCGATATTATCCAAAAGTCTATCAGTATAAAAAAAGAATATTATACCGATGATATTCAGAAATATATTGATGAAATAGCGAAAACGCTTGAGGTTAATGAGATATCTGAAAACAGTCAGAATGAGAATGATGTTGTTGAACCAGAAGATGATGGTTTTAATATAGATTTGTTTAAAAAAGAAACGTCCAATATTGATGCTCTGATGATAGAGTCATTTTTGATTATGTCAAAAATGGAAATGGACGATGAAATAAAATATCTTGATACTTTTTTAGATATTATTCAAAAACTTGTTGAAATATTTAAGCCTTTACCTTTTTTTGAAATAAAAAGCAATCTTGATGATATAGAAATGAAACTGGCTTTTGTTGCCCAGAGTTCAAATATCATAACAAAAGATGAACAAATAGATTTGCATAAAAAGCTCGACGAAATAGTCGGATTTCTTACTGAAATTTATAAAAAATATAATATTCCTGTTGTCGATTACAAAACTCTGGTAAAAAATAAACTTACACTTCCTCTCGGGCATAATAACAATAGCATTGATAATCAAGAATTTGACAGAGTGGTTGTTTCAAAACTTGAAAATATAAAATCAGAGTTAAATAAAATGGAACATAATCTCTCCAGAATTCCTGAAATAAATGAAATGCTGGAATCAATTATCTCAAGAAATATTAATAGCGACGCAAATCAGATTTTTGAAAAAATAATAGAAGTACTCGGACTGATAAAAAAAAGCAATACATTGCCGGAAAAAGAAGTTATTACTATTTTAAAACAGAGTTTATATTCCTCTGAAAAAATGTTAATCAATCATAATAAGAACGAAAAAGAAGATGTAACGCTTATTATTCAGCGTTTGGATATTATACGCCAGATGCTGGATTTGACAGCATCTGTGAATCCTTTAGCAAATTTAACTGAAAATATAAAAGAATCCGGTATTGCGCTGCAGAAACCTAAGGACTTTTTTAATTCTTTTGAGGCAACTTCAATAAAAACTCTACGTGTTGATACGAAAAAGCTGGATAAACTTGTTAATCAAACCGGAGAATTGATAATAAGCCGTATAAAACATAAAAAACATCTTTCAGAACTTGATAATATACTTGAAGAGATAAACGAATGGAAAAACTTTAATCATAAATCCCAGAGTTTTATAAAATATTATGATAAAAAGTTACTGAATGCGATTACTCTCGGAGATATGAATAGTCTCTCTGTTTTTAGCAAACAGATTTATTCATTGTTTCAAGAAAACTCAACACGTATCATTAAACTGAATAATCATATATTAAATCTACAAAAATCAATTGACGAGGATGATACAAAACTAAATTTGATAGTTAACCAGCTTGAGAATATGGTCAAAAATATTCGAGTATTACCGCTTGCGACTATTTTTCATATGTTTCCGAGGATGATTCGTGATATATCTAATGATACCGGAAAACAGATAGAGCTGTTGATTTCGGGAAGTGAAACCAGCGCTGACAAAAAAATAATAGAAGAAATAAAATCACCTTTGATTCATATAATAAGAAATTCGATTGACCATGGTATTGAATCTCCTGATGAACGTGTAGCACAGGGTAAATCACCGGTTGGAAAGATTCATCTTCATGCGAAAAACCTTGAAAATAAAATTGTTATAGAAATTACGGATGACGGAAGAGGTATTGACCTTGAAAAAATTAAACAACGGGCTATAGATAAAAAGCTTATCACCCCCAAAGAATGTTCTTATCTGACAGATGAACAGGTAATGAATATGATATTCTGGTCCGGATTTTCAACAGGTGATACGGTTACGGAAATCTCGGGACGCGGCGTGGGCTTAGATATAGTCCAAACAAAGATTGCCCAGCTTAACGGTAAGGTCAAGGTATTTTCTCTGGTCGGCAGAGGAACGAAGATAAGTATAGAATTGCCTGTTTCAATGTCTACTTTAAAGGCATTTATTGTTGAAGCATCGAATCAGCTTTTCGCATTGCCGATGTCTGCAATAAAAACTGTTATGTGGGTAAACAATGATGATATTTATTCAAGAAAAGATATAAAATCTATACTTATAGAAGGTAATTCTACTCCCGTCTATTATTTATCAGAGCTTTTAGAGCTTCCTCTGCCGGAAAAAATATCGAACAGTAAACATACTCTTGTTGTTATAGAGATTGAAAACAGTTATATGGGATTAATTGTGGATTCGATTGTGGGAGATCAGGAAATATTACACAAAAAATTATCTGCACCTATAATCAAACTGAAAAATATATCAGGAATTACGACTCTTGTAACCGGCAAGGTCTGTTTAATATTGAATTTACCTGAATTATACAAAAATACATATATCGGAAAAGATAAGGCTCTTGAAAATATTAAAAACAGACTCATAAGGAAGGATAACAAAGATTATCGTATTTTGATAGTTGATGACTCAATAACTACAAGAGCGTTAATGAAAAGTATTTTTAACTCACGCGGTTACAGCTACGAGATGGTAAAAAATCCCAAAGAAGCATTTGATTTGTTAAGCGAGATGAAATTTGATATTATAATTTCAGACCTTGAAATGCCTGAAATGAACGGTATAGAATTTGTAAATCTTTTGAAAAGTAATGAAAAATTCTCAAAAATACCGGTTATCATACTTTCGTCTTACGAATCAGAAAAACTTGATGCAATCGGTGCCCGTGCCGATGCATTTATTACAAAATCCGAGTTTAATCAGGACTACTTATTGCAAATTATTAGAAACTTTCTTGAATGATAGAGAATATTATTGAAAAATACAATATAAATATAGATCACGCTCTGCAGGTGAAAAGTTATACATTGATGCTTTTTGATGCGATAAATGCGCTGACAAATGAGTTTTCAGAAAAGGATAAAGAGTACTTGAAAGCTGCGGCGCTGTTGCATGACATAGGATATTGCGTGGACAAAAAATCTCATCACAAGCATTCTCTTACATTGATAAAGCAACTTGAAATTCCAGAGTATAGCGAATATGAGAAATTGCTAATAGGAAATATTGCCAGATATCATCGTTGTGCTCTACCGAATGTTGAAAAACATGAAGATTATGCCGCCTTGGAAGAAAATGACAGAATAAAAGTTTCCAAACTTGCCGCAATATTAAAAATTGCAGACGGGCTTGATAAACCTCATAAAAATCTTATACTCGGAATTAGTGCTGACGTTAATGAAGATTGTATCGTTTTTCACTTTAAAACTCTGGGATTTACTCCGAAATTCGAGATGGCAGTTGAAAAATCAGATTTAATGAAACAAATATATAACAGAGATGTAAAATTTAGTTGTGAATAAAATTTACATGCTAAAATATAGCTTGAACAAATGAATTAGTATGAAAGAGGAAAATGACATGGCTACAGAACCTAAATTAATTGCAACAATCCCCAGAAGTGCTACAGAGCAGCTTCAAATTTCAATAAATGAATACAAAGGTAAATGCTACCTTGATTTAAGAATTTTTTATACTACAGATGACGGTTTAAACTGGCTTCCTACAAAAAAAGGTGTAACTGTTGCACCTGACAATCTCGAACTGTTGAGAGATGCTGTTGATGAAGCTATGAAAGAATTAATGACAGTTGAAGAAGAATAGTACACCGGATACAGAAAAGAATATTCAAGAGTTGGGCATGTTGAACAAATATGCCCAAATTCTTACATGTATTAGCGGAATGGGTGTTAAGACGTTCAGCTATCTTATACCTGATATTTTAAAAAGTGAAATAAAAATCGGTCAACCTGTGCTGGTTCCTTTTGGGAAAATGGGACTGATAAATGCTTTTGTTACAGGGTTTTCTAATTATCTTCCCGAGAATATAAAGGCAAAGTCTATAGTTGAAATTTTAGATGAAAAACCGCTTTTCGATTTAAAATATTTACAATTTTTGGAATGGGTTTCATCATATTATTTTTCGGATATCCAGAGCGTATTGGAATGCGCAATACCCATGAAATTTTTGAAACAGTCCAAAAGACTTGTGCAAAGGACAGAGAATGCAGTTGGTGAAAATGAAACTGAAAATATCATACTGGACAATTTGAATAATAAACCTATATACGTTTCTGTTTTGTTAAAACGAACAAAGCTGTCATCCTCCAAATTTTATACAACCCTTAGAAAGTTAAAGAATAAGGGGATGGTAAAGATTGAGAATATCCTCGATGACTCTGCACAAAAACAACAGTTTGAAAAATTTATTAAGTATAAATCAAAAGACGGTGCATCTTCGAGACAGATGGAAATTCTTGAATGTTTGGAAAAATTAGGGGAAACAAGACTTATAGATTTTGAAAAAGATGTAAAAACTACCAGAAATACTGTTAAAAAGCTTGCTGACTGCGGATATGTTGAAATTATAGAAAGAGATGTGTACAGAAATCCTCTTGATATATTTAAAACTGAAAAAACTGAAGATTTCCCTTTATTGTCTGATGAGCAGCAAAAAGCTTATGAAAAAATCATAAAAAAACTTGATACGTCAGAAACTATTCTCCTTCACGGTGTTACATCATCAGGAAAGACAGAGGTCTATTTTAATGTAATCAGGAAGGTCATTGAGCAGGGAAAAAATGTTTTGTTTCTTGCTCCTGAAATTGCACTTGCTTCGATGCTGACAAAGCGAATTGCAAAACGTTTTGGCACAGAAAATGTTGCAATCTGGCATTCTAATATTTCTGACGGTGAAAGATATGACGTCTGGAATAAGATTCAAAATAATGAAATCAAAATTCTTGCCGGAGCGCGTTCTGCAGTTTTTGCTCCATTAAAAAATATTGGTGCAATTATTATCGATGAGGAGCACGAAAGCTCTTATAAACAGACTACTCCTTCTCCTCGATATAATGCAAAGGACGTCGCCGGCAAACTCGCGGAATTGAACGGATGTCCGCTTATTCTTGGAAGTGCAACCCCTGATGTAAGCACATATTACCGTGCCGTAAATTCTAAAAATTTGATAGAAATGAAACATAGATACAACAATTACGAACTTGCTGATGTCCATGTTATTGATATGAGAGAGGAGATTTTTAGAAAAAATCATGGTATTTTTTCCCGCCAGCTTGTGAGTGCGATTGAGAAAAATTTAGAGGAGAAAAAACAAACACTTCTTTTGATGAACAGACGCGGATTTTCAAAATATACACAGTGTCTGGCATGCGGGGACGTAATACAGTGCAGCAAATGCGCAATACCGCTGGTTTTTCATTCACAGACCCAAACATTAAAATGCCATTACTGTAATGAAGAAATTATTATGCCTGAAACCTGCCCGAAATGCGGCAGTAACGCACTAAAAAATTGCGGCACAGGAGTGCAAAAAGTTGAAATCATAGCCCAGAAACTGTTTCCTGATGCAAGAATAGAAAGATTGGACAGTGATTCGCTGGCGAAGAAAAACAGGCATGTTGAAATATTGAATGACTTTGCTAACGGTGATATCGACATTTTAATCGGAACACAGATGATTGCTAAAGGATTGGATAATCCTAATGTTACCCTTGTCGGAGTAATAAATGCAGACGGAAGTTTTAACCTGCCTGATTTCCGTTCTTGCGAGCGAGGTTTCCAGCTATTGACGCAGGTTGCAGGACGGGCAGGGCGTTCGGAGTTAAAAGGTAGTGTATACTTTCAGACTTTTAATCCCGAGTTTTTTGCACTTGAGACTGCTCAAAAGCAGGATTATATGAGTTTTTACAGAACGGAAATAGACGCAAGAGAAATGTTTGATTATCCGCCGTTTAGTAAAATAATCAGGATTGTGCTGTCGTCTGTTAACCAATACAGAGCAGAACGGAGTGCTGAAGAAATAGCAATGAGGCTGAAAGATATTGTAAACAGACACAATTTAACAGAGCCTATAGCTGTGCTCGGGGCTACGCAATGCGTGCTTGAACGATTGCAGGAAAATTACAGATATCAGATTATTATTAAAAATAAACTAGAAGAACGTGGACACAGGTTTATCACAAAGTTTCTTTCTTCTGTTAAACTTCCGAATGATATAAAAATGACTGTTGATGTTGACCCATTGGATATATTGTAGCTCTTTTGGTGCTAAAATAACTACATGCTAAATTACATTAACAGTAAAAATTATTTGAATATTGAAAAAACAAATGCGTTTTTAAGAAAAAACCATTCGTTTACTCTTACCGGGTTAACTGCTTTTTTAAGGCTGTTTTTACTTGCAGAAATTTCATTGACAAAAAAAGTAATTTTTATAACAAATACAGAACAAAATGCCCTGAAATATAAACATGACCTTGAGAAACTTTTTGATATTACTTCAAAAATTTTCCCTTATCAGGATGTATCTCCTTATGACGGTGTTTCCGGTAATCTGTACAAATACTCACAGCAGATATCCATACTCAAAAATCTGCTTAACGAGAATCTTCTGCTCGTTCCGGTGAAAGCTTTAACCGAGAAATTTCCTGCTGTTGATTTTTACGAAAAAAATTCTTTTAATATAAAAGTTGATAGTGAAATTAATCTTTCTGACCTTCCGTCAAAACTCGTTTCAATGGGATATAAGCGGGTTACAATGGTCAGTGATATTGGTGAATTTAGTGTTAGAGGCGATATTATTGATATCTACACACATACAGAAAATGGAAAACCTGTTCGTATCGAGCTGTGGGGTGATACTGTTGTTGATATCAGATATTTTAATAACGAAACACAACGAAGTATAAAAAAGATAAAAGAAATTGATATACTCCCTGTTTATAAATTTATACTTAATGAGCAAAATATAAAAGACTTTAAACAGATGGTTACAGAGCTTGTTAAAGAAACAGACTACGGTGATAATCTCAATCTGGCACAAGAGTTACTGAATGAAACTTTGGAAAAAGTGGATAATGAAGGGTATTTCGATGGTATTGAGTATTTGCAGACTTATTTTAATCAGCGTCTAAAAAGTCTGATAGAGCTTGCTGATAGCGAATTTCTTGTTGTTTTTGATGAGTCGACAGAAATTTTCTCGAGATACAGACAGCTGGATGAAATATATGACAAACAGATTGATGAAAATAACACCAGAGCATTGAATCTTCCTCTGAAATTTAAAAATCATGTTACTTATGACGAATTTTATAAATCAACAGCAAACCTTGAAAAAGTATTTTTTGACAACTTTATGGATTTTTATTCGGATTTTGTGGTTGACTTTGACAGTTCTTTGATTTCCGGATTTTCTTCCCGCATTGATGATATAGCCGTTTTTATTGAAGAAAAAATAAAAACAGGATACAAACTGATTGTTGCAACTGACTATCGTAAACGCGTTGAAGAAATTTTGAATGATTTTGGAATACCGTATTCTGAAAATTTTTCTGACAGAGAATGTGTTTATATTGCGGAGAATTTGGCACTGGGCGGTTCTGCGGTTGAGGATTTAAAGCTTGTTGTCTTGACTGACAAAGAATTATTCAATAAAAAATCAAAAGACATTACCGGTCAAAAACAGTCTTACTATAAGGAAAAAGCAGAATACATTGAGTCTATAAATGATATAAAAGAGGGTGAATACGTTGTTCATTCCGTGCATGGTGTAGGGTTATATAAAGGTCTTTCAAAACAGGAAATTGACGGACAGGAAAAAGACTATTTGACTATTGAATATGCTGCAGGTGACAAGTTACATATGCCGGCGGAACAAATAAACCTTCTTGCACGTTATAGAGGTTCTGGCAGCGTACATCCCAAACTCTCGCGAATGGGCGGTAATGACTGGCAAAATACAAAAACCAGAGCGAAAAAGGCAATTGAAGATATAGCAAAAGATTTACTGAGACTTTATGCAAAACGTGAAATTTCAGAGGGTATTGCATTTGAACCCGATACAGTATGGCAGTATGAAATGGAGGATGCTTTTGAGTTTACGGAAACTCCGGACCAGATGAAGGCAATTCAGGAAACAAAAGCGGACATGGAAAATCCAAAACCTATGGATAGGCTGATATGTGCTGATGTTGGATTTGGAAAAACTGAAGTTGCTATACGTGCTATATTCAAGGCTGTTATGTCCGGCAGACAGGCTGCAATTATAGTACCTACAACGATACTTGCGCTGCAACATTTTCAGACTATCTCGGAACGTTTTAAACCTTTTCCTGTTAAAGTTGAGTTGTTGTCAAGATTTAGAACAGCAAAAGAACAAAAACAAACCATAAAAAATATTACAACGGGTGAATGTGATGTTGTTGTCGGAACACACAGGCTTTTGCAGAATGATATAGTGTTTAAAAATCTCGGACTTCTTGTAATAGACGAGGAGCACAGATTCGGGGTTAAGCATAAAGAAAAACTGAAAATGATGAGAAAGAATATTGATATTCTCAGCATGTCAGCAACTCCCATTCCCAGAACTCTTTATATGTCATTATCCGGTATTAAAGATATGAGTGTGATTAATACGGCTCCGATGAACAGACTTCCGGTAAAAACCTATGTCGGTGTTTATAATGATACTTATGTAAAAAATGCAATAAACCATGAGCTTGAACGCGATGGGCAGGTCTTTTTTCTTTACAACAGGGTAGAAACAATTTATGAATTTGCTAACCAGCTGCAGGAAATTGTTCCCAATGCCAGAATTGCAGTTGCGCATGGACAACTTGATGAAAAAGTACTTGAAAAAATTATGGTAGAGTATGCGGAGCATAAATATGATATTTTGCTTTGTACAACGATTATTGAGTCCGGACTCGATATTCCTAACGCAAACACTATGATAATCTACGATGCTGATAGATTCGGGCTTGCACAGCTTTATCAGCTTCGCGGTCGTGTCGGACGTTCGGACAGACAGGCATATTGTTATTGTTTTTATCGTCCTAAAAAAGAACTTACGGCAGAGGCGATACAGAGACTGGCGGCAATCAAGGAGTTTTCTACACTTGGCGGCGGATATCAAATTGCGTTGAGAGATATAGAAATCAGAGGTGTGGGCAATATTCTCGGCACAAAACAGCACGGGCATATGACCAGCGTCGGTTTTGATACATACTGTCAGCTTCTGGAAGAAACAATAAATGAATTAAACAATACAGAAGTCGAAAAACATCAGCCGGCTATTGTTGATATAAATGTTACGGCGTTTATTCCTGATGAATGGGTCGGCTCAAAAGAACAAAAAATGATTGAGTATAAAAGACTTGCCGATGTTGCAACTGTTGATGAATTGAATTTAATCAGGGATGAGTGGATTGACAGGTTTTCCAAAATACCTCAAGAAGTGGAAAATCTTATAAAGCTTATACACCTGCGATTGCTTGCAACTCAGGCAGGAATCACTCTTATTAGAGAAACTTCAGAGAATATCAGAATTTACATGCCATATACAAAAGCTGAATGGGGGATTATTGCGACGAGATTAGACCGAAATATTACAAAATATATAAAATATACAATTGCCCCTAAGTCCTGCCGGGATGGCAATTCCATACTATTGTTTAATAATGCTATTCTTAATTTTGAAGAAGTATTTAACATATTGGCGGATTTATTTTATTATATAAATAAGATTAGCTATGAATATACAAATAATAACAAATAGACTTAAGGAGTTTCAAATGAAGAAAACAAAATTATTAGCGACAATTGCTCTCTCAACAATGTTGCTGAGCGGTTGCGTACTAAATGATAGAAACGCAATCATTAAAGTTAATAATGAAGCTATTACAAAACAGCAGTATGAGCAGGCTTTTGATGCAGTAGCAAACAATTCTATGTTCACACAGATGGGCATAGATATGAAAAAAGATCCGAACAGCTTTATGCATCTTATGCTCAAGGACAGAGTAGTTAATGAGTTGATTGTTAAAAAATTACTGGATCAGGAAATTAAAAAGAAACATATAAAAGTTTCTAACGAAGATATAGACAATAAATTGAAAACCATTATTGATAAAGTCGGTTCAAAAGAAAAATTCAACCAGATTTTAAAAGAAAACGGTATTTCTGCAGCACAATTCAGAAAAGACCTTACGGATGAAGTTAAAGTTGAAAAACTCGTTGATACTCTTTCTGTAGTTTCTGTAGGTGATGCTGAAGCTAAAAAATTCTATGAAAAGAATATTGATCAGTTCAAATATCCTGACAAAGTAAGAGCTTCTCACATTCTTGTCAGTGCAAATGCTGAAGAATTGAAAGAAAAAATTGCGACATCAGAAGCAGGAAAGGGTTTGACTGCTGAACAAATTGATGCTCAGGTAAAACAGGAAATGTCCAAAAAACTTGAAAAAGCGCAGAAACTGCTGGCTGAACTCAAAAAAGACCCGTCTAAATTTGCTAAAGTTGCAAAAGACAATTCAGATGATACTATGAGTGCTAAACAAGGCGGAGATTTGGGCTTCTTTGCCAAAGAAGAAATGGTAGAACCGTTTGCTAACGCTGCTTTTGCAATGAAACCGAATACTCTGAGTGATATAGTTGTTACTCCATACGGCTATCATATAATTTATGTTACAGACAGAAAGAAAGCCGGCGCTGAATCTTTTGAAAAGGTAAAACCTGAAATTAAGGCATTCCTTGAAAATCAAGAAAAAGTAAAAGTTTTGCAAGAATATGTTAACACTTTGAAAAATAATGCTAAAATAGAATATAAGGATGCAAGCTTTAATCCTGAAGTTATCCAAAAACAACTAAAGGAACAGGCAAAAAGCAATCCTGCTTTGATGGATTCTCAAAAATCAGCAAAGGAATAAAACGTGGATAAAATCCTTAAGAACAATTTATTTTCGCTAATTGACAATTTTAAAAATGCAAAAATCCTTGTTCTCGGGGATATAATACTTGACGAGTATCTTTGGGGGAAGGCAAATAGACTTTCTCCCGAAGCACCTGTACCGATTCTTGAGGTGCAGAACAAAACATATCTCCCGGGTGGAGCCTCCAATGTCGCCAACAACATAGCTTCACTCGGGGGGTATGTTTTTCTTTCCGGTGTAATTGGCGATGATTTGTACAAAAATCTCTTTGAAAATCTTATAAAGAAAAATAAAATTAACAGTGATTTTATTGTTGTTGACAAAGCTCGCCCTACTACTGTAAAAACAAGACTTGTGGCGCACAACAATAAACATCTTGCCCGTGTTGATCATGAGGTGAATACACCTGTTTCTGATGAGATATCAAATCAACTTTATGAAAATGTGGAGAAAATAATTGATGAAGTTGATTTAATTATTTTGTCAGATTACATAAAGGGAGTATTAACAAACACTCTCATTAAAAAGATAATAAAACTGGCAAAAGCTCATAAAAAGCTTATCCTTATGGATCCTAAAGGACAGGATTTTTCAAAATATTCGGGTGTTGATATTATTGTGCCTAATATTAATGAGGCATTGATTGCGACAAAATCGCCATCGGACAGACCTATAAAGGAAATAGCACAGGAATTAAGAAAAATATGCAAGGCGGACAAAGTTGTTATTACATTGTCTGACGATGGTGCATATTATTTTGACGGAAAAGAAGAAATACATCTGAAATCTTATTCAACGGAAGTTTATGATGCGACCGGTGCCGGAGATACATTTGTTGCCGGATTTGGGCTCGGGCTTGTTTGTTCGGATTTTAAATATGATGAGGCACTTGCTCTTGCTAATTATGCTGCGGCTGTAGCGGTGCGAAAAGTCGGAACTTATGCAATAAAACCCGTGCAGCTAAAAGAGATTATAAAAGTAGCATACAATAATATAAAACTTGGAACGGAGATATAATTGGGAAAACTGATTAACAGAGAGGATTTGCCTGCTCTTTTGAAAGAGCTGCGGGCTGATGGAAAGACTATTGTTACAACAAACGGCTGCTTTGATATTTTGCATGTCGGGCATGTGCGTTATTTGCAGAAAACAAAGACATTTGCTGATGTACTGATAGTTGCGTTGAATTCTGATGTTTCCGTAAAAAAAATAAAAGGACCGGACAGACCGATTAATAATGAAAATGACCGTGCAGAGATATTGTGTGCTCTTGCATGTGTTGATTATGTTGTATTGTTTGATGAGTCATCTCCTGAAAATCTGCTTGTTGAAATAAAACCGGATGTTCATACAAAAGGCGCTGATTATACAGTAGAAACGTTGCCTGAAGCAAAGGCTATTATGGCAAATGGCGGCAGAATTGAGTTTATAAGCTTTGTTGAGGGAAAATCTACGACAGCTGTTATTGAAAAAATGAAAAATTCATAATAGATTCTTTTTATTGTATTATTTATTCATAAATAAATAGTAGAGGGAGAGTTTGTTATGAATAATTCGGTTAAAGCTGTAATTCTTGCTGCTGGTAAGGGGACAAGAATGAAGTCTGATACGCCTAAAGTTTTGCATAAAATTTTTGATAAAACTATTCTGGGCTATGTTCTTGATGCAGTTAACAAAACTAATACTGTTTCCGAAAATTTTGTCATTGTTGGACATCAGGCAGAAGTAGTCGAAAAATTTGTAAATGAAAATTATAATAATGCAAAATGTATTCTTCAGTCTCCCCAGCTTGGTACCGGACATGCTGTATATCAGGCTTATGAATCATTGAAGGGGTTTGACGGGGAAGTTTTGATATTGAATGGAGATATTCCTCTCATTACACCTGAAACTTTGAGTGAATTTATTGCTATGCACAGAGAACGTAAAGCTGCTCTTACTATTATGTCCGCAATTTTTTCTGATCCTACAAACTATGGCAGAATTATAAGGGATGAAAACGGTTCAGTAAAAGCTATCATAGAGGAAAAGGATGCTTCACCTGCCCAAAAGAAAATTCAGGAGATTAATACAGGGGTATACATTCTTAGCTGGAAAGATATGTCTGAAGCATTTTTGCATCTTGATTCGAATAACGCTCAGGGTGAATATTACCTGACGGATATTGTAAAATGGGCAATAGGTAAAAATTTGAAAACCGAAGCTTATGTATTGAAAAATAATGAAGAATCGTTCGGTATAAATTCAAAAATTCAACTTGCACAGGTCGGTAAAATATTAAACAAACGAAATCTCCGTAAATTAATGGAAAATGGTGTAACTATAGTAGATCCTGATACAACATATATTTCATCTGAGACACAGATTGAGGCGGATACGATTGTTTATCCGTGTACTTATATTGAAGGTAAAAATAAAATAGGCAAAGACTGTAAGATTGGACCGTTTGCAAGACTCCGAGGTGATGTTGAAATTGGAGACAATGTAAAAATCGGAAATTTTGTTGAGGTTAAAAAGTCTGTTATAAAAAGTAATACAAATGTATCTCATCTCAGCTACATCGGGGACAGCGAGCTTGGAGCCGGTGTAAATATAGGTGCAGGTACAATCACAGCAAACTATGATCCGATATCGAAAGTCAAAAGCAGAACAGTTCTTGAAGATGGAGCAAATACAGGTTCAAACACAGTTCTGGTTGCTCCCGTCACCTTGAAAGAAAATGCTATGACAGCAGCAGGGTCTGTTGTTTCAAAAAATATTGAAAAAGATGCACTTGCTATAACAAGAGCACCGTTGAGAATAATCTCAGGATGGGTTTCAAGATTAAAGAAAAATGATTAGTACTTTGATTGCTCTTGCTGCAAGAATAGTATCTAATCCTCTTGCAAATGTCTTTCAGAAAAAACTTACCCAAAACAATGTCTCATCACTGCATGTTAATGCTGTGACCTACCTGTTGCTGAGCGTGCTATGTTTATTTTTTGCACTAAATATTCACTGGCGTCTTTTTCCTAGTTCATTGTGGGGTTGGGCATTAATTAGCGGATTTTTTGGAGCAATAGGCAATTGCTGTTTAATAAAGGCGTTGCATGGTGGAGAACTTTCTGTTCTTGGACCGGTTAATTCTTACAAATCAATAGTTGCTATGATTACCGGAATTTTTTTATTAAAAGAAATTCCTGATTTAATTGGTATTTTGGGGATAATTCTCATAATCTGGGGCAGTTATTTTGTGTTTGAAACACAGAAAGAAGGCTTTTCTTTAGCTCTGTTTAGAAGAAAAGACATTCAATTCAGAATACTTGCGACTGTTTTTACAGCGGTGGAAGCAGTGTTTATAAAAAAGGTTATAGTTCTGTCCTCGGTTACAGCTTCATTTGTTCTGTGGTGCTGGTTTGGTTTTTTATTTTCTACTGTTTTGTCTTTTTTATTAAAACCGCAAACTCGAATATCTTTTTCTCTCCAAAATTTGACATTTTTTAAATATTTTGCCGGTATAGTGCTATGTGTGGGTTTAGCTCAATTTTCAACAAACTATGTTTTTAACACAATGAATGTTAGCTATGCGCTTGCTTTGTTTCAGCTTTCACTGGTGTTAAGCGTGTTTTTTGGTTTTTTCTTTTTTAAAGAAAAAGATATTGTAAAAAAACTCATCGGTTCATTTATAATGATAGCCGGTTCTGTTTTGATAATTCTGGGCTAGTACATAGCGATAATGTTTTTAATTGCGGTTTCTGCGGTGTCTAATATTTCATAAAGTTGTTGTTTGTCAAACGGGTTGCCCTCTGCTGTCGTCTGAAATTCAATTATTTTTCCGCTTTTGGTCATAACAACATTTGCGTCAACCTGTGCATGAGAATCTTCCGAGTAATCCAAATCAAGCTTTATTTCACCGTCAATAATTCCTGCTGAGACAGCGGCAATTTCTTCAAGTATCGGATTTTCATTAAGCTCGCCTTTTGCTATAAGCTTGTTTACGGCGTCTTCGAGTGCAATATATGCTCCGCAAATACTGGCGCATCTTGTGCCGCCATCTGCCTGAATAACATCAGCATCTATGGTGATTGTTTTATCCGTAATTTTTTCAAGGTTAACGCAAGAACGTATGCTTCTTCCTATAAGCCTTTGGATTTCTTGTGTTCTTCCTGATATTTTTGAGCGTTCTCTCTGGCATCTGGTGTGTGTAGAAGTTGGTAGAAGCGAGTATTCTGCAGTTATCCAGCCGCGTTTGTCCTCTTTTTCCATCCATTTTGGTTTACCATCTTCTACTGTTGCCGTAACTATAACTTTTGTATCTCCAAATTCTACAAGAACAGAACTCAAAGCATGTTTTGTGTAGTCTCTGGTGAATTTGATTTTACGCAGTTCTTTATTTCCTCGTGAATTTAAACGTTCTGACATATTTATAAATCTCCTTATTTATGATAATTTATATTTATAATAACAGATTACACGGGATAAGAGTATGAAAAAATATTACTTAACAACAGCTATTGATTATGCAAACGGAGCACCTCATATAGGTCACGCTTATGAAAAAATTCAGACGGATGTTCTTGCCCGTCATTTCCGTCAGCGATATGACGATGTATATTTTCTTACAGGTACTGACGAACACGGTATTAAAATACAAAAAACAGCTGCAGCACAAGGTATGACACCTAAAGAACTCTGTGATTTGAATGCCGGAAAATTCAGAGAATGCTGGGATGATCTGGATATTTCGTACAATCAGTTTATAAGAACAACTGATGAACAGCATGAGGCTATTGTTCAGAAAATATTTAAAAAACTTCAGGATAACGGTGATATTTACAAGCATTCATATACAGGATTGTATTGTGCCGGGTGTGAATCTTTTCTGAATCCCCGTGACTTAACAGAGGACGGTCTCTGTCCTGACCATCAGAAAAAACCGGAAGAAGTAAAGGAAGAAAACTACTTTTTTAAGCTTTCAAAATACAAAGATAGAATTATTGAACATATAAAAAACAATCCGGAATTTATCCAGCCGGAATTTAGAGCAAATGAGGTATTAAACCAGCTTGAACATATTGAGGATATTTCTGTTTCCCGTTCAAAAGAATCAGTAAGCTGGGGAATACCGGTCCCCGGTGATGACAGCCAGATAATTTATGTATGGATAGATGCTCTGTCTAACTATATTACGGCTCTTGGCTATGATTCTGAAAATCCTGCAGAAAAATTCAACAAATACTGGCCGGCTGATGTTCAGGTTATAGGAAAAGATATATTAAAATTTCATGCAATTTATTGGCCGGCATTTCTGATGGCATTGGATTTGCCGCTTCCGAAAACTATATTTGCGCATGGATGGATAACAATTGACCAGACAAAAATGAGTAAATCAATAGGTAATGTCATTGCTCCGAAAGATGTTATGGATTCTTTTGAGCTTTCTCATCCGGATGCTTTCAGATATTTTATGATGGTAACAGCTCCTGCGGGACGTGACGGAAACTATTCTGATCTCGATTTTAAAGAGAGAGTCAATGCAGACCTTGCGAATAATATCGGCAATCTATTAAACAGAACACTAAATATGCAGGTTAAATACTTTGCTGGCGAAATAAAACCTGAATTTATCACTTCTGCTGATGACGATATAGCTAAAGAGGCTGTAAAAACAGTTGAAGCAGTGAAAGCAAGATTTGATAAATTCGAAGTAGCAGAAGCTGCACAGGAAATAGTTAACTTCTCGAATGTTGTAAATAAATACGTAAACGATACGGCGCCATGGAGCCTTGCAAAAGAGGAAAAAATGTCCGAGTGTGCAAAAGTGCTTTATAATGTGCTTGAGTCCATGAGATTTATTGCCGCACTCCTTGCGCCTTACACTCCTAATATTTCGCAGGATATATATGAACAGTTAAACAGAACAGAAAAAGCGTCTGATGTAAGACTGGATGATTTAAAATGGGGTGAAATACCTGCAGGCGTACTAACTGAAAAATCAAAAATAAAACCGGTGTTCTTGCGTTTAGATTCAGAAATAGCAGGAGCTGCAAAAAAAGGATAAGGTTTTATGGATATTGAACAAAAGCAAAAAATAGAAGAACTCAACAGTAAAGTGCTCAAAGCCAAGGAGTGTCTTTGACCTTGCTGCTGTAGAAAAGCGAATAAAAGAACTTGATACAGAATTACAAAAACCTGACCTGTGGAACAATCCGGAACATGCCTCAAAACTTTCACAGGAACTCACCGAAAATAAAAATATTGTGGCAGAAGTCACGGGTTGGGAAAGTAAGATAGCTGACTGTTTGCTGCTTTTGGAACTTTATGACGAATCTCAAGACGAGTCTTTATGGGAAGAATTGCAAAACAATATTGAAAAACTTGAAACCGAGCTTACACAGTGGGAAATAAAAAAAACGTTATCCGATGAATACGATGAAAATGGTGCAATTCTTACGGTCAATGCCGGTGCGGGCGGTACCGATGCTCAGGATTGGGCTCAGATGCTTCTTCGTATGTATATGCGCTGGGCTGAGTCAAAGGGATGGAAGGTTGAGCTTCTTGACAAATCCGACGGAGATGAAGCCGGTATAAAATCGGCAACAATAAAAGTTGATGGCAAATATGCTTTTGGACTTGCAAAAGCGGAAAAAGGCGTGCACAGACTTGTTAGAATTTCTCCGTTTAATGCAAACGGAAAACGGCAAACCAGTTTTGCCAGTCTTGAAGTAAGCCCTGTTATTGAAGATTTTGAAAAAGAAATTCATATTCCGCCGGAGGATCTGGAAGTTGATACTATGCGCTCGGGTGGTGCGGGCGGACAAAACGTCAATAAGGTTGAAACAGCTGTTCGTATTTTGCATAAACCGACAGGTATTGTTGTAAAATGCCAGCAGCAGCGTTCACAGCTTCAAAATAAAGAAACAGCAATGCAAATGCTTGCGTCAAAACTTCTTGCAATAAAACAGGCAGAACATGACAAAAAACTTGCTGAGCTAAAAGGAGAAAATGTTGATATAAACTTTGGCTCTCAAATTCGTTCTTACGTATTTCATCCCTACAAAATGGTTAAAGACCACAGGACTAACTTTGAAATGGGTAACGTGGATGCAGTTATGGATGGTGAAATTGACGGTTTTATCGAAGCATACTTGAAACAGAACATAAAGTAACGGAGAAAGAATGACAAAGAAAAGAAAACAAAAAAGAGGGTTTATTAGAGGTTTTGTATGCCTGTTTCTATTTATTGTATGTATATTTGCAGGCTTAAAGACTTTTTCTTATCAAGATACACTAAAGTTTGTTCAGATATCTGATGTTCATTTGTCTGACAAAACTGTTAATACGACATATAAGGTGCTTGCTGATTCAAAAACTTTGTTCAAAGATGAGTTATCCCAGATTAATGCTATTCCGAATCTGGATTTCGTTATAGTCACCGGTGATATGACGGATAAACCCAAAGAAACATTGATAAAAGAATTTATTGCGGGCATGAATACACTAAAAGCTCCGTGGTATTCATCATTTGGCAATCATGATGTTGTATTCGGAAGTGACATAACCCGAGAAAAATATGTAAAAATTTTGAGACAAAACAATAAGAATTACAAATTCGATAAATCCTATTATTCATTTTCTCCGAAAAAGGGGTACAGGGTAATTGTACTGGATTGTATTAATGATAAAAAAATTACGGCAAATGGTAAAATCCCAAAAGAACAGCTGACATGGCTTGATGGAGAGCTGTCTAAAGCTCAAAAAAATAATGAAGTTCCTATGATGTTTCTTCACTGTCCTTTATATGAACCATTTTCGAGTTTTCATCATAAGATGACAAACCCTGATGAAATTTATGCGGTTTTGAAAAAACATAAAACACCGATGGCTATATTCAGCGGTCATTATCATGCAACAAAGATTTATAAAGAGGGTAATATTTTACATGTAAGCACGCCTTCTCTTGTATCATATCCTAATGCCTTCAGGGTTGTAAGTGTAAGCAATCTTCCCAATAAAGTTGTGTTTAAATTTGAGTTTAGAGAAACCGGATTGAAAGAAATCCAGAAAAAGGCAAAACTGCTTGTGTTTTCATCAAAAATATACTACGGAGAAGAAACGGACAGGCAGGGCACGTATATTCTGGACAAATAGCATAAAATGACATATATTTATATAATTAATTGATGGATAAATAGTATATGCAAGATTCTAAAAATAAATTCAGCGTAAAGTTTCGAGGTGTACGCGGCAGCTATCCGACTCCGGATTTTAATTTTTTGAAATACGGAGGCAATACTTCCTGCGTAGAGGTTAATGTAAACAATCATCTTATATTCTTAGATGCCGGAACAGGTATTATAAATGCCGGAAATGATATGTTGAAAGATTATATTGCTTCTTCTCACAATGAAGAAATGAATGCAACGATTCTTCTGAGTCATCTGCATCAGGATCATATACAGGGTATTCCATTTTTTAAGCCTATTTTTATTCGTTCTTCTCTTATAAATCTTGTGAGCAATGTAGAGTATGGAAATCAGCTTGATGAAACTGTTTCCAGTTTGTTATTCGATGAGACTTTTCCTCTGGATTTGGCTGATATTTCTGCTGATATAAACTTTTTTAATATAAATGACAATTACATTCTTGTGTTTCAGGAAGATGCAGAGGTACCTGAAATTATAAAAGTGGATACAGACGCCGACTATTTCCCCCAGGGAGAAGAGGTCGTTATAAGCTGTCTAAAACTGAACTGCCATCCTAAACGTGGTGTGATGGTATACAAGATTGCATACAGAGATAAGTCTATTGTTTATGCAACCGATAAAGAGGGCTATGTAGGTGGAGATAGACGACTTGCTATGTTTGCTAGAGACACGGATTTGTTGATTCATGATTCGCAATATACTACGGAAGAATACCTGAATGCATATGTGTCAAAACAGGGGTACGGGCATTCGACATTTGATATGGCAATGGAAGCATATAGCCAATCGCATGCGAAATCCCTGGCATTTTTCCATTTTGATCCGAATTATACAGACGAAATGTTGAATAAGATAGAAAATCATTATACTAAAACATGTAATAATGTATTTATACCAAAAGAAGGTCAGGAAATTATTATCTTATGAAAAAATTGCTCATAATATTCTGTCTTGCATTGTGTCCTGTCTGTTTTGCTAAGGAACCGTTTTTAAAGTTTGAAATTGATGCTGAAAAAAATGCAAACAACCACAATAACATGGGAGTTATTTATGTACAGGACAGATATTATGCTGCTGCAATAAAGGAGTTTCAAACGGCTATACTTCTATGCCCGGATAAACAGTCATCAGCAATTTATTATACAAACCTTGCGAATGTCTATATGAAAATAGGCTATCCTGCACTTGCTCAGGATACTCTCGAAAGAGCAATCAAATTGTATCCTATGAATTTTTCATATTACGAAGATGTGGTGCAGGCATATAAGCGTCAGGGATTGTTAGAGTCAAAACTCAAGCAATATAAAAAAGACGTAAAAAATCCAATGTCTGAAATTATGGTGGGTTTAATTTTGATAGAACTCGGCAGGGTTCAGGAAGGACTCAGTACTTTGCATCAGTTCTGTTTGTTAGAGCCTGATTTGATAATTTCTAAAGGAGTTATGAATTATATTAAATCTAACAGTAATGTAAAGATGTAGAGATATAGTTTATATTGATTGTCGCGGATTCATTTTCCGTCATTGTGGGGGAGTATGTCGGTGTTTCTATCCCGACGGTGTCAGATGTTGATTTCTGCCGGTGGAGGTTTCTGTTTGGCTGAAAGTCCAGTCTACATCTCTTTCTTTCATTGCGAGTGCCTGAAAAGCACGAAGCAATCCGGCCAGCTTGCGCCACATATTTCTACAATCTACACGCCATGTCATGCTGAAGCGATAATTTTGGAGCGCCATTATTATCGTATGTGTTCAGCATCTTACCATCTTGGAGTTTTGTGCTACATTTCACGTCCGTAAGATCCTGAAACGAGTTCAGGATGACATTGGTTCAATTGTCAATTTGCGTTTTTTGTGGATTGCTTCGGTCGTCCTGCGGACTCCCTCGCAATGACGGATAGAAATGTCATTGCTTCGCGTCTTTCAGACGCGAAGCAATCCTGTCAGCCGGCGTTTATTGTATCAACGACAGGGCAATAGAGGAATGAATATTTTGAGACTGTGCAAGGAGAGCAGAGGAGGTTTGCTGTAGAATCTGGCTTTTCACAAAGTC
>CALUSL010000012.1 GCA_944323425.1 Candidatus Gastranaerophilales bacterium | reverse complement strand
TTTGTCGCTGCTTCACTAACATTGATTATTCGTGTCGTTATGGTGAGGTTTGGGCTTGATGCGGTTATTAACGTTGGGTTTAGTTTTTATATTTTTACATAATAAATATTATCAATACGTCATTGAGAGGAGCGGATTTTTGCGGGGCTGAACGAAGTGAACGCCCCATGTGGAGTCGGGCTGTGGAATGCAGAAATTCGAAGAATTTCGAAATGGAATGCAAGACCGACGGAACGCAAAAATTCAAGACGCGGATTTCCGTACGGACGACGCGACTGAAGGGAGCTAGTCCGGGGAGCGAAGCTCGAAGCGAGTACTGGCGAAGCCAAACGAGCGGCAGAGCTGAGCGATAAGGAAATCCAAGACAGTGAAAAGACGAAGCAATCCAGTCAGCCAGCATGTTTTTATAGATTGCCGCGCTCACTTCGTTCGCTCGCAATGACGCATCATTTTACATTTTCATTCCTCGTCATTGCGGAGAATTGCTTAGAGATGCTATCCCTTTCAATTGTATTATGACGTAAAACGCTGAAAAAGGGAATTATACTTAAGTTTGAACTTTTTCATACTTTGGGTGGAAAGTTGATAAATCATCATTCCCCCCCAAATACTCCATTAGCATGTATCATAAAATGCCGGAAATAAGCTATAATCCTCTTGCACAATAGAAAACAAGGGGAAATTTTATGTTTGAACTTAACTTATCAGAAGAAGAGCTCAGAAAAAGAACTAACAAAACATATCTGTTAACCAAAACCATGATTTCTGCAGAACACGAATCATATAAAAATCTTTCTGACGGTGACAAAGAAGCGTTAAGGCATCTTCTGAAAGCCGGAAAAATCCTTGAAGACGTGTATTTAAGACAGGATAACGAAAAAAATAAAGATTTCAAAAAATTTCTTGAAGAAGAAACAGCAAAAGGTAATGAACGCGCAAAACTTTCGCTTATTCTGTTCAATGCACAGAAAGGAATGAGTGCAATAGACAGGGAGTCCAATATGGTTTATCTTGCAAAAGGTGAAACGACAACCGACGGTAAAGGATTTTACCCCTCTGATATTACAAAAGAAGAGTTTCATAAAATTTTGATAAAAATGTTAAAAGACGGTCGCAAAGATGATGTGAAAAATATTCTTACCCAGCGTTCAATGGTAGTCAGAGACGGTAATGAGTTAAAGGGCATAGATTACACAGAATTTTTTAAAGAAGAATTTTCAAAAGCGGCAGATGAACTTGATATGGCAGCAAAAAGTTCTTCAAATTCTGACTTCAACGAATATTTAACATTACAGGCAAAAGCACTGAGAACGAATGACCCGATGCTCGATGCTTATGCGGACAAAAAATGGGCGGAATTACAGGAAAATGCTGTATTAGAATTCACTATATCAAGAGAACAATATGCAGATATGCTGACAGGTACAGTTATTGAAAACGAAGAGTTGAAAAAACTTCTTGAAGAAAACGGGATTGAACCGCTTGCAAAAGATTCAATAGGCATCAGAATCGGGATAATCAACAAAGAAGGCACTGAAAACCTTTTGAAAATCAAAAAATATATTCCGATGCTTGCTGGCTATATGCCCTTTAAAGACGAATACGAACAGAATATTTCCGAAGGTGATGATAAACAGACAATGGTTGACGTCGACCTTGCAGCTTTATACGGAGATGAAGGTGCTTACAGAGGCGGTATTACTGTAGCTCAAAATCTTCCAAACAACGACAAACTATCTCTTACTATCGGAGGGGGAAGAAGAAATGTCTATCACCGCCAAATCCGGGAAATAAAAGACAAAGAAAAACTTCAGAAACGCCTGGATGCGACTTTGGACAAAGAGCTTCACAAATATTTTGATGCGGAAGCGTCACATAAATTCACTATTGGACATGAAAATGTTCATTCACTTGGACCTAAAAACGGTACAGAAGCACTTGGAAAATACAAAAATATTATTGAAGAAAACAAAGCAGACATGGGCTCAATGGCATTTCTCGATATACTGGTTAAAGAAGGCATGTATACAGAAGAAGAAAAGAAGCAGATTATCGTAACATTCTGTGCCGGCAATTTTATGAAATCAGAACCTCCGATTTCTCAAGCACACAGAGTTCGTTCTGTTATGCAAACAAAATATTTTCTGGATAACGGCGCTGTAAGTGTAGACGATGACGGGCACATTCAAGTTGATATAGAAAAGGTTGTTCCCACAGCAATGAAGATGCTCGAAGAAATAATACGAATTCAGATAGACCGTGATTTTGATAAGGCAGAAGCATATATAAATCGTAATTTTGTATGGACCGAAGAAATGGAAAGGGTTGCAAAAAAACTCAGAACTACTGATTTGGAGCTCAACGGAAGGGTTGAGTATCCGCTTGCCGATGAACTTTTAAAAGACTAAAAAGCCGTATTTCGGCTTTTTAGTCCATTGCTTCAAATTTTTGAAAGAACTCTTCCTTTTCCCGAACAAATATCAAATCAGGATAATCCGGACGTTTGTAGAGGACCATTGTCTGATGGTCATTTGCGTTTGTGCAGTTTATTACATCGTCCCTTATCATTTCATATGTGTTTCCGGTTTTTAAATGCCTGAATTTTTGCATAAATCGCTCCTCTTTTTTCCATACTATCACAATTGTTAAAACTTAGTTAAAATCTGAAGAATTTTTGAAAAACAGAGTAATAATACAATTGTTGAAGGAAAGAAATCAGAAAGGAGTTAAGATTATGAAATTCTTAATAAAGAAAACACCGGATGGATTTATAAAATCAGTCAACGATGAAATCAGTTCAATTTTGAGCAGAAATTTTGACAGCTTGTTCCCTGAATATATTTTCACGGAAGAAATGGACAAATACGCAATGCCTGTAGAAATTCATGAAAAAGATAAAGAATATTGTGTAAAAGCAGAGCTTCCGGGTGTAAAAAAAGAAGATTTGGATATAGATATTGACGGAAGCCATCTTACTATAAACGCTAAAAAGCATGAGGAACACAGGGAAGATACTAAAACATTTAGAAAATCCGAGTTTAAATACGGTGATTTCTCTCGTACTATCTATTTTCCTCAAGAAATTGATGTCGAAAAAACTACAGCTAAACTTGAACACGGCGTTTTGAGAATCGAAGCACCGAAAGTTGCTGCAGAGAAAGAAGCAACAAAGAAACTCACAGTTTCATAATATCCATTTATCTTATCCTATCCCAACTTCTTGAAAAGCCGGTTTTAAGACCGGCTTTTTTATTGTGTTATAGCATAAATCCGTATGGAAGCAGTTGTTCTATAGTAAAGACAGCACATTTATTGTCTTCGCTTTCCATAATTATTTCCATATCTTTATCTTTTTTAAATTCAGCCATCCATTGACGGCAAGCACCGCATGGCATACAGTTTTTTTGGTTTTTACTGTATATTGCTATTTTTATTAATTTCCCTTTTTCTCCGGCAACAATCGCATTGGACATTGCGTTTCTTTCCGCACAAAGAGAAAGTCCATAGCTTGCATTTTCTACATTGCAGCCTACATATGTATTGCCAGAATCATAAAGCGCACATGCTCCGACAAAAAAATTCGAATAAGGAGCGTATGCATTGTCACAAGCAGCTTTTGCCATGTCTAAAAGTTCTTGATTGCTTCGCATAAAACCTTAAAATTCCCTATTATTCAGTGTATTGTTCTTTAATTATAAAATCATTTTTCAATATAAAAATCCATTATGTAAGGGATACCAATATTTGAAAAATAAGGAATAATATTGTGTGGGGAATTGCGAAATTAAAGGGAAGATAATGAAAAATATAATTAGACTGGGGCTTTTAGGGTTGACTCTTCTAATTTTTTGCACACAGTGTTTTGCGATATCTGAACCTGCAAAAAATGAAAAGAAAAAGACTCCGGTTGTAGCTGTTATTAGTGACAGAGCACATAGAAACGGTACTACATACCTGATTTGCGGTTCTGCTGCCGATATTATAGCAACAGATATTATAAATGCGCTGAATCAGTCAAAACGAATACAGGCGCCGTTGCTCGGAGAGACTATGGCAAAAATAACAGACAATAAGCTCGCTATTTATAAAGATACATTTTTTCAGGAATACAAATCTAATTACAATATTGATTTCGTAAATCTTAAACGGCTTACCGGCAATATTAAAGCGGACTATATCCTCATGGTTACCAGTGGTCTAGATATACAGAGCAGCTTTTTGAAAGATACCTGGTGGAATAAACTCAATATTTCAGGCATGGATGTTGTAAGACCAACATATCGTCTCAGCACACTTTTAACCCTCATTGATAACAAAACCAGCGAGATAGTATGGCAGGATTTGTATATAAAAGATATTTCAGCTAAAAATTTCGACATAGGTGCAGTTCAATTTTCACCCGGATATGCACAGCTTTCTAAAATTAAAAAATATTCAACCAGAGTTGCAGAACATGTTGTGCCTATCGTGGACAAAAATGTAAATCCCGAATTACAGCCGCCAGAAGAGCCAAAAACCATAGAACTAAAAAAAATGCACATAAATGAAGATAAAAGGCTCTACTATCCTGTAATTCATAAAGAAGAAGTGCAAAAAAAGGTCAACAAATTTACTGATCGCTTCAAACGTGACGAAAAAGTTAAACAAAAAGAAAATAGCACTCATTCCACAGAAAAAACAGTAAGTCCTGAAAACTTAAACATTCAACAAATCAATAATATCCAGCCCAAAACCGAACAGCAGCAAGAAATTATTCAGCCTGCTATATACAAACAACCACAGGATAAAGTTATACAACAAAAATTTATAAAACAGACTCCTGCACCAAAAACGCAGAAAAAAAATGAAAAACCAGCTGTTAACAAAATCGAAAAAAAACCTGCAGTAGAAGTGAAAAAATTGGAATATCCGATGCAAACACCACCTAAAACTACTCCAGAAATTCAAAAGAACGAACCTTCTGTCCAACCGGAAAATCAGCTTCCACTGTATGATTGGAATTTAAAAAACATATATTTAAAAGAGATAGGCACGCAGACCTTTTATGAAAAACAGGCTGCAACAGGTGGAAAAATTTAATATAATTTACATTATTTAAATTATTTGCGACAATTTCTATTAGTTATATTATGATAATAGAAGGAATAGAACTTTTTGGAGGACAATTGACCGAAAAACTTAAAATACGGGGCGGCGTGTCGCTAAAAGGCGAAGTCTCTATCGGCGGTGCAAAAAACGCGGTACTTAAACTTATGGCTGCAGCACTCCTCGCAAAAGGTGAAAGCAAGATTTATAATGTTCCGGAATTAACGGATGTTCAGATTATGCTGAGAGTTATTGAAGGTCTCGGCGTAAAAACAAAATATGACAAAGTCAACAAAACAGTTGCTATTGAAGCTACTGATATAACCAGTATTACAGCAAAGTACGAACTTGTAAGCAAAATGCGTGCTTCATTTATAGTACTCGGGGCACTGGTTTCCAGATGTAAAGAAGCTATTGTTGCACTTCCGGGAGGATGTGCAATTGGTGAACGCAGGGTAGATTTTCACATAAAAGGTCTGGAGGCGCTTGGTGCAAAAATTAAGATAGAAAACGGATATGTTCATGCAAAAGCAACAAAGCTGCATGGAGCTGATATTTATCTTGATATACCATCAGTAGGTGCAACTGAAAACCTTATGCTCGCGGCTGTTATGGCAGAAGGTGCAACAAGAATACAGAATGCTGCGCAAGAACCGGAAATAGTTGATCTTGCAAACTTTTTAAACACTATGGGAGCAGACGTCTCCGGCGCCGGTACTTCAGAAATTGTAATCAACGGGGTAAAACAAGAAGATTTGCACCCCATAGAATATGCAACAATACCTGATCGTATTGAAGCCGGTACTTATATGGCAGCATTTATTACAACACGCGGTAAAGGTATTATAAAAAATGTCATGCCCTCGCATTTAACGTTTTTTAACTCAAAACTCATAAAAATGGGGGCTAATATCAAACTTTTAGAGCCATCAGTCATAGAAGTAAGCTGCAAGCAACGTCTTTCTGCAGTAAACATTGTTACTCAGCCATATCCGGGATTCCCAACAGATTTACAGTCGCTGGCAATGGCGATGTTAACAACGGCGGATGGTGTAAGTATTATTACTGAAAGTCTGTACGAAAACAGGTTTATGCAAGTTCCGGAACTGCGCAGAATGGGAGCTGATATACATCAAGAACGAAATCATGCGCTTGTTCGCGGAGTAAAAAAACTTACAGGTGCAAATCTGAAGGCAAGTGATTTAAGAGCCGGTGCATCATTAATTATCGCTGCTCTTATGGCAGATGGTGTGAGTGAAATAGAATCCCTTCACCATATAGATAGAGGATACGAGAATTTTGAGGAAAAATTCAGAAATATCGGTGCAGATATAGTAAGATATAATGACGATATTGTGGAACCCAAGCTATTGCAGGAAGGTAAATATAATGAAGCCTCAATATAAAAGATGGTATGATCATGACCCTGTTTTGATGGAAGTTCTTGATTTGCTAAGAAATTATCAGGATGAGCTCAAAGCACAGGCAGAAGTGTTTCTAAAGAAAATAGAAGAAAAGGTTTCAAAAGAAACTATAGATAAATTTTACGAAATGGTTAAACCAATAAACGGAAATCGTTGGTATGACAAAGACCCTGTTATTTCGAAAACAGTTGAACTATTAAGGGTTGTTCCTCCTGAGATTCAAAAAGCAGCTGCAATTCATTTTATTAAGACACTAGAAGAAGCTGGTATTACAAAACCTGAAGAAAACAATACCGATAATTAAATAAAAAAAAGGGCATGACAGCCCTGATTGTTTGGAATTAAGAATAAGTTGGAAGTATGAAAAAGATTTGACTATATTTAACAGTGTATAGTCGTTTTCTTCCATTACCTTGTCGGGTAAATATTTATAGCCAGTCAGGTATATATTTTATTGGGAAAATGAAGTAAGATTATAAAAAAATAAGTGTACAAAATGCACTTTTTCTGAAACCCTTAAATAGAAAGCATCTAAAGGAAATATAAAGATTTCACCAAAAGGGGTTGACAAAAAAACCAATATGATTCATAATAAAAATGTAATAAATAGTGTATTAAAAACACTTAATTCATGTTCACAACATAAGGACGAGAAAAATGAAAGTTAATAGAATAAATACTATAGACTATTCAAATATAAATAAAGCAAGTATGAAACAGTACTCATCTGTACCGTCTTTCAAACAGACACCTGCTTCTGCTTATATTATGCAACAGGCTATAGCAGACCAGTTTGTTCAGGCTGTAAAAACAAATAATCAGAAAACTTCAGGCTTTGCCAGATTTATTGACAAATTGTTTTCAAGAGAAAACACAGAAAAAGCAAGAGTTCTTGATAAAGCCATAGAAAATTATCTGACTTATTCATCTGAAGACAACGTTTTATATAAAATCTAATAAACACACACATTGTGCTGGTAGGGCACTTACTAGCCGAAATATTAATAAACACACATATACACACATTCCTGGATGCAGGGCAAAAAAAAGTTTTTTATCTTAAAAGCCCGAATCCGGGTTTTTTTTTATATCTTAAATTTGCTAAAAGTCTTTGATTGAGAAAAAGAACAAATTTTTCCATATGCTTTATAGTCATAATATGTTTTTTTACCGGTCATTGACTGGATTTTACTTGCAACAATATTTCTGGCATACGGAGTAATTATATTGCAAGCAAGTACAGATGCGCCAAAAGTAGCAAGGGTTCCAACCCCGTTTTTCCAGCCCGACATTTTGGCTGCAGCAGGTTTTATCTCATTTGTAATAAAATCCCTGACAGCAGGTGCCAGATTTTTTATAAACGATGAGTCAGTGACTGCACTAAGCGTTTCAGTAATATTCTTTTTATTAGCAAAAATTTGAGACTGTTCTTGGGTCGAAAAGAAATGTTTGTTGGCAAGCAATTTTTCAAAGGCTTCATTGACATTTTTCGGTATAAATTTGCCCTTGTCCACACATTTATCCGCAAATGTTTTTATACCCTGACAAATAGTATAATATAGACCTACATTTATCACGCCATCAGCTATTTCCTGCGGAAAAAGGAAATTTTTCTCTTCTTTATCTATTTTTTTGTTAAATGCCAGAGCGCCTACCTGAGCAAGTGCACCAAAAAGCCAGCCCACTGCGCCGAGATGAATAAGAGATTTGCCCACATCTTTAGAGTAGGTATCCCATATTTTTGTCAGACATTTCTGGAAAAAACTAGGCTGCTGCATTGTCAGCCTCCTGTTCTTTTTGTTTACTGTTGTCTGAAAGATTCATATGCGCTGTTATTTTATTTGTCAAAATATTTGTGAGCGGTGCATCCAGTAGAAAGTTCGTCGCAATCATTGCAACAGAAGCACCTATTACTCCACCTGTTTTTATATAGTTTTCATAGTCGTTTTTGAACTCATCCTGGGTCATACCTTTCTTCACTTTTGCAAAGATAGGAACAAAAATGTCTTTTGGGCTTTTAGGAAGTATTTGTTCAATATTTCCATTTACTATTTTCAGGTCATAATTCGAAAATTTTCTGAATCCCTTTATGAATAACAATCGCACAGCAATCCCAACAGCAGTACCTGCTATAATCTTTGCAATAGTTCTTGCTGTTGAGACTTTTCTTGTATCTTCATCTACATTTTTATTGTAATAATCAAAGAATGGTTGTGTAGCCAGAGCAGTTGCACCGAGAACTATTCTTTGTTCAACGGAGTTAAGTTTTTTGCCTGCCCAGTTGACGGCATTAATGATTTTGTTGTTTGTAACAAGCATTAATATACACCTTCAAATAGAACACTTACTTCCGAGGCAATAAAAACAAAAGACACTTCATAATTGCGTGTAAACTAAAGAATTTTAAGTTTTGTAATTACTTTTCATATTTAATTAAAATACTTACAACACATAAAAATTTTAAATTACTAACATGTAACATTCTATTATTAAATAAGAATATAAAGATTTATAACCAAAGAGCGCACATAGTGCGCTCTTTGGTCTTTTCAGCATTTTATACTTACTGTATTGTTTCCATTATTTCATCTGAAATATCGAAGTTAGAGTATACATTCTGAACATCATCATGTTCTTCTAGTTTATCCATAAGCTTCAGGATGTTTGAAGCAACTGCTGCGTCTGTGATTTCAATTGTATTCTCCGGAAGTCTTGTGAGTTCGGCACTTTTGTGAGTAAAACCGAGCTTTTCAAGTGATTCTGTTATAATCTGGAAGTTTTCAACACTTGTTATAACCTTATATTCATCGTCTTCATCAACAAAATCCTGAGCACCGGCGTTTATTGACTCTTCAAAAAGCTTTTCATAATCAGTGGTTTCTTTATCAAAAGTAATAACTCCGGCCTGCTTAAACATCCAGCCCACACAACCGGTTTCACCCATATTTCCGTTAAATTTAGTAAAATAGCTTCTCAAATCTCCGGCAGTACGGTTTCGGTTATCAGTCATTGCTTCGATAATTATCGCAACACCACCGGCGCCGTATCCTTCATATGTCAATTCTTCATAATTATCGCTTGCGCCGGCGCCTGATCCTTTTTCGATAGCTCTTTTTATATTATCATTCGGCAAACCTGCAGCTTTAGCTTTTTCAATTGCTGTTCTCAGTCTGAAATTTGCAGACGGATCCGGACCGCCAAGTTTTGTTGCCACTATAATTTCTTTAGAAAATTTCTGAAATGCAACGCCCCTCTGTGCGTCGACTTTAGCTTTTTTGTGTTTAATTGTTGACCATTTTGAGTGTCCTGACATATTTTATTCCTTTTCTAATTATTCGCAAATTGCTCCTAACGAAGCACTCTGTACTATTTTAGCATACTTAGAAAGATAACCCTTAGTTTCTTTTGGTTTTTGCGGGACAAAATTTACTTTTCTTTGCTCAATTTCATCATCCGGCACAAGAAGTTCAAGTTTTCTTTCGGGTATGCTTATTTTTATCCTGTCTCCGTCCTTAATAAGACCGATGAGTCCGCCCATTGCAGCTTCCGGACATATATGACCGATGCAAAGACCTCTTGTACCGCCTGAAAATCTTCCGTCTGTTATGAGAGCTACCTTGCTGCCGAGTCCTTTTCCTACTATCATTGATGTTGGGGCAAGCATTTCTCTCATTCCGGGACCGCCTTTGGGCCCTTCATAGCATATAACAACGACATCACCTTCTTGAATTTTGTTGTTGTCTATAGCGTCCATGGTTTCTTCTTCCGAGTTGAACACTTTTGCTGTTCCTTCAAACTCCAGACATTCCTTTGCTACGCCTGATGTCTTTACAACAGCCCCGTCTGGAGCAAGGTTCCCGTGAAGTACAGCAAGACCGGCTGTTGTAGTAAGCGGATTTTCGAGTGTATGAATAATTTCATTGTCAACCCACGCACCTTTAGCTATTTCGCTGATTTTTAATCCGGAAACACCTTTCGTATCTTTTATTTCAGGTGTATGCCCGTACATTGTTTTCAGAACCCCGGGAATGCCGCCTGCGTTGGCAAAGTCCGTCATTGTAGGAAGGGCTGACGGATCAAGTTTTATTATTTGATTAATTTTATGGCTTAGTTCATCAAAATCGTTCAGTGTAATATTTATTTTACCGGAATTTGCAATTGCAAGCATATGCAATATTGTATTTGTCGACCCGCCCAGTGCCATATCTACAGCAATTGCGTTTCTCATGGAGTCTCTTGTTATTATATCTGACGGTTTTATATTATGTTTTACGAGTTCAACAATCTGCATACCTGAATTAAAAGCAATCTGCTTTTTCTTGGCAGAAACAGCAGAAGCAGTAGCGCAGTACGGCAGACTCATACCCATTACTTCTGTAAGACAAGCCATTGTATTAGCAGTATAAAGCCCCTGACAAGCACCTGCTGACGGACAGCATTCTTCTTCCAGTTCATAAAGCCGTTCTTCTGATATATCGCCGTTAGAGAGTTTGCCTATTGCTTCAAAAGAACCTCTAATCATAGTCAGCACTTCTTTTTTACTGCAGCCGTCAAGCATGGGACCAGCTGTTACAACTATACAGGGAATATCCATACGAAGCGCTGCTATCAGCATGCCGGGTGTAATTTTGTCACAGTTTGTCAAAAGGACAAGACCGTCAAGCTGGTGAGCACCGGCAACAGTTTCAACGCAATCCGCGATGAGATCTCTTGAAGGCAGAGAATATTTCATACCGCTATGCCCCATCGCAATTCCGTCACATACCGCAGGTACACCAAAAATAAAAGCCTGACCGCCGCCGGAGTGAATCCCTTTTTCTATCTGACGTTCAAGGTCACGCATTCCGACATGTCCGGGCACGAGGTCAGAAAATGAGCTTGCGATACCGATAAAAGGTCTTTTCATTCCTTCTTTTGAAACACCTGTCGCATACAATAACGAGCGGTGCGGTGCTTTATGTATGCCTTTTTTTACATTATCGCTTCTCATTTTATCCTCCTTGGTTAGTTCTTTTTTGTATACAATTATACAACAATATTCCTGAAATTATGATATAATAATACACGCTATGACATCTTTAATAAAAAAAGCATTTGATATAACAAGAGAAAATATTGTTACGGCACAGCCGCTAATAGTCTTTTTGCTTGTTATTAGCATCAGTTCTATAGGTCTTGCGCGTCAATCAAATAAAATTGCTTTTATTATTTTCTTCATAGCTAATTTCCTTTTAACTACGGCATTTCTTGCAGGCTGGTTTTTTATGGTAAAAAAAACAGTCCAGCATGCAAAAATTGAATACGAAAAACCAGAAGAAAGGGCAGCTGCATCTCTGGATTTACTGAAAGAATTTTTCCCGGGTGTGTCTGCTTATTTTGTTCCTGTGACTGTTGTATTTTTAATTTATGTATTACTTTCTGCCGGCATTATATATCTGGTTGGAGTTGAGTGGGGGATAGGATATCTTACATCTCATAATGTTCATATTGAAAAAATATATCAGGCTGCAATGCAATCTCAGCAAGCGCTGGAACAGTTTTTATATTCACTGACTTTCGGACAAATAAAAGCAATAAATTACTGGATGACGGCTATTACTTTTGCAGCAGCTGTTTATAGCTTTGTTACATTGTTCTGGTTTCCGTCTTTGTTTTATATGGAAAAAACAACTTTCTGGTCGCCGTTTGTTTCTTTCTGGAAAAATTTAAAATTTTTATTCAAAAATTTTCTTGGCTCCGTCGGTGTAATGTGTTTCCTTTCGATATTGAATTTTATAGTATTTGTTATAAATGCGATATTCAGCATAAATATAATTCTTTCTGTTATTGCATTTTTTATAATGTTCTATTTTGCAACTTATTACGTGGTGTTGATATTTTTGTACTATGACTCAAAACAATAAAGTTATTGCAATAGTTGGTCCTACAGCATCCGGAAAAACTGCTGTGGCAATAAATGTGGCAAAAAAACTGAAGACAGAAATTATATCCGCTGATTCAAGACAGATATACAGTGATTTTAACATTGCCGTTGCAAAGCCTACAGAGTTGGAAATGAACGGAATTGCTCATCATATGCTCGGGTTTGTCAATCCTGATGATGACTTTACCGTGGCAAATTTTGCTGATGAAGCCAGAAAAATAATTTACCAGCTGCATCAAGAGGGAAAAATTCCTGTTGTGGTAGGCGGTACGGGACTATATTTCAGGATATTGCTCGAAAATTTTGATATGCCAAGAGTTGCACCAAATAAAGAAATGAGAGCTGAACTTGAAAAACTGTCCGTTCAGGAACTTTATGAGATGCTTAAAAAACTCGATCCCGTTATATCTGAAAAAATCCATCCAAATAATACCGTCAAAATTATACGAGCACTCGAAGTCTGTAAGACACTTAATATGCCTATGTCTGAAGCCCAAAAGATTAAAGAAACACCCGAATTCGATGTTCTGTGGTTCGGGTTGAATGCGGAAAACAGACAATTTTTATATGAAAGAGTCAACAAACGTGTAGATATAATGATTCAGAACGGGCTTGAAACAGAAGCAAAACAAATGTTTGAAAAATACGGAAATATGCAGCTTTTATTTGACACAATAGGTTATAAAGAGTTTTTTGATTATTTTAACGGAAAAATATCACATGACGAAATGAAAGAACAAATAAAACAAAATACAAGAAGATACGCAAAACGTCAACTGACATGGTTCAGACAAAATAAGAAAATAAGGTGGTTTGATATTGAAAAAAAATCTGCTGATGAAATTGCGGCAGATATAGTTAATGTAGTATAATTTACAAAGATAATTAAAAGATTATGTAGTAAATAATATACGGGGAGAATTACAAATAAATGGAAAAAGAAAAAGTTTTTGGATATATAAAAGAGCACAAAGAAGCTTTTACAGTGAGTGGACTGTTAATTTTGTGTTTTCTTCTATACTTTTTTGCAATCGGTAATTATCCTCTTATAGATCCGTATGAAACAAAATTTGTATCTATCGCACGTTCAATGTATAAAACAGGTGAGTTGTTTGTCTTAAACTTAAATGGAAATTTTTTCTTTGAAGCTCCACCGCTCTACTTCTGGATTGAATCGCTTGCTTTTTCAATTTTCGGGAAAGTTAGTGAAACTATTGCGCGTATTCCTGTAGCTTTTTGTGCAACAATAGGAGTATTCCTTGTTTATATTTTCTGCAGAAAGATTATTTCAAGAAAATATGCTGTTGTTGCTTCATTAATTTTAGCAACCAGCCTGATGTATACAATACTTGCAAAAATAGCCGTAACAGATATGCTGTTTTCTGTTTGTACCGGAGTAGCAGTATATTCCGGCATTTATACATTATTATGTTCAGAAGCTCACAAAAAATATTTCTGGTGGCTTTTTTATATTTTTGCCGGTTTTTGCCTTATGATAAAAGGATTTACAGGAATTTTAGTTCCATTTGCTGTTATTTTTCTCTGCTCTTGTTTTTCACGTAAGTTTAAAGAAATATTCAGACCTGTTTTTTTGATTCCGGGTCTATTGTTCTTTTTCCTCATAGTATTTCCATGGCACTGGATAATGTTCAGTAATTTTAATCCCATGTTTTTTAACGAATATATATTAAAGCAACATGTTGATAAATACTGGTATTTATTTGCGAACGGAAATCCTGCACCCTGGTATATTATACTACTCGCATTTTTAAGCGCATTTTTGCCCTGGATTTTTTCTTTTGTTGCTCAGATTATCGTATTTTTCAAAGATAAATGGAAAGAATTCCCAAAATACTTTACGGACTTTAATTCATTAAATTTTCCACAAAAGTTTATATTTTATAATGTAGTTTATTTTCTTGCAATTATCATTATTTTTTCTTTTCTGGCTACAAAACATCCGGTTTATGTATTACCGGCATTGATTCCTGCATCAGTTATACTCCCTAAATTTTGGATAGACTATTTTGAAGAAGAAAAGCATCATATAGCAATCAATATAACGATGGGAGTATGGACACTTATTATAGCAGCGTGTATAGCCGGAATATTTTTTGTTCCCAATTATTTTGAAGGACAACAAAAACAAGAACTCATACATATACAACCTGAAATGCTCTTGCTTTTACTTGTTGTATTTACAATGCAGATATTTGCCTATTTAAGAAAAGCGAAAAAGGTTCTGTTCTCATCGCTGATTGTTTTAATGACAGGACTTTCAATGATAGTCTCAACAGGTATTTTTAATTTCATTTGCTCAATGGAACAGTATGATGTTGTACTGTATTCTATGATAGCTAAACAAGAAGGAGCTCCGATAGTAACTTACAATACGCCAAACACATACTCCGTATTATATTATTACGATAAAGAGATAAGCACCTTTGCTAAAAAACAAATAGAAGCTGTTCTATCTTTATCAAAAACGTATCCTGAAACTAGAATTTTAATAACAAATTCTGAACTAAATGAATTGAATAAAAAATATACTTTCAAAATTATAGGAAAAGGCTTAAAATATTCACTAATTCAAAATATAAAACCAAAAGAGGATTAATCTTGTAATCTAATGACAACGTTTTTATTTTTATGTAATATAATCAGATAAAAAAGATAAGGAACAGATTTTGTTAGAAAAATTTACTGAAAAAGCCATCAATATTATTTCAACGGCACAGAAAGAAGCCCAGAATTTGAACGAATGCAAAATATACCCGCAGCACATACTTCTTGGTATTTTGCAATCAAAATCAAATATCTGTTCAAGACTGTTATCTTTTTCAGGTCTGAATATCAATGATTTGCGCAACAGGATGCATCGAGTAAAATACCATGTAAAACCCGATAATTTAAATACAACTCTTTCCTTCAGCGAAGAGGCTAAACAGGTTGTCACAGATGCTTTTTTGTACGCAAATGAATATAAGAATTCGTATATAATTCCTGAACATCTCATGCTGGCACTGATAAAAAACGACAGCACAGAATCAGCAAAAATTCTTAAATTATACGGTATAGATGTTGAAAAGCTGCGTTCTACATTGATAAAACTGCTAGAAAAAAAGCGAAAAAAAATGAACCATCATCCTGAAAACAGGATATTTGAAAACACCCCGGACGGATATTCGAATATTCTCTCACTATTTAAAGAACAGGATTTGCAGGATGTACTGACCAGAGCTGTTGCTAAACTTACTGCCTCAAATTATGAAATTCTTGGCACTGAACAAATTGTTCAATCAATTCTTGAAGATTCAGACTCTTCTTTGTCCCATATATTAAACGAATACGGGATAAATCTTGATTCATACACTCAAAAACTTCAGGAAATCAATTCAAGGCAGGCCGAATTTGAAGAAAAGCAAATTATTTTTACTCCGAATGCTTTTAAAACCATGATTCTTGCTCTTGAAACAGCGAAAGAACTCGGAAGTGCCGCAGTAAAGCCTGAACACATCATTCTCGGTCTGTTAAAGAACAAAAGCGGCATTGCTTATAACATTTTTAAGGAATTAAAAGTTGAAGATAATAATCTTGCGCATAAAATTATAAAACCGATAGAAAAACAAATGCCTGAAACTCTTACTATATTGCGTTTTGCAAAACTAGAAGCAAGAAATTTCGGCAGAAATGTTGTAGGTTCAGAATTTCTGCTCCTCGGCATAATTGACGAAGCTGTCGGGGTTGGCGCGAGAGTGCTTGGCAAACTCGGTATCAATATAAGAGATGCCCGCATAGAAGTCGAAAGAGTTCTCGGAACAAGTTCTGATTATGTGGACAAAGATATTTCATTCAGCGAAAGAGCAAAAAGAATTCTGGAAAAGGCGTGGGAAAGAGCCAAACGTTTTAACAAAACAAAGATTTATTCAGAAGACTTGCTCTGGGCAATTACCCTTGAGCCAAATTCGCTGGCAATGCGTGTACTTGCGAATATGGGTGTCGATGTTCTTGAAATACGTCAGGGAATCTTAACAGAAATGCAACAGGGCGGTGCGGAACATCATTAATCGTAATCCCAGCTATATATTTGTCCGCAATATCTACACACAGCGTGGTGATTCATAAAGTTCAAATCCGGAATGAATGTATATCCGTCTACGGTTATAACAATATCGTTATTTTCATTATATTCCTGTTTGTAATTGCGTGCACCTTTGTAGTCAGGCGCAAACATTAATTCGAATTTATCTATAGACTTACAATTCTTACATCTAAACATTTTCTATTCGCAGCCCTCTGTTACTCTGTCTCTTCAACTGCAATTTTTCCGGCGTAATTTTGTGCATAAATCTGCTTGTATAATATTGTGCAGCATATACTTCTAAGCGGCAACGTAAACCCAATAACGGCAAAACTAACTACTGAAAGAACAACACTTTTAGCTATTTCATAACTTTCCAGCTTTAAAGGTATATGGTATGAAGAAAGAGTGTTATTTACGTCAGATAAAGGTAAAAGTTTTATAAACTGCTCTGCCGGATATGACAGAAAGCCTGCCAGATTACCTGCCTCAAATCCCCAGCTTATTATTGCAGGAATTATCCAGTATGTAGAGATAAAAAGCAATATAAGAAGAAAAAGGGTACGACCGAAATTGTATTTGACAAAACTTATACTCAAAGAAATAGCGTCAATAGGTGAAGAATCTTCTTCAAGTGCAAAAACCTGAAAAACGAGACAAAGATATACTGCTGCTATCGCAAAAATCACCCAGAATAAGGGGAATGAGCCTATAGAATAAATTATACTGAGAATCAGAAGTAAAAGGATATACGAAAAAGAACGCCGTCTTGCCATATCCACATGAATACTTGTGTCATCAAGTGTAGCGCCCTCTATAATATTGCTCGCCATAGAATTAAGCGCAAGCATCGAAATCAAATAATCCCAGAATGCCTTACAAAAGATAAAAAATCCGGGCAATGCAATCACCAGCAGCAATATAAATACAAAAAGGATATTATCAAATATAGGACTTAGTCTGGTTATTGTCTCTACTTTGAGCGTAAAGAAGTATGCTGCCGTAAAGATAATGCTTATACCTATTATTTGTCCCAGCACAGGAAAAGCCATGTATTTAAAAAATTTGTTAAAGTTTAGAAAATATATTTTTATTCCGCTGAAAAAGATTTTCATTACATTAGAAAATACTGATTCGTTCTTTTTCATTTCTGTTTTTATTCTCTCTATTCCGTTTAAAATATTATTTTAATTCTGAGTATATTTATATTAACATGTTTGATATGAACGAGCAAAATATAATTGGATTGTTGAAGAGTTTTACTGAAGAAGATTTTGAAAAAGATGTTGACCTGCATATTCATTCTTGTTTTTCAGACGGTCATCTGACTCCGGATGAGCTTGTAGCTGATGCTGAGTCAAAAGGATTAAGATATATAGCAATAGCTGACCACAATACAGTCAATGCTTATCTTGAAACAGACATACTAAAAAATCCTAAAGTCGTGCCTGCAATAGAGTTTGATTGCTGGTATCAGGGTGTTCTTGTTCATATTCTTGGTTACGGCATTGATGTAACAAATAAAGAACTTCTTAAACACTGCGCAAAAGATAAAAAAGGGACAGAGGCTGATATAGTAAGATTGTTCAACCACAGACATCCTAAAGATGTTATAAAGGCTATAAAATCAGCCGGGGGAGTGGCAGTTCTGGCACATCCGGCATGTTACTGGTGTTTTAGTCTGGATTGGTTTGTAAAATCACTTATAAAATATGGTCTGGATGGAATAGAAGTTTACTATCCATATAAGAGACATAGAGGAATAATAAAGTTTCATTTTGCATCAACAGTTGCAAAAGTAGCAAAAAAATATAATCTTATAGCAACGGGCGGCACGGATTCTCATGCAGAGATTGCTCCCAAAATGCATAGATAAGGCTGGTAATATATGGAAAGAAGAAAATCAAAACAAATTAAAATCGGAGATGTCAAAATAGGCGGAGATGCACCTGTTTCTGTACAATCTATGTGCAATACGGATACACGAGATGTTGAAAAAACAGTTGCTCAGATTAAAGAATTACAAAATGCAGGATGTGAACTAATCAGAGTAGCTGTTTTGAACAAAGATGCAGCCGACGCAATAAAAGAAATAAAGAAAAAAATAGAAATTCCGTTAATTGCAGATATTCACTTTGATTACAGACTTGCTCTGCAATGTATCGACAACGGTGTAGATGCTTTAAGACTCAACCCCGGAAATATTGGCAGGGAAGAAAATATTAAAAAAGTCGTTGACTCTGCAAAACATAATAATATTCCTATAAGAATAGGAATAAATGCCGGTTCTCTCGAAAAAGATATAGCATCTCTGGATATTCCCTTGCATGAAAAAATGGTTATGAGCGCAATGCGACATATCAAAATACTTGAGGATAACAATTTTGATATGATAAAAGTGTCTCTGAAATCCAGCAGCGTACCGACAACTATCGCTGCTTATCGGGAGATATCAAAAAAAATTGAATATCCGCTTCATCTAGGTGTTACAGAGGCAGGAACAATGAAAGGCGGTTTAATAAAATCTGCAGTAGGACTGGGAACACTTCTTTCTGAAGGAATAGGAGACACTATAAGAGTTTCGCTTACTGAAAATCCGATCGAAGAAGTACACGCAGGTTTTTCTATATTAAAATCACTTGAACTAAGACAAAAAGGTATAAACTTTGTATCCTGTCCGACCTGTGGAAGGTGTCAGATTGACCTCATAGGACTGGCTAAAAAAGTAGAAAATGCACTAAAAGATATTGATAAACCAATAACCGTTGCAGTAATGGGATGTCCTGTTAATGGTCCCGGAGAAGCAAAACATGCGGATTTCGGTGTGGCAGGTGCTATTAAAGAAGGCTATATTTTTAAAAAAGGCGAAATTTTGAAGAGAGTTCCTGAGGAAAAAATTTTAGATGAACTGATGAATTTGATAAAAAATAGTTAATTCATATGATTTGCCTAAATCAAGAAAATAATATAGTATATAATTAGATAAGAAGAGGTATGTATTGTATGAAAAAATATTTTGTATTGTTTGGTTTACTTGTTTTAGCACCAATGGCTGCAAATGCCGCAATTTCTTCAACAGACATTATTGATCCTGTATTTATCCGCAATCAGGGTTATTCAACAGAAGCTTCTGATTTAATCCAGCTTCGAGCAAGAGATCAGCTCGCTCCCGAGCCTGTTAAAGAAAAAGACACAGTATGGAAAGGTATAGGTAAAAAGTTCATCTATACAGTTGACCCGACATTTGAACATCCTGAATTTGGCGGTCATAATACACAATTTAATCATATGAGTGTTGATGATCTATAATTTGTAAATCAAAAATTTAGTATTTAAAATAAATACCTGCACCGATTTAATGTAAATACGTGCGGGTATTTTATTGCAAGTTTTTATAACTTTAGAGATAATAAATAAGTAGTATCAATGACGGGTGGAAAGTTATGATTGAAAGATACAGCCGTGAGGAAATGGAAAAAATATGGAATCTTGAGCAAAAATTCAGCTATTATTTACAGGTGGAGCTTGCGGTCTGTGATGCATACAATAAAACAGGCGTTATCCCCGACGAAGCTTTAAAAGAAATAAAAGAAAAGGCTGCGTTCAGTGTTTCAAGAATTGATGAAATAGAAAGAGAAGTAAACCACGATGTAATTGCTTTTTTGACTAACGTAAATGAAAATGTCGGAGAGAATTCAAGATTTATTCATATGGGGATGACAAGTTCTGATGTTATTGATACGGCTTTTGCTCTGCAGATAAAGGAAGCATCAAAGATTATAGAAAAAGATCTGGATACAGTAATCAACACTTTAAGACAAAAGGCTGTAGAACATAAAGATACAGTTTGTATAGGACGTTCCCATGGAGTAATTGCTGAACCAATGACATTCGGAGTCAAAATGTGTTCCTGGGTAGACCTGTTCGAGAGATGCAAAAACAGATTTCTCATTGCTGCTAGAGAAGCGGCCGTGGGACAAATTTCAGGTCCCGTGGGGACATATAGCAATATTTCACCGGACATAGAAAAAATAACCTGTGACACTCTTGGTCTTAGCCCGGCAAGAATTTCTACACAGGTCATACCAAGAGATATACATGCATATTATATGCAATCACTTGCTCTTATCGGTGCAGCTATTGAACAGTGCGCAGTAGAACTTCGACATTTGCAAAGAACAGAAGTGCTTGAAGCTGAAGAGTCTTTCAAAAAGGGGCAAAAGGGCTCCTCTGCAATGCCACATAAAAAAAATCCTATATCAGCAGAAAATTTGTCAGGTCTTGCCCGTGTAGTCAAATCAAACGCCGCTGCTGCTCTGGACAACATACCTCTGTGGCATGAAAGAGATATATCTCACAGTTCTGTTGAACGTATAATTTTTCCTGATACAACAATACTAATAGATTATATGCTGAATCGTTTTAACAAACTTATTGACGGACTTGTTGTACATAAAGAAAATATGCTAAAAAATACTTTTCTTTATGGGGGCATAGTTTTTTCACAGCGTGTACTGCTTGCTTTAACAGGTAAAGGAGTATCAAGGGAAAATGCTTATACTCTTGTTCAGAGAAATGCACTTGATGCTTTTAATAATCACGGAGATTTCAAAAAAAATCTTCTTTCCGATAGAGAAGTCACTAATATACTAAGTAACAGCGAAATTGAAAATTGTTTTGATTCAGAGTATTATTTGAGAAATATTTCTAAGATTTATGAAAGATTCGGGCTGTAAAGGAGTGTCATGGGCTGTTTAAAAAAAATTATAGGACTTATTATCTTAGTATTAGCGTTCATTGGCTTTAAATCTATTGGAGGATGGGATTTTATAAAAGACAAACTTCCTTCTTTATTCGAAAAGCCGTCACAGGAAGCTTTACTGGAGAAAAGTAAAGACGTTGCAGATTTTACTGATATATCCGAAGAATATGAAATAGACAAAACAGCAAATATTCTCGGATTCAAAGCTGTTCTTGCGGAACATAAAGCCTCCGGTCAAAAACTTGTGGTTCTAAATCCGGGAAAAAAAGAGTTAATAACCAAAAAAGATTTTGACGGAGAATCGCTTTCAAAAAAGCTCTCTGAGCTTAATGAAAAGTTTGCATATCAGTTTATAAGACTTGAAAATCTTGAAATCACAAAAAAAGGTAACTTTTCAACAATGGGACAGACCGTACCATATGCAAGATTTGAAGCTGATGTTGTGAATCTTCCAATAAGCAAAATACAGGGAATGATAGCTGTTGCAGAATTTAAAGACGGAAAAGAACAGAAAAACAAAATACTTCTTGCAGCAAATGACAGTGATAAATATTCCCAAATTATTACTGAACAGTTTTTTAACAGAGTAAAATGAACAAAAAAAAGGACATAAAAACATATGAGAAATATATGAAAAAATGTATTTCTCTGGCAAAAAAATCAGAAGGTTTTGTTTCGCCTAATCCCCTTGTTGGCGCTGTAGTTCTTGATAAAAACGGAGAAATTTGCGGTTGGGGTAGGCATGAACATTACGGTGAAGCTCACGCAGAGGTAAATGCGCTTAATATGGCAGGAGAAAAAGCAAAAGGCGGAACTATTATAGTGAGCCTGGAGCCATGTTCTCACTACGGAAAAACACCACCCTGTGCAGATTTAATAATTAAAAAGGGGCTAAAAACAGTAGTAGCAGGAATTTTAGACCCGAACCCCATAGTTTCAGGCAATGGTTTAAAAAAACTTCAGGATGCCGGATTGACAGTAATATCCGGGGTTCTCGAAGAAAAATGCCGGGAACTGAATGAAATATTTTTTAAGAATAAAAAAACTAATCGACCATTCATTGCCATAAAATCAGCTATTACACTGGATGGAAAAATTGCGACAAAAACCGGCTCTTCAAAATGGATAACGGCAGAAAAAGCCCGTAATTCAGTACAAAGGTTGAGAAACAAATATGATGCTATTCTTACAGGTTCTAACACTGTTTTAGTTGATAATCCCTCTTTGACCGTAAGACTAAAAAACGGCCGCAGCCCTGCAAGAATAGTTATTGACTCGGAACTTAAAACGCCGGAAGATGCAAAAATCTACAATGATGACGGGGTACGTGTCTTTATTGCTGTTGGTGAAAATACGGACAGAACGTTACTTGAGAAATATCCTAAAAATGTAGAGTTTATTTTTTGTCCGTTACATTCAGGAAAAATTTACCTGCCCTATTTAACCCAAAAATTATTCGAAAAAGGCATATACAGTATTATAATTGAAGCCGGAGGTGAACTTTGCGGTCAGTTTATGAAGGATAAACTTGTTGATAAAATATATTTGTATGTTGCCCCCAAAGCGACAGGTGACATAAATGCGAAACAATGGCTTTCCGGTTTTGATGTAAATAATATAAATGATGCATGTGAATTTGATGTGAAACGTGTAGAATTGTTGAAGCCGGATATATTGTTTGAATTATATCCAAAATGTGAGAGATAGAATATTAATATTTGAATTATTGTCGGACTTAGTCTAAAATAGGTACCATGGAAAATATTTCAGAAAAATTAACCGCATTACAAAAGAATTTTTACGACCTGAATAATCTTTTTGAACTGAGCATTATAGCCACTCAGGCAGAGTCACTAGAGGATCTTGTAGATAAAATTACTGATTTTATTATAGACACTCTGGGACTTACGAATATACATTTCTTTGTAAATCATAATAGAGTTTACTATATGGTAGCAAACCATCATGATGAAAATCGTGATATTATACAGTTTGAGAATGGAGACGAGGGATTCTGGGAAGTTCTCAACAAAAATGATTTTATAAAAGTTTCTACGGACAACGGTGATCCGATATATAAATCTTTCTGGGATAAATACTCTTTGCATAACTTAAAAAGTTCGTATTTTAAACTGTTTCAGAAAGATGGAATAGCATATTTTATCTGTTCAATAGGCTCTAAGGCAAATAATGAAAAATTCACAGATGAAGAAATCCAGTATCTTGAAAAAGTATTTAATTATATTCAGCCTATTTTGATAAAATACATAAAAAGACGTGAACAGGAAAATGATTTGAAAAAATTGCAGAAATCTCTGCATAATATTTCCATTTTATACAACATTTCTCAGGCCGTAAACTTCATTGATGACCTGAAACGATTATTGAGAGTTATACTTAACAAAGCTCTTGAAACAATAGACGCAGAAAAAGGTTCTTTGATGCTGTATAACTACACAGAAAACGTTCTGCAGACAAAAGTTGTATATGGTCTTGCCGATAAAAATCTCGAAACAGAAATCAACAACGGAATGGTTGAATGTTCAAAAATAAAAGTCGGCGAAGGTATTGCAGGCACAGTTTTTGTTGAGAAAAAATCAATAATATCAAATCTCGGTAAAAATGACCCCAGATTTTTGGATAACGGAAGTGATCTGAACGTATCCTCTCTGTTGTGCGTTCCTTTGATTGCAAAGGGTGAGCCTATCGGGGTAATCAACATTACCAACAAGCTGAATGGAAAATTATTTAATAAGCAGGATTTGGAATTTATTGAAGCTCTTGCAAATCAGGCCGCTATAGCAATAGATAATGCAAAATTATACGAACTTGCGACAAAAGACGGTTTAACAAAATTATACATCTACAGACACTTCTATACACTGCTGGAAAACGAACTCAAACGTTCAGCCAGATACAACCACGAAGTAACACTGCTCATGATGGATATTGATAATTTCAAATCAATCAATGATACATACGGTCACCCGGTAGGCGACCAGGTTCTGAGAGAAATTGCGAACTGTATTTCTTCAACTGTCAGAAAAATTGATATTGCGTCAAGATACGGTGGTGAAGAATTTACTGTAATCCTTCCTGAAACAAACGGTCAGGATGCGAGAATTATTGCAGAAAGATTGAGAAAAAATATAAGCGAAATCAAAATTACAGTAAAAGAAGCTGTTATTTGCCCGACAGTAAGTATTGGTATGGCAGAGTATCCGTCTTGCGCACTTGATGAACAGACACTTATCGAACTTGCTGACGTTGCTCTCTACAATGCAAAAAACAACGGCAAAAATTGTGTATGTCAGTATACTCCTGAAGGCTGCATATTGTTGCCTAATGGAGTTTATGATTAGTTATCTTTTACTGCCAGACGGTAAATGCTGTTTTTATTGACCGGGTATAATGTACTCAAAATTTGAGAAATATCTTTTGCTGAATAATTTAAAGACTGCAAGGCTTTAACTTTTTCTACTATTTCAGATTCGTCTGTATTGCTTTCTGGTTCCGCATAAATCATGCCGACAATTTCGCCTTTTAATGTATGATTCCGGTAATAACTAATGATTTCATCAGGCGTTCCGGTTTGTACTTCTTCATATAACTTTGTTAATTCTCTGCCTATTGCTATTTTAGAATCCGCTCCCCTGAATTCTTTTATGTTTTCTAAAGTTTCAATTAACCTGTTAGCCGCCTCAAAAAATACCGTATCCACAAATTTATATTTTTCAAGAATTTTTTGCTGTTGATTTTTTACTCGAGGTAAAAAACCGATAAAAGAAAACTCTTCGCCGCCCCTCGGCACAAGTGCCAAAAATGTTGTCACCGAACTGGCACCGGGAATACAGGAGATTTTTGTGTCAGGCAGTTCTTCTCTTACTTCTTGCACAAGTATTCTTCCAGGGTCGGAAATACATGGCATTCCTGCATCGGATATCAGAGCAACACTCTTTCCCGCATCCAGAGCCTGAAGTAATTCGACTGAACGCTGTTTTTCATTGAACTTATGATAGCTGACGAGCTTCTGAGATATTCCGTAAGATTCTAAAAGTTTTTTGCTGACACGCGAATCTTCACAGGCTACAATATCCGCAGCTTTCAATATTTCTAGCGCTCTGATGCTGATATCGTCCTTGTTCCCAATAGGAGTGGCTACTATATATAATTCGCCCATTAGTCCGGTACCATCCTCTTTTTAATATTTCTGCTGCAGGAAAGATTCATTGTATTAAGTGTTTTATACAAACCTGTCTGTTCCAGCAGAAGTTGTATAGATGGTGCGATATGCGCTACCTGAAGATGTAACTCGTTAAATATTGCCAGTTTATGCAAAGCCAGAAGTTTTTGTATTTCAGGCAGTCTTAATTCCTTTATATTTGAAAAATCCAGCTCTAATTCTTCGTTAGTGTCTATTGTAATCTTTCTCAGCGCGTTTTTTTCTTTAAATAAATCTTCTAAATAAATCTTATGTGTCATGTACTCAACCCGCAAATATTTTTAGTTTTGCCAAAAGGCTTATATCGAAATATTACCATAGTTTTAGACCATGCCAATTTTTTAACATTTCGTTATAATCAAGATGTTCGGGAAAGTTATTCTTTACCTTCTCTCCTGCATGTTTTCCAGCGAATGAGCCCCCAACTGCAGCAAGAATTATTAATGGAAATCTAATAACATTATGCATATTTTGAGTTATTGCAGTAGTAATAGAAATAATAAATGTTGGTATCAAAGTGTTGGCTATCAGGTCATGAGTTGTTCTTTTGAATCGGTCCTCAAAAGTTTTCTCTTTTATTATGTCAAATCCAGCAAGCGCCACAAGAGGTTTATCGAGCATATTAAGAGTCGGTATATCCTTTACAATCGCAAAAAATGCACTGTTAGCACTGTCTTTAGCTATTTTTTCATCAACAAACTTCATATACCTTGCGACTCTTTTTTGTTCTTTTTCTGTTTCTTTTTTTAGCTGTTCTGTAGTTATTGCTGTTTTTTCCGAGTTATTAAGATTTTTATGTTTCCTGAAAATTAATTTGGTTAAAATTTCGTTTGCACCAAGCGCCCCGCCAAAAGCGGAGAGTGTCATCAATGCACCGCCTATACAGTCTTTTATTGCTCTTTCTATTGAGTTTAGTGAGTATTTTACGGCATTTCCGGTTGCTGTAACAGGTTTGTACAAGAATGCAATTTTGGGTAATACTTTATTTTTAATAAATTCAGTGTTTTTTATTCTCTCAACACCTTTGCTGGATATTTTTATTATATTGTTAATAACCTCATATCCGGGAGTTTTCTTTATAAGATAATACATTCCAAGAGAAGCGACGGCAGACCCGGTCAGAATAGTAGAATCTTTTATAAATATAGACTTTTTCTTTTCAGGTTTAGCTATTTTATAATCAGAATACATTTTTGCAGCACCTGAAAGAACAAAGACCGCAGGTACTATTGTTCTTGAGTCTAAAACTATATTTTTAAACCTTGTTATATTCATATTACTGTTCCATCGCTGTTTATTTAAAATACCACAATTTTTCTTTTTGCTGAATTTTAGAATAATTCCGACAAATTGTAAACAAATGTAACAAAAGGAGCGTTCTAATGCAATTTTTATCTTAGTATATACTTTATACATATGTAAGAGATAACAAACTTAAAATAAACACAATAAAACATTAAATAAGATGAGACTTTCACACTAACCTACCTAACTTCCTAACCTTCCCTTCCTATTAAAGTATTGCTCCGAAATAAATCGGGGCTTTTTTTTAGAAAGTTGTTCACATATAGCTAAAATTATCTAAAATCCTATATTTAATACACACATTAAGTAATGTAACGTTTTTTCTTAAATCCGAAATTCTATATTTTTTAAATACTTTATATATATGTATGAGGTGTAATTAATTAAAAATATTGTGTAAGTAAGAAAGGAAAAGAGCTATGTCATTTAATCTTAACGCTATTCAGTTTGTTTCAGTTTCTGATTGGTCTAAAAAAACAGAATATCAAGATTTAGAAAAACAGAAAAAAAATCTTGAAGCTCAGGGAGCAGACCAGAATAAAAACCAACTTTCTCAGATTGAAACAAAAATGACCCGCCTTGAGGCCGAAATGACTGCAATGAATAATGAACGAATTCAGAAAGAAAAAGGAAAGAATGAAAATCTTTTTGGAAACAATGCACGTGTTGACGGCGGAAAAAGCGCCGAAAATGCTTCAGGTTCTTTGAGTCTGACGGCTTAATTGATCATTTCATATATAGCTTAACAGCCGGTTAGTGTTTAGCCGGCTGTTTTTGTTTGTTTAGAAATATGGTATTATATTTGAATATTATCTAAAAATGTGAGGCTGATGTGAGATTTTTAAAAGAACATGGACTGCCCGGAACATTAATCTGCGTTGAGGGTATTGATGGGTCAGGAAAATCTACCCAGATTGGAATTTTAAGGGACTGGTTAAAATCAAAAAATCTTGATGTTATTTATACTGAATGGAATTCTTCGGATTTAATTTCACAGACAACTAAACGCGCAAAGAAAAAAAATCTTCTAAGCCCGCGAACTTTCAGCCTTTTGCATGCTGTAGATTTTGCGGACAGACTGGAACAGATAATCATACCTGCAATGAAAGCCGGCTTCATTGTTCTCGCAGATAGATATGCATATACAGCTTTTGCCAGAGACGTAGCCAGAGGTGTTGATAGAAACTGGGTTAGAAATATGTACGGATTTGCAATAAAACCGGATCTCGCATTGTATTATTCAATTTCTGCAGAAATATCACTGGAAAGAATCTGTGCTAACAGAACGCCAAGCTTCTATGAGGCAGGTATGGATTTAAAATTGAGCAATAACCCATACAAAAGCTACGTAATTTTCCAAAATCGTGTAAATAATGAATATGAAAAGATGGTAGAGGAATACGGGCTTGTTTCTATAGATGCAAAACAGTCTATACACGCAAAACAGGTAGAGATGAGAAAACTTGTTGTTGAAATTCTTGCAAAAAAAGGAATTATTTTATAATGGAACACAAAAACAATGAACATAACGGGCTTTTAATAGTAATAGAAGGGACTGACGGGTCAGGAAAATCCACACAAATAGAACTTTTGAAACAGTGGATTGAAGAAAAAAGCTATGGAGCTATGGTCAGCGAATGGAAAACTTCGAGGCTTATTGCCAACGTTATTGATGATGCAAAGGACAGAAACTTATTAAACGCCACTACATTCAGCCTTTTGTATGCTGCCGATTTTGCAGACAGACTGGAAAACACTATTATACCGGCGCTAAAAGCAGGTTTTGTTGTACTAATGGATAGATACAAATATACGGCATTTGCCAGAGATGTAGTAAGAGGTCTTGATTTAGAATGGGTTGAAAAACTTTATGATTTTGCACCAGAGCCCGACCTTGTTTTTTATCTTGATATGCCTGTAGATGTGTTGCTAAAGAGAGTTATTGGTACAACCGGACTTGACTACTGGGAATCTGGAAGAGATATCGGACTAAGTTCAGATTTCTATAAAAGCTTTACCATATATCAGGATAAATGTTTGACAGAATACGAACAAATGAAAAAAGATTACAACTTTGTCAGTATTGACGGAACACTCGGGGTATATGAAATACATAAAATTATTGTAGAAAAGGTGCAAAGTCTGCTTGATGAAGGAAAGCTTGACTAGTTTTTAAGAGGAAAAATTTTACATAAATTAATCGTTCAACTCGTTTTTGTTGTGCTATGATTAGGGAATGGGGAGAAGTTATCACAGCGAAAAAGAGAAATTTAAGGAATTTGATAAAAAACTGATTTTGTGGCAATGCTTATGTATTTTTGTTTGCTTTGTCATTATTGTGTATCTTTTTTTGATAATGGTTGTTGACATAAAAAATTATCGAAATCAGGCAAAACGGCAGCGCAGTGCAAAAAGTTTTGTTATGAGAGGTGCAATTCTTGACAGAAACGGCATAAAACTTGCTTCTGACAAAACATCTTTTGATGTTTATGCTCATACAGAATATTATGATCATACCCCTAACGAATTAGCAGCTATTCTTGCCCCTGTTCTTGACCTCAATAAGGGTAAACTCGCCAAAGAACTTGCACAGGATCAAAAAATTATTGTGCTTAAAAAGGATGTTCCAAGAGTTACTGCAAAAAAAATAAGAGAACTTGGATTGCGAGAAATAAGCCTCGGAAAAAAGAACGAAAGGGTATACCCCCAGGGAACAATGGCTGCTCATATTCTTGGCTATTACAATCCTGATGCAGACGTCGCAGCCGGTGTTGAACTTACAGCAAAAGATATTCTTGAAGAAGTGGAACAGAACGTCAATTTTGAAAAAACTCCGGACGGCGATATTATATATGAAGTTTCGACAGACCCTGCGGCAACAACCGCACCCTTGAGAGGAAAATCAATTACTCTGACAATAGATTCCGCAATACAGCATGTTTGCGAAGTTGAACTGGCTAAAGTATTAAAAGAAAAGGGTGCAATACGTGGTACAGTTATTGTAATGAACCCGAAAAACGGAGAAATTTTAGGCTATGCAGTACAGCCTTCATACAATCCCAATAACTATAAAAAAGCAACGCTCACTCAATTGACAAACTGGACATTGAGTGATGTATTTGAACCCGGTTCCACTTTCAAGGTGCTAACAATTGCATCCGCCCTAGAAACCGGAAGAATAAAAGAAAATTCCAAAATCATAGACTCCGGAAAACTGGAAGTTGACAAATGGACAATAAAAAATTATGACTATGATGTCCATCCTTTCCCGGGTGCTATTGATTTATATTACCTTTTTGAGCATTCCAGCAATGTTGGTAGCGCTAAAGTTGCATTAATGATGACAAAACAAGAGCACTATAATATGCTGAAACGGTTCGGAATCGGCGAAAGAACAGGTATAGATTTGCCGGGAGAGTCCAGAGGACTGATTACAGACTACAAAGACTGGTACAAATCGACTCATGCATCAATCGGATACGGTTATGGTGTTTCGGTCACTGCAATACAGTTGGCTTCTGCTATTTCCACCATTGCAAACAATGGTGTAAGAGTTACGCCCCACGTAATTCAATATCCTCCGGAATTGTTGCCTGAAAAAGTAAAACAGGTTCAGGTATTGTCACCGCAAACAGCACATTCTGTCACAAAACTTTTAGCCGGTAGTATCGGACGTTCAAAATCACCTGTAAACCTTGAAGATTACACAGTAGCTGCAAAAACAGGAACAGCAAGAAAATCTGTAAGCGGCGGTAAAGGATACACATCGAAGCTTGTAACATCAATTATAGGCTTTTTCCCGGCAACAAACCCTGAAGTGCTTATCTATGTAGTAATTGACTCTCCGTCAAAGGGTGCTCTGTGGGGAAGTACTGTTGCAGCACCTGTATTCAGAGAAGTTGCTCTGCAAACGGCACGAATTATGAACATAGTGCCTGATAAAGTAAAAGTCAACAAACCTGCAAAATTGGATTAATATATTGATAGAGGTATTATTATGAAACTGTCTAAAATTATTGAAAATACACGATATAAAGAACTTTTAAATTTTGATGACATTGAAATAAGGGGAATTTCTTATAATTCGAAAACCACAGAAAAAGGAAATCTGTTTGTATGTTTGAAGGGAGAATATTCTGACGGACATGAATATGCTCAAATGGCTTTCAAAAATGGTGCTGTTGCGTTTTTAACAGAGAAAAAGCTGGATATAAATGCTCCGCAAATTATAGTAGAATCAACCAGACACCAGATTGCGGATGTAGCTTCTGCATTTTACGAGTATCCTTCAAAAAGTCTTAAATTGATAGGTGTTACCGGCACAAACGGAAAAACAACTGTAACCCACCTTATACAAAGAATTATAGAAGATGCAGGTAAAAGCTGCGCTATTATTGGAACACTAGGTTACAAAATGTCCGGTAAAGACTCATATCATGATGCAAAACATACGACTCCTCAGGCTCCTGAACTGCAAAAAACGCTTAAAAAAATGCAAAATGAAAATATAGATTGCGTAGCCATGGAAGTTAGCTCTCACGCATTGGAACAGAATCGAGTCGGGGGATGTTTTTTTGACGGTGCTGTATTCACTAACCTTACACAGGACCATCTTGACTATCACATCACAATGCACAACTATTTTGAAGCAAAAGCTATTCTTTTCAAAAAGCTTAAACCGGGTTGCTTTGCGGTTATTAACGCAGATGATGAATACGCTCAGAAATTTATTGATATTGTGCCTGAAGGAGTAAAAATTTACACATACGGCATCAAGAAAAAAGCAGATATAACAGCAGAAAATATAGATTTTTCTATTCACGGAGCAAAGTTTGACTGCATAATACACGGAAAGAAAAGAAATGTTAATTTACAGATGAACGGTATGTTCAGTGTTTACAATGCTCTTGCGGCATTTACAGCAGGTCTTGCGGCAGGCATTGAAGAAGATACTTGCGTGAAGGCACTGGAAGAAACAAAAAGCGTAGACGGTCGTTTTGAAATAGTAAATAAAAAACCGCTGGTTATCGTTGATTATGCGCATACACCTGACGGACTTCAAAATGTTTTAAAAGCAGCGAAAGAACTGACACCCTCCGGTAATAGCCTTATATGCCTGTTCGGTTGCGGTGGTGACAGAGATGCAACCAAACGACCTAAAATGGGCAAAATTGCAGATGAACTCTCTGATATAGTCGTGGTTACTTCAGATAACCCGAGAAGTGAGGATCCTCAGCTTATTATATCAGATATTCTTGCGGGTATAAAATCTGTAAATACCCAGAGAATCTATGTTGAACCTGATAGAAGAACCGCTATTTCAATGCTCAAACAAATTGCAAAAGAAGGAGATGTAGTTGTTCTTGCCGGTAAAGGACATGAGGACTATCAGATTTTAAAAGACAAAACTATTCACTTTGATGACCGAGAAGAGGCGCGAAAAGTTTTTAATTAATAATAAAAAGTTGTTATCACACTATTAATAGCAGGTAAAAAATGGTTCTAGGTATATCGGAATTTGATGTAGAGGATACTCTTGACAGTATGCTCAATGACATGGACTCTCAAAAAACACAGGAAAAGCCACCTGTACAAGAGGTTCCAAAAATTAATGATGACGAAAAAAAACAAAAAATAACAAAATGGCAGTTATTATCTAACCGACTAAACGATACACAAATAAAGCTAATCAACGAAAAGGGAGAGCTGCCTCCTAATGCAAAATTTGTGCCAAAGCTCTTCGGCGGGTATAAAATCGTGAATAACTGGTTTAATATTCGAACAGGCACCTGTATTTTGCCGTTTGGATATGAGGTAAAACAGAATATTTTTGGTTATACAGTTGTTGTACCCATAGGCGCATCAGGTTTATTTATAAAAAAATAAAATTTAGTCAAGAAAGGGTTTTTATGATTAGATTTGACATGATACGTGACAAAAACAGTATTATAATGGCTGGCTCGAAAAAACTGCGTTCAGAATTTACAAAGCAGATTGATAAGGGTATAAAATCATGTCCCCTTAAAGAAACTCATAAAATTTCTATTCAAATCTCAGACAAGCCTATTTTAAGAAGACTTGCTGAAATTTTCGAAATCGGAGAAAACGTAGTAATTTTAAAATCAAAAACTATTTTTGTCCGTTCACACATAGAAAAAGGTAAAAAGATTGAGAACACATATGTTTTTGAGGACAAATTTAATGGTCACCAGATTACACAGCTACGGAACGGAGAAAATATAGTAGACAAAAAAGAATCATTTTTGCATAACATTGTAGAAAACATTAACAAAGCTATATCAGAGTAAAATCTTTTTGCTTTTCTTTTTCTAAAGTTTGGTTAAGAATTCGAAAAATATCTGTTTATAGGGTAATATTTATAATGGGGAAGAGTACAAAATAACACCACATGCAGATAAGCTTATCAAGTATATTAAAAAATAACGATATTATAATGGCAATAGGTCTTGTCATCATTGTCACCATGATGATTATACCGTTGCCTCCTATGCTGCTAGACATACTCTTAACCCTTAATATATCGCTGGCTGTAATTATTTTGCTGGTGTGTCTGTTTATTAAAGAACCTTTAGAATACTCTTCCTTTCCTATCATTCTTCTGGTGTCAACAATATTCAGGCTCGGGCTTAACGTTAGTTCTACCAGACTTATTCTCCTATATGGTTCTGCCGGAGAGGTTATCCATTCGTTCGGTCAGTTTGTCGTAGGTGGTAATTATGTAGTCGGTTTTATCATCTTTATTATCCTTGTTTTGATTAACTTTATGGTCATTACAGGCGGTGCGACAAGGGTTGCTGAAGTATCAGCAAGATTTACATTGGACAGTATGCCCGGTAAACAGCTGAGTATCGATGCTGACTTGAACTCAGGATTGATTAACGAGGAACAGGCAAAAGCCCGCAGACGCAAACTTGAAAGAGAAGCTGATTTCTATGGTACTATGGATGGTGCTTCGAAATTCGTAAAAGGTGATGCTACAGCAGGAATCATCATTACCGTTGTTAATATTTTTGCCGGTATTGTTATCGGCGTATGGCAGCTCAAAATGGATATTATGACAGCAATGAGCACATTTACCATATTGACAGTAGGTGATGGTCTTGTATCACAGCTGCCTGCACTGCTAATCTCTTTCGCAACAGGTTTGATTGTCAGCCGAGCAAGCGGACAGGATGATTCCCTGAGTGATGATATCAAACGTGAAATGTTTTCCAATCCTATGGTGCTAGGTATCGTTTCGGTACTATTGTTCTGTCTCGGTATTGTTCCCGGTATGCCAACCTTACCATTTATTATAATCTCATTAACTCTAGCATGGTTTGCATACAGCAAAAATAACAACAAGAAAAAAGAGGAAGCTGCAGCAGCTGAAGCTCAGCAGAATGCAGAAGAACCTATTAACGAAGGTAAAATCAAAAAGAAAAAGAAAAAAGCTACCAGAGAAAGCGTTATGGAGCTTTTAAATGTAGAAACAATCGAAATAGAAATTGGATATAGACTTGTTCCTCTTCTTGATGCAGAACAGGGCGGAGATTTGCTAGAAAGAATAGCTCAAATAAGACGCCAGACAGCTCTGGACCTTGGGATTGTTCTGCCCTCCATCAGAGTTAGAGACAATTTGCAATTGCCGCCCAATTCTTATCAAATTAAATTAAAAGGCGTCCCTATTGAAAATGGAGAAGTTTATCCTGACAGAAGTCTTGCTATGAATGCATCAGGTTCAGATAATGATTTGAACATCAACGGTATAAGTGCAATTGAACCCGCCTTTGGACTTCCGGCTATCTGGATTGAAGAAAAAGACAAAGAAATAGTAGAAACATACGGATATACAGTAGTCAGTCCGTCTGCAGTCATTTCAACACATTTGACTGAAGTTATAAAGAAAAATGCTTCAGAGATTGTAAGCCGTGCAGATATCCAACAGCTAATAGACAATCTAAAAAAAGAAGTTTCAGAAGATTACGTAAATGACCTGATGAAAGATATTTCAGTGGGAGAAGTTCAATTAATAGTACAGAATCTGCTTAAAGAAAGAGTCTCTGTCAGGGATCTTAAAACCATACTGGAAGTCATCAGTCTGCAGTCCAGAGTCAGCAAAAATCCTGATTACCTGACAGAACAAGTTAGACAGGCGCTGTCAAGAAGTATCTGCAAGCAGAATCTTGCTGATACCGGTGAATTGCTGGCAGTAACTCTTGCACCTGATGTCGAAAACGTCATCGCTCAAGGTTTAAGCCCTGATGGTACAAGTCTTACTCTGGATCCTGATTTTACCCGTAGAATGCTTGATAACTTGAATAGCGAGCTGGAAAGGGCAATTTCGTCTTCTGGAAATCAGCCGGTAATACTTTGTTCGTCGCCCATAAGAATGCCTTTTAGAAGACTCATCGAAAGAACGTATCCACAAATTGCGGTTATGTCGTATAATGAAATTAGCAACAATATAAAAGCAAAATCCATAGGTGTTGTCAGAGTGGAAGCAATGAAAGTTTAGAACAATTGCATAATTAATAAATTCAAGGATAGAAGTAATGAAAAAGACGGTTAAAAAGAATCAAAAATTTAATATTATCCCTGAAAACGTAAAGGGAGCTGCATCCTGCGTTGTATTATATACAGACAAATCTTTTTTTGATGTGGAAATAAACGCAAAAGATATGAAATATTACAAAGAAAACGGCAATGTCGAACTATTTACAGTAGTTGATGACGGCATGTTGTATTTCAAATCAAAAGTGGAATCAGTCGGTGATAATATCATAACGGTTAAAATGCCGGATGAACATGAAGTTATTCAAAGACGTGAGTACACCAGAGTTCCATTTAAACAGCCGGTGAAATTAAAAGCAGGCAATAAAGAATACAGCTGTGACTGTTCCGATCTCAGTGCCGGCGGTATGAAACTTGCTTGTTATGAAGATATACAAACAAATTGTGATTACGAAATCAAATTTTCACTGGATGGAAAAATTGAAATTTCAACCTTCTTCCACCCTATCAGAGTTAAGGTTGAAAAGAAGGGTAAAACAGTGATTTCCGGAAAATTTATGGCATTAAAAAATATAGACAAAATCGCCATAGTCCAGTATTGCTTCAAGAAAGAAACAGAAAACGTAAACAAATAGTATGATTAAATCAGGTATTACATATTCAAAAAAATTTAGCGGAATGATGGCAAGCTTGACAGCATTTGTTTGCGGTGCGCTTATTTTTGCACGTTCTGCCACCTTTGATTTGGATTTGTTAATACACGGATTGAGTATTATCATACCTGCAGCGATAATAGTAGGTTATCTGGGGTTTCAAATAGGAAAAATTTTTGATGTGCCCAGAAAAAAAAGATCTTTAAATAGTATGTTAAAAAATAAAAAATAATGAGGATAACAGAATGTCTAACTTTTTTAAGAATTTTCAAACACGCTTGAGTTCACAATTCTCACTTTTGACAAGTTTGTTGATTGCAATAATTGTGCTCTTTCTTGCTAGCTACTCTATTCACTTTATGAATGATTTTTCCAAAGTTTATACAAGTGATTCAAAAAATGTAAATACAGCTGTCTCTGCTATTGTGATGCAGCTTATGGGAGACTATCTCGAGCGCGGGGATTACAATCAGATTAAAAAAGTTACTCAAAGTATGATAAATACGGACTTGATAGCAAATTTGAGGATAACGGACAAAGCTACACATAAAATTCTGTACGAATCTGCTGAACAAGCTGTTATCTCGAAACCTATTGAACAAAAAATAGTAGATAAAACAACAAAACGGGATTCTACTACAATATATTATGTCACAGCCTCTACTGTCAGTGGTGACAAACTTATCCGTATAGGATTTTATTCTGAGCCGGTCGTAAAAATATATCTCGACATTCTTATGGAAAATATGGGCGCAATGGTTGTTATCTTCATATTTATCGGTTTCTTCCTCGCTAACCTGATTGCTAATATACTGATAAAACCAATAAATATTCTTATACAGAGTTTGAAAAAAGCAAAAGGTGATTTTTCACACCGTCTTGAAACAACTAACTATCTTGAAATAAACAGACTTATTGAATCATATAATGAAATGGCTTCATCTCTTGAAAAGTTATACCAATCAATGGAACAACAGGTTAAAGAGCGTACCTCAGAACTCGAAGCTGCTTATACAGAACTGAAAAGTACTCAGGCAATGATGGTTCATAGTGAAAAAATGAAATCGTTGGGTGAACTTGTTGCAGGTATTACACACGAAATAAACAATCCGGTTAATTTTATCTATGGAAACCTTATTCACCTCAATAATTACTCAAAAGATCTTATTGAAATTATAGATAAATTCGGAGAATTTGAGGGTGATTTAACACCGGAACATAAACAAAAAATCGAAGCGTTGAAAGAAAATATTGATTATGAATTTCTAAAAAGCGACCTGCCTGACTTAATCAGAAGCTGTCAGGAAGGTACAGAAAGAACCAAAAATATTATTCTTGACCTGAAAAACTTCTCCAGACTGGAAGAAGCTGTTATAAACAGTGTTGACCTGCCGAAAGAAATTGATACAACACTGAATATACTTCATAATAAATTTAAGAACAAAATTACCGTTCATAAAGAATATGCAGAGAATTTGCCTAATATAGAAGGATACGGCGGTCAATTAAATCAGGTATTTATGAATATTCTAGACAATGCTGCCTTTGCAATTAAAGAAAAAGGCGATGTATGGATAAGATTAAAAAATGAAGGTGATCACATCCAGCTTGAATTCGAAGATAACGGATGCGGGATGGAGGAAAAAGTTGCACACAAAGTTTTTGACCCCTTCTTTACAACCAAACCTGTAGGTCAGGGAACAGGTTTGGGGATGGCAATAAGCTATAAGGTCATAAAAAACCATAAAGGAAATATAACAATTTCATCTCAGGAAGGTAAAGGAACGAAATTCACGATTACATTGCCCATCAAAATGACAGACGCTGAATAATATAGGAAATAGAAGAAATGACAGAAAAATATAACATATTATTAGTTGATGATGAAGAAGATAATCTGGCACTGCTATATAGAACACTAAGAGGGTCATATAATCTTGACAAATCAACCTCTCCTCTAAAGGCAATTGATATGCTTGATGAAAAGCATTATGAGCTTGTTATCTCTGATCACAAAATGCCGGAGATGGACGGGGTTGAGTTTTTAAAAAAAGTACTTGAAAAAAGCCCCAGCACAATGCGTATTCTGCTTACTGCATATTCTGATGCAAATATTCTTATTGATGCAATCAATTATGCAAAAATCTACAGATACATAAAAAAACCCTACAATCCGGATGAACTTCAGCTTATAGTTTCATCAGCTCTTGAGTACTACCAGCTAAAACACGATAATGACAAGCTTATTGATGACTTAAAAGAACTATTCTCCGGTACAATAAAGGCTATTATGGGAGCGCTGGACGCCAGAGACTCATTTACATCCGGCAGAAGCAGAAGGATTACTTATTATTCTGTAAAAATTGCTAACAAAATGAACCTCCCCACTGTGGACGTGGGAAAAATAGAACTTGCCGGTATGCTGCACGATATAGGAATGATTGGTGTTTCTGACGATATTCTTTATAAAATAGGTGCACTTAATCAAGAAGAATACGATCAAATAAAAAAACATATCAGTTATAGTGTAAAAATTCTTGAGGACATAAAACAACTCAGGGATGTCGTAGAAATTATAAAGTATCACCATGAAAAATATGATGGAAGCGGATATCCCTCTGGAATAAAAGGAGATGAAATACCTGTAGGTTCCAGAATAATAGCTCTTGCCGATGCATTCGACAGTATTGTTTCAAACAGGATATACAGAAACAGACTTGATTACAGTGATGCACTTCAAGAAATAAAAAATAACTCAGGAACTCAGTTTGATCCTGCGGTTGTTGCTGCTTTTGAGGAGTGTTTCGACGAAATTATCTCAACAATCAAGCAGTTAGATTTAATTAAATATGATGATTAAACTAACTGACAATGTTTTTCATTAGAATTTTTTGTATATTACATTTAGGAGTAAGGAGTTCTGATGAATGACGGTCTGTTGAATAAAAAAAGTGAAACTTCTAAAATAGCAGAAAAGTATATTAACAAGTATATTTCTGACTTACAGATGCATATGAGCCTCTCAGACAGCCAGATTATACAAATCCTGAATAATTGTATCCTTGAACATAAAATCAGAAATAAAACCATAAATAAAATTTCGGAAAAAAAGTGGTGGCAAATATTAAAAAAAAAGATTACAATAAATAATAGTATTAAAGAATAAAGGAATATTTATGAGTGAAGATGGTGCAAGACGAACTATCGAAGTAGATGATGAGTTTCTGGAAGAATTATATGGTCTTGTCGGGAAAATGCCCCCGGGAGAAAAAGGCATAAATGTCGATTTATTAAAAGATTTACTTCTTGATATAAAAAGAAAGATTGACAGATTACAAACCAGCGGAGGAGACGCAACAGCATCTCAGGAAAGAGCTTCAGTCAGCGGTAAAATAGTAACAAAAGACGATGGAGCGGCTCTCGAAACAGACGAGACAGCGCAAAATCCGGCTAAACAAATATTAATTATTGACGATTTAGGCGTAATTACTTACCAGCTGTCTGTATTGTTTAAAAATATCGGTTATGAAGTTACTGTTGCAAAAGAAATCTATGATGCTATAGACAAATATAAAAAACAGGATTATGAACTTGTTATTATGGATTTGTTTATTCCAACAGATAGAGAAGGCTTTATGCTGTTAGATGAACTGGTTAAACTATACAAAATGAACAAATATCATTCAAAAATCGGTGTAATGACAGCCTCCTCCAAAAAAGAACACAGACAGCTCTGTATGAAAAAAGGCGCAGATTTCTATATCGAAAAGGTAGAAGACTGGCAGAGCACATTGCTCGATTATTGCAACAAGCAGTAATAAAAATTGTATAAGAAATTCAAAAGACCCGCATTGCGGGTCTTTTGGTGTTTTAAAAGAGACCGGTTAGATTATATTTTCTTTGATTGCTTTTACTGCAGCTTGTACACGGTCATCCACGCATAATTTCTGCAATATGCTGCATACATGAGCTTTTGCAGTGTGTACACTTACTATTAACTCTTTTGCAATCTCCGTATTGCTTTTTCCTTGAACCAGCAGCCTTAGAACCTCAAATTCTCTTTCTGTAAGCTGAGTACGGGCGTCTGATATATCACCGGAAGTTTTTAATGCTGTATTTTCAGGTTTTGGGAACAGGTTAAGTGCTACCTGTGCAATAGCCGGATCCAGCCAGCAAGCTCCTTTACTGACATTTCTTATAACATCAGCAAGAGTTTTCGGATCAATATCTTTCAAGCAATATGCAGAAGCACCGGAACCAAGAGCAGCAAGTACTTCTTCATCTCTGTCGTGTGATGTTAATATAATAACTTTGGATTTTGGAGAAATTTCTTTCACTTTCTGGGTTGCATCTATACCGTTCATTTCCGGAAGACCTAAATCCATAAGTATTACATCTGGCTGAACTTTAGCAATTACTTCAAGCCCTGTTTTTGCGTCTTCTGCTTCACCAACTACACGTATGTTTTCAAATTCATTAATTGTTGAACGGAGACCTACGCGGGTAAGTTTGTAATCTTCAACGATAACCACACTAACTAATTTTGTTGTTTTTTCTTCTTCTGTTTTGATTGTACTTGTTAACATATTAAACTCCTTTTTTATTAGGTCATGTTATTATTACTTTCTAAAAATTTATTATGTATTATCCAATCGGGCTATATTTTTTAGTTTCGGATTCAAATTCAAAATTTCTCCAATCATATAAAAAGAGCCTGATATCAAGGTCAAAGAGGTATCCTCTTTCTTTGATATAAAATTATCAATTTCATCAATTTTGATTATTTCAGATTTTTTATTAATTTTCTTTTTTAAATCATCAGCCGTAGCACTGCCAGAATGACCAAATTCACAGAAATATATTATATCATCATCTCTAAAGAGCGTATTCATTATGTTGGCATAGTCCTTATTTTTCATTGAACCGTAAATCCAGATTCTTCTTGAATTCGGAAAATAGAAGTCCAGACTTTGTCTGAGAAGTGCAGCCCCATCGGGATTATGCGTGCCATCAATTACAATATTTTCCTCCTGTAAATATTGAAATCGGCAGTTCCAAACAACATTTTTTAATGCTTCGGAAAACGCGAATTCATTAATATTGTAGCCTGCATCTATCAGGTAATTAATTACAGTTGCGACAAGACCCAAATTCTGTTTTTGCCATAGTCCCAGCAAATTAAACCGGTAATTTTTACCATTGACTCTTGCATAATTGTTATTGTTAATAAACTCTATATCTGCATCATCTGCCGTCAATACAGTTGCATTTATGGATTTTGCCCTGCTTATTACAGTATTATAGCCTCTGTTCGACGCAGAGATAACAACAGGACATTCCGGCTTTATTATGCCTGCTTTTTCTGCCGCAATTTCTTCAATAGTATTCCCAAGTCTATCTGTATGATCAAGAGAAATGGACGTTATAACAGATAAAATATTAGAGCTTATTATATTCGTGGCGTCCAGTCTGCCGCCCAAACCTGTTTCTATTACACAGATATCCGTTTTTTGCTGTTCAAAATATTTGAACATTGCAGCCGTAAGTACCTCAAATTCAGTGAGATATATGTCGTTATTCTCTGCAAGCCGACATATATCAGGTATTAATTCAGAAAAATCATCTTTAGACACTGGTATTTCGTTTATTTGAATTCTTTCAGTGTAATCAATTATATGCGGGCTGGTGTATAGACCGGTTTTGTATCCGGAATAAGAAAGAATTTCAGAAAGCATCTTAGATACTGAGCCCTTGCCATTTGTACCAGCAATATGTATTATTCTCAGTTTCTCTTGAGGATTTCCCATAAGATTCAGTACTTTGGCTATTCTATCAAGTCCAAGACATATATAAAATTTTTCTCTCGATGTTAATATTCGTGTGGCTTCTTCGTAACTAATTTTTGTTTTCATGCTTCAATTATATGTTTCTTTTGCGTTATAATCAATTAGTATGAAATTTTTAAATAAAATAAATTTTTATATGGCTCTTGTATCAGCAAAGTCAACAAACATTGGACTTCATCTGCTTAATAGTTCAGGAACGTCCATGCCCGGACTTGTTGCACTAAAAATACAAAAAGATTTTATTTCATCAATTTCAAAATATTGTAAAAAAAATATAATAACCGTAACCGGAACAAACGGAAAAACAACAACTGCAGGATTAATTGCTCATATAATAAAAAAATCAGGCTGTTCTGTACTGCATAATGAAAAAGGCGCGAATATGCTTTCCGGTATAGCAAGCTCGCTTGCTGTAAATTACAAACCTTTTTCAAAGTTTGACTATGCAATACTTGAGTCGGATGAAGCATATCTTACCAAACTATATGACTATCTAAAGGCTGACTACCTTCTGATTACAAACCTTTTTCGTGATCAACTTGATAGATACGGAGAGCTGGATACGACAGCAAAAAAAATTCAAGATGCTATATCTAAAAATCCTGACCTAAAAATCATTTTAAACGCAGATGACCCTATGGTTGCAGAGCTTGGCGAAGGACATCAGCATATTTATTTCGGATTTGATGAAATTATTTATAAAGATGCTGTCTCTGAATCCCAGAGTCCTCCTGAGTCTATTGCCTGCAAATGCGGCGCTTCTCTGGCATACGTAAAAAGATACTATGCACACGTTGGCGACTATTTCTGTCCTGAATGCGGAAACAAAAGACATCAGCTTAATTATTCCGGACGGGCATTGATTTTTGCGAATCATACAACAATTATTGTCACTCACAATGACAGAACATATGAGTTTAAAACGAACCTTGTTGGTCTATACAATGCATATAATGTTCTAGCTGCAATATCAGCAGCACTTGAACAAAAAATTGATGCAGAATGTATACAAGAAGCTCTGGATTCATATAAATCTGTTTTTGGACGGGCAGAAAAGTTTTTTATTGAAGATAAGCCGGTTCTTGTCCAGCTTATTAAAAATCCGACAGGTGCATCCGAGGTATTAAGAACAATAAACAAAAGCTCTGCAGCAAAACTTGTAATTATTATAAATGACAACTATGCAGACGGCAGAGATGTTTCCTGGCTTTGGGACAGTGATTTTGAAATGCTTGCGGATTATCCTTCAGAAATTGTAGTCAGTGGAATAAGAGCAGACGATATGGCTGTCCGATTGAAGTATGCTGGCGTAAATCCAAAACAAATTATAACAGTCTATGATATCAAAAGTGCCATAAAATATGCAATAAAAACATTTCCTACTGATTCAAAAGGACAGCTGGTTATTATGCCTACTTATACGGCTTTACTGGAAATGCAGCAAATTTTAAACAAAAAAAATAAAATTTAAACGTTTATGTTACAAAATGTAAACTCCGAAACTCTTTTGTGTAGCTAGTTTTTATAAAATATATATATTCCATAAATACAAATGAAATCAAAAAAGGCAATTTCCATTTTCGATTTGCGTTTATATAAGTACGAGAGATAAATAAAAAAACAAAGAGAGAATGATATAACTGGAGGAATTGCAATGGCAAGAGTTTTGATTTCAATGCCGGAAGACTTTTTAAACAAAATTGACACAGTAGCAGAAAACGAAAATCGCACAAGAAGCGAACTTATTCGTGAAGCACTTAGAACTTACATTCACAAACAGAAAGTCAGAGAAAATACACTGGCAGCACAAAATGCAACAATCTTAGAGGCATTACTAGACTAATTTTTACGGGAAAACGCAATACTGGACTAATAGAGGGGAATAAAAAAAGACTGTTTAAAAACAGTCTTTTTTTATTTATGAGTCGTTATCAAAGTATTTGACCCTGCCGAAATCAAATACATCACTTAGCAGGTATTTTATTCCGCATAAGCCCAGACCAATACCAAAGAACTTACTTGCTTTATTGGTAACAAGAGTACCTACAGCACAACCGAGAGGTATTATATTGGATATAAGTTGGTCAAATAAACCGCCTAAATAACCTGTTACGGCATTAAACTTATCAGACAAAGCGCCGTCTACATCTTCCTGGAATACCTTGTCTTTTAATTTGCTTGTTACATAACTTGTTTCATCAAGCCGTCTGGATTTAATAAAAGCATCCGGTAGTCTGTCAGCAATGCCTATTTTGACATTTTCTCTTGCTCGTCGGACAGCTGATTTGTTCGCATCATATCCGATTCCGCATAGTGCTATCGCACCGGCAACTTTTGAGAGTATTGTCCACTTATTCATTCTTTACCTCATTCGATTTCTTTTCTTCTTTAGAAGCTTTAGGATTGTTATCTGGTACTTTTATTTTATTTTCTGCTGATTTTAATGCCGCAGAAGCTGCATCGAGCGCGTCTAAGCCATATCCGGAACTGGACTGCTGAATTTGGTTAAGCAGCTGTCTTGTAAAATCATCTCCCTGTGCCCATCCATTATCCAGAATAGTCATACCAACCATTTTTACCGGAGAATATTTGCTCTGTAGTGTTAAATTCAACAGATTTGTTAGAGCAACATCATTTTTCCTTGATTCGTCTTCCCTAAATCGTTTCATCAATTCTTTTGCACCCATCAGTTTAATTTCCGGATTCGGATTTCGCAGATAGTTTTCAAGAGTCTGGATATATTCATCAGTCAGTTGAACTATATCTTTCATCGGCTTTTTCTCATCTTTTGCCGTATTTGCAGCTGAAGTGTTTGCATTCAATGGCTGCTGTCCAATAGGAAGCGTCGAATATGGAACTTGAGCTGTTGATGTTCCAGAGGGCGCATTATTTGTATTGTTATTGTTTATGTAATACCCCGGAGGATATGCCTGTCCCGGCAAGCCGGAGCAACTGTTGTTTATATTTGCTCCATTGGGGTTAAGAGATGCAGATGGATTGTTTATAATAATATTCACACTTCCGCCTGTAGCCGGAACCGCCACTGTATTGCTAGGGTATGGTTGATATCCAACAGGAATATTCTGCATAATTCACCTACTTTTCCTAAATACATAAACACTTTATTTCCTTAATTAATGCTATTTTTTTAGCATTTGTAACAAAAAATTAACATTATCTCCTAAAACTATTAAGTTTTTAAAAAAAATGCCGACATGACGATTACAGGGAAAATATCAGAAAAGGAGTCTAACTATGACTATACAGGGCATAAACTTTTTTACACACGGTATAAAACCACCCGAAGATATGCAGAGTCTACAAGGTGCACAGGGTGTAGAAGGTGTTGAAGAAACATCTGATGCATCATCTGCTCAGGCTCAGCCACCGTCAGATCAGGCTCCTGCAATAAGTATGGACATGGGCGTAGATGAAGAACCTATGTTAGATTTAGAACATCTAAAAAAAGGTTTTCAACAAAATTAATTTAGGAAGTTATAAAGAAAAGGAGTCACTATGACGGACAAAATTTCAGGTTTAAACTGGTTTACACAAAAATCAATAGATGCAATCACCCCGGATCTTATTAACAAAGTATTGTACGGACAAGGCACAGACGACACAGATACTGATTCCGATATTGGTAAAGATACCTCTGTCGATGACGATGTTGTGCTTGATGAAGATACATCAACTGTCGAAGAAGATAACAAAACAGATGATACAACATCTAATGTGGACAACAACACCTCCACTAATACAGATTCAACAGTAACGGACACACCGACAGAAGAAGTTCCTGCAGAACCTGCATATACTGAAGAAGAAAAAGCTCAGCTGGAAAATGATTTGACTGAGTATATTGACCAGTATATGGAAGTCGCAAGTGAAGGACTTTCTATTGAAGAAGCCGCTGCTTTTGATGATTATATCAAAGGTTTAACCGGAGATTTTGTGGAAAGTTACTTAAACGGTCGCAGCGGCACAATTGATATGATGGATGCAACAACTGCATTTGAAGAATATATTATGTTGGAAGCTGAAAACTGGAAGGCAAATAATGAAATTGCCACAGAACAAATGAGCAATCTCTTATCATCCGACCCTACAGAACTTTATAACAACTTGATAGATGAAACCGAATATTCACTACAGGGAAATAATCGTATTGGCACTCAGGAAACTGAAACACTGAAAGATATGACAAGTGATTATTTAATTAGTACGATGTTGAATGGGTCTGTTGATACTGCATTATTGAGCGGTATTAGCAAAAGTTATGCTACAAATTCAAACTATCAAAAAGCAAAAATAGCAATAGATAAAATGAAAAACGCAACGGATGCCCAAACCCAACTTCAATATTTAAATGAGGCTAAAGAATATTTAAACGCTTTCTTGGAAAACGGCACAAACCTTAACAACCTTAAAGACACGCTAATTAGCGGCATCAATAACAGAGAAACTCAGCAATTAACAGAAGAAAAAGCTCAGCTCAAAGAAGACATTCTACCAATGGTTGATACATTTATTGAAGATTACATAAAAGAAAATCCAGACCTGACAGAAGAAGAAATCAACCAGATTCAAGAATATCTAACCAACAGTCTTGATGAATTTATCGAAAGTGAGTTTGACGGAGAAGAAAAATCCGGCAGATTGAAAACACGTCTTGACGTATTTCTGGATGGAAAAATAGAACAACAGAAGGCTGTTGCAGAAATGCTAGAAGGACTCAAAGAAGATCCGACTGGAAAATTTGAAGAACTACAGGCTCTTGCAGACGAAGTTTTGGATGACAAATTCGTTTCCGGCTTAGAAAAAGAAGAGCTGGTCGGTCAGACATCTGATTTTCTTATAAATCAGCTGCTAAACGACGCTGATGCCTCAGATTTGCTTAACAATATCAGTTCAAGGTATTCAACAAATGAGGACTATCAAAATGCGGTTGCACTTATTAAACAGCTTAAAGCATCCACTGATCCGGATGAAATACAGCAGCTATATGATGAAGCAACAGCAGCAATGGATAATTTCTTAAATAACTATACAGGTTCAAACATTGCCAAAGCAATACAAGCATCAGGACCTCTTGAAATTAAAGATGAACAGAAAAACAGAATTATCCAAAACAGTACAATAGGAACTGACTATACTGCAAATGTATCACGTTCTCTGGGCGGAAGAGTTGCAACAAAAGATAAAATGTCAAGAATGGAAGAAGTCCAGTCAATGGCACGTGCTGATTTGGACGCTGTTGCAACAGCATTAAAAGAAGATTTAAAAGAACAATTAGGCTCTGATTATGATGAGGCAAAAGTTTCTCAATGGATTATAAATGCAACCAATGATACCATTGCTATATTCACACAGAACAATTATGAACATGATTGCAGCGGTGATTATAATGTTCCGAGCGACTCACAGGCGTTTGTCTGGAACTACAGGGGTAGCATTAAAAAGCATAAAAACGAAAAAGGTCGTTGGTCATACAATGTACAGGCTCTTACAAATACATTCATGGAAAAATTCAATGAAGCCTCAAAACTTAATGCAACAACATCAACAGATCCTTCAAAGAAATCCTATGATAAAGAAAATGTTATAGCGAACAGTGTTGGAAATGACTATTACACAAATACAAGCTATTCATCAAGTACAAATAAAAGCGAACTTACAGCCTTTATCAATCAAGCCAAAGCTACTTTGAGTTCGGTAAGCAGTGCTTTAAGATCTAATTTAAGCTCACAGGGCATTAGTATAGATGATATAGATACGATTATTGATGATTCTATCTCAGAAACTATCAATGAGCTTACAAATCTTGATGTAGAAGGTTTGAGCGAAGAAGAGATGGCAAATTCTGTCAACACCTCTTTAACAAAAGCAGCCAGTTTGCCAGAAAAATATAGAGAACTGTTTAATGTTCAATCTTATTCATACACTACATCCGGTCTTATTGACACATTCCTGTCAAAAGTCGAAGATAAAGCTGGTCTTGCAAAACAAACAATAGAAGAAGAAGCAGAAGACAAAAAGACAGAATAATCAAGTAAGAAAGCCGGGAATTAATCACCGGCTTTCTTTTATTATTTAAAAAATTCTGATTTAGGAATTTTTCGACCACAGCATTTGTCTTCATCACAATATCCGAGTTTTTCGCATTTTGGTGTGAGATATTTTTCAAGCCATGGTTCTTCTTTGATAAGTTCATCACACATCATTTTTACCATAGTACGTATTTCATACTGGGCACGTGTGCATAAACGAATGTTTGCCAGATGAATCATTTCTCTAAGATTTAAAGAAGCAACCATTGAACTAGCGGCTGCATTTGGCAGAATAAATCTTGCATCTTCTGCAGGAATCCCCATATCCGTAAGCTCAAGGTAAAATTCTGATACATTTTTCATAAACTTATTGTATTTTTCTGCCAGATCTGCGTTTCTGGCAATAGTTGGCGGAACTATATAGTCAAACAACCCCTTCTCTTTTACATAACGCTGCGATTTCTGAGAAAAAGACATATGTCTGTGACGTACCAGCTGGTGGGTACAGGCTCGTGACACATTTGATATTGCAAAGCTGACTTGAATATGCTCTATTGTCGAATAATGACCTGACGAAATAACTCTTTCAACAAGTTTCAGCATTTTTTCTTCGTCAGTAGCATTGTCATATATATTTATTGGCAAGTCTGCACTGTAACAGGTGCGACATGCCGTATATATAGTTCTAAGCATATTTTCAGGCTTAGATATAAGATTAACTATCGGTTTGTTATTTTCCATAATTCGCCTCTCCCTAACTCTTTTCTATCATATCATTAGCAGATTAATGTCTCCACAATTTTACTTTTTTTTAACATAATCCGTTATTTCTATTGACTTAGAGGGTTTAGATGATATTATCAAAAAGGATTATATTTTGTCGGGCTTACGCCACCAACATAAGCTGACAGAAAAGGAACAAAACAATGGCAATAAATTTGAAAAACGAACAAAAAAAAGAATTAATCGAAAAATTCGGTAAAGATGCTAAAGACAGCGGTGCAACTGAAGTCCAAATTGCAATGCTTAGCGAAAAAATCAATGAATTGACAGAACATTTGAAAATAAACAAAAAAGATTTTCAGGGTCGTCGTGGTCTTCTCATGATGGTTGGTCGCAGAAAAAGACTTCTTGCTTACCTTAAAGGAAGAAATCTTGAAAAATACAGAGAACTTGTTAAAGCTTTAGGACTCAGAGGTTAATTCAAAGTTTGATAATTTAGCAAAAGCTCCGAAATTCGGAGCTTTTTTGCTAAATAAAATTATACCCGCACTACTACTATATTTATCAACAGACAAAAATTCGTTCAGGCACAAATATTTTATACACCAAAAGACGTGTTTGCCAGTTATATAAAAATGATATAATCAAACAATGAAAAATGAACCTGATTACATTGTTTATGAGTTGAAAAAGATAAACAAGCTACCTTTATGGATTTTTTTGTTTATAATTTTGGCGGTTACGTGTGTATGCAGTTATTTGTATATGCAGTATTTCATAGAAAAGCTAGGTTCTCTTGTAATACCTGCAATCATTATTCTTAATATATTACCGGTTGCAATACTTACATATATTACACTGAATTATAACAGGTATGACAGGGTAATGATTTCTGATGAAGCGCAAACAGTCTGCTTTGTAAAAAATAATTCAATAGCAAAAGTTTTTCCATACAGCTGTATTACAAAAGCATTATATCGGGGAAATACACTGTACCTGAAAAACAATCAAGGGGAAGAAGAGCGATTGGTTTTAAAAAAATCCGGTGCAGAAAATTTGTTTTTGCATCTGGAGCCGCTGATAATACAAAATCTCGACCTAAAATCAAAAATGAGTATAAACGAAATTCTCACAATAGGAATAACCTCTATTGTTCTGATTATTGCTGGTATTGTTATGTTTTCGGTAATGAGCTGTGACTGTAATAGAACGGATGGTCAATGCACATTACGCTCATATGCTTTTTTAACCCCAAACGTCAATATGTTCAATATAAATAATGTTCAAGATACAAGACTTGAATATCAACACGGCGGACGTTACGGACATTATGAATTAAAAATTGATATAAACGAAAATGGAAAAGTTTATACAATTGATCCGGGATTATATTTTTATATGCCTTTTTTGGCAAAACATTTTGCATATAAATTAAACGAATTCAAAGAAAATAATGATGCAACATTTTCTTATACTTATATCACTCCATTATTATGGCTGATTATCTTTCTTCTGCTCTGGGGATTTTCTGGAGTTGTGCTGCCTGCAAAAATTATGGATAAAAAACTTGTTTGCACATCTGCAATACTTTCTTTTTGTATTTACTACATAATTTGTGCAAATTTTAGTTTAAATTTTTCTTCAGAACAGTCTATGGAAAAGGTATTCATTGGTTATTATAACCAGGCTCTGGATTTTAAATATGACAAAATGAACGAAGAAGCTTTGAACTTTCTAAAAAAAGCTGAGTCCGTATATGCTGATGATTATTTGATTGCTCTTGATATTTCTGATATTTACAGAGACAAGCATGATTATGAAAATGTTGTCAAATATGCACTAAAATCTATTGAATTGAACGAATCAAACAAAAAATCGCTTGTTGCAAAAAATATAAAATATGCAGATGACCAGTTTGATGCAAAAATAGAGGCTTTATATAATGCGGCCCTTGCATACAGAAAACTTGATGATTGCGAAAATGCCGTTATATATTACACAAAACTACTTGATACAATCGTTATTCCTGACAGCTATACAACCTCAAGATTGAACAGGGGTAAATGTTATCTAAAGCTGGGAAAGAAGAAAGAGGCTCTTGACGATTTTACTAAATATAGAGAAATTGTAACAGCGGGATTGAAAAAAAACACGTTTAAATATAATGCAAAGAATCTGGCAGAAGTTGAAAATTTGATTGCTTCAATTGACAAAAATGCCGCAGAAAAACAAAAAAAAGAAAAAGCACAAAGCAGTGAAAAATTGTTTGAAAATCTGGAAAAAATTAAAGTTAATCCCCCCTCAGAGTATGACAATCTGACTAAAGAAGAAATATTTAATTTAAGAAAAAAATACGTTAATTCATCCCGTTTTGCATCAAAATTTTATAAGCCCAATGAAACAGTATTCGGAGGAATACAGGATAAAAAGCCTTGGTATGGTCTGGACAATACAGCCTGCCCATTCGGACCCGACGTTGCAGACGGACCAACAGCAAGAAGTGTTTATATGAACAATCCGTCTTTACTTCTCGGGGTTATAAATCATCTTGGATATCACTATCCGAAAAACACTCCATTTTGCAAAAATAAGCTTATGCAGTTTATTCCCAAATCTATGTATTATGACAAAGATCACAAAATGATTATTGCTGTATATAAAGCAGATAAAAGCCTGATAAGAAACATACAGCAGCCGGAATATATTGTACCGCTTGCATTTGTAGGATTAAATGCCCGTGATTTCGGATATAAATATACATATGTTTATGAAAAATATAATTTGTATTTTACAAAATCTGACAATGTATCAGAAAATGTTTATGAATTGTTAGATTATATTCATGTCGGCTCCAGCTGTAAGCTAAAAGGCGGTTGCAATAATACTTCGCCAATGCAGCCTAAGCTGGAGTTCAGTATAACAGACCTGCCTGCAGGTGTTACTTTCAAACTCTGGAAACACACGCCAATGTATAATACACAGAGTGCTGATATATATTTCAAAGCAATTTTTGAAGAGTGATGTTTGCATTTTCTTTTTGTTCTGGTAGAATTTTTGTATTGATTTGGAAATAAGTGTATACGAATGAGAAAAAGAACAATAATAGCGCTAATTTTGACAATTTTATGCGTGGCTGCGGCAAACAGATACTGGTTGATTTTTAAGCCCTTTAATGTCTGTTTTAATGTGAAAGGACAAGGACTCACTAATATTGAAGTTCTTTTGAACAAGAAAAACAATAATGACTTCAAAAAAGTAAAAAGAGCAGGATATGATATTGATTTATCTAAATCGTCAAAATTTAATGTTACATTTGCACATGTAACATCTGCGAAACGCATAAAAATTGTTCTGAATAAAGCATTTACCCCCCCCCCGAAACCCTTATTATATCTGAATTTGAGCTAAGAAATGGCAAGTATAAAATCAATGATTTAGAAAATTTTTCTGCAAAAAATGCAGATATAGAAATCAAAGACAATTCTCTTGTAGTAACTCCTAAATCAGAAAATTTCTCAATAATTTATAACAAACCGCTAAAAGTTCGTTCATCAATAAAATTCGATTTCAAACTATTTGTAATAATTACTGTCCTTTCTTTTCTTTTGTTTTATAAACTTACCGGTTATCTTGCAGATTTTAAGACACTTAAAAATCAGTCAAGGATGGATATAGTCTTTCTTTTAACATTCTTTATTCTGCTTTTTGTGCCGATGGTAAAACTTGATACGAAAGTGTTCTCAGAAAAAGAACTTCGTATATTGGCGACATATCAGCCATTCATTATGGATAAGAACATAAATTATGACTGGGGCAATAATTATAATAACTATTTTTCAGATCATTTTTATTTGAGAGATGAAATAATTTCGTATTTTGATAAGTTTAAATACTACATAGCATATAAAAATTATGTTCTGCCCAATCATGCTTTATTAAATAAAGAAACACAATGGGGATTCAGGCTAGAACCATACTCACTGGCAGTTTATGATAAACTGTCCGAAAATACAGTAAAACATATTATTTCAAATTTGCAAAGATTAAATGAGTTTTGCAATTCACACAATATCAAATTCTATCTTGTAGTCGTACCTGCAAAAGAAGATATTTACAAAGAACAAAATGTTTACATGCCGGCAGGAAAAACTGAAAACTTTCATCAAATATATGAATATGCGAAGAAGAATACAGATTTAAAAATAATTTTCCCATCTGAACAGTTCAAATCTTTAGCTAAAGAAAATTTTGTGTTTTTTAAAACTGACCACCATTGGACAGATTATGGCGCATTTATCGGTTACACACTGCTTGCAAAAGAAATCAAGAAAGATTTCCCTGGTTTTATGTCTGACACGATAACTGACTATAACATATCAAAAAATACGTTGGTGCGTAGTGATTTTACCAGAGAATATACAACGGGACAAACATTGTATGCATTTTTAAACCTTGATGATAAGAAAATATCAGAAAAAGTTCTGGATGTTGAATATCCTTATTACAATCATAAAAAACATAAAAGTTTGAAAATAGATATAGATTACGATAACAAAATAAAAGATTTTTACTTTCCCGCGAAAAATAATTTAACAGCTATAGAGATAGGCAATAGTATGTCGGAGAATTTTAATGACATTCTGCCATACAGTTTTAAACATCTAAAATATATGAGGGCGAATAATACCAAAAGAAAATTTGTAGATGAAATTAAAATGTCCGGCTATGAAAAAGAAATATTAAAAATTAAACCTGATATACTGATTCTAACTATCTCCAGTGCTTATATTATTCCTTTGAAAAATATGTACGAAAGAGAGAATTAAATGCTTTTCAGTTCTATGACGTTTGTATTTTTATTTTTACCTATATTGTGTGTGCTATATCTTTGTAGCAAAAAAGAACTGCACAATCCGATACTGCTTGTGTCGAGCATACTTTTTTATGCATGGGGCGAACCAAAGTATCTGGCAATAATGCTTTTAACGATTATTGTAAATTACACAGGTGCACTGGCAATAGAAAAATTTGAAAAGCACAAAAAACTTGCACTTATATTAACGGTTATAGCAGACTTAGGGTTTCTTGCATATTTTAAATACTTTAATTTTGTACTGGAGAACATAAATCACATTTTTTCAATGGACATAAAATTCATTGAAGTTATATTGCCATTGGGTATTTCTTTTTATACCTTTCAGGCAATGTCATACCTGATTGATGTATATAGAGGCGAATGCAAAGCACAGAAGAATTTCTACAAACTTACACTATATATCTGTTTGTTCCCACAGCTAATAGCAGGACCTATCGTAAAATATCATGATATAGCAGAACAAATCGACGATAGAGATGTAAATTTTGAAAAAGTTCAGTACGGGGTGAAAAGATTCATAATAGGACTGTCCAAAAAGATGCTAATAGCAAATACCCTCGGAGCAATTGCGGATAAGATTTTTATTCAGTCACCGGACACATTTTCTCCTTTGATCGCGTGGCTGGGCGCTGTATCTTATTCTTTCCAGTTATATTTTGACTTTTCCGGTTATTCTGATATGGCAATCGGACTCGGATTTATCTTCGGGTTTAAGTTTATGGAGAACTTTAACTATCCATATATATCAAAATCTATTACTGAATTCTGGCGCAGATGGCACATATCCCTTTCTACATGGTTTAAGGAATATTTGTACATTCCGCTTGGAGGTAACAGAAATGGACTAAAAAGAACCTGTTTAAATCTGGGGATTGTGTTCTTGCTTACAGGACTCTGGCATGGTGCAAGCTGGACTTTTGTAATCTGGGGTGTCTGGAACGGTTTATTTATTATTCTTGAAAAAATTACAGGCTGGTCAAAAGAAACCGTTTCAAAACCGTTGAATTTTATAAAACATTTTTACACGATATTTGTTTTTATACTCGGATGGGTTGTTTTTAGGTCTGATGATATGGGCTATGCATTCAAATATATTAGAAATATGTTCGGACTATTGGATGTACACGATATTGCATATGCATTACCATATTATGTTGATTCGTATGAAGTTATTATGATTTTTGCGGCTTTGATTTGTTCAGTTCCGATATTTAGAAATATATTGAATGTGAAACGCGAAAATAAAATTTTGTACGGATTTGTAAATGTATGGTTGTTAGCGTTATTCTTGCTTTCGTCTGCAACCATAGCTGCCTCAACATACAATCCATTTATTTATTTTAGATTTTAATAATTGCAATTTATTCTTGTTTTGATAGAATTTTTGTATAATCAAATTTATGCCGATGTGATGACTGACCGGAGCGGCAGCGGAGACTACTCAGATTAAGGTCTACCGATTTCATCACAGAAGCAAAAAAGTGAAAATTAAATATATGTTTATGCCGATGTGATGAAATTGGTAGACGTGCTAGACTCAAAATCTTGTGTGGTTTGCGCCACGTGCCGGTTCGACTCCGGCCATCGGCATTTTTAAAAACTCCTGAAAAGGAGTTTTTTTGTTGTCGGAGTCGAACCGGTTCCCGGTTCTACCTCTCGAAAAACCTGACATTTAGTCAGCTTTTTCTCGGCAGAGTGGCCATCGGCATTTTTAAAAACTCCTGAAAAGGAGTTTTTTTGTTGTCGGAGTCGCAATTTTTATACGGCACGCAGAAGCTCTGCTTCTGACTTAGCCTGCCTCTATCTCGAATTGACATTTAGTCAATTCTCGACAGAGTTCTTGGTTCTACCTCTCGAAAAACCTGACATTTAGTCAGCTTTTTCTCGGCAGAGTGGCCATCGGCATTTTAAAACTCCATACCTTGTTTCGCTAACATATTACTCAGAAACAGTCATAGGCTCAATTAGCTTTATATTCAAATTTTGATCACTCTGAATTTCGACATTTTCTCCACGCTGCAAAACAGCATGCATAGTTCCTGAAGCGGCTCCGGCACTAAGTCCCCATAAAATAGAATTTTTCAAATCCAACCCCAGCAAAGCACCGACTAGTCCTCCTACTACACCAACCACCGTACCTACAGCAACATCTCTTGTTATTTTTCCTGCTCTATTTGTATCTGTTTCCAACAGAATAGATTCAGTGCTGAGACGAAAACTTTTGCCTTCAGGGGTTAATAATTCATTAAACGCAATCTCCACACTGGCATTACCATATGCATATCCCGCCTTTTTTGCACTTAGTGCTTTCCCATACAATATGCTGCCAGCCGGTGCAATTAAAACATCATCATAAATAAAATCACTAAGCAATGTTGCAGTCAAACTGTCATCAGTAGACAAACTTGCAGTGCTAATATCGGATTGCAGTTTTACATTCATTGCTGTACCGGCAGGAACAGTTAAAACACGTCCGTTCAACGGTTTTGTTTTGGTCGATGTTTCTTTTACTTGAATTTCTGGAATTTTGACCTGACTATTCTCAGTTCTAAGAGAAGAAAAATCCTTTTCTTCTACTTTTTTCATCTGTTCCAAAAGTCCTGCTTTTTTTTCATCAATAGAAACATTACCGAAATACATTTTATCGAAGTTTTTCTGTGCTTCATCGCTAAAATCATACTTGTAATTCAAATTAAAATTTTCAGCCTTGCTTTTTAAATCAATTGCAGCTTCCTCAAACAGCTCTTCCAAATCCTTATTATTCTTCTTTTTGTATTTAATTTTCTTTTTCTCCAATTCTTCCAGCAGAGTGTCATTAAGCATATAGTTTACATTTGTAAAATTGTAATAATAACAGTCATTTTTGTTCTGCTTAAATAAAAGTACATAATACTTAGGAACCATAGGATCAACATTTTCAGGCACAACATACATATTTCTCGCCCCCAGAACCTTGTACCCGTCCGCTTTTAATTTATCACGCATGATTCCGGATATAGTATCTGCGTCAGTTTTTTTCAAAAGATACAACTGCGCAAACCCTTCTGAAGCAAATGATTCAGCGCCAAAACAAAAACCAATAATTAACACAAAAAATAATCTTAATACAATTCTCATATATATCCCTATCTATTTCTTTAATACATTATACAATAATAATGCTATACTTTATACTATGAATGACGTAAAACAAACCCTATCAATCATACCCGAACTCAGCGGTTCTTATCAATTTTATGACGAAACCGGCGAGGTCATTTATGTCGGAAAAGCAAAAAATCTAAAACGCAGGGTGCATAGTTATTTTAACAAAAACCACGACTCACCCAAATTGAGAATAATGGTTCCGCAAATTGCACAGATAAAATTTATTATTACAGACTCTGAAGTAGAAGCACTTATTCTTGAATCACACCTCATAAAAAAATACAAACCCAAATACAATGTTCTTTTGAAGGACGACAAAAAATTTCCTTATTTTGTAATCACTGATGAAGAATATCCAAGAATTGTCGTGGCGAGAAAAGCTAACAGGAACAAAATCAAAGGCAAATATTTCGGTCCTTATACAGATTCAAGAGCCATGTATTCAACACTTGATCTGCTAAAAAAACTCTTTCCTTTAAAACAGTGCAAGACGCCTAAATTTAGGGACAGACCATGTCTGTATTATCAAATAGGGCGTTGTTCCGCCCCTTGCCAGAGGATGATAACGCCTGATGAATACAAAGAAATATTGAAAAACGTTGAATTGTTTTTGACAGGAAAGCAACAGGAGCTTGTCGAGCAGCTAAAACTGGAAATGGAAAAATATGCAGAGCGTCAGGAATATGAAAAAGCAGCAAGATACCGTGACAGCTATTTTGATGTGCAAAAAACTATGGAGAAACAGAAAGTTGTATTTGAAAATACAAGCATAAATCAGGATATTGCTGCGGTATATTTCGAAGGCAATCTATATGTGGTATCTTTGTTACAAATCAGACAGGGCAGACTCACGGACAAAAAGGATTTTGAATTTAAAAACCTGAATCTTACATCCGAACATGAGGTTCTCAATACATTCCTTAAAGAATATTATACAATGTGTTCTGATTTTGAAATCCCGACTACAGTACTTATACCTGATTACCTTGAAAAAGAAGAAATGCAGCTGTATTCTGACTGGCTATCTTCACGGGCGGGCAAAAAAGTTAAATTTGTTACCAATAAAAGCAAACGCAATATAGAACTCGAAAGTCTTGCTGAAAAAAATGCAAAGTTTTATTTTGAAAAAGTTAAATTACAAACATTAACAGAAATCCAAAGAGACTACAACGAAGTAGGCTCTTATATCCAAGAAAAACTGGGTCTTAAAAACTTCCCCTATATTGTGGAATGTTTTGATATTTCGCATATCCAAGGAACAAACACAGTCGCCTCAATGGTACGATTTGAAAATGGAATGCCTAAAAAATCCGGATACAGAAAATTTAAAATCAAATCTACAGAATCAAAACCAGATGACTTCAAATCAATGCAGGAAGTAGTAAAACGCAGATATAAAGGCAAACTCTCTGAAACAATGACAAAACCTGATTTAATCATCATAGACGGCGGAAAAGGGCAGCTGTCATCAGTAATGGAAACATTTAAAGAAGAGGGTATTGAACAACATGATATAGTTTCTCTTGCAAAAAGACTTGAAGAAGTCTTTCTTCCGGGACATTCGGATCCTGTTATATTCCCAGTTAACTCTCCTGCATTATACTTTTTCCAGCGCATCAGAGATGAAGCTCACAGATTCGCAATAACTTATCACAGACAATTACGTCAGAAAAGTGCGACAAAATCAGTACTTGATGAAATAAAAGGGTTGAGTGACGAAGGAAAAGATTTGCTCCTAAAAAAATATAAAAATATAAGGAAAATTTCTCAGGCAACAAAAGAAGAACTGGCGGAAACAATCAGCAAACGCGCAGCAAAAGCGGTATTCGATTTTTTTAATAATAATCCGGAAAAGGTAAAAAACTAAAATAATGCACAATTTTCCAACTAAAGTATGAAAAAGTTCAAACTTTAGTTCAATTCACTTTTCATACGTTTTACGTCATAATACATTCGAAGGGATAAATCGCTATACAATTCACAGCAATGACAGAGAATAAAAACATAAAATTGATGCGTCATTGCGAGGGAGTCCGAAGGACGACCGCGGCAATCTCCAAAAACGCAAATTGACAATTGAACCAATGTCATCCTGAAGTTGTTTCAGGATCTGACAACTCCGGAGTCGGGCACTAAATACCCGCGCCGGTTGACTGGATTGCTTCGTCGTTTCACTC
>CALUSL010000011.1 GCA_944323425.1 Candidatus Gastranaerophilales bacterium | reverse complement strand
GACTTTGTGAAAAGCCAGATTCTACAGCAAACCTCCTCTGCTCTCCTTGCACAGTCTCAAAATATTCATTCCTCTATCGTTCTATCGTTAATACAATAAACGCCGGCTGACTGGATTGCTTCGTCGCCTTTCAGGCACTGTCTTGAATTTCCTTCTCGCTCGTTGCTGCCGTGGACTTCGCTGCGCTGCCGTCCACTTCGCACTCGCTCCCCGGACTAGCTCCCTTCTGTCGCGTCGTCCGTACGGAAATCCGCCGCAATGACGTATTGATAATATTTATTATGTAAAAACTACCCTCAAACGAGCGTAGCAATACCCCCCTCCCGACCATTGTGAAACGAATTACAGAAAGTTAATTAAACAACAATGAGTCTCATCTGTCTGAGCTGTCCGTAATTATTTTCAAAATACTTTCTTTTTCCGCTTCAATCATCGCGGCAATATGGACAGCGAGTTATGAGACTCGGGTTTAATTTACTTTCTGTATGAGTGGAACAACAGGTCGGAAGTTTCTTGGGCTCCACCCGTTCTTTGCGCCAAAGAATGGGTGGAACAAAAAGCATAAATCGTATTTTGCAGCGGTAAATTTTTTATTTTTACATAATAAATATTATCATTACATGCGACGTTGGCTGACTGGATTGCTTCGTGCCTTTCAGGCACTGTCTTGAATTTCCTTCTCGCTCAGCTCTGCCGCTCGTTTGGCTTCGCCAGTACTCGCTTCGAGCTTCGCTCCCCGGGTTTCGCTTCGCTCACCCGTCCGAAAATCCGCCGCAATGACGAGGAACGAGGGCGCGGCAATCTAAAGAAACATGCCAAAGTGTCATCCTGAACTGGTTTCAGGATCTTACAGACGCGAAATGTAGTGTAAAACACCAAGTGTGTAAGATGCTGAACACAGACGATAATAATGGCGCTACAGAATTATCGCTTCAGCATGACATAGTGCATAAATTATAGAAACTTGCGGCGCTGATTGACCGGATTGAATCATAACTCCGAGTATAAGATTTCAACATTTCAAGTATTTTTTGTTGTAAACAACGATAAACACCATATACCCAAAATATTGAAATAGCCATTTTTCATAATATAATTAACCTATATTGTTTTAAAAATAATATCAGATTGAGAGGATGTATATGATAAAAGCCCAAAAAGGAACAAAAGACATACTTCCATCGGAAGTTGAAAACTGGCACAAAATGGAACAGGCGGCACTGAACGTTTTTTCTAAAGCCAATTTCAAAGAAATAAGAACTCCGATATTTGAAGCAACAGAACTTTTTGCGCGTGGTGTCGGTGACTCAACTGATATTGTTAACAAAGAAATGTATACTTTTGAAAAAAGCGACCGTTCATTGACTTTACGTCCCGAAAATACAGCGGGAGTCGTTCGCGCATATATAGAAAACGGTTTTTCACGTCTGCCGCAACCTGTAAAACTCTGGTATAAAGGCCCTATGTTCAGATATGAAAGACCACAGGCCGGCAGACAACGCCAATTTCATCAGGTAGGTGTGGAGATGTTCGGAGTTTACGAACCTTCGGCAGATGCTGAATGTATAAATCTTGCCGTAAAATATTTAAACGCTCTCGGGTTAAATGACCTTGAGATAGAAATAAATTCTCTCGGATGCAAAGAATGCAGAGACAAGTACAGAACGGCAATAAAAGAGGTTTTAAAAAAAGAACTTCCTGACTTATGCGACGATTGCAAATACAGATATGAAAAGAATCCTTTGAGAATTTTGGATTGCAAAAACGAATCCTGCAAGAAGATTTTTGAGAAAAAAGAAATTCAGGATGTTATCTATTCTGATTACATCTGTGAGGATTGCAAAAAACATTTTGATGAGCTTAAAGGATATCTTGATGCTTTAAAAATACCATACAAAATCAACAAACTGCTCGTACGCGGACTGGATTATTACAACAGAACGGTTTTTGAAATTAAGTCCAACAATCTTGGCTCCCAAAATGCCGTATGCGGAGGCGGACGGTATGATTCTCTTGTAGAAACTCTCGGCGGAGCCCCTACACCTGCTGTGGGCTGGGCAATGGGAATGGAACGTTTAAATTCTTTGATTCCTTCAGCTGTACAGAAAAACATTGATGCATTTGTAATTTCAGAAAACCCGACAGAAGCATTGAAACTTTCTCAGGAATTGAGAGATAAAGGTATGAGTGTTGAGTTTGACTATAGTGCAAGAAAATTCAAAAAGCAGCTTGATAAAGCGGCAAAAACCGCAAATTATGCCTACATATTGCTTGAAGACGAACTTAAAAACAATACAGTGACTGTCAAAAACCTTCTCACTTCAGAACAAAAAACGATAAATCGCGCAGAGATTTAATCCTCTACTTCCAGCACCCAGCGTTCAAGAATGTCTTGACCTATATCGTCAAGGAATCTAGAAGGTTTTGAAAGCACCATGCCGGTTGCGTGGTCAAACATATCTATCGGATATGTAATATAAAGATGAGTTTTTGCACGTGTTGTTGCAACATACATCAGTCTCAATTCTTCATCCAGCTCTTCTTCTGAGTTAAAAGAATAAACAGAGGGGAATCTTCCATCCACCGCACCAATTATAAACACGGCTTTCCACTCCAGCCCTTTTGCGCTGTGTATAGTGGACAATGTAAGATATTCATCCTGAACGGCACCATCATCAACATCACTAACCGCCGAATCAGGTGGTTCCAAAGCTAAATCACTCAAAAAGTCCTCAAGTGAAGAATACTGTTCAGACAAATACAAAAAATGTTCCAAATCCTTCTGACGTTTTGTATAATCATCATATTTTTCCATCAGAATCGGTTCATAATAGTGCAGTATTTTTTCAACAATTACCGATGGTTTGAACAAATCTTTTCTACAGTCCTGCATTGTAACAAGCAAATGTTTTATGTCTCCGGAACTTTTGGCAGGGAGCATTAATCTTTCAGGCTGAATATTCTCACCTGCAACTACGGGCAAAAGTTTCATTGCAGTCTGGGCACCTACTCCTTTTAAAAGCAACAGAATACGATTTATGCTGATTATGTCATTCGGATTTAATATAACTCTCAGATGCGCTATTACATCTTTTACGTGAGCAGTTTCAATAAATTTCAAACCGCCAAACTTCTTATACGGTATTGATTTTTTTGCCAGTTCAATCTCGAGATTATAAGTCATTCTTGCACTTCTTGCCAGAACAGCTATGTCGTTTAGAGAAATGTCCTCTTCCTGCAGCTCCAGAATTCTCTGAGCGACAAATTCAGCCTCTGTTTGCATATCATTTGTACAGATAAGAGCCGGCTTTTCAGGAGAATCAATATTAGAAAAAAGATTTTTTGTAAATTTCTCTTTTGCCCTGGCAATAACCATGTTTGTTAAAGCAAGAATATTCTGAGAACTGCGATAGTTTTGTTCCAGTTTTATTATTTTTGTGTCGGGAAATATATTCGGAAAATCAAGAATATTTCTGAAGTTTGCTCCCCTGAAAGAATAAATACTCTGAGAGTCGTCCCCTACAGCCATTACATTGTTGTGTTCAGACGCAAGCAGTTTTATAATATCAGCCTGCAGAGAGTTGGTATCCTGATACTCATCAATTAAAATATATTTGTATTGATTAGAAATTTTTTTGCGTATCTCATCATCAGAGACTAAAAGCGCCTTGAGATACAGGAGCAAATCATCATAATCAAGAAGACTGTTTGCACGCTTGTATTCGGCGTATTGGCGGGAAATTTCGTTTATTTTTTCAACGCAATGTTCAAACTGTCTGTACTCCTGTTCAATAATTTCTTTTGCCGACATATTTTTATTTACAGCCTTTGAATAAATATCAAGAACAGTGTGTTTTCTGGGAAAACGTTTTTCCTGTTTTTCAATGACTTTTGCTCTGATATGGTTTATTACATCTTCAGCATCTGCACGGTCTATAATAGTAAAATTGTTTCTTAATTCAAGGTAATTTGAATATTTTCTCAAAATAAAGTTTGCAAAAGAATGAAACGTACCGCCTGCGACCTTTTCACACCTTGAATCAAGTATCATAACAGCCCTGTTCAGCATTTCATCCGCTGCCTTTTTAGTGAAAGTTAAAAGCAGAATGTTTTCAGGAGAAACCCCGTCTTCTATAAGACGTGCAACACGATAAGTAAGTGTTTTTGTTTTTCCGGAACCGGCACCGGCAATAACAAGCACAGAGCCTTTCTGAAATTTTACAGCCTCCAACTGCTGCGGATTCAAATCTTTTTCATAATCTATTTTGTATACCGCAGCTGTATTTTGTTTTTTCAGTACATATTTTTTTGTGACAGCGATACTTTCCATATTCCTATTATATCTTTTAATATATTATCATTGCAAATACATTAATTGATTGTGTTTTTTCAATAAAAATTGTATTAATATAACGGTAATGTATTAGTATGAGGGTATTATGATTTTAGATTTCAGCTTGTTTTTAAATCCTGTAATTCTTGCAATACTGGCACTTTTTGCAGGTATACTGGTTTATTATATAAATTCGGTCAGATATATTAATGCATCGTTAAAATATTTGACAAATGTTCTTCGTTCTTTTAAAAAGGGAAATATTGTTTTCAGATTCAAAGAGTTGGATGATGTTTTTTCTAACAATCCTTTTATTTCTGCTTATTGGATTGAATTCAAAAACAGCCTGGTTTTTAACGAAGGCGTTCAGGTTAAAACAAACGACGACGTGCTGAAATTCAAAGCAATGGGATCAGAAACAGCATCAATACAGTGTACAATGGATGCAGGCTACTTCTTTAACGAAGAAACACTGATAAATAACAAAATGAATTACAAATTTATCTCTGCAGTTCCAACTATATTGACAGGTTTAGGACCATTGTTTACTTTTTTGCATATATCTCTGGCATTTGCAAAGGTTAATTTTGCAACTCAGGAAGCAACAATTTCTTCTGTTTCCGCTCTTATGGCTGCAATGAAGGTTGCTGCAATGATATCGGTTGTTGCAGTCGGAACATCCATTATATTTCTAATTGCGGAAAGAATTTTATATAAAAACCTGTGTAAAGCTCCGCTCGCAGAATTTCAGCTGGAAATGAGTAAACTTTTTGATAATATCTCTTCCGAAAAATTTCTCGTACAGCTGTTAAACGAAGCAAGAGTTTCTAACAGTGCAATGAGCCAGATTTTTAATCATTTGCCGGAGCAGATGAAGATAGCTTTTGAAAAAAGTTTTAATGCAAGCCTTATACCATATCTTGATAACCTAATTTTTAGTGTAAACAAACTTAATGAACAGCTTGTTCAAGCAAGCAAAGGTACGTCAAATATTCTTGATGATTTATTTAAAAGTAAAGACGAGTAAAACATGAAATATATCAAATACGGAAATAGAAGTGCCGGTCAAAATGACGGCGATGAAAATGTTTTCTGGGTCACAATGAGCGACCTTCTTCTCGGACTTGCTGTAATATTTATTATTCTTTTTGTATTCGCGATTACAGGTTTTACTCAGAATAAAGTCGAAGAACAAAAAACGCAGTATGAATTCAGTGAAAAACTTGTACAGGAATTGAAAAAGAATAATATTCAAGCAGACGTTGATAAATTTTCAGGAAGAATAAAAATTTCAGACCTTGAACTTTTTGAGCTGAACAGTTACGAACTTTCTGACCGCGGAAAACAATATCTCGGGAAATTTGTACCTATATATTTTAATACAATTATGAAAGATCCTGAGGTAAGAAAAAATATATCACAGATTATTATAGAAGGTCATACAGACTCTCAGGCATTCGCTGACGCGCGCACACCTGAGATGAAATACTATAAAAATATGGACTTAAGTTTGAAGCGTGCTTCTTCTGTAGCCCAATACATAATATTCTCTGACTATGAAGGAAAAGCGCAGCATCAGAAAGAAATGTTCAAACTTCTGTCAGTTCAAGGCAAAGGTCAGTCCGAGCCTGTTCTTGTAAATGGAAAAGAAGATTTTGCAAAAAGCAGACGTGTTGAATTGAAGATTATGTTCAAAGATGACAGCATTCTTGATGCTATAAAAAATAAAGAGAAATAAAAGACATAAAATTATATTTCATTCTCCGCCTTGCGTTTCAATGGTATTCGGCAGACATGAAAAGAATGAACTATGAACTCATCAGAGAACTTCCTGTCGGATTGAGTACGAGTCTTGTGAGAGACTGATTGTACTGATATTTCAACTTGTCAATCATTTTGTTTACAGCATCATACTGTTCTTCGAGCTGGGCAAGGAAATCGGCAAGCTCGGCCTGATTTGAGGCAAGGGAATTTTGTTCAAATGACATTGTTGCTCTGACGTTGTTGAGTTCGCTGGTATTCATTGCAATCTCATTCATAATAGACTTGTTCGTAGATTCAAGCAGTCTTGTTGTTGATGCAAAGTATCCGTTTGTTTGCAGCGAATCATCGAGAGTTTCTCTGAGTCTCGTAAACGTACCTGCTTCGGCAGTGTTTATAGGCTTTTTGTCGTTTCCGATTAAAATACCTTTAACCTTGTCAGGGTCATTCATGAAGGCATTTATAAACTTGTCTTTGTTGAGCGAGATAGTGACTCTGCCGTCAGAAGATGAAACACCGCCCGAAATAGCTACATTTATACCTATGTCAGACATCTGGCGCTGAATCTGTCTGTAAGTTCCGACATTGTCAGTAAGGGCTTTTTTAATGTTCACAATCAGTGATTCGAACGCCGCATCACCCTCAAACACCTTGTTCTGAGAGAGTCCCATTGCTTCGTTAAATCGTTTTACAAATGTATTAAGCCTGTTGAATGCGTTGGTAACAGCGTTTTTACCGATATCAATAGTACCGTTACCCGTTGCCTTCAGAGTGAGCCTGATAGCTTCAGCCGAACTGTCAGTATCAACAAGATTTCCGTGTTTGTCGAGAGAGATAACATTTGACTGTGTTTCGAATTCCTGACCGTTCAGAGTGAATATAGCATTGTCACCGAGAGTCTGAGAATCCGCAACAATAGACGAACCTGACGTCAACCCTATCATATCAGTTAAATTCGTTGTACCTGCCTCAATATTTATACGAGCATCACCCGAAGCAGAATTAGAGGTCAGAACCAGCCTGTTGTTGATAAACTCTGCATAAACGCCGTTCGTATCAGTTGAAGAGAAAGCAGCGTTAATTTTGCCGAGAAGCGTAGCAATAGAGTCATTTTCAGTAACGTTAATATTAGCACCGTTAATTTTGAAGTTTCCGGCAGTTATACCGATGGTCGAGAGCGAAACCGTCGGATTAGCAACCGCAATTTCATTGCTGGTAACAACAGTTCTTTCCGCATCAACACCATTTTCAATTTTCGCACCCGAACTGAGATTACCGCCTGAGGTAAAACCGATTTTGTTCGTAAAATCACTTGTACCTTTTGTAACAGAGATTCCGCCTGCTGTGGTTGTTTCCGTGCGGGTTAGAACCATTCTGCCGTCAGCATTTATAGTTGCAGCAATACCGAATCCGGAATTATTAATCTTGCTGATAATAGAATCTATAGTATCATACTGAGAAATTTCAATACGCAATGAGTCAGATATCGACCCGTCCGTGTTGACAAGATTTATGTAGAAATCACCGGCACTAAATCCGAGTGTCTGAACACTGTATACCGTAGAAGTCGAAGTCAACGTAGACAGAGAACCGATTTGCGACGGATTTGCCTGAGAGCCGTTTCTTGTGAATCCGACAGTTTCAGCAAAATCAGATGTACCGTCAGTCACCTCTATAATATAATTTCCGGCAGTTTTTGAACGCAGGGTCAGACTGTTCGTCGAAGAGTCGAGAACAGCAGACACACCGAGGGATGAATTCGAAATCATGCTTGAGATATCAGCGAGTGTTTCGTTACCGGTGAGCGTAAATTTCTGCGACACTTTTTGACCGTCAGGGTTTGTGACAGATATGACAAAATCACCTGCAGAGAATCTCATGGAGTTATCGAGTCCGGTTGTTGAACCGGTGAGAGCAGAATACCTGTCACTGGAGCCATTGACACCGACAGCATTTCCTCCGAGAGTACCTGCTGTCAATCCGAGTATTTTTGCATAGTTTGTCGTTCCGTCATTAACATAAATCGTTGCACCGTTGTCAATTTTTGTGGAAATAACGATTCGTCCGGAATTGTCAAGCGATGCCGTAAAATCACTGTCCGCACTGTTGTTTATAAAATCAATAACATCACCGACCGATGTGACACCCTGTTCAACACTGACATTCAAAGTCCTGTGACCGTCAGCATTTATAGAGAAAGAACCTGATGTCATGTTGTTGAAAGTTCTGTCAGTAGTGAGTCCGTAGACAGAGCCTGTTATTTTGGAATATCCGAGCGAACCGAGCTCGGTCGTTGTGTTGTAAGTCCATGTTTTGCCTTTCAAACCAACCAGACTGTAGAAATCAGTTGTTCCGGAAACAGTGATATCAGCAGCATTCTGACCGACAGTTTTTATATAGAACCTGTTCATTGCATCGAGACCGGCCTCAAAAATACCGCCTTCATTAATTTTGTCAATGACATCCTGAATTCTGTCCGTGGAGAGTACGTCTATGGTTTTTGTCGTCGAACCTGCAGTGATTGTCATTGAGCCTGCGGTCATTGAACCGAATATATGGTTTGCGGTGAGATTTGAGACAGAACCGGTGAGCTGTGATTTTCCGGCGCCTTTTGATTCTGAAGTGTAGTTGGGGTCATAGACCGTAACATCTTTTGAGAGCCCTGCCATTTCAACAAAGCCTGATGTATCACTGTCGAAAGTAATTGCTGATGCGTAGTTACCGATAATCTGGAGATAGATTTTACCGAGATTCTTTTCTTCGTCATAATTTACATGGAAATCTATTCTGTCAGCACGGTTTTCGTCTATAACGTCATCGTGTTCCCAGATGTCATCTTCGCCCGCGAGTATAGCCTGTTTCATTTTGTTCAGAACTGATGAAACAGTATCGTTGTAGACGATATCTATTGTGTAAGTAATATCCGGACGATAGGTAATACTACCTGTTTCACCCGTTGATTCTCTGGCGTGGAGGGTGAAGGTCAGCTGACCATCTTTGAGACCGGTGAATATAGAATTAGGCTTCATACCGAAAACCCCGCCGCCATCGGTTTCAAATATAAAGTAACCCTGATCACCTGTTTCTGTCTGTGACGACGGACCGGTAGACTGGTCAACAGCGACAAGCCCGAGACGTCTTGTCAAATCTGTGCTGGTAACCTGAGTATCAGTCGGAGTCTGGATAGTAGACTCAATATAGAAGCGGCCTTCCTCATCAAGATCAGCTTTGTATGCGCCGTTGGTCTGTGAGTAGACTTTGTTTATAATATCCTGAATAGTGTCTGTCGAAGAAATCGAGACATTGAAAGTACCGTTGCCACCTGATATCCGGAAGGTTTCTGCTGTGAGATTGCCGAGCAGGTGACCTTTTGTAAGGTTTTTAACAGAACCTGTCAGACGGTCATAACCGTAAGATTCTATGACAGGGGTATTGTTTTCTGCATAATTGTGACCGTTTGAGGTCAAACCAGCGAGATGCGTGAAGTTTCCGGTATCATTCTTAACAGAAATGGTTTCGGATTGTGCAGAATTGTAGACATCGGAGGTTATGACGATTCTGCCCTCAGAGTCGAGTTTTGCGGAATAGGAAGCCGTATAGTAGATTCTGCCGGACGAATCAGTGTATGCAGTGCCATAAAGGTCATATTCTTCTTCATCATATAATTTGTCAGAGAACGGGTCAGTGATATATTTGCCCGTATCATATACGTATGTGCCCTGCATCTGGCTCAGTATGTATTCAATCGTTGAACCGGCAGAGTATGTAATAGTTTTCAGAAGTCTGTTGCCAAGATACAGGTCAAAGGAGCCGCCTTCCTGAAGAGCGAACGAAAAGTCATTATACAGGTCAGTGCGTGAACCGGTAAGAGTATCTGTTTTTTTCGTAATACCGTTCCAGTCATCGTCCGACTTGTTCGTTCTATTGGCGGAGCCATTTGTACCGGAGGTCGCAATACCGAGGAGTTTTGCGGCGTTACCTGTGTCGGAGATTGTGACTCTTCCGTAATATCCGTCCGTAACAATAGTCGTACCGTCCGAGCTTACTGATTCAATACCGGTTGAATTACGCAATGACTGGAGAATAGAGTTTATGGAGGTAGTTGAGGAATAAGAGAACGAAGCAATATTTCCGAAGTAAGAAGAATTAATCGTTATCGTACCTCCCTGCTGACCTGCAAAGTGGGTGTTGAAAGTAGAGGAATCATATGCTGTAGAAGCTTCAATTTTTCCGTTCGTGTACTGGTCGACTACGTGGGTCGAGGATACGTTTCTGTAGGTCAGACCGACAGAATATTTGAATCCTGGCGCATTGTAGTATCCTTCCTGAACATTTGTATCATAGGAGGTGGAGTAGTCTTTTGTCCAGTAGGTTTCGTAATACCAAGTACGCGAGTAGACGCTCTGGTTTCTGACCCTGTCAGAGGGATCAGAGATAGTATTTCCATAGCCGGTATCTCTGGTAGACCATGCAGAATCCTGCGTACGTTCCTGATACGAGCCAGAATACCATGTCGTGAAGTTCGTTTCCACAGACGTCTGGTATGTTGTGGAGGTGGTGAGGGTCGTGTAGGTGGTTTTTGTCGTACCTATCTGGGTCGTAATTGTACTTGTGCTTGTAAAATTCGCATAAATATTAAACGTGTATGCAGTACCATTCAAGATTTCATTACGAGAATAACTATATCCCGTAAGTGTATATCCAGAAGGTGTAGAAACGACCATGTGAGAATAATCTCTACCAGCAATTATAGATTCAGCAGATGCCCAATCATTAGCACTATTAGTTAATACACCATCCTGATAAATCAATTCTTTTTTCTCAAGTGTTGTAGTAGTTGTGACAGTTCTGGTCGATCCGGTCGTAATCGTACTTACCGACGTACCGTAACTTGTACCTGTCGTATGAGTGGTTTTGTTAGTTTCAACAGATGAGGTGTAGGACTGGTTGCGGTATTTATCCCCCGAGAAGGTAGAGTTCGTGGTGCTCGGACCCCATGTTCTGTCTGTCCAGATTTCGTCTCTCCATCTGTATTCATAGGTTGTACCATACTGAACACTTGTATTCGAGGAGTAGTTGTCAGAACCCGCATAGTCTTTAGACAAATCCCAGTCGTCAGTTTTTTGTGACCATACGTCATAGGAATATTTCCAATGGTTTTTGTAAACACCTGCTGTTACATCACCAGAGGATATAGAATAACCGGCAAGACCGAGAACCCTTGCTGCATCACCCGTAGCTGTGACGGATGCGGCGGTCGAAGAAGCTGACGAAGAAGAATTCGACTGACGTTTCAGCATTATAACAAGTTTTCCGTTATCCCAGCCTGCTGTAGCAACACTCGAATAGCTGTTATTTATCTTGTCTATAACACCCTGTACTGTCAAACCGGAAACATCTACCATAGTACCGTTAAGATTTACAGAGCCTGATTTTATTGTACCACCGTCATTTTTTACGGTAGATGTGACTACGGCGTGGTAGTGATATCCGTTGTCGTCGCCTTTTTCGGTGTTTGCTGTAGAAGATGCGACAGAGTATGCATCCAGACCCGTGATATGTTCGAAATCACCGGTGCCCTGAATTGTGTACTTAATCGTGTCACCTTCACCGGCAGTGTTTGCGCCGCCGTTGGTGTTGTATTTTGATTTGTCGTCAGCGTTCTGGTCATCAATCTGAGTCAGAACAAACTGACCGTTTATCAATGACGCTTTGACTTTTGTGGTCGAAGCTTCTGCGTTAATCTGGTCAATTGCCTCGGCTATAGTGATTTTTCCATCACCGTTTGAGTCTCTGAAAGTAATCGTTCTCGCTACAGATGCAAGGTCGCCAGTGCCTGTCATTGTATCAACACCCGTAAATCCGGGTCTTTCACGTGTCATCCAGATAGTTATGGAGTTTTCGCCGAGAATCTGGTCTGTCAGGGTCAGTCCTGATGTTCCGCCGGTAATCGTTGCGGGATCTTTTCTTTCCTGTGATTTGTCGCCATCCAACGTCGTCTGGGTAGCCATACCGACTACACGTCCAAAGTCTCCGGCCACGCCGTCAACTTTTTCCATGCTTATTTTTATATCAAACGGACCGACCGCACGGCTTATCAGCTCAAATTTTCCGTCTTCGGTAATCTGTGCTTTTACATACCAGTTCGAGTTATTGATTGTGTCCATTGCGGACTGGAGTGTACCGGCTTTCAGGGTATAAGTTTTTGAGGTATCAACACCGGCATCGTTTTTATAATAAATAGTTATAATACTTTCGAGTATCTGGGTTGTGTTAGTGACATTGTTTGTACCTGTCAACTTCGAGAAGGTCTGACCTATGTTTTCACCGTCAGAGGTTGTGCCGCCCGTAGATTGAACGCTGTATGTTCTCATCTGTCGTGTAGGGGTTACAAGCCCGGTAGAAGTAATAGGCTGTTCAGTGCCGTCAGGAGCATTGCCCTGAATAACATAGCTGCCGAGACCGGTTGCCCTGCCAAAGTCACCTTCACCGCCGATAATAAAAGAAATGTTTTCTATGCTATCATCTATGGCAACAAGTTGGAACTGTCCTGTTGAAGTAAGTTTTGCCTCAACTTTTGTCTCATCTTTATGGGAATTAATTATATTAATACAATCAAGTATTGTTTCACCCATATCCATTGTCACACTGCCGATAGTGAGTGTTGAGCCTTTCAAAACCTGAGAATAGTCGTCAAGACCCGTTACCCCGCCTGTTACACTTGCGTATTCAATTTCTACATGCGAGTTTGTGCCATCTATTGTTGTGTAAGTTCCGGCGCCTATGACCCTGCCTAAATCACCGGAGGTTATCTGGAATGAAATATTTTTTATACCGCTATCGATATTTCGCAGTACGAATCTGCCCTCATCGTTCAAAAATGCTTCAACACCGGTTGCCGAGGAATGAGCGTTGATTGCATTCAAAGCTTCTGAAATATTCGTTCCAACGGCTATTGTTAAGCCATTTACAACAACTGTACTGTTCATAATCTGAGTTCCGTATGAAACAGAGTTTGCTGTAGTCAGTATAGTTTTTGTATCGCCGTATTTTTCTTCTTCACCTGCAACAACCTGATATCCGATTATACCGGTGATTTGACCAAAGTTTCCGTTTACATCCTGAACAGAAATCGGCAGAGAGCCGTGACGGGTTTCTGTCAGAACGAGTTTTCCGTTCTCATCAATTGACGCTTCAACATAAGTCTTGTCAGAAACAGCGTTTATATTTTTTATTGCACTTTCTAGTGTGCCTTCTGCAATGTTTACGGTAATTCCGTTGATTTTAATAGTAGATACACCGACCTCAGTGTTTGTGCTCACAATTTCAGTACCTGTTAAAGTCGATGCCGAGCCTTCTGCACCAGCAACAAAATTCGATGATGATACACTTTCTGTTGTCAAGCCGGTTACAACACCGAAGTTGCTTGTACCGCCTTCTATATAAAGTGCGGTTGAGCCGGTAAGCCTGTTTCTGATTGTAATATGATTGTCTTTGTATTCAGCAACAATGCCCAGTTCTTCGCTGTACTGATTAATTTCGGCAAGCGCATCACTAATGCTTCCGCCTTTTAGCTGAATAGTTTTGCCGTTGATTTTAAATGAACCGGCAGTGACCACATCCGGCGCATCGATATCTGTAATCTCCTTTGTGCCTGTTGTGTGGGTAAAATAATCCCCGTCCAGTCCGGGAGAAAGAATACCGGTAGATTGCGTGCCTTCCGTCAATCCGACAAATTCGGTAAAGTCGCTTGTTCCTGCCTCAACAGTTATATTATAACCTGAGCCCTTGTTGTTTTGAACAAGTTCAAAAACGCCGTTTTCAATTGTTGCGGAAATACCGATGTTCGAGTTGTTTATTTTATTTATGATGTCATTTATTCCGTCATCTTCGTCTATAGTGATGATAGCAGACTGTTCATTGCCGTTATATGAAGTGGTGATTTTAAATGTACCTGTTGTATAGCCGGTAGAGTCAGCATTTATAGCGGTAATACCGGAAAGTTTCTGAGCTGTACCGTCATTGCCGAGAACCAGGCTGCCAGTATTCATGCTTCCGCCCTGCGTAAACCCTATTGCATTGGTGAAATTGCTTGTACCTTTTTTGATTTCAATAAGAACATTTCCTGTACGGTTTGCAACAAAAGTAATTTTGTTGTCCTTTAGCATTGCACCAACCCCGTATTTTGAATCGGAATTTATCGTAGAAAGCAAGCTATTGAGAGTAGTATCTTTGTTTATATACAATTCCTGTCCGTTTATGGAAAAAGAGCCTTCGGACATCGTAAGCCCCATGATTTCACCGAAGTTTGTGTTTTGATTGGTGATTTTCATAGAATTTCCGGATTCTGATTCAATATAGAAGTTGTTGTAAGCATCAAAACCCGCTTTGTAACCGTTTACCCGAAGTTTTTCAATAACGTCATCGATTGTGTCGGAACCTTTAATCGAAATAAGGTTCCCGCCGAGTTCAAAAGTCCCGGTAGTCACGCCAAGACGGCTCATTGTCATTGAACCTGTCAGGTCAGAACGTGTAGATGTAAGCCTTTTACCATCAAAGCTTCCGGCAAAAAGATCAACTATTTTCGTTTCTCCATCAATACTTACGCCTTTTAGCGCGCTACTGATAGCCTGAGTTGCAGTAGCGACCTGTTTTACGCTATACTCAATACGTTGTGAATCAACATTGCTGCTGATAAGTTCTCCGTCCACTGCCGAGCTGTTTGTGTTGAAAATATCGAGAATAGATGACGCACTGGAGTTTTTTACACTGTTTATAAAATCATCGAGCGATGAAACAGTACGATTGTAAGAACTTTTTACTGTTGAAAGTGTCGAAAGTTTGTTTGTAATCGATGTCGAGCTGCTGTTTAAATTGTCAATCGTCTGCTGAAGACTGTTCAAATATTCTACGTACGAGCTGTTAATCTGATTTGAATAAGCATTACCCTCTCCCCCTGTGCCGAGTGATGATGCACCACCAAGAGAACCTGCGCTTTTCTGTTTGTTTGCAAGTACATTATTAACAAGTGATGAAATTGAAGCATTTCGAGAGGAAAGGCCGTTTGTGTAAATACTTATATCCATGCCAAAGCTCCTCTCACCACAAGCAAGAGGCTATATTTTTCAATATGCCATTGTTCGACTACACATTTTTTCATGCGTACATCCTTGGGGTATATTTTCAATTTACACAACTCGACATAAACAGTATATCACATTGATATAAATTACGCAATAGGATATTTAACAATTGTAAATGTAACAATTTTAAACAGTAATAAAATATATTATTTTTAAGCATTTTAGCTTTTTAACTTTTACATTTTCTTACTAAATATTGCGCAAATGATGTCAATATGATATACTGTTTATGTCGTAGTAGAGTTGATAAAAAATTAACGGTTCCGTATGGATTTTATTTCATTTCAAAAAATGAATTTTTGTGCTGGTTTCTGCTGTGCAAACACCTCCTGTTTGCGCTATGTCGATTTTTCTGCAGCGACTGACCTTCATTCAGAAATGGAGGTTCTATGAGTATTATAATCAACGGACTTACGACCTCAAGAAATTCATCCATCAGCTCAATGATTAACAACGTCTTGAGCCAAAAGCAGCAGTCTTTAAGCAGCTTATACCAGCAAAAAAGTGCAATTGAACAAATGTTCAATCAGGTTGCCTCAGGCGCTTACACGACAAACTCCCAGATATATCAGCTAAACAGTTACTATAACAGCCAGATTATAGGTTTACAGTCCTCAATAAATACAATAAGTTCACAGATAAATACCCATAACTCAAAGATTACGACACTAAATTCGCTAAAAAACCAGTATTCAAAGACGGTAACGTCTCTTGATGATTTTTTGAAAAGCGTTAAAGACTCTACCACAACCTCGAGTGTTCTTGACTTTACGAACACAAATCCGGATGTTGTCGATGTTGTTCTGAACAACAATAACGTCACAACCCAGCGCATTGATTACAAAGTTACACAGGTTGCCACAGCGACAAAAGCAATAAGCGACGTACTGAAAGGTGAAAATATCAGCCTAAGCACAAAAATCACTGATTTGTATGCCGGCAGCTACAGCGGTACAAGGGTAACAACCACACGCAATGACCTCGATGAATCAATGACGATGTCAGAATTGGGCATAAAAAGCGGTGTGTTTAACATCGGCAATTCTACTATTTCAGTAAACAGCAACAATACTCTGGGCGATGTAATAAGAGCGCTTCAAGCAGACGGATACGGAGCAGGCATAGAGAACGGTCAGCTATACATAGATTCAAAAGGCGTAAAATCTATGAACATGCACGACCAGAGCTCAAATTTCGGTGAAAAAATAGGCTTAACAATATCCACCGGTACTTTTTCCATAAACGGTAACGAACTCACGATTGATTCAAACACTACGATAAACGACCTGTTCAACGAAATTAACGGAGACCAGAAATACGGCGTAGGCGCAATTTTAGATGAAAACAAAATCACTCTTGTTGCTAACAGAACCGGAAATGTTCTTATTGAGATAGAAAAAGGTTCCAGTAATTTTACGAATGTCATCGGATTTACTACAGGCGGAAAAATGATTGAGGACAATCTTGTCCTTGGTTCTGACGGTTCTGTCCAAACCCTTACCGGAAGCAATTCCATTGCTGCTATGACAGGAGGTTTTCAGGAAGGTTCTTTTGTTATAAGAAAAACACTAAACGGCGTTACAGCTCAGGAAGTTATTAATGTAGCTGCTACAGATACACTGGAGGACGTAATTGCAAAAATTAATGCATCCGGACTTGATATAACAGCATCTGTTGAAAATGACAGATTCGTTATTAAAAATAATGTAAAAGGTGCCGGCTACAGCATAACAGTAGAATCAGGAAATTCAGATTTTACTCAGAAAGTCGGTCTCACTGACGGGATGACCTCAACAGGAGTGCTAAATCCAGATTTGGACGCACAGTATTTCACGACATTAACCGGTATAAGAAATATCGTAAATCCGAGCAATGTTCAGGTAACCGCAGGCTCCTTTAAAATCAACGATACTACTATAGAACTAAACGCAGGAACACTTGCTGCTGCCATTAAAAAAATCAATGAATATACGAACCAGACAGGAGTTATTGCAGAATTTGACGCAGAGAACGGACATGTCGTACTAAGAAACAAAATGACAGGAAGCCAGGGACTGTTTGTTGAAGGCGGCACAAGCAATTTCGGCACAATTGCCGGATTCACAACAGAAAGTTCAGCTTCAGCAGCAGCAACTATCGGACAGCAGGGTTCCAAAACAACCCTGACAGGTTCTGAAGATGTTAACAACAATACAATGATAGAAGACTCTTCCATAAACATTAACGGAACTATCGTCGATATAAAAGCGGGAACACTTCAGAGTGCAATCCAGCAAATAAATGCAATGTCTGATATAACTCAGATTACAGCATCAATTGAAAACAACAGACTCGTATTCACAGAAATGAGAAACGGTTCTCTCCCTATTTCCGTACGTGATATTTCAGGAAACTTCGGACAATTGACAGGTATAATCGGTTATCAGGTGTCTGCAGGTCATGAGGAGAAGTACGGCAGCTCTAAAACGACATTTACGGCAACAAAAACAGTCAGCAATTCTGATCAGATATTGGACAGTGTTGTCAATATAAACGGCAAAGACATCACTCTCAGCGGCACAATATCATCCGCAATAGCTACAATAAACGCAAACTCTGCTACGACAGGAGTTGAGGCATTTATTGACGGAAACGGGAAATTTGTACTCAGAAATACAAACGCAGGCTCTGCAGGCATAAGTTTCTCCGTAAAATCAGGCGATTTTGGCAGAATTGTCGGAACAGGAACATACACAACTGTTTCTGGTTCAACATCACACGTGGAAAAAGAACATGCAACAGTCACAGGTGCTGTCACCGGTCTTGATGAATACTCACAGGTACTCGCCGGTTCAAAAATACAGTTCGGTTCCACAATAATAGACCTCGGCGCCAGTGTCGGAGCAGCATTGCTCGCAATTAACACCAATAAAGACATAACCGGCGTAGAGGCACTGCTAAATGATAACGGTCAGTTTGTTCTCAGAGCGACAAGCGACACAATGCAGAGCATTTCATTTAAGGTAATAGGTGTCGGAGACTTCGGGCGTGTCACAGGACTGGGGTCATATACAGTAGGTGCAGCCCCATCAAACGGAGAACACACAAATTACACATACAGTAAACTTGTCGGTCAGAACAATGTCGACAAAGAAACAGAAATAACAGAATCTCAAATTACTATCGGTTTTGTGAATGACGTTGGAGTAAATGTTGAAAAAACATTCCTCCTGAAAGACGGAACACTTGAAGACGCAATGAATACGATAAACAGCGCAAACTGGTATGTAAAAGCTGAAATCGTAAATAACAAACTCCAGTTCGTGTCAAGAGATGCCGGTCCGTTCAGGATTAGTCTCAGTGTGGACAAAGTAAACGGAGTAACAGGCGACTTTGGACGTGTTGTCGGAATGGCAAGCAGCACGACAATGGACGGAAGCATGTCTCACCTGAGAAAAGACCCCGCACAATATGTAGGTGCAACAAGCGGACTAAACTCCTACGACGAACTTATCGGAACAAATACCATAAAATTGTGGATGACAAGAAGCAAGTCCTATACCGGCGTAGACACAGAACAGGGTTCAGGCGCTCTTGCTTCCGTCGCACAAACAATTACATTTACAGACAAAGACGGAAACGGATACATCTCAATACAGGACGCAATAGACAGTATTAACGACCTGAAGCATATCACGAAAATCGAAGCTTCGCTTGAAAACGGACAGTTTGTTTTGAGACAGACCGATGCAAACACTGCCGGTGAAGGAGATACAATCAATTTCGAAGTTTCCGGAGATGGAGATTTTGCCCGTGTAGCAGGATTTGGAGACTATACAACAATAGGACAGGCTGACACTGGAAATGTTGTTGGTCAGTCGTACAGTTCTCTGACCGGTTCAAGAGACGTTGATGCCGTTAACGAAGTTCTTGAAAGTACATTCAAATTTAGTATTTCCAAAGCAAATGCTCTGAATTCAGCCGGCATAAATATGTCTATTGACATTCACGTTGCAGACGGAACACTTGCGGACGCAATCACATCTATTAACCAGCAGCTTGCGGCTGCCGGTATTTCTGTTACAGCCTCAATTAAAGACGGCAAATTTGAGTTCAAATCAGATTTAGCAGGTGATTACAACATCTCTGTAGATATGACGAACAGTGACTTCGGACGTGTAATCGGTATAGGCTCTCACACTACGACAGACGGCTCATACACTGTCACCGAAAAGCAGGCAGCAAAAGTTACCGGAGGAGTAACGGGACTTAAATACGACTCCCAGCTAACAGGAACAGTCCAGCTGACTCTTCAGGGCATTATTACCTCTACCTCAACCGGCTCGAACACAGAAGGCGGAACAAACAACGCCGTATCATCAGTAAAAACAATCACTCTATCTGGAACAATCGAAGACGCAATCAATGCTATAAATGCAGAAACAGCGACAACACAAATCAGAGCATATTTGGATGCCGACGGAAGGTTTGTACTTGAACAGACAAACGCAAACACTGAAAACGAGTTTGACACAATTTCATTCTCCGTATCCGGTACCGGAGACTTCGGCGCTGTAACTGGACTGAGCGCATATATTGCATACGGTGACGACAACACAGGAACTACAACGGGACAAACAAATTCCTATATATCCGGCGTAGTTGATAATCTAAAAGGAACCGAACAAGTTACGGACGGAAAAGTCACGGTCACTCTGGTGAACGATGTTCACAGCTGGAACAATGCAGTAACAACGACTTTTGATGTTGATATAACAGGAACCGTACAAAATGTAGCAGAACAGATTACAGCAAGAGCTCATGAACTCGGACTGGAACTCGAAGCATATATAGACCCATCAACGGGTCGCTTCACCATAAAATCCACCTCGTTTGGACCGGACCAGATATCTATTTCAGTTGAGGACAGTGACTTTGCGAGAATAACAGGTATTGCAAATTATTCTCTTGATTTTGGAACAGTAACAGGAGGAAACTCCACTTATGAATTACATCCGACCATATCTGGCGGCAATGAAGTAACCGGAGACATAAAAATACTGGGCGGCACGCTCCAAATTGGCGACAAAACAATCAATACCGCAAACAAAACGCTTGAACAGATTGTTAATGAAGTAAACAATCTCGGACTTGCAGGAGTAACCGCAGATCTTGAAACAGGTTATTTCAGAATTAAAATGCTCGAAAGCTCTGTAGACAATCCGTACAACATTCAGGCTTCCGGAGATTTTGCAAGAGTTACAGGCTTTGCTTCATATTCAGTAGGATCTGCGACTTACGTTGATGGTTCTTACACAGTATCTGACGGAACACACTCATTCCAGACAAAAAGCGAGATGGGGCTGAAAAAAGACACGACATTTGTCGGCGGCAGCATAACTATCACTCACGACAACGGTTACGGACAAAACGAATCCTTCACTATTGACACAACAGGAATGACCGTAGAAGAAGTAGTTGCAGAAATCAACGCAATAGGACAGTCAGGTCAGAGCGTAGACAGCGTAGACGGATACAGTAAAAACTATGTTTATGCGGAATATGTCAACGAGCAGATTGTTATAAAAACAAACTACACAAACCATTCAATAACTGCAGAGGGTGATTTTGCCAGAGTTACCGGATTTTCAAGATACACATCCGGTATTGCAACAAATTCAAAACCTACGACAACTGTTGAAAACGGCACGTTTGAATACCTCAGCAGTAACAAAAACAAACTCACTGCCGACACAACCTTTGCAAGCGGAACAATAAGCATATCATTTGAAAACGGCTCGAACGGAACACGAACAATATCCGTAAACACACAGGGAAAAACTCTTGCCGAAGTCGTTTCTGAACTGCAGACACAGGCAGACGCTTACGGAGAAGAGTTTTCAAAAGACGGCTATGTAATCAGCAAACCTGAAATAAGCTTTGACGCAACGACCGGAAAAATCAGCATAAAAACATACGGAAACAATCATACCATCGACGCGACCGGTGACGCAGCAAGACTTACCGGATTCGGAAACTACACGGTCGGTTCAGCAACTAACACGCCGGGTAGTGTTTCAATAGTTAACAACAGATATGTATACACGGACGGAACACTTACAGGCTCCGTAAATGTCTATGACTCAAACGGTCAGGCTATCGCGAATCAGGCAGGATTCATAGAGTTCTATTCGGGTTCCGAAAAAATAGGCTTTGTGAAAGTTGATGCGGGAGACGACCTGCAAACAGTGTTGAACAAAATCAACAGTACAACCCTAACCTTCAGCGCCCCTGATGATATGCCGAGCGACAATCTTAATTACAAGCTTAACGCGGTTATAGATTCAAACGGCAGAATAAAAATAAATTATTCCGGCGCAATATCCGATTTTTCAGTTGGCGGAGACAGTGCATTTGCAGGATATTACGGACTTACCGGCTCAGGAACTTCTCAATATCAAGACTACGACAGCTCTATTACTCCGTCCAAAGACATTGTAACCTATGACAGAAACGGTGTTCTAACAGGAGCAACCGACATTTCACAGGTCAACGGAAATGAAATCTTCGGACAAACCGGCACAATTGATTTTTACAACGGCAGCACAAAAATCGGTTCTGTAACAGTCGATGCAAATGACGACCTGCTGACAGTTCTTGATAAAATCAATCACATGACCGTCAATTATGCACCGCCGACAGATGTTTCCAATGTCAACTGGGATACAACAATTTCCGCACAAATCGTAAATGACAAAATTGAAATTACCTACGGTGCGGGCATGGATGACTTTAGAATAAGCGGCAGCAGTGCATTCGTATACTTCTATGGACTCGGCTCAAATGCAACCGAGCTGGAACAGCGTTCGACAAATGAAGAAATAGACAGTCCAAAAGACGTATATATATACAACAACGGCAGCATAACAGGTTCTGTAAGCGTAAACGGTATGATAACAGACGGAACGCTTGCCGTAGGCAAGACAAATATAGGACCATTCAGCGGTCAAAAAGACGGTATGCTGACCTTCGTTACACAAACAGCAGACGGTTATGTTGCAGTAGGTAACGTAGAAATACTTGCCACCGACAGTCTCGATCAAGTCATGAAAAAGATAAATGACATGATTGCAAAGGACATTATTACACCGGACGGCGTTGAAATCAATAAAATCAACGGATATACAGCATCTTTCACCGCTGATGGAAAAATTCAGATTACATACGGCGGACAGCTTGGTGCGGTAAGAATCCAAGACACAAGCGGATTTGCCCAGTATTACGGACTTACTGATTCTTCAATGACCTGGAATGACACCTCCTTCACCGGAACAATGGAAAGACCAATGCCGGATGAAGTCGGACAAAGTACTGTCACCAGTGCAAACGGCGGATACAAAGACACAAGCGTAGTCGGCAGCCTTCAGGGCGGCACTTTCAGAGTGTCCATAAACGGTAAAAGCATTGATGTCCACTATAACAGCAACGAAAGTGTAGAGACCATATTGAACAGGCTTGTTGAGTTGGCAAACAGAAAAGACGGCACTGGTTTGTTTGATTTCAACACGGATACACCGGATTTAAACATGTCACCGCTCGCAAATGACAGATTGACATACAGGCTTGATGCTGATGGACACATAGTCATCACGTCTGCAGTTGAATCAAGAACGGAAGACAAACTTGTTATTACAGACCTTTCCGGAAATTTTGCAACCCTGACAGGTATCGCAACAGAGCCTGAAGGCTATACTCCTCCGGTCTCGCCGGGTGTACCGACAGAACCGGGTATCACGAACAACGGAACAGATTATTATGTAAAACTCTATGAAGAAACAGGTTCTCATGGAACATTCACATTTAACGGCAGCTCTATCAACGGATTGACCGCAAATACCGTTCTTTCAGGAATTACCGACGGCGGGTTCAATATAAACACCACGGACGGAGCAAAATGGATAGAAGTTCATCAGGGTGACACCGTCCAAATGGTGCTGGACAGAATTAATGCACTCAACCCCAGCATTAATGCCGTATTTGACAGCAGAAACAACAGAATCAGCATAACGGCAACAGATAATGCGTTATACGAACTTTCCTTTACCGATGATACATCCGGATTTATCCAGAGAGTAGGTCTTGCACAGGATGACAAGGTCTATGACGCAAATTACACAAACACAAAACTCTCCGAAGGACATTCAAAACTCAAGGGTTCTACGGAGAACCTCCACTCGAGCCACATTCTTGGCAATATACAGGGCGGTCTTAACGCTGCCGAAGAAACAGTAACAATCAGCGGCGGCGGTGCTTCGGTCAACATCACTGTATCAGATGATGAGAGCCTTGATTCAATAATCCAGAAAATCAAAGACACCGGTGAATATGATGCAGGAATCGAAGACGGCAGATTCTGGATAAAATCGTTGACAGATTCATCGACTGCCGTAACCGTATCCGAATCAAACTTTGCAAGAATTCTCGGACTTTCCGGAGAAACAGAAGAACTCGGCGAGGGAACGCTTACACTCGGTTCTTACGGAACAATGGAATACACAAGCGCCGCTGTCGGAGGGCTTCTCGGTTCTTCCAACCTGACAATAGATGATTCAATAGCAGGCACAGGCGACGGCTCTTTCAGAGTTACACTAAGTGACAAAACAAATAATACAATCAACGTTGGCACAACATCATTCGATGTTTCAATAGACAGAAACATGACAGTAAACGACATTGTCAACGCAATAAAAACCGCTGCGGTCAACGCGGGCGTAGAAGGTTTCAATATTAGTTTTGACAATTCAACTCATCAGTTCAAAATAAGTATTGCGGGAAACAAAGCAGAACAGATTACATTTACAGGTCTTGACGCACGCGGAACAGAGCTTGTAAAACGTCTCGGTCTGGCAACTGCCGATGAAACAACGACACATATGGGAACATTTACAGAAGAAAGCCACGGATACCTGAAATTTACGGGTTCTGTCTCAGGTCTTCACGGTGAACACATTCTCGGCGGCCTAACATCCTCCACTTTCACAATAAGTGACGGTTCTAATACTGTTACTATTTCTGTTTCAAACGGACAAACGCTGAACGAAATTATCAATAATATAAATATCCAATCAGGCGGAAGATATACCGCCAGCATAGACAGTGAAGGCAGATTCTATATTCAGGCAAACAGCCAGTCAACAAGCAACATAATAGTTTCTGAATCTGATTTTACAAAACGAGTAGGACTCGTCGGTGCAACTACGACAGAAGGTTCCTCTACACAGACAGAGGTCGGCGACCACGGACTGTTCGAGTTCTATGGTGCAGGCGGTTCGGGCGGAACTGGTATTGACGGCATGAAAGGTTCGACGGTATTCACCGGACTCAGAAACGGCTCGTTCACATTCACGCTGGGTGAAACAATGACAACCACGCCAAACGGCGATATAATTTACAGACCGGAGCGTTCATATACGATAAACGTTTCTTCAAGCGATAGCGTTGATACTATTTTGAACAAGATGAAACAGGCTATCATTGACAGAGAAGCCCAGTATCAGGCAAGCGATGTCACAGGCTCAAACCGTCTTGATACAAGCAAAATGATATTCAAAGTAGATGTTGATGACACAACAGGCAAAGGTCGTATACATATCCAGTTAAACGGAGAATATGCGTCAGAGATTACGTTCCAGAACGACTCTTCCGGTTTTGTCACAATGGCAGGTATGTCCACGACAGGCGCAACCACGGATGCCGATTTTTCGACAACAGACCTAACTTCCGGAAAATCAATGATTACCGGTTCCATGAAAAACCTTGATGCTAATCATGTTTTCGGCGGAATGCAGGCAGGCACACTGGTTTTAACCGCAGGTTCAACCACAGAAACAATAAATATCTCAGCAAACGACAGAATTCAGGATGTTATTGACAAAATTTCGCAAAACGGAAATTTTGAAGCAGGACTTGATGAAAACGGCGCCCTATATATAAAGACAACCGGTCAAAACAGTTCTGAGCTAAGAGTATCAGGTACATCAGATTTTTACAAACTGACAGGTCTTGTCGGAGAAAGCTGGTCATCAACCGGCGTTACAGACAACGGTTCATACGGATTGTCCAAAATAACCGGTTCTGTCAGCGGATTGAGTGCTACCCAGAGCTTCAATAATATGACCTCAGGCTCATTCACAATTTCCGCAGCAGGACACAGAACACTCAATGTTAGCGTAGAAAAAGGCGTAACAACAATTCAGGACGTTCTTGATTTTATTAACACAAGCACACAGAGTGACTTTAGGGCTTCCCTTAACAGTTCCGGTCAAATTGAAATTACAACGACAATAGAAAACGGCGCAACAATCCGCATTGATGACGGAGACACAGATTACGCGCGCATACTCGGACTTACTGCCGGCACAATAGGAGGCACAGCAACCGGCGTCACAGGTAAACAGGATATTTACTCAACCCTTTCCGGTACCAGAACCGGTATTGACAGCGGAATGAAATTCAGCGCCGGAGATTTTGAAATAACTGTTACTAATCCGGATGGAACTACAATTACGAGAACATTTACACTGACGGGAAATGAAACGCTTGCTGAAATAGCCGGACAAATTACGAATTCAGATCTGGGTATTACAGCACAGATAGACCCTTATAACACAAATCTGGTTCTGACCTCAAAACTTGCAGGTGCGTACCAAATATCCCTAAAAGACGGTACATCGAATTTTGCGGAGGCAACCGGCTTTACGCAGAACGGTACGCAGATAAAACCAGCTGAAAACGGAACACTTTCAACTCTTACATCCTCAAAAACTGCAGAGAATGCGTCATTACTTGGATACACCTCAGGCAACTTCTATATCTCACTGACTGATAAAAACGGAAACATCACAGACACAAGAAGAATAGAAATACAGTCAACGGACACTGTTCAAGAAATTGCCGCTGCAATAAATGCTTCTGGCATAGGAATTACAGCCTCAATCGATGCAACAACAGGCAAAATGGTATTGACAAGAAATTCCTCAGAAACAGACGGAGGTATTGTAGTAACAAAAGGCACAAGCGATTTTACCAACAAAATCGGGTTTACCTCCGGCGGTACATTATCTTCTACAGCACAGATAGAAAACGGAACAAATGCGACAAGCACAGTTATTAAAAGCGACAGACTGCAGGTCAGCAATGAAAATGTTTTGCTCAGCACGCTTGGTGTGACAGCCGGTAACTTTAAAATCAACAACACTGTAATAAACGTTTCAGAAACAGACACCATTGCAGACCTTATTAACAAAATAAACGGCGCATTCCTTTCCACTGACGAAAATGGTGTACATGCAGATTTTGTTGACAACAGAATAGTCCTTACGTCCAATGCCCAAAAAACGAACGCCCGCATAGAAATAGAAGCCGGTTCCTCAAATCTTACGGATATAGTGGGATTCACGAACGGAAATGCAATGAATGTTGCAACCCAACAAAATGGATACAATGCGGTATTTAACCTTAACGGCACAGACTACGAAACAGAGTCAAATGTCATCAAGCTGGACAAAGACGGAAAAATCACGACAAATGATGCTGACACGGCAATAACAATTACCATTAAAGAAACCGGCGCAGGCACCATAAATATCGGCAGCCTGACTCTGGACGAAACATATCAGAAGCTGGTAGATTTTGTAGGCAAGTTCAATGTTGCAATGACACTGTCCCAGTCTACAAACGTTGCAGACGATGCAGAGTTTTCAGCACTTCTCGGTCGTATCAGAGACGCACTGACTGATGATATAGGAAACAGAACTGATATTCAGCAGGAACTCGCAGATATCGGAATTATTGTAAATATTAGCGGCTCTGCTACCTCCACAGCAGGAAAAGTATCACTTACTCTAAACCGTGATGAATTCTACAATGCATTTTTATCCAATCCTCAGAATGTTTCAGAATTGCTTATAGGTGATGACACGGGAGATCCGATTGATCACACTGTAGCCGGTTCATTTACAAGAGTCAAAGACACAATAGATGATTCACTCAAACCGGTAAGCGGCTATTTCAATTCAACAATAAGAACACTGACCAGCCAGAGAAATGCGCTGCAAAAAGAAATGACCCTGAACAAAGGTGAGCTTTCGAGGTTGGAAAGCGAGTTGTCGCTCTACGGAGGCGATGAAGCTCTAGCCCAAAGCCAGAAAGAACTTATGGATTTTCTGACAAGACTGCAGGAACAATACTCTGAAATTAACAGTCTTATAACAAAATTAAATAAACAATACAATGAATCTCTGACCAGAATAATTATCAATCAGAATAATCCTGGTTTTAATCCTATTGTGTAAAGCTGACTTTTGGCTTTAAGATTAGCAGATGTCAAAATAGAAAAAGTCCTTTTTAGTAACACTCAAAAGATTTTTTCAATAATGTAATAAAATTCGTACAATTTAGTCTTTAAAATCTTTTTCTATTTTATTTTGGAGATAATTCGCCCGTGCAATATGGTTTGCCAGTGCTTTGTAGCGCTGATCCCCTTCTCCGTACGGCACATTCATTGTAATCAATTCGTCAACAGATTTGTTAATCTTATCCAGACGATTCAAAGTTTCTTTTATTTTGAAAAAATTTCGGACCGGACGGAAAGGTTTTGTTATGCCGGAATTTTTCACAAAATTCTGTACCTTCTTTTTTAAATTATTTTCAATATTTTCAGGCATCCCAAAAACATTTATCAGTCCTTGCGTGAGTTTTGTCTCAAAACCCTTTTCTTTATATTCTTTCTGAAGTTTCTCAAGTTTTTTTTCCAGCATCAGTTTCTGGATAAAAATTTCTTTTGTCAGCATAGTATCCTGCACAGCTTCTGAAACGACAAGTTTTTCAGCAAGAACAGAAATCATTTCTTCTACCTTTTCAATTTTCGTCTCCAGTTTCAGACTCGGATCATCAATTTTCTGAACAGAGGTCTCCTCAAAAAGTGCAGAATCATAGGCATTCAACCTTTTCCTGAAAAGAGAAGAAGTTTCATCAGATATAGATTTGCTTCGGATAACAAGAAAATTTTCATTCAGATGATTTTCCGAAAGAAACTTTTCAATACTTCTTTTCTTTTCCATTTCGTCCATATTTATATTATGAAATAATTAAATTTAAATTTTGCCCTGCAAATAGGGTATTTTCGTTTTTAATATATCAACTGTTCTCTTTAAATACGTAACAACAGAGTCTCTTTTACAAAATAGAGCAAGCCCCCCTCCGGCTATAGCAGAACCCAGAAGCCAGTTTTGCTTTGAATTTTTATTCTTTTTTACCGGATGTTTATGCACAGACTCAAGTATAGTTTTCATATAATTTCTACTGAACTCGCTATCCAGATGAGCCGCATCCCTTACTGAAAACTTGTAAAAATATTGTGGTGGATTAATAACAACATTTTTTTTGGGCAGACTAAAATCCGCAGAAGAGGTCAAATTACTTGCAGCAACCGGAGTAGAAACAGACCGTACAGCCTGAACAGGAGCAGGCTGCGGCTGAATATTCAGATTTGATACAGCATTCGTCATTAATTCACCTTCACAGATATAGTAAAACATACGGGAGGTTATTTTTGACAAAAAATATTAATATTGTTACAAATATCAATTCTCTATATAATTTTTCTAATGATTTGAGTACAATTAAATTACAAAAGACGCAAAAGTTAGGATGGACAGATGGAAAGATTTACGGGTATTATAGGTATAATTTTAATTTTCGCTATTGCATATGCTTTTTCAAACAACCGAAAGGCAATATCACTAAAAACAATAATCCCCGGCTTCATTCTGCAAATATTATTAGCAATATTTGTACTGAAAGTTCCTCTCGGAAAAACCATATTCCACGCAATAGGTATGTTCATCCAAAAAATTCTTGATTTTTCCGATATGGGAGGAAATTTTGTATTTGGCGTACTGACCGGCAAGCCGGAAAAAATGATTGAACTTTTCGGAGAAGGGGCTAATTTTATTTTTGCTTTAAAACTCATACCTACCATCATTTTCATATTAATACTGGTTAATATTCTGTACTACTACGGCATAATGCAGAGAGTCGTATCATTCTTTGCAAAAATTATGTACAAAATTATGAATGTAAGCGGCGCAGAATCTCTATCAAACATAGCAAGTGCATTCGTTGGACAGGTCGAAGCCCAAATTATGATTAAGCCATATCTTGCGACAATGACAATGTCAGAGCTTCTTGCATCAATGACAGGTAGTATGGCTTGTATTGCCGGAGGTGTTATGGCTATGTATATAGGAATGGGAATTCCCGCTGAATATCTTCTTGCAGCGTCAATAATGGCAGCACCCGGTGCACTGATTATCTCAAAAATTGTTTATCCGGAAACTGAAGAATCTCAGACAAAAAATGAAGTCAAAGTCGAAATAAAAAGAAACCATGTAAACCTTATAGATGCAATTGCCCATGGTGCAAGCGACGGTATGAAAGTATCAATAAATGTTATAGCAATGTTGATTGCACTAATTGCATTGATTTCCATGATTGATTGGATTCTTGGCGGAATAGGAAGTTTTTTGTATAACACATTCCACTTTAATCTGACAGTTATAGGCATAAATCTGGAACACCTTTCACTAAAAGAAATACTCGGAAGTATTTTCTCGCTGTTTTCTCTTGCAATGGGAGTTCCTTTTAAAGAGGCGGGCGCTGTCGGCTCTCTAATGGGCACAAAACTTGTTTTCAATGAGTTTATCGCATATCTTGATTTGTCAATGCTAAAAGATACGCTCAGCCCTAAGAGCGTTATTATTGCGAGCTTTGCCCTCTGCGGATTTGCAAACCTCGGTTCTATTGCAATCCAGATAGGAGGAATTGGAGAACTTGCTCCCAACAGAAGAAAAGATCTTGCAAAACTCGGTGTAAAAGCTCTGTTTTGCGGAACACTGGCTTCTTATCTTTCAGCATGTATTGCCGGAATCTTGATGTAATAAGATAAATTTGATAAAAGCTAAAAACATATAAAAATCCCGCCTAGATTATTAAATCCGGCGGGATTTTTTTATCAACAAATATGAATTAAGCTCTAGCAGCAAGCAGCAGATTTTGCTTTTTCAACTGCTTTTACAACTTCTTCAACAACTGTTCTCTGTTCTTCTTCCGTAATTTCAGGGAACATCGGAAGACTCATAACGTGTTTTGTATTTTCAACAGTTACAGGCAGAGAGTTTTCAGGTACATTAAGATGTGCATGAACTTTCTGCATATGTAAAGGAATCGGATAATAAATCATTGCACCGATACCGGCTTCCTGAAGAAGTTTATGAACTTCATCACGATTAGGAACTTTAACTGTGTACTGATGATAAACACAATACGTATTATCAAGTTCTTTTGGTGTTTCAATATCCGGATATTGAGCAAAAAGTTTATTATAAAAAGCAGCATGCTCTCTTCTTTTTTTGTTCCATTCATCAATATAAGGAAGTTTTACTCTAAGAATAGCAGCCTGTACTTCATCAAGACGGCTGTTTACCCCGATTTCATCATGATGGTATCTTACAGCACCGCCGTGATTTCTTAATGCAACAATTCTGTCTTTCAGATAGTCGCTGTTTGTTGTAACAAGCCCGCCGTCGCCCATTGCTCCGAGGTTTTTAGTTGGATAGAAGCTGTAGCATCCGATATCGCCAAAGGTACCAACTTTCTTACCTTTGTATTCAGCGCCGATTGCCTGACAACAGTCTTCTATAACGTGCAGATTGTAGCGTTTTGCAACATCCATAATCACATCCATATCACAGGGCTGACCATAGAGGTGAACAGGCATAATAGCTTTTGTTTTCGGTGTAATTTTTTCTTCTATAAGTTTTGCATTCATATTGAACGTATCTTTGTCAATATCAACGAAAACAGGAGTTGCACCGACAATCTCAACAGATTCGGTTGTTGCAACAAAAGTAAATGCAACAGTAATTACCTCATCACCTTTACCGATATCAAGTGCTCTCAAAGCAAGATGAAGAGCATCCGTACCGGAGTTAAGAGTAACTGTGTGTTTTACTCCAATATATTTTGCAAGTTCTTCCTGAAGAGCCTGATTGTTCTTACCCAGAATGTATGAACCGGAGCGCAATACCTCAAGAACTGCTTTCTCTACATCAGGTCCTATTGTTTCATACTGTCTTTTTGAATTGATAATAGGTATCATATAAATCTCCTTCTTAATTCACCCTGTTTTAATTTTATCATCTAAATATATTGCCTTTATAAAATCTTAATCTGAAAAACCTGTATTATTTATATATTTCAGGATCAGCAACAAAAATATAACGAAAAAAAAGAACTTTCCAGTTGGAAAGTTCTTTTTTTTAAATCTTTTCTTTTTTTAACCTACAAGTCTGCTTTCATCAGCTTCAGAGGCTTTTACCATAATCGCATGTTCTATAGGGTTTTCTTTTTTTATTGCACTATCGAAAGCGAAATCGTCATATCCGAGTTCATCTTTCGGTTTTTTCATCTGATATTCATCAACAAGTTTTTTAGCAAGTTCTGCAATTTCATATACAAGCTGATAACGGTTTTCGCAATTTTCGTTCAATTCCCATGCTACTTTTATAATCTGTGTCATTTTCGTCTCCGATAAAATCTTACCTATATTAAAACTATAATATAAGATAAAAATAATATCAATAACCAATTAAAACAACGTTCCTTATAGACAAACAATTTTTCTGTGCCGCATTTGAATTTAAGGAACTTTGTTTTACAAAAACTGTTTTTTAGATATACTGATTATATGAAAACCATTGATAACGTAAGAAATTTTTGTATTATTGCACATATTGACCACGGAAAATCGACACTGGCTGACAGGCTGCTTGAAGCCACTCATACTATTGCGGAACGTGATATGCAGGATCAGCTTCTTGATACCATGGATATTGAACGCGAACGCGGTATCACAATAAAACTAAACGCAGCCAGAATGAATTATAAGGCAAAAGATGGTAAAGATTATGTGTTAAATCTCATTGATACACCAGGTCACGTTGATTTTTCTTATGAAGTGTCACGTTCACTGGCAGCCTGTGAGGGGGCACTGCTTATAGTCGACTCAACACAGGGCGTTGAGGCACAAACCCTTGCGAATGTTTATCTTGCAATAGAACAAAATCTCGAAATCATCCCTGTTATAAACAAAATAGATCTCCCGTCTGCTGATGTAGAACGTGTAAAAAAAGAAATAGAAGATATTCTTGGGATTGATGCTTCTATGGCAATTCCGGTCAGTGCAAAAGCCGGTATAGGAATAGAAGATGTTCTTGAGGCAGTAGTTGAATTTGTACCTCCTCCGGTTGATACATCTGACAAACCGCTTAGAGCGCTTGTCTTTGATAGCACGTATGATCAGTATCTCGGAACTTTATGCTTTTTCAAAGTAGTTGATGGCAGCATAAAACTTGGAGATAAAATAAAATTTATGGCAACAGGAAAGGAATATGAAGTTGTTGAACTCGGATATCTGAATCCAAACAGAGTTCCTGTAAAAGAATTAAAGACAGGCGATGTCGGGTACATGGGCTGTTCAATAAAAGAACTTACACGTTTTGTCGGAGATACAATAACGCATGTTGAAACTCCAGCTAAAGAACCTTTACCCGGATACAAAGAAGCACTACCAATGGTATTTTCCGGACTTTATCCGGTTGATAATGACGAATATCAGGATTTAAAAGAGGCACTAGAAAAGCTTAAGCTAAATGATTCATCCATAACTTTTGAACCGGAAACGTCTTCTGCTCTCGGATTTGGCTTTAGATGCGGTTTTCTTGGCATGTTGCATATGGAGATTGCGCAGGAAAGACTGGAAAGGGAATATGACCTGTCTCTGGTTACCACTGCTCCTTCCGTTGTCTACCATGTGTACAAAACTAACGGTGAAATGGTTGAAATAGACAATCCGGCAAACCTTCCATCTCCACAATATCGTGAATATATAGAAGAACCGTATGTTACTGTTAATATTATTGCCCCAAATGATTACACAGGCGCATTAATGGATCTGTGCCAGACAAAACGCGGTATATTTATAAATATGTCATATCTTGATGCCGTGAGAGTAAATCTGGAATATGAAATACCTCTCAGTGAAGTAATCGTAGACTTTTATGACCAGCTAAAGTCGAGAACAAAAGGCTATGCAAGTATGGATTATGAATTTAAAGAATATCGCCGTTCTGACCTTGTGAAGCTGGATATAATGCTTGCCGGCGAAGTTGTTGATGCCTTAAGCGCCATTGTTCACAAAGATAATGCTTTTTACATAGGACAAAAATTAACATCAAAATTAAAAGATATTATTCCGCGTCAGCTGTTCGAAGTTCCTATACAAGCAGCAGTGGGCGGAAGAATTATTGCGCGTACAAATATAAAGGCTATGCGTAAAAACGTTCTCGACAAATGTTACGGCGGTGACATATCACGTAAGAGAAAACTTCTCGAAAAACAGAAGAAGGGCAAAAAACGTATGAAATCAGTCGGACGTGTAGAAGTTCCGCAAGAAGCTTTTATGGCAGTGCTCAGTCTAAATGATGACTAATTTATACCTGATCTTTGACTGATGGGTCTATTTGTGCCATATAAGTACCTACATTCCTTGGCCAGAACTGGTTAATTCCCTGAGTATCTGTATGGTCACTGGTCGGACAATATTTTGCGCCGACTCTGCCAACTGTTGTACGTCCTTGATCTATGTAATTCTTTTTCAGGAATTTTGCCATATCTTCAAGACAGTCATCAACACTTTTGTAAACTTTAAATTTCGTACTGCCTGCTTTTCTTACACCGCCGACATTATTTCTTTTTCTCGCACTGTAACTGGAACCATTTGCTGATTCATTAATAGCAATTGCAGCAAGAAATGCAGCGCTTATTCCATATTTTTCTTGCAATCTGAGCAGTGTTGAACCTGTACCTTTCAAAACGCCTTTTAAGTGTAAATTCAGCTGTTCTGCCGTTCCTGTATATTTTTGCGTTACATCAATATTATGTAATTTCGACTTGCGCGAAGAAATACGAGGTTTTGATTTTGCTTTATTTGTAACCTTTACAGGTGAAGTAATTTCAGCACCTTTGACCTTTCTGACTTTTACTTCGGGTTCTGTATTAGTTTCTGTAACCGGTTTCGGCGAAGAAACCACAACCTCTCCATTTTTAGCCTTATCAGCCTTGCCTTCATAAGCCGGAAGCTCTATTTCATCAAGAACTGTTCTTACTTTATCCAAATCAAGAGCAGGACTTTCTTCTGAGAGTTTTAACTCCTGTTCATTCTGCTTGATAGCTTCTTGAATTCTTTTGGCTGCCTCTTGATATTTATTAAATTTTAAAGCTAAAAAACTTGGATTCGAAGCAGAATATCTTTTTATTTTTACATCATCATCATTAACTTCTGTTTTTGCAGCCTCTACATCAGCTGACGGAACATAGCTATCCATTCCCGGATTAGGACCGTGTACTCTGGGATCAGTCTGAACAAATTCTCTATTTATATTTATTTTTTGCGGATTTATCTTTTCAGATGCGAGTGACAGAAACGATTTATCAACACTTAAATCAAACTTTACCGGCTCAACTTTTAATGGTGCAATATCATTTGATGATTTAATTACAGATGTACCTTCTGTTTCAATATTCAATGAAATTTTCTGCCCGGCAAAAATCGAATCAGGATTTTTTATATTATTTTTTCTTGCCACTTCCTGAACTTTTTTGGCAATATCGTCAGAATTCTTTAGGTTGAATTCTTTTTTTACAATATTCCATAAATTGTCTCCCGTTTTAATACTGTAAATTCCCATGATGTCCTCAAAATCCTCTAACTTTTTTATTAATCCTCATATGTTCGACAGGGTCAATAATTTTTCTCTTCATAATCTATCCCTTACATATATAAAAACAATCAACAATAAAAAATTGCCCCGAATCCAGAAAAAAAAATTATATTTAAAAAAAGTGGAAAAGAGAATAAAAAAAAGCCGTCCTTAAAGGCCGGCTACTAGACTTGGGGAGGAGGTTTGTTGGACCTTTTGGTCTAACAATATATTAATCGGCACATTGTATAAAAAACTTTAGAAATATCATCTAAATGATTTACATAAGTTAATAATTTGAATTATAATTAAAGAATAATTATACTTTTTGTCTTTTTACAAAGGAAGTTAGATTGAGTTTTTTAAGATATATAGTCGTTGTATTATGCGTGGTGACAGCAATGCCTGTTTTTGCGATTCAGGATTTTCCTTTTAAAGCAGGAGATTCTCTTTCGCTTCAAGACTGTGTTGCTCTGGCAATAAACAATAGTCCTATTATAAAAAGCTATGAATACAATATGGAGGTTGCTAAAAGCAATGTAGGAATCGCAAAATCCGCATTTTTCCCGACCCTTGGAGCTAATGCCGGTATCTATCAGGACTATAACTCAAACAAAAACTACAACGGCTCTTCAAATAGAGATCTTCCCTCTGTTTCTGTTATGCTGGAACAACTTATATGGAACTTTGGAAAGACAAGCTCTTACATAAAAATGGAAAAGTTTTATGAAATTGCTGCAGAATATCAGTTTATGGATAGTATATGCTTTACAATTTATGATGTAAAAACGAAATATTATGCAGCTCTGCGTGCGGAAGCAATCGTAGAAATTCAAAAGAATTACGTAAGAATCTGTGAAAAGAACCTGCAGCGTGCAAAACAGCTTTATGAATCAGGTAAAAAGCCGAAAATAGACTATATAAACGCAAAAGTTTTTTACACAGAATCAAAGATGCGCCTGTTAGATGCTGAAAATGACTATGATAATGCAATGGCAGTTCTTGCAAATTCTCTATATATTGCTTATGCTCCGGAGTTTAAACTTGTAGACACAGATACTTTCAGATTTGCAGATACGTTTATTCCGGATGATTTAGATGAATTTCCCAAAAATCAGACAGGCGGAAATTTTGTTAATGCGACTAACAACAATCAGCAATCACAAAACTTTGAACAGTCATCATTCAAAAAGCTGCCGTTCACCCTCGATGCATCATATGAACTGGCAAATAAGAACAGTCCTGACATATGGGTACTTGATTCTACTCTGGATGCAATGAAGCAGTCACTCCTTTATGTAAAAAGACAGTACTATCCGGATATCGTTGGCAATGTCGGATACGGGTTCAACAATTCTCGTGATTATGCAAACAATAACATAAATATGTCGGTCGGAATGACTTCAACATTGAACATAAAACAGCTAAAACACGAAATAGACAGAGCTCAAGCACAGGTAGACCTTGCAGCAAATGATATTGCTCAATTCAAACAGAATCTGTATTTTCATGTAAAAAAATCCTATATCAATGTAAAAAAGCATGAGAATCAAATACCTATTGCAAAAAGAAAAGCAGATGAGGCTTTTGAAAACTATGAAATGGAAAATGACAGATATGACTCCGGCGAAAATGACTATATTGCATTGATGACGGCAAGAACAAATTTTAACGACGCAAAGGTACTTTACGTTGATACGCTGTATAAGTATAATATAGCTCTAGCCGAACTGGAAATTGCAATGCACTATCATCTGGACGACCTTCATCACCAGACACAGCACGCTTTGAATTATCATTACAAAGATATATTGAACAAACTGCATGAAACACTCCACTGTGAACACATGCACGAAGAAGAGAAAAAAGGCGAACCTAAAAAGTAGATAGAATATGATTACGAATTTTGACTTTCTAAAGAACCTGGACCACGATCTGTATGTTATAGCAGGTATAGCTGAAAAACTATACAGAGATGAGTATTTTGAACAATGTATGGGACAGACAAGAAGATTTGCAGAAAACGCTGTAAAAAAAGTACTTGGAAACAGAGCACCATACGATGCAACCTTTGATGAACTTATAAATACGCTTAAAGATAATTCCACAGGTAACTCTATAGAAAAAGAATTTATTGATGATTTGTATTTTTTAAAAAAGGCAGGCAACATATCTGTTCACGGAGCTACTGTAAAAAAAGACGGGATAACAGCTCTGGAATGCCTAAGACGAATGTTTGAAGTCGCAATAAATTATGCCATTCATGTTGACAAAACAAATGCAGCTCTTCTAAAACTCAACTATGACGAGGAATTGCTGCTGCTCGGCAGACCCAAACAGGAACAAACACTTAAAGAAAAATATCTTGCAGCAAAAAAGATTCTGGAAAAACAGGACGAACAGGAGAGAAAAACAAGAAAATCCGATAAAATAGTACCTAAAGCAGAAAATCTGCTGCCGAAACCTTTAAAACAAAAGAAAAAGATAACCAAAAAGATAAAAACTGAAAAAATTTCTGTTCCTGAACAAAAAATAGAAAAAAAATCAGCAAAAACGAAAACCACAGTTAAAAAAAGCAAAAAACAATCTGCAAATATAAAAAAGAAATCCCTTAAAAAAGGAAAAACAAAAAACGCAAAACAGAATACCGGCAATATGCCGCTATTTTTAAATCCAATAGCAATCACCTTATCTTTTATAATAGGAGCAGTTGTACTGGTATTAATAGCTTCGGGTCTTAAAATCCTATGAGAATAGACAGCTCTGTATACTGTAGACCCAGTGCCTCTGCAACATCCTGATTTACAAGTTTACCCTGATAAGTGTTTACACCCTTGTACATTTCAGACGTAGATTTTACAGCTGCAATAAAACCTTTGTCCGCGAGTTTCATAATGTAGGGCAGAGAATAGTTGTTCAAAGATATAGTTGCGCTTCTGCCGACAAGCCCGGGAATATTCGGTACGGCATAATGAATTACACCATTTTCAACAAAATATGGCTTTTCTATAGATGTAGGCTCTTTTACCGATTCTACTATTCCGCCCTGATCAATAGAAACATCAATAATAACAGAGCCCTTTTTCATTGTTTTTTCAATATCTTTTGTGATAATTACAGGAGCTTTTGCACCCGGAATCAATACAGCACTGACCAGTACGTCAGCCATCTTGCAGAATTTAGCAATATTGTATCTGTTCGAAATAGCTGTTTTAACTCTCCCGTTAAAAATATTGTCTACAAAAGCAAGTTTTTCAGGACAAATATCCAATATTGTGACACTTGCTCCGACTCCAGCCGCTATTTTTGCTGCATTCAATCCGACCGTGCCCGCTCCGATAATAAGAACCTCTGCAGGTGCAACCCCGGGAACTCCGCCGATAAGGATACCGTTTCCGGCTTCGGAATTTTCGAGAAGTTTAGCTGCAACTTGTATGGACATTTTTCCTGCAATTTCACTCATCGGATGTAGCAAGGGGAGTCGTCCATCCTCGCACTGTATAGTTTCATAGGCAATTGCCGTTATTTTTTTCTTCAAAAGTTCTGATGTCAGCTCAGGTTCAACCGCAAGATGCAAATATGTCAACAACGTTTGACCTGTCTTGAGCATACCATATTCAACCGGCTGAGGTTCTTTAACTTTAACAACAATCTCTGATTTTGCATATATTTCCTCAAGAGAATTGACTATTTTCGCACCGGAATGTTCATACAAATCATCGGTAAATCCGACATTTACTCCCGCATTCTCCTGAACAAAAACAGTATGCTCCCGTTCAACAAGAGCCTCTACAGACGCGGGGGTAAGAGAAATACGTGTTTCTCCGTTTTTAATTTCTTTAGGAACACCTATTATCATACATACTCCAAAAATAATTAATATTCGATACTTTTAGTTGCATTATCAATTTCATCAAGAATTAGGTTTACTGCAGCAATCGGGTCATCCGCAGATGTAATCGGTCTACCGACAACCATATAGTCAACACCTGCTTTTATTGCATCCGCAGGAGTAACGACTCTTACCTGATCGTTTACTACAGACCATGTTGGTCTGATAGCAGGACACATAATAACAAAATCGTCAGAGAATTCCTGTCTGATTTTTTTGGCTTCAGACGCACTTGCAATAACACCGTCAATCTGAGACTCTTTCGCAAGGTATGCAAGATGAGACACATACTCATCGAGATTCATTTTTACATTAAGCTCTTCTGTGAGTGTTCTTTGCCCGAAACTTGAAAGCAAAGTAACACCAAGAATAGTAGGAGTAGGCATATTAAATTTTTTTGCAGTCTCTCTGGCTATTTTTACCGTGCTCTTAAGCATTTTTGTCCCGCCAGCAAGATGTGCACTAAATACAGTAACACCGTGTTTTACCAGGTTTGAACTTGCTTTTGCAACAGTATTGGGAATATCATGAAATTTCCCGTCAAAATATACTTCTCCGCCGAGACGTTTTATTGTGTCTATGGCATCATATGCACACGAGATAAACAACTGCGGACCAACTTTAAAGTATCCTACATAATCTTTTAACAGAGATACAAGTCTTTCGACCTCTTCAATTGTGTCAACATCAAGAGCAAGAACCAACCTGTCTTTTGCTGACAAATTATGCTTTTTAAATTCTTTCAATGATACCATACACATATCCATAAACTACAGGACTCATTCAAATATATCACTTTTTTTCATCAATAGCAATAGTACACTAGCATCGTGAAAAAACTTCAATATCCAGCGAGTCCATGGTGTTTGCAAGAAAATATGCGGAACTGGCTATCATTGCAGCATTGTCAGTACAGTATTTCATAGCAGGCGCAAAAATTTTATATCCTTTATCCTGCAATGAAAAGAATTTTTTTCGGATTTCAGAGTTTGCAGCAACACCGCCACCGAGAACTATCTGTTTTATTCCGTAATCATCCGCCGCTTTCAAGGTCTTTTTAAAAAGCGTTGAGGTTATACATTCCTGAAAGCTTGCGGCAACATCTTCTTTTGGGATATACCCGAGTTCTTTTTCAAGTTTTCTTGTCAAATTTAAAACAGCTGTTTTCAATCCGGAAAAGCTGAAATCATACTTGCCCTCAACTTTTGCCTGAGGGAGAATATAAGCTTTAGGATTGCCGGAAGGCGCCATTCTATCAAGATTCAATCCGCCCGGATAAGGAAGTCCCAGCAGACGTGCAACTTTGTCATAAGCCTCACCGGTTGCATCATCTATTGTTTCCCCGAGAATTTCTTGATTTAAATAAGAATCTACCTTGATAATCTGTGTATGCCCTCCGCTAATCAGCAAAGCAATCATTGGCGGCTCAAGTTCCGTATCAATGTAGTTTGCACAGACATGTGCATTCAGATGATTTACACCTATGAACGGTTTGTCATAAGTCACAGCCAGAGCCTTAGCTGCGTTCAATCCGACAAGAAGAGAACCCACCAATCCGGGTCCTACAGTTGCAGCAATTGCCGTCAAGTCCTCCGGTTTTACACCGGACTGTTCAAAAGCTTGTGCAATAACAAGATTTATTGATTCCAGATGTTCACGTGCTGCAACTTCAGGAACAACGCCCCCAAACTGCTGATGTGTTTTTATCTGGGAGGCTACAATATTTGCAAGCACCTCTCTCCCGTTTTTAACAATGGCACAAGCTGTTTCATCACAGCTTGATTCTATAGCCATTATCAGTATATCCTCTTTACTGTCCGGTCCAATAAATACACTTTTTCCAGACAGCGGAGTTTTAAATTCTTTTATCAACATTTTTCTTCCTCACCAGATAATTTTACCAGAAAAAGAAAATCAAACTATTGGTTACTGCTCATTTTTTCTAATTTCATAAAGTTTTATTTTTTCATCACAGTTTTTTAGCCTTATCATTCCGGCATAGTCAGCAGCCGGCGGTACATCAAGATTTTCAAGCACAAACTCTGTAACGATAATATTTTTGTCGAATTCCGTACATATTGTTTCTATACGCTCGACTATATCAACTGTTTCTCCGAGCAAAGTATATTCAGACTGAGATTTTGAACCGATTTGACCGATTATTGCATTTCCGGTATTTATCGCCATTTTCACTTTGAGATAGAGCTCGCTGTTTTGTTTGTCATCCTCTTCGTCCATTTTTTCACGCAATTCACTGCTGAATTTTTTAATTTCTTCTTCAATTTCAATTGCCGCTTTCAGAGCATTTTCTGTATCTTTACGAGAATGTATGGGATAACCCCAGTAAACAAGAACTGAATTTCCAACAAATCTGTTTATTGTACCGTTATATTTAAAAATTATACGTTCAATAATATCAAAAGCGTTGTTGATAATATTCACATAATTTTCCGGTGAAATAGTGTCCGAAACCTGAATATTGTTGTAAATATCACAGGACATGACAGTAACCTTCTGCAGAGAAGATTTCATGTTCAACCTGTGAGGTTTGTTCATTATTTGTTTCAGAACCTGCTCAGAAACAAGGTTTCCGAATATTTTTTCAATCCTTTTCCGCTTTTTATATTCGTGATGAACCTTGAGAACATAACTCAAAACAAAAGTAACTCCCATACAATATAAAGGGACAGCCATATACAAGAGTATGTGAAACCGCGGATGGCAGAATATGAGAATACTCAATCCGCAATATATCATAATAATAAAGAGCCCGTTTGTCAGAGCGAGAAGAAGATTCGTTGAAATAATTATCGCAAATATAATTGCCGCACAAAATGCACATGTCAGCACAATAGTTTTAGGCATAGAAAGATGTTTTGCGAATTTTCTCTTATAAATTTTTTTTATGTTCGAATCATTTATATAGTTATCAATAATAGTCGCTTTGATTTCAGCATCCGTCATTTCTTTGTCTACCGGAGTATCATGAGTTTCCGTACTCATCTGGGTCTGAGTTATAAGGACAATTTTGTCCTTGAACATAGAAAGAGGGTACCTTTCACCGCTATAGGTAAAGCTATTTTCGTCTCTGACCATGCTAAGCATTAGAGAATTTATCGGTATATCAAGATAAGTACCGTTGTGACCATGCCAGTTAATGAGCGCCTGACCATTATCATTCAGCTGGATGCGATGACTGCCGATTTTAAGCACATTATTTTTTACAATAATCTCATCAATAGTTCCTGTATACTTAAGAAGAGCAGCCAACCCGAGAGATGGAATATAATACTCTCTGTTTCCCTTAATAAGTTTATAAAGAGGCTGAGAATATCTGATATTGTCCGTTTTTTTGCTTAACGGCAAATTTGTAACGGCCATAGTGGTATTTTGTGTATAAATATCAGGAATAGGAGTGTGAGAAAAATAGGATATTCTGTTAATCATCTCCTGATTGTCAATGTAAACCGGCAGAGATTCTTTGACAGGCTGGAACGGATTGTCAAAATTATCAAGAATACTTGCAGGAACAACATTGTTCGTAGAAACATACGGAGTTCTGAGAGCCGTTGCGAGAATAATATTGTCATAATTTGAGAGCGTTTTTGAAAGAATCATATCAGGTGAATATCTATTCAGTGCAATATCCTCATAATTCGAGAAATTTATATCAATAATAACCATCTGCGGTTCTTGTTTTTCCATAAAGTCAATAAACTCTGCCCATACAGCTCTCGACCATGGCCAGTGGATAAGGTTCAATTCAGTAGAACGGGCTGCACTGTATCGAGTAAGATCATTTACCGAAACGATAATAATATTATCACTGGCTTCAGCAAATTTCTCTGAAAAAAGCCCTTTATCCGTACTCAAAGAGCTTCGGAAATCAGTAAGCTGTTCTTCTGCATAATCAAACACTTCACTGAAAACATAAGCAAAAAGAGCAGCAAGCACTATCAAAACCGCAGTAACAATAACTTTTAGTTTGTTTATTTTCTTATCAAATACCATATAAAATCTCTCGTAAACTTATTGGTATTATTATAAAGGTTATAACCGGTTTTGACAATTTTATATTAAAAAAAATATTTAATATTACTCAATAGGGCATTCTTCTTTAATATTAAGTTCAGGAAGCTGTTTTGAAGCTTTTGCCCCGAGTTCCTGCATCCTCTGTGCCTGACGAATAACATTGTCTCTGCCTGTAAGCTTTGTCATTGCATTAGAAAGACTCTTCTGGACACCATTCATATCATTCAATAGTCCGGAAAATTTATCCAGCATTTTTCCTGCAAGCGCTGCTATCTCCTGAGCATTTTTGTTCTGTCGATTCACAACATTAAAGTTATTAATTATTTTCAATGCAGCAAGCAGAGTTGAGGGAGAAACCGGCATAATTTTGTTTTTCCAGGCAAATTCCCACAGCTCGCTGTCTCCGCTGAACAAAAGCATATAGCAGCTTTCTACGGGAATAAACATAAGCACATATTCCGGAGTACAAACTTCTTCCGCATTAAAGTACTCTTTACGTGCAAGATTTGTAATATGAGTTTTTACAGACATCTTGAACATATCGAGACACCTTTTTGCCTCATCTTCATCCTTCGCATTCAAATACGCGTCATATGAAGCAAGAGTAGTTTTTGCATCGATAAAAACAGCTTTGTTATCAGGAAGAAGTATCGTCGCATCAGGTCTGCCGGTAGAAAAAGCTGTCTGGGTAACATACTCTTCACCCTTTCTCAAACCCGACACCTCAAGAACTCTCTCCAGTATAAGTTCACCCCATTTCCCCTGAACCATATTGTCGCCCTTTAAAGCTGACGCCAGAGTGTTTGTATCTGATGAAATTTTCGACCCGGTCTCAAGTACGTCCTTTATATGTACATCCAGTTTGGCAAAATGTTCGTTGTTAATCACAGACTGTTTCTTCAACTCATCAAATTTTTCCTTGAACGGTTCCAGAATTTCCGTCATACGTTCTTTCGACATTGTTGAAAAATCCTGTGTTGTTTCTTTAAAAATTTTGTTCGACAAGTTTTCAAACTGCATCTGCATTTTCTCGTAAATATCCGAGTATGCATCAGTACTCTTTTTCGCAACAAATTTCTGAATAAAATATACTATTGCAGCACCTGCAGCCATGCCTGCCAAAAATACAAGAATAAATTCCATAACATCCTCCGATTGTTATTCTAACATAAAAACGTATCACGCTGACAGAAATATTTGAATATATGAAAATTGACATGCATTTTTAGCATGCCTGCCAGTAAAAAGCAAAACAAAAAAGTACCCAAAATGCCTACTGGATATAAAAAGTTCGGAAAAATAAAAAAACTGTTTACAAGAAAAATTTCCTTGTTATAATAAAAATACAAGGTCGTTGAGAGACACCAAAAACGGAGTGTTAAAGCGGCTGAGTTATTCCTCGGTAGCTCAATGGCAGAGCATTCGGCTGTTAACCGAAGGGTTGTAGGTTCGAGTCCCACCCGAGGAGCCATTTAAAAAAAGGACGCTAAATCAGCGTCTTTTTCGTAAAATTGAATATTCCCAGATCGTCTAACGGCAGGACAGGTGACTCTGGATCATCTAATCGTGGTTCGAATCCATGTCTGGGAGTTTTAAAGAAAAAAGCTGGGTTTTAATGGGACATTTGAAAAATTATTTTTCTGCCGAAATTCGGCTTTATGTTTGAATTACACCCCCTTCCGAGTGGTTGACTGAAACTACTCGGAAAGTCACTTTATTGTCCACAAATTGGCGTCAACTTTCCACTATAAATCCGCCTAAATCGCTAAAACCTAAATATATAGCCACATTCCCCCGATGGCACTTTTCGGACAAAAAGTCCATTTTGAAACTGCACCCTCCGAACTCGGAAGCAAGTCGGAAGTTCAAATAGTATTTATATTTTGGTGAATTTCGCTTAGTTAATATATAATTTAAAATCTTATATAATTAGACAAATGTCTAATGTTCAGTCAATTATTATTGATATATAATAGTACAAATTTGAATTAATTATAATGGAGAAGTAATGAAAACAGCTAATTTAAGAAGTATAATTGAGATTTATAATAAATCAGATGGCAATAAACTTAGCCACTCATATATGAAGTATCTTGGAACAGATGTAAAAGATATTGATTTACAGTCATTAAAGAGCCTTTTACATACATTGCACGAGCTTGATAAAAGTTTATATATCAAAGACTTAAATGGCTTTTATATGGGTTACAAAATTCCACAAATTGGAAAAGAGTTCGACTTATTGAGGTTAACAGATTCTACTATTTTAAATATTGAATATAAAAGTCAAACTACACAAAAAGTACACAAACAATTGTTACAAAATCAATATTATTTAAAGTTTCTAGGTTTACCAATTTATTCTTTTTCATATATTGAAAATGAAAATAAATTATATAAACTTGATGATCAAAATAGTCTTATTGAGGCAAGTTTTGATGAATTAATATATATTATAAAATCACAAGGCTTTAGCCAAACTTTTTATACTGAAGATTTAAATAAAAAATTTAACCCATCAAATTATTTAATCTCACCTTTTTCAAAAACAGAAGAATTTATTAATAATGAATATTTCCTTACACAAAGGCAAGAAGAGTTAGAAAAAAACATTTATACAGATGTTGAACAAGGTATAAATTACATTATTTTATCTGGTGATGCAGGAAGTGGAAAAACTTTACTTACTTACCATATAGCAAAAAAATATATTAATGATGGTAAAAATGTTGGATTAATACATTGTGCAAAATTGAATTTTGGCCATATTAAGTTAAAAAATTATTATCACTGGAATATAGAGGCAATCAAAGACTGGAAATATCTTTTTCAAACCAATTTCCCTGAAATTTTAATAATCGACGAATTTCAACGGATTAATAAACAACAATTTCTTGACATAGTACAAAAATATATAAAACCAAACAACATAACTTTAATATTAAGTGGTGACGGTAAACAAATATTTAGAAAACATGAAGGCGAAATTTTTGAACAGTTCGAAAATAGTGAATACAGAAATGTAAAAAAATATAGACTTAATACAAAGATTCGAACTAATGAAAAATTGGCAAATTTTATAAGAATCATGCTTTCACTAGACAAAAAAAATTCATTACAAGTTAACAATGAAAACATTGATATTGTGTATTTTAATACAGTAGAAGAGGCTAATAGTTATATAGAAGCTAAAAAAGATAACTACAAATATATTTCATATACTCCAAGTTTATACAATAACAATAAATATGCAGATTTAGCAAAATATAACCCTAACAATATTGGTAATGCGCATGAAGTTATCGGACAAGAATTTGAAAATGTGATTGTAATATTAGGAGAACAATTTTATTATGAAGGCAATAAACTTAGAGACAGGGCATTAGAAGGAATTCCATATGCTACAGGTAAAATGTTCTTTCAACAGATTACAAGAGCAATAAATAAGCTAGAAGTTGTTGTAGTAAACAATTTTGAAGTTTTTAATAAACTTATTGAGATATTTGATTAATTAAATATTCAAACAAATTCCCATACCTCCAAATATGTTCCGCTACATGTTGTGCCAAATTTTGTTTCATTTGGGAGTGGTTTATTGATCGGCAGAGGCGGGAGTAGAAAACTTTTATCCGCAAAGATTCTTCTTTTGTGTGCGGAAGTTTCTTTCGTTTTGTTTTTAGCGGCTTATCGGCTACGAAAAGCTCATCATTATACAGGTAAAAATAAACAGGTATATCATAAAACCTTCGCATCTTGGCAATTTTCGGTTTTTGTTCAAAGTGCGTTTTAAGGGCGTTCAATTGCCGTTCATAAATCATCTGCCGAAAATGTTTATAAAAATTCTGCATCGTCGCATCCCCGATATCCAAAAGAAAACTCGCCTGCTTCGATTTCACCCCGGCACAAAAACACTTCGTTATCATCTCAATTTTTTCCTGCGAATGAAACTTGAAACAAAATGGCAGAGGTAATTTTCGCTCGGCTTTATATGAATAAATTTCACCAACCAAATTCAACTGCCCGTCCTTAACTAATTCCTGTAAAACATCTTCTATCCCTTCTCCCATAATTGATTCAATGTCTTCTAGTTTAAATGTTTCAAGTCTTTTCGCAAGTTTTAAAATCTTATTTTTCATTCAAAATTCCCTCCAAAATCGGCAGCGTAATCGTTTTCAAATTGTTCATCTCGGCAACGTTTTCGACTTTATTTAAAAATTTCACAATCTGCCTGAACTGATTAAATTTCGCACAAACAAGTTCAAGTGTATCAGGTTCAAACTCGATTTCAGAAATCTCTGTCACTATTTTTGCCACATCGTCTTTATTAAAAGTTTCAAACTTCATAATTCCCAAAAGCCTGTCATAAATATGCTTGTGCCGTTTGAGTTTTGCTTCCGCAAGGCTCATCCCGACAAGCACAACAGGAATCCTGATTTTGTCGTGCAAATCGCGGACAATCTCAATTGCAGATGAGTTATTCAAGAGAAAATCCACCTCATCCACCACCAAAACCTTTGGCCGCTCACGCAGTTTATCCTCAATCTGCTTGAATAAAAGCGACGTCAGGTATGTCGGCACATCATCAAGTTCCTCGACAATCTCGGTCAAAAGCCAACGTGCAGACATTTTGTGGTTGCACCGCACATAAATCGCATCGTTATTTGTAACCCACCACATAATCGTTTGCGATTTCCCGAGCCCAAAATCGCCATAAACTAACGCCATCTTCGGCAGATTCGCCGGTGCGTTTTTGAGCGTATCCATCAAATCTACAAACCGTTTTACATTCTGAGTTACAACAAATTTACGTTTCATAAAGACCTCTGTATTCCTCACTTTGTTTGTATTCCGCAAGCCACACCCTGTCATCTTCACAAGTGCAGCCGTTTTTCATAAGCCATTCAAACTTTTCGTACTTATTCAAAAACACAGGTGCGTTCATTTGAACTTCTCTTGGCGTTTGTTTTTTCGTTTTAACCGGTTTAGCTTCAATTACTTCCTGAATATCTTCTTCAATATCATGCTCAATAAATTTTAAATCTACATTCGGCAAGAACTTCTGTAATTCTTTAATCGTCTTATTTTTAAGCCGTTTTTGTTTTTGAATTTTCTGTTTCAAATCCTCGACATCTTTGATATCGCCAAGATGATAAGCCATCGGATGAGCTTTCGTGACACGTTTTGCGGTACACAAAAACTGATTTTTGACTGTGTAAACTTTAATCTCGGATAAATCAAAAAGCGAGTAGCGAATCATAACCTGAGTTTTGAGCCCATACAATTTATCAGAGTAATAAAATGTGCCGAGGAACCGAATTCCATTTTGATAAATCGTTTTGATGTCTGCCGTCATCATTAAATCGTCAAGCTGAGCCGTATCAATTTTGATTTTTACCCTGTTTTCAAAAACTTCCGCAATCGTATGATTTTTATCATTCGGACAAAGTTGCGAATTCTTAAACTCAAGCCACTTATCGACAAGCATTTTAACCTCATTAATCGTCGGGTAATAATTCGGCTTAAAATATTGATTGTGGAATTTTTCATTCCGCTTAAAATGTGCGGGTTTATTTTCAATATTTGAACCAGAATAAGTCGGCAAAAGCTTTTCAAAACTCTCCTGAAATTCTTTGAAAAACCGCTCAATGACTTTGGCTCTCGCGTTATATGGGCGAGCAAAAACCGTCTTAATCCCGAGCCGAGCATAAATCCCCTCAAATCCTGTTTCCTTAAAATCCGTGTTCACAAAGTATTTTGCCTTGAATGCCCTGCCGTTATCCTGATACACGATTTTTGGGATATTTTGTAAGTTGATTATCGCGTTACGCAGAGCTGACGCGATGCTTTGAGTGTTTTCTTCAAGCATAATCTCGTATCCGACAAGCGCGGTCGATTTCCAATCCAAAAAGCCGATTAAAGTCGCCCGTGTGGGTTTGCCGGTAAACGGATTTTGTACCAAGAACGATAGTTTATGTCCGTCTGCCACAAGCACATCCCCGACTTCAAGTTTTGAAATATCTCGCATAATAAATGGTTCAACGTTGTCCTTTAAGGCTTTTTCTCCATCACGAGCCAACGTCCAAATGTCATAATGATTATCCCGAAACCAATTCGCATAACGGCGAAATGTCACATCCTGAACATTTATCGGCCCCTCTTTTGACAAAATATGCTTGGTTATCGAAATGGCTTTGCCGACACAAAATTTGTTCGGGTGCAGCAAAATTTTCAAAAACACCTGTTTTTCATAATCGGTCAATGATGTGCGAAACTCTGTCGCATACTCATATTTTGGCAGCAATAAATGATAATCTGTCGTGTTTCCGAGCTTGCGTTTCCAACGTTCAACCGAGCCGATTGAAGTTTTGCCAAGCACCTTAAAAATATGCGGATACAACATGCCGGTATTGTAACTTTCAATAAACTCAACTCCGGCACGGGTTTTACACTCAGGATGATGCTTTCTGTATTTTTGCCACTCGCGGAGCAAATCCAAACGAGCCAAAGCAATCTCATTAACTTTTGTCGGAAGATTTTTGACAGGCAAAATCGGTATCAAAGCCGTCGATTCAGAGGTTATCTGCGTCTTTTCTTCAAAATATTTTTTCTGTAAATTCAGCTCAATGCTTGATAAGAGGATTTCAAAACTTTTTCCGCCTCTGACAATAATTTCGCGGGTGACATATTTATCTCGCGACATCCGAATCGCCCGAGTGCTCACGCCTTTGAGGTCTGCTAATTCCTGAATTGTAATGTATTTATCTTTATTCATCGTACTCACATTCATCACTCTTCCGACCTTAAATTGGAACTGTTTCCGAGTAACTTTGTATCATTCAGACACAAAAATTTAAGGACTTGATGTTTCTCGGAAACAGAGTTATTGTGAGAAAGCCGTAAACGAGAAAAACTTGTTTTTACTCACTTACGGCGCCGAACAAAAGCCTGCTGGCAGGCTTAGATGTGTTTCCCCAGAATATTTCGGAGGTTTTTATGAAGAAAAAAGAGCTACAAAGCATTGATTATATTAAGCAACGTGCTGATGAAAATTTGGCAAAGACAAAGAGCGTATTTTTATATAGGCGGGAACTTGCGATACGGTTCGCTTTGCGGCAAAAAGAATTTACGCAAAAGAAACTTGCAAAAAGACTCAAAATGACCGAAAGCTACGTTTCAAAACTCATTACAGGCGAAAGATATAGCAAGGTTTTTGAGTTTTTTGTGAAATACAACTTAGGGGTAGACTATTTTGTGATATAGGAGGGAGTATGAATATTGTCAAACCGATAAGGAATAGAGAGGATATTGAGAAAATGAAGACGGTTTTGAAACGCAAAAAGCGAGATCTTGTGCTTTTTATTTTCGGGATAAATTGCGGACTCAGGATTTCTGATATTTTGAAACTAGATGTCGGGGATGTTAAGGGTGAGATTTTGTCGAAATCAAAGAGAAAAAGATGAAGAAAAACAAGCGTTTTCCGTTAAATCCGGAACCAAAAGTTGTGCTTGAAGATTTTGTAAAAGGCCGTCCGGAAGATGAAGCGTTATTTATTACGCAACAAGGAAACAGGCTTGATCGAAACCAAGCATACAGAATTTTAAATAAGGCTGCAAAAACATTGAATCTACAAGACAAAATCGGCACACATTCGCTACGCAAAACCTTTGGATACCACCATTACAAACAATTTGATAATATTGAACTTCTGCAGAAGATTTTTAACCATTCCTATTCTGCCATCACCCTCCGCTACATCGGCATCGAGCAAGATATTATTGATGAAAGTTATATGAATTTTTATTTATAGTATTAATTTTTCTACAAAAAAATGATTCTCATATTCATGATATAATAAACTGGTGGTATTTTACCATAAATGTATAAAGTTGCATGCAATGAGGAATTTATTATGTCTAGTGAGGAACAACGTAGAGAACTTCAACGTAGAATCTGGCAAATCGCTAATGAAGTTAGAGGTGCTGTTGATGGTTGGGATTTCAAGCAATATGTACTTGGTACATTGTTCTATAGATTTATTAGTGAAAATTTTAAAGCTTATATGGAAGCCGGGGATGAATCTATTAACTATGCAAAATTCCCTGACGATAAAATCACTGATGAAATTAAAGATGATGCAATAAAGACAAAAGGATATTTTATATATCCAAGTCAACTTTTTGAAAACATTGTGTTAAATGCAAATAAAAATGAAAATCTTAATACAGATATCGCTTCTATTTTTAATTCAATAGAAAGCTCTGCAGAAGGTTATCCTTCACAAGATGCCATAAAAGGGTTATTTGCGGATTTTGATACTACTAGTAGACGGTTGGGTAATACTGTAAAAGAACGTAATTCAAGACTTGCTGCTGTATTAAAAGGTGTTAATGATTTACAATTTGGTAAATTTGAAAATAATGAGATTGATTTATTTGGAGATGCTTATGAATTTTTAATTTCAAATTATGCCGCAAATGCAGGTAAATCTGGGGGAGAATTTTTTACTCCACAATCAGTTTCTAAGTTAATTTCAAGATTAGCAATTGAAGGTCAAACAAAGGTAAATAAAATTTATGACCCTGCAGCAGGTTCGGGTTCTTTATTATTGCAAGCAAAAAAACAATTTGATGAACATATTATTGAAGACGGTTTTTGGGGACAAGAAATAAATAATACAACTCAAAATTTGGCTCGTATGAATATGTTTTTACATAATATAAATTATGATAAATTTAATATTGCACTTGGTAATACTTTATTAAATCCATATTTTAAAAATGATAAACCTTTTGATGCAATTGTTTCAAATCCCCCTTATTCAATAAATTGGATTGGTAGTGACGATCCTACCCTTATAAATGACGATAGATATGCTCCTGCTGGTGTATTGGCACCAAAATCAAAAGCTGATTTTGCTTTTGTATTACATTCTTTAAGTTATTTATCTAGTAAAGGGCGTGCTGCTATTGTTTGCTTTCCTGGTATATTTTATAGGGGTGGTGCTGAACAAAAAATTAGAAAATATCTGATAGATAATAATTATGTTGAAACCATTATTGCATTACCATCTAATTTATTTTATGGGACATCTATTGCTGTAAATATTTTAGTTTTATCAAAACACAAAACTGAAACTAAAACACAATTTATAGATGCAACTTCTGAAAATTTCTATAGTAAAGAAACAAATAATAATGTACTCAATCCAGAGCATATTGATTCAATTATTAAATACTTTATGGAGAAAAAAGATGTAAAGTATGTTTCCAAAATAGTTGATAATGATTATATCGCAGACAAAAATGATTATAATTTATCTGTATCTACTTATGTTGAGCAGGAAGATACAAGAGAAGTTATTGACATCACAGAACTCAATAAAGAGATAGCAAGAATCGTTGAAAGAGAAGCTCAGCTAAGAACAGAAATAGACAAAATAGTAGCTGAAATCGAGGTCGGATCATAATTCATGGATAGAGAAGAACTTGAAAATATACTAAGTTATAATTGTCACGCTACTACAATGTCTCAAATAGCTGTAAGTCTTTTAATGGGTGAAAACCCTCTTAATGTAAGAGAAATAAGAGAATTACTTGCTATGTATATGTTAATTCCATATATAACTAACTCTCAGTTAGACACACCAAATGAAAGTTATAAAATCCCTAAACTTGATATAAACAAAGTATTTACTAAGGTGCAATTCAAAGACGGTAGCTTATCAGGTATGACATTAGGCAGACTTAGAGATGCCCTGTGTCATTCATTTGTGGCTTTGACAGATAAAGGAGACCTTATGTTAGATGATAGAGCATCATGTGATAGAAAAACTCATGACTCTATGACTGATAAGGGTTTTTGTAATAGACTTGTGCTTGATAAAACACGACAGAAACTTTTATCACTACATAATGAAGTGTTAAAACAACAAGCACAATATAACAGTAGTTTGTTGAAAGAATTAGAGGTTTGTAATGAGTAAACTTGATGAACTGATACAAACACTTTGTCCTAAAGGGGTTGAGTATTTACCATTAGAAGAAACTTTGAAGTATGAACAACCTACTAAGTACATAGTTAAAAGCACTGATTATGATAATACTTTTGATACACCTGTATTAACAGCAGGACAGACCTTTATACTGGGTTACACCAATGAAACAAGCGGAATTTATCATGCCAGTAAAGACAATCCAGTTATAATATTTGACGACTTTACCACAGCTAATAAATGGGTGGATTTTAAGTTCAAAGTTAAGTCTTCTGCTATGAAACTTTTGACTCCAAGAGATAATAATAAATTCAATATAAGATACTTGTATCACACAATACAGACCATAAAATACATTCCAGTAGACCATTCACGACAATGGATAGAAAAATATTCTAAGTTTACTATTCCTGTACCTCCTATGGAGGTGCAGCGTGAAATTGTCAGGATACTTGACAATTTCACAGAGCTTACAGCAGAGCTTACAGCAGAGCTTACAGCGAGAAAAAAACAGTATGAGTATTATAGAGATAAGTACATAACAAAAATGTCTTATAACACGGTAAAATTAAATGAAGTTGCTGACATATATTTAGGATTAACATATACACCAACTTATGTTGAAAATGGTGTGAAGTTTATATCAGCTCAAAATACTTCTAAAGACTATCTTGATTTAACAAATGTCAAGTATATTTCAAGAGAAGAATATGAAAAAAGCACGTCCAATGCAAAGCCCAAAAGGGGTGATGTCTTATTTACAAGAGTAGGTTCTAATTTGGGGCATCCAGTCATAGTTGATACTGATGAGGACTTATGTATGTTCGTAAGTTTAGGATACCTGAGAGTTAATAAGGACAGACTTCTGAATAGGTATGTTAGACATTGGATGAATACCGATTTGTTTTGGTCGCAAGTTCGTAAAAACGTACATGGGGCAGCAAAAGTAAACTTAAACACAGGTTGGCTTAGAGACTTTGACATAATACTGCCAACAATGGAAGAACAACAGCATATAGCTGATATATTAGACAAGTTTGAATTACTTTGTAATGACATATCAATAGGGCTTCCTGCTGAGATTGAAGCACGTCAAAAACAATATAAATATTACAGGGATAAACTTTTAACTTTTAAATCAAAGAATAGCGAGGTTTGTTAATGCCAGAAACATTAGTAGAAATTGCTAGAAATTTAAAAAATACTAAAGAAAAAATTCCGCAAAAAGAAGCAAAAGAATATGATATAAAAGTTCAACTTATTTTTGCTTTTAATGGAACCGGCAAAACAAGACTTTCTAAAGAGTTTCAAAAACTAATTTATCCTGATATTGATACCAATGAAGAAGATGAAAAAGAAAATCCAAAACGCAAAATTTTGTATTATAGTGCATATACTGAAGATTTGTTCTATTGGGATAATGATATAGAAAATAATGCAGAGCCCAAATTAAAAATACAAAATAATAATTTTACAAATTGGATTTTAAATGAACAAGGTAAAAGAGATTCTATCATAGAAAAGTTTCAAAATTATGTTAACAATAACAAATTAATGCCATTGTTTAATCCAGAAGGTAATGAAGTTACGTTTTCTTATAAAAAAGGTGATGATACAAGTTCTAATAATATAAAAATATCAAAGGGAGAAGAAAGTCTATTTATTTGGTGTGTATTTTATAGCATATTTGAACAAGTAATTGAGGAATTAAATATTTCAGAAGTAGAAGAAAGAGAATCTGACCAATTTAATGATTTAGAATACATTTTTATCGATGATCCTGTTACATCTTTGGATGAAAATCATTTAATTGAACTTGCCGTTGATTTAGCGGGACTAATAAAATCAAGTAAATCAAATTTGAAATTTATAATTACTACACATAATCCGTTATTTTATAATGTTTTATACAATGAATTTAAAAACGAAAAATCTAAAAAATATATCTTGAAAAAATTAGAAGATGGGACATTTGAATTAGAAAATCAAAAAAATGACTCACCCTTTTCTTATCATTTATTTCTAAAAAAAGAACTTGAAAAAGCAATTAAAACAGGAGAAATACACAAATGTCATTTTAACTACCTAAGAAATATATTAGAGAAAACATCAACATTTTTGGGTAGAGAAAATTGGGCTGATTTATTGCCTAAGAACCCTGAAGATAAAACAAACCCATATGAAAGAAGAATTATAAATATTTCAAGCCATTCTAAACATTCAGCAGAAGAAACTTATATAATTAATGATAGTGATAAAAGAGTTTTAGAATATTTAATAAAAAAAGTTAATGAAATTTATAATATAAAAATAACAGATAATTCAAAAACGCAAAGGGAGGAAAGTAATGCCCAATAATATAACTCCAATTATAGAATCTAATAATTTTATCGTATTAGATAAATATACAAATATTATTAATTCTTCAGAATCATATCAAACTGAAGCAGAACTGGAAAAAGAACTTATAAACGATTTGATAAATCAAGGATATGAATATAGAAAAGACATTGATTCAACAGAAAGTATGTTGAATAATTTAAGAACTCAAATTGAAAATTTAAATAAAACAACTTTTTCAAACGATGAATGGATGCGTTTTTGTAGTGAATATATTGATAAAGCAAATGATTCTATAATAGAAAAAACACGAAAAGTTCACGATGATTATATTTATGATTTTGTTTTTGATGATGGTCATATTGAAAATATATATTTGTTTGATAAAAAAAATATTATTAGAAATAAAGTTCAAGTTATCAACCAGTTTGAACAAACTGGTACACAATCTAATCGTTATGATGTAACAATTCTTGTTAATGGCTTACCATTAGTTCAAATTGAGTTAAAAAAGAGAGGTGTCGCTATTAGCGAAGCTTTTAATCAAATTCATAGATACAGCAAGGAAAGTTTTAATTCAGAAAATTCATTATACAAATATTTGCAAATGTTTGTTATTTCAAATGGCACAAATACTCGTTATTTTGCAAATACAACAAAACGTGATAAAAACAGTTTTGATTTTACAATGAATTGGGCAAAATCAGATAACTCTTTGATAAAAGACTTAAAAGATTTTACTGCAACATTTTTTCAAAAAAATACATTATTAAGTATTCTTTTAAAATATTGCGTTTTTGACACCAATAATACATTATTAATAATGAGACCATACCAAATTGCTGCAACAGAACGTATTTTATGGAAAATAAAAAGTTCATACGAAGCTAAAAAATGGAGTAAAACCGAAAGTGGTGGATATATTTGGCATACTACAGGTTCAGGTAAAACATTAACCAGTTTTAAAGCGGCAAGATTAGCAACTGAACTTGATTTTATTGATAAAGTTTTATTTGTTGTTGATAGAAAAGATTTAGATTTTCAAACGATGAAAGAATATCAACGATTTTCTCCGGATAGTGTAAATGGTTCAGATAACACTGCCGGTTTAAAAAGAAATTTAGAAAAAGATGATAATAAAATTGTTGTAACAACAATTCAAAAATTAAATAATTTAATGAAATGTGAAAATGATTTAGATATTTATGACAAACAAGTCGTTTTTATATTTGATGAGGCTCATCGTTCACAATTCGGAGAAGCTCAGAAAAATTTAAAGAAAAAATTTAAAAAGTTTTATCAATTTGGATTTACTGGAACTCCTATTTTCCCAGAAAATGCTCTAGGTAGCGAAACAACTGCAAGTGTTTTTGGTAGGGAACTTCATTCTTATGTTATTACAGACGCAATTAGAGATGAAAAAGTATTAAAATTCAAAGTAGATTATAATAATGTTCGCCCAAAATTTCACAAATATGAAAAAGAACAGGACGAAAAAAAATTATCAGCAGCAGAAAACAAAAAAGCGTTTTTGCATCCTGAACGCATAAAAGAAATTACGCAATATATTTTAAATAACTTTAACAAAAAGACCCATAGGCAACAAGTTGGTGGTAAAGGGTTTAATGCAATGTTTGCAGTAAGTAGTGTAGATGCAGCAAAATTATATTATGAATCTTTTAAAAAATTACAAAAAGATTTAGAAAAACCAATCAAAGTCGCTACAATTTTTTCTTTTGCACCCAATGAAGAACAAAATGCAATTGGAGAAATACAAGATGAGACATTTGAACCAACTGCACTAGATAGTAGTTCAAAAGAATTTCTAAAATCTGCTATTGATGATTATAATTTTTTATTTAAAACTAATTATGGTGTTGATGGCAAATCTTTTCAAAATTATTATAGAGACTTGTCTAAACGAGTAAAAACCCAAGAAATTGATTTAATTATAGTAGTTGGAATGTTTTTAACAGGATTTGATGCGCAAACATTAAATACATTATTTGTTGATAAAAATCTAAGATACCATGGACTGATTCAGGCATATTCTAGAACTAATAGAATTTATGATGCGACAAAATCATTTGGAAATATTATAACTTTTAGGGATTTAGAAAAACCAACTATAGATGCAATCAAATTATTTGGAGATTCAAATACAAAGCACGTGGTACTTGAAAAAAGTTATAATGAATATATGCAAGGTTTTAAAGATATAATAACTGGTAGAGCTCGCAAAGGTTACATTGAGTTAATAAACGAACTTAAAAATACATATCCAAATCCACAAGCCATTGAAACAGAAAATGATAAAAAGAACTTTGTTAAATTATTTGGTGAATATCTTCGTGTAGAAAATATTTTACAAAATTTTGATGAATTTACAAGTCTAAAAGCTATGCAAGAAATAGACGTATCAAATAAAGAAGCTCTTAATGAATTTAAATTAAAATACTATTTAGATGATGCTCAAATAGAAGCAATGAAACAAATAAAGCCACTTTCTGACAGGATTATACAAGATTATAAATCAACATATAATGATATATGTGAATGGCGAAGGCAACAACGAAATAATGAAGATGCCGAATCTGATATTAGTTGGAATGATGTTGTATTTGAAATAGATTTGCTCAAATCGCAAGAAATTAACTTAGATTATATTCTCGAGCTAATCTTTGAAGCTAATAAAACTAAAAAAGATAAACAGTCTTTAGTGGAAGATGTTCGTAGATTAATACGTTCAAGTATTGGCAATAGAGCTAAGGAAAGTTTAGTTATTGAATTTATAAATGAAACAAATTTAGATAATATTGAGGACAAAGTGAGTATTATTCAGGCATTTTTTAAGTATGCTCAACAAAAACAAACTGAAGAAATTAAAGCATTAATCCAAGAAGAAAATTTAAATAATGATGCAGCACAACGTTATATAATGTCTTCTTTGAAAAAAGAATATGCCAGTGAAAATGGAACGGAATTAAATGAAATTTTACCAAAGATGAGTCCCCTCAATCCTTTATATTTAACGAAGAAGCAAAGTGTATTTCAAAAAATATCTAAATTCATTGATAAATTTAAAGGTATTGGCGGAATATCTTAATCATCATGCAAGATATTTTTACTAAAAACTTGCCATTTATTTTTCTTTGAGTGATGTATACGACACGTTAAAGGAGGTCGTATGGAAAAAGTCGGATTGAATATCACTCCAAAAGAGTTCAAGCAATTAAGCAAGTGGTCGGAGAATATTTATAACACAGCAGTTGTTATTGATTATTTTGTGGCAAACCAACTTGAGATTGAAGAATGCTACAATCTTGCGCCGGTAATTAAGCACCTGCGAAATGATGCAGATATGCTAAACGCATTCTTTATTGACCACGAAAAAGAAGTTGAAAATTCAAATGCCGTTTAAAAGGTGTTTAAAAGCCGTTTAAATCGTGTTCAAAATTATTATGTCCAAATGATACGATTTTATACGTATACACTTGATGTTTCCCACAGAAAGAGTGATGAATGGTGTAGCTTGAAAGGAGCACACTATGATTGAAATTGGTAAAAAGTACAGATTGAAGAAACTCAAAGGCTGGTTTGAAAAAGATAGCGAAGAGTTTACGGTTTTATGTTTTGGTGAACCCAATATTGTCGGCTGCGTTGCACCGGATGGTGAAAGATATGTATTTGATAAAAATTTTTTGATTGATCCTAAGAAACCGGACGAGATATACGCTGATATTACAATAACGAAAGGTTAAACTATGGTTGAAAAAGATTACAAGTTGTACGGGACAAAGATTTTGAATCTTAAAACACAAGAAATCGGTTTGCTGATTTGTTTATGGGAAAACAAACTTGCCGATAAAACAGTAGATTTTGCAACTTGTGTTGATAAAAACGGCAAACGCTATAACATAGAGCTTGATAACATTAGAGGTTTTGAAGATGATTTTGAAAAATAAATTGACTAAAGAAACACTTGATATTCCGTATTCTGAATTCAGGATAAAGTTTGCCAAAGAAATTCAGGATGCGTTTGAAGGCTACCGCAAAACACAATTGAATAAATATTCTTGGAACTTCAAAGATGACAACTCTTTGGAGTTTAATTTTTATTTTGAACTCCATTGGAACTTTAATCATTTTGGAAATAGCAACTGGTATATAGAAAG
>CALUSL010000010.1 GCA_944323425.1 Candidatus Gastranaerophilales bacterium | reverse complement strand
TTTGATTATTTCCTACCCCTAAAATCCGCTACACAAGCCGATTGCCCGAAATAATCGCACCATCTGTCATACGCAAAGCACTCACTTTATTACACTTATTCCTATTTTTTCTATATTAAAAAACACCCGGCAAAGACCGGATGTTTTTTAATTCGGAAAAGGAGGGATTCGAACCCTCGAGGCAGATTACTCCACCTAACACCTTAGCAGGGTGCCGCCTTCAGCCGACTCGGCCACTTTTCCATTTAGATGTCAATGTAAGATAATATTACCAAAAAAAAATCTTTTTTACAAATAATTTGTTGCTAAAGTTGTGAAATGTTCTTATCTAAAAATCCTTTATTATGTATGAACAGTAGTTGATTATACAGGAGTAACTGTTTTCAATCTTGTCCTCTGAAAAATTGGGTATATCATTACGGTTAATCGAAGTCTCAAGTATGTTTTTTTCAATGCCGGAGATTCTATTGAGCAATTCTTTTTTTGTTAAAATATATTCTCCGGATTCATAGAAATACTTTGCTTGGATTACGAATACAATGCTCTTGTAAATCTGGTTTAAACCTTCTTTTGGGTCCTGTGAATATATAAAACTATGGCAGGCAAAGTGATAAATATTTTCTGCACCGATTTTTGCTGCCGTTTTTGCATCATTTTTGGTGATTTGAGGTATTAAATCTTTTAGTTCTCCATAGACCGGAAGGGTGTCATTGAGTAGTTGAAACAGTTCATATCCGGACCAATTTTTTAATTCTTCTTTTCCGCAGATAAATCCGCAAGCCTTTTTTGCATAGGGCATAGAATTGATTATGTTTTTGTAGTCGGCTAAAAGCTTTGTATCAACTTTGTCAAGGATTATGACCATATCAACATCGCTGTTTTCGTTAGCTTCATTTCTTCTGTAGCTCCCTTGATATCCGATAAAACACAGGCTGTTGCCATAGTGTTTTTGTAATTTTTTTGATAATTCTTCAATCCATTTTTGTAATTCGAACATAATTTTCCCTCTATTTATACTATTACATTATACTAAACACCCGGCTGATATTAATACACTGAGCTTATTGTATGTTATATTTAAATAAGATTCTTCCGGCAAATCCGGATTGATATCTGCTAGATTAAGGAGATAAAAATGAGAAATTGGATTGTTGCATTAGCTGTTTTGTTATTACCTATAATCACCTATTTTGTACTGGATAAAACAAACGGGGACAAAACCAACTTTGAAGCCGTTGCTGCTGTAGGACAACCTGCTGTCATAAAATTCGGTTCAACAATGTGTCTTGATTGCAAGAAGATGGAAGCAATGATGAATGAGGTAATGCCCGATTATTCTGAAGAGGTTGTATATGAAAAAATAAATTCCCAGTCAAATGACAGACATACACAATCTATGATAAAAAAATATAATGTTACCGTTGTTCCAACAGTAATATTCCTGAAAAAAGACGGAAGTGTCTATAAAAAAACGGAAGGCGCATATGACAAACAGGAATTTGAAAAATATTTGAAAGGTATAATAAATGGATAGCCTGATACAGTTTTTTCAAAATAATGTTAGGGGAGAATTTTCTTTATTGATTCTTCTGCTGTGTTTTTTAGGCGGGATAGTTGCAAGCCTCTCGCCTTGCGGTATAGGGGTGTTGCCTATAGTAGTCAGTTATGTCGGAGGATATTCAAACGAAAAAACTTCCAAAATAGCTGTACAAATTTTGTTTTTTATACTCGGGTTGTCATTGACACTGACAGTTGTCGGAATTGCATGTGCTTTGACAGGGAAGGTTTTTGGAGGAACTCAGAACCCGTATCTTGTTCTGGTTTTGGCTTCTTTAATAATGATATTCGGGCTGAATCTGTTAGGTCTGCTAGATATAAATTTTCCGGTACTTGTTAAAAAATTTCCCGAGAATTCAAAGCATAACTTTATAACATATCCGATAATATTGGGTTCTGTGTTTGCACTGGCAACGTCACCGTGTTCTACACCTATTCTTGCAGGTATTATGGCTACTGCATCAATGTCTGATAATATTGGATATTCAGCATTAATGCTCTTTCTATTTTCTCTTGGACAGGGTGTAATCATTCTTTTTGCGGGATTGTTTACGTCGGTGCTTAAAAATTTAAAGTCATTTGCTTCTTTTTCTGAATGGCTTACCAGAGCAAGCGGACTTATTTTGATACTTTTTTCTGTATTTCTGTTTTATAAAATATTCAGTAATTTTATTTCATAAATTCTATATCCGGCTAATTACCGTAAGTTCAACTTTTCACCCAAAGTATGAAAAAGTTCAAACTTTGTTTAATTCCTTTTTTCAGCGTTTTACGTCATAATACAATTGAAGGGATAGCATCTCAATGCAATTCCTAGCAATGACGCACTACTTGTCGCATTTTTTCTCTGTCATTGCGAGCGAAGGAAGTGAGCGCGGCAATCCATAGAGACATCACAAACTGTCATCCTGAACTAGTTTCAGGATCTTACAAGCGCGTATGTCTTTTGAATTGTTGCTTGTCCTACAATGCTTAAAAACTCAGAAAAATTCTTTACTGTGTAATCATATTTCCAGTTATTTTCCATAATTCTGGCTGTACACCCTTCACCGGAGACAAATAGTGTTTTGTTTATATCTTTACCTCCGCAAAGTATTTTTCTATTTTTCCAGTATAAATTGTTATTTTTCCAATTTGTACCGGCATTGTATATGGCTCTATCTTTGCCGTAGTACGGGTAAAGACGTCCGTCCTGTGCAATGTAATATCCGAAAAGATCTTTGCCCCAGACATTAGGTTTTTCGTTTCCATTAATATCAATTTGAACAAGACCGTAAATTTTTGTCATTTTTCCGCCGGCTTTTATTATGTCTTCTGCCGGTGCCTCTTGCGCGATTCCATTTTTGTATATATCAAAATAATAAAGCATACCGTCATTTGTATAAATTCTATAGTGAGAAGGGAATGCTGTTTTTATCCAGGATGGATATTTTAAGCCGCCATATTTTATCTTTTTACAGTCATCAAGATAGTTGTAGCAGGTTTTTCTAATATTCAAGCCTGACAGTGCTTCGTCCAAGTATACCTGTGTTTCTGCCTCAAGGCTTCTTTCTGCCGGCATATTTTTGAAAAATGAGGTTTCTCCCAAATCATCTTTTTTTTCCTCTTTCATCATATTTTGAAAATTGTCTGTGATTATCAGGTATGCTTTTTTTAGTTTTGCAATATCATTTTTTGCGTTGGAATTATAAAAATTCAGCTTATTTCCATATGATGTTTCGGAGGTGTCTGTTATTGATGTTATACCATTTGCCAGAATTTCTTGAGATACGCAAAGTATAATCACTGACATAAATGCTGTAGTCAAAATTTGTGTTAACGAAAATATCTTTTTTTTCATAGTCTTCGCGGGGAATTTATTATAATACTACTTTAAAATAACTTTCTTACTCATATCTGTCAATACGCTTAATCAATGATTTTTTGCTGTTTGAATTGCTTAGAACGAGGGGTTTTGGTATAATTCAGGCAGGAATTTAAAAGTATGTCACTAAAAACTAGAATTGAAGCAGTGTTGTTCATCACAGCTCAGGCACTGGAAGTTAAGGATATTGCAGAAATATTGAAGGCTGATGAAGAAGAAGTCGAAAATGCTCTTCTTGAGCTGATTATGGATTATTCTGCAAGAGATGGTGCTCTAGAAATTGATGATGAAAACGGTTATATCTTGCAAGTAAAAGAAGAGTTTATGGATATTGTTGAACAACTTTGTCCTGTTGAATTGAAACCTTCGGTGCTTAAAACTTTAACTGTAATTGCTCTGAAAGAGCCAATAAGACAGTCTTATTTAAAAGAGCTCAGAGGATCAAATGCCTATGAACATGTTCAGGAGCTTTTGAAAAAAGGATTGATATCACGTCATAAAGATAAAAACGGACGTTCTTTCAATCTGAAAACTACCCCTAAATTTGCAGAATATTTTAAATTAAAGGGAGATGCTAAGACTCTGGCGAAAATTATGGATTTGGAAAAACAGGCAAAAGATGACGGTCATGAGGATGATAGTGTTCCTATTGATGAAAATACCGATAATGAATAGATAATATTTTTTAAATTAATACTAAATCTTAAATGCCGGTTTTCGCCCGATGTCATTAAACACAATTGCGGGTTTTGCAAGTCTTTCAGGTTCTTGAATTTTTTTGTAGAAATCTTTTACCATTACTATTCTGTGATTTATACATTCAAAACCGTTTGTATTCAAATATTCTTCTGTTTTTGATGCTGTATTCTGGTATTTTTTATTGATAATATAAAGATTAAAATCTTTTTTGCGCATAAGTATTTGCCCTATGCAGAAATTTATTATATCAGGGTAATGTTCAATATACGGCTGTATAAGATTTATATCAAGAATAAAATTTACATTATCATCGGTTTGGATAGAAAAATAGCCCTTTATCGGATTTCGGCTGTTGTCCTCTAAAACGTATTTGAAATAAGTATTTTTACTTAATCCGGAAAATAAAACATCATAAAATTCCTGTTTCTTCTTTTCAAGCGAATATCTAAAATATGGAAGAATCAGTTCGTTACAGAGTGATGCTACCTGAAAAGCATCAGAATTTTTAAACGGGCGGAAGAAACCTTTGTCGAAAAAAGGCTGCTGTAGATTGATTTCTTTCATTTTCCAGAGCTGCTCTGATGAACAGACTCTGAATCCACAGCCTTTTGAAAAAAGCTCAATAATTTCTTCATGGTGTTCATCTACCCGCACCACGAACGTATTTGCACCTGCCGCTCCATATCTGGCGACAACATAGTCTACAAGTTGTCTTCCGACTTCATAAGCATTCTCTTTTAGTATCAGTTTATTTATTCGCCAGCAACAATGATTTCCTGGAATTGGATTTAGAGAAATCATTCCGTTTATTTCTCTTTTTTCTGTTGCAACATAAGATTCATTGCAGAACTTGAATTTTAATGGTAGAAGATCATGCAAAAAATTTAGCGGAAAAGGAACATATGCTTCGCCAAGCCCGAAATAAAAATTTTCGCTCTCCGCTGTGGGAAGCATAGAAATCATTTTTTTAACTTTTTGTAAATCGCTGAATGCAAGTGTTCTAATCTTCGCCATAATAATAATATATCATATTTTTATTACTGCATTTGAGGGATTTTTATAGTAAATTCTGTTCCCTTGTCCTTTTTTGATGAAAAAGTTATTGTGCCGTTGTGTTTTTGAATTATTTTTTGAGAAATAGCAAGCCCGAGTCCGGTGCCTATTCCTACTTTTTTTGTTGTTGTTCCGGCGGTAAAGATTTTATCCTTTATTGATTCATCTATACCTGAGCCGTTGTCTTTTATTTTTACCGTCAGCATACCATCAGCAAATTCCGTAGTAATAACTATTTCTCCCTCTGTTTCAATACTCTGGCAAGCATTAACAAGAAGATTCATAAAAACCTGGTTCAGTATGTTCGGGTAACATTTTATTTGAGGCAGATTGGAATAGTTTTTAATAATTTTTATTTTGTTTTTTGTTTCATGTTTTATTATTTCAAGGGTCAAATCTATTTCTTTGTTTATATCTGCAAATTGTAATTCTGATTCGTCCAATCTTACAAATTTTTTCAAACTTTGAACAATCTGGCTTATACGTTTGATTGCCTCCTTATCTATTTCGTTGATTTTCAGCATTGTTTCCGCAATATCTACACAATCAAGTCTTTTAATGAGTTTATTTAAAATATCATTGTTTGAATTTATAGAGCCGAGCGGTGTATTGATTTCGTGAGCAACTCCTGCGACCAGCTGCCCCAGTGATGCCATTTTTTCAGAATTTATAAGTTGAATCTGTGTTTCTTTTAGTTCTGTTAATGTATTTTGGAGTTCTTCATTTTTTGCGGTGATTTGTTCAAATAATGAAGCCTGTACAATCGCAGTTGCCAGCTGTGTGGCGATTGATTGCAAAATATCATTCTGAAGGTCTGCCGCATTTTTTTGCGCTGTATAAATTATCAATATACCCAGAGATTCATTCAATCTGTATACAGGAACAATAATTCTTGTTACAGGCATGGGATATGTGTTTTCACTATTTAGAAATTCTTTCATGCACGGGTTTGTTCTTATATTTTTTGAAAGTATTTCTTTTGTGGCTTCTTTTTCAAGCTCTATAACGGAGCCTATACAAGATCTGTATTTTTGAGGATAGACATATTCTATTACATAATTTGTATCTTCAGTTTTTGCGTAGTAGACTTTTACGGCCGCAAATAAATTGTATAATTCTTTTAGCGCTGAGCCTATAATTTTTGAGATATTTATAGATTCTCTTATAACATTTGAGACTCTGTGCATTAGCGCCATTTTTATGGCTTGATTCTGAGCTTTTTGTTGAAAATTTGAAAAATCTTTATTTTCTTCCAGAATTTTGCCGTAATCATTTTTTAGATTTTCATAGCGCTTTGAGAGTTCATTGTAGTTATTTATTGCGGTAATATCGTTTAAAATAATGACTTTGTTTTCGTCATAAAAAAATGATGAGATTTCAAAATACTGAAAGAGTTCTTTTGTCCTTTGATAAACAGATGTTGCGAAAAAATTTTCGGCTGACGAAAGGGCAAAACTTATTGGATTTGCTTTCTGAATATTATCCGTATCGAGCAGACATATATCAAAATTGAAATAATTTGCGAATCGTTCTAAATTTTTTATATTTCCGAATGTTTTTGTAAACTGAAAGTTGCGAAAAACAATTTTTCCGCTCAAGTCAACAACGAGCACCGCAGCGGAAAAATTATTAAAAAATTCAAATTTAGCCAGATTTACCATACAAATATAATATCATTATTTATGATAAAACGTAAAAATGAAGTACAAATGCGATGGCTGCTCCGAGTATTGCACCTACAAAAACTTCAAAAGGTGTGTGCCCGAGTAATTCTTTTAATTTTTCTCCGGCAGCGGAAGGACGGTGAGCATAAAAATCCTCCATGACTCTATTGAGCGATGCTGCGATTTTTCCGGCAGAACGTCTGACACCTGCTGCGTCATACATTACAACAAGTGAATATCCGAACGCAATTGCAAAAGTTACAGAATTAAATCCGTCGATTAATCCGACTGAGGTCGCGATTCCAATGACTCCTGCACTGTGAGAACTGGGCATACCGCCTGTGGTTGTGAATATTTTAAAGTTTATTTTTTTATTTTTTATAAAGAAAAACATTACTTTTAGTGCCTGAGCAATGCAGGCGGCAATTATACCGTTTATTAAAACCTCTGACCCCGTATTGATTTCGTACATTACCTCACCCTTTCATTGATACCCAATGCGATTTCTCGTAATACTTCCGAATTTATATTGTTCGTATTAAGTATATCACAAGCACTTTCACAAAGAAATGCCAGACGTTTTTTTGCTTCATCCATACCGTAAAAGCTTAAATACGTAACTTTGCCTGCGGCTTTGTCTTTGTGGGGAGTTTTGCCAAGAGTATCCAGTGTGGCTGTTTCATCAAGAATATCATCGGAAATCTGAAATGCGAGTCCCAATTTTTCAGCAAATTCTGTTAATGCTGCCAGCGTCTTTTCATCAGCTCCGCCGAGCATTGCACCGGCTCTAATGGAAAGATTGAAAAGTGCGCCTGTTTTGTTTTTATGAATAAAATCAAGAGTTTCTTTATCTATTTGTTTTCCTTCAGAGGCAATGTCAACAACCTGACCTGCTATCAACTTTTCAGCCCCCGCGCTGACAAGAAATTCTTCAAGAATTTTAAGTTTTATAGAATTTTCACATTCCGTATGCTGAATTATCATTTGCGGTGCAAAAGACAGGAGAGCATCTCCTGCAAGTACAGCTGTAGATTCGCCAAAGACTTTATGATTTGTTAATTTACCCCGTCTGTAGTCATCATTGTCCATGCAGGGCAAGTCATCATGGATAAGACTCTGGCAGTGAAGCATTTCTATTGCGCAAGCAACAGGAAGTGCTTTTTCATAGCTTCCAGATAAGACATTGCAGGTTTCTAACGCCATAACCGGACGAATTCTTTTTCCGTCAGCAAGTACGGAGTATCTCATTGACTCCCATATTTCTTCCGGATACTTAATTTTTAAATATTCATCCAGTTTTTTGTTTACGGCATTTTTATATTCGTCAATTATTACTTTTGTCTTATCATTCATCGTATTTTCCTTTATGTGTATCCTGATTTTCTCTTTTTCTGGATGTAACTCTCTTTTTACTGCTTATTTTTGTAAAAGTCTTGTTATGTAATATTTTCGAACCACTTTCTGTTTTCGTGCCTGAGTATGTAACTTTAGTTTTATATTCTTTTGCTTCGTCAACAAATTTCAGATAGCTATCATATCTGGTCTCATCGATTTTGTCTTTATGTTTTATTATATTACATCCAACCTCTGAGATATGTAAGCAATCTTTAAATTTACATCCGCCTTCCAGTTCGTTTATTTCAGGGAATAATGCACCGATTCCAGCAGGCATGAGAAAATCAAACTTTAAATGGCTAAACCCGGGTGTATCCACGAGCCTGGCTGTTCTTTTGTCCTCAAATTCAAGCTCAATAATTTCACAATGTCTTGTTGTATGAGTTCCTCTGCCTGTTTTTTCGCTTATTGGTTTTGTTCTGAGATTCAGGTTTGAGTTCAGGGCATTAGCTATAGAAGATTTTCCCACTCCCGATGCACCGCACAAAACCGTAGTGTTTCCTGTCAGAATATTTTCAAGCTCATTTATTCCGTTTTTGTTCAATGCTGATGTGAAAACCGTTTCATAACCGAGCGGTTCATATATGTTTTTGATTTTTTCAATAATATCAGAAGTTTCGCACAGGTCATTTTTATTAAAACAAAGTACCGGTTTTATTTTGTAGTATTCACAGAAGCACAAATATCTGTTTAGCTGCTCAAAGTCGAGAGACGGTTCTTTAATTGCGGAGACAATTATAACTCTGTCTATATTGGCGACTTTGGGTTTTGTAATATAGTTTTTACGGGGCAGAATTTTAGATATGAAAGCCTGTTTTGATTCTGTATTCTCCTGTTCAAGTTCTACATAGTCGCCGACAAATATCTGTTCGCGCTGTTTTTTTAGAATTTCTCTTATCTTGCATTCAAACACGCCTTCAGTTGTATTTGCATAATAAAAATCTGAATGTATTTTAAAAATCTGCCCTTTCATCTTACTAATTATAGCTTATTCAACATGCAATGTAAATTTTTCATATTTTTGATAAAATAGATTTAAGAAGAGAAGAACAATACGAGGAAAGAGTATGCAGGATCAAAATCATACACAAAATGCAATAAGAAATACAAGAATTCAAAAACTTACAGAACTTGCGGATAAGGGAATAAATCCATATCCTTATTCATTTGACAAAAATGCATCAGCAGAAGCTCTGCAGAAAAAATATGAAAATCTTACTGCAGGCGAAGAAACTCAGGATGTTTATTCTGTGGCAGGTCGTGTCATGGCAATGAGAAATTCGGGCATGTTCATTGATCTTATGGATGACTCCGGCAAAATTCAAATTTTCTGCCATAAAGAAAATCTTTCAGAAGAACAGATGAAATTGTTAAAACTTCTTGATATTGGTGATATTGTCGGTTTTACGGGTACTATTAGAAGAACCCCGAGAGGTGAGCTTTCAATAAAAGCAACGTCTCTGAAACTTTTGTCGAAATCTCTGCTTCCGCTTCCCAATAAACAGATAAGCAAAGAAGTAAGAGAACAGCTTGAGAATTTTAACTCTTTTTCTGATGTAGAGAACAAATATCGTCAGAGATATGTTGACCTTATTGTAAATGAAGATGTCAGAGAAACTTTCAAAAAAAGAAGTAAAATTATTCAAAAAATAAGAGAATATCTTACAGCACAAGGCTTTCTGGAAGTAGAAACACCTATGCTTCACCCACAGGCAGGCGGTGCAAATGCCAGACCGTTCATCACTCATCATAATGCTCTTGATATGGACATGTATATGAGAATCGCTCCGGAATTGTATTTGAAACGTTTAATGGTCGGTGGATTGTCAGAAAAAATATTTGAAATCAACAGAAGCTTCCGAAATGAGGGAATTGATACAAGACATAATCCTGAGTTTACAATGATGGAATTGTATCAGGCATATGTTGATTACAATGAAATGATGGCATTGACTGAAAATCTGATAAGCTCAATTGCCCAGGATGTTCTTGGAACTATGAAAATAACCTATCAGGGAAAAGAAATTGATTTGACACCTCCGTGGGATAGAAAAACAATGATAGGGGCAATTCAGGAATATACCGGTATTGATTTTGGTGAAGTTTATACGGTTGAAGATGCAAAATCAAAAGCTCAGGAAATAGGTATCCACGCTGATGATTGTGACAATTGGGGGCAGGTTCTTGATTTAATATTCGAAGAAAAAGTTGAACCTCACCTTATTCAACCGGTGCATATAATTGATTACCCCAGAGACATATCTCCTCTTGCTAAAGTTCATAGAGACAATGACAGATTGACCGAACGTTTTGAAACAAGAGTTAATGGCTGGGAAATCGCTAATGCCTTCTCTGAATTAACGGATCCTATTGATCAGAGAGCAAGATTCGAAGCGCAGGCACTTGCTAAGGTAAATGGTGATGAAGAAGCAATGGAAATTGATGAGGACTTTATTTGTGCTCTTGAGCACGGAATGCCTCCGGCCGGCGGTCTCGGTATCGGTATTGACAGGGTTGTTATGCTGCTGACAGACTCTCCGTCAATAAGAGACGTTATAGCGTTCCCGACAATGAGAAAAATAGAAAAATAGGTGCAAGCCCCGTTTTACGGGGCTTCTTAAATTTTATAATCAATACCTCGTTTCTCAAAAAGTGAGTTATAGAAATTTCTGTTTTGCAAAAGTTCGTTTCTCGTTAATTCCATATCTATAATAAAAGGAATTTCGCTGTACTGCTTGTTAGAGGGTTGCTTTACTTTTAACATTTTATTTAAATATGAATAAATGAGACTGTTTACTCTATTTATCCATTCAGAAGTGTAAGAAATATTTGTCCAGTTTTCTTCTTCAAATATCTTTGCGCTATTTGATAAATCTTTAAGACCCGGAGTTTTCTCATATGAAATTTTTTTTAAGAAAGCTTCGATAATATCCGGATTACTGATATGCGGATGAAATTTATATTTGGTATGAAAGCCTATTGCCGTATTTTTGGAATACAATTTAAAAGCTTCGGAGCCGTTTTCATTCATTTGTGCAATACTCAAAAGTCTCATTAATTCACCGAGGCCGTAATGTTTTTCCCTGTATTTTTCAAGAACTTCAATATTATGTCCGAGTATATTTTTGTTTCTGAAAAATTCAATGATTTCCTGTACAATAGGAACTTTTTCGGAGTCATTGAAGATGTTAAGAAAAACTTTTTCATTCAAACCTGTTTCATCAAATTTTTTGTCAATAGAGATATGCAGATTACCCAGCTTTTCATCAAATAAATCAAAAGCTTTTTGGGTTTTTACAAAACCTTTTTCCCACTGCATTTTTACAGGGGAAACTAACCCGTGAATATTTTTTGTTACGATATTTTTAACTTGCATACAATCATACAAGACTTGTAAATATTTTTTTTGCTATTACAAAACTTTTCTTTCGTATGAGCCGAGAATTTTTATGTAGTTTGTATTTAACTTTATTAAATCCAGTACTCTTTTCGTCTTTTCATCGGAAATGTGACCTTCAAAATCCAGAAAAAAAACATACTCTCCAAGGTTTTTCTTAGAAGGTCTCGAGTCAATATACAGAAGATTTATGCTCATTGAATCAAAGACATTCAAGACTTTAACAAGTGCGCCTGCTGTATTTTTTGTTGCGAATGCAATACTTGTTTTGTCAAAACCGGTAGCCTGTGTAGTATTTCTGGAAATAAAAACAAAACGGGTCTTGTTGTCAGGTTCATCGTTTATATTTTCGGCAAGTATGTTTAAGCCGTAGATTTTTGCATTTGAAGCATTTGCAATAGCTGCATATTCACTTCCTAAAGCTGTTAACTCTTCTGCTGCTCTGCTTGTGGAGGATTTTTCAATCTGTTCTATATCTGCGCCGAAAGTTTTTTGTATATAATTCTGACACTGCGCCAGCGCCTGAGGGTGGGAAATGATTTTTTTTATATTTTTAATATCTGATGATTTTGAAATTAAACAGTGGTTGACCGGTATTACAGATTCTGCGGTAATTTGCAGGCTTTTATCGTCTACTGTCAGCAAATTGTCCATAGTTTCTCTGACTACGCCCTCTATTGAGTTTTCTATTGGTATGACGCCGCCGACATTTTTGTTTTTTTCAACATACTTTATAATCTTTTTTACTGTGGGAAAATACACCTGTTCTGTGTTTTCATAACCGGAATGTTTACAGAAATTATTTTTGGCAATTTCACAGTAAGAACCTTTTGGTCCGAGATATAAAATTTTTTTTAGAACTTCAGTCATTTGTGTATATTTATATTATCTGATAAAATAGATTTATTCATTAATATTACAAAAAGGCAAAGGAAATGGCAAATACAGGGGCAGGAGAAAGCGAGAGTATAAAATTTGGAACAGACGGCTGGCGTGCTATCGTCGGTAAAGAGTTTAACGAAAAAAATGTTGAGAAAGTTATAAACGCAATTGCAAAATATGTGCTTGAAAAAGACGGAATTAGAAAGCTGTTTATAATAGGCTATGACCCTCGGAATAAGGCTCGGGAATTCGCAAAATTTTCTGCTGATATTCTGTCCGGAGCCGGTTTTCAAGTGTGGGTTTCGGATGCAGTTATCCCTACACCAGTGCTGGCGTATAATGCAAAACATCTTAATGCAAATGCAATAATGTTCACTGCATCGCATAATCCTCCTGAATATCTTGGAATAAAATTTATTCCTGATTATGCAGGTCCTGCAACTTCTGAAATAACGAACAAAATCGTTTCTAATATCAATCAAAATATTGATTTTTCAGCGAAAAAAGTTTATCCGGTAGAATTTAAATCATTTAAGGAAGCTTATTTCAGACATATAGAAAAAATAATTGATTTTGACAGGATAAGAGATGCCGGAATTCAGATAGTTTATGACGGTTTGTACAGCGCAAGCATAGGATATTTCGACGAATTGTTGAAGCGAAATGAAATAAATTTCGAGACACTTCATATGGAGCATGATGTGAATTTTGGCGGAGGAATGCCAGAACCTAAGGCTCAATATTTATGTGAATTGATTGACCTCATAGCAAGACGTACAAATGCTATAGGTTTGAGCAATGACGGAGACGGCGACAGGTTCGGTGTAATTAACGAAAAGGCTGAATTTGTAACTCCGAATGAAATTATCGCTTTGCTTTTAAAACATCTCAAAAAGAATAAACACTATGGCGGAAAGCTTGTAAAAACCGTTGGTGCAAGCAGAATGCTTGATATTATCGCTGAAAAATATGACGTGGAAATCATAGAAACTCCCGTTGGGTTTAAATGGGTAGGTCAGGCAATGCGGGATAATGACGTAATAATAGGCGGAGAAGAATCCGGCGGTTTGAGTATAAAAGGGCATATACCGGAGAAAGACGGCATACTTGCTGATTTGCTGGTATTGGAAATGCTTGCCTATGAACAGAAACCACTCTGGGAATTGCAGGAAGAATTAAAACACGAAGCCGGTTGTGAATTTATAAACAACAGGGTTGATATAAAACTGGAAACTAAATCACAGCTGCAGTTGCTGCTTGACAAATATTCATCATTGAAAAACATTGCCGGATACAGAGTCAAATCAAAGGACCAGAAAGACGGTGTAAAATATTATCTTGAGGACGGAAGAACTTGGGTACTCGTACGACCAAGCGGAACAGAGCCGCTTTTACGGATTTATTTTGAGACAGATTCAAGGGAAAAGGCTGAAGAACTAAAGAATTTTTTCTAATAAAGGTGAAATAGTATGTATCAGTGCGAAAAAGCTATTGAACTTCACATTATAGACAATAAAATATGGCGGGTACTTTCAATTTTTTTGTATATAATCATAAGTCTTTTGTTCTTACCGACAGTAAAAATATTTCCGCAGATGCCCTGGTTTGCACTGATAGCTCCTGTTATTTTTATTATTGTTGAAATTTTTCAATACAAATATTGTAAATCAAAAAAAACGCGATATGTTTATATCGGTGATTCGTATTTAACCGTCAGATATTTTAACGGCAGTAAAAAACTGATAAACATTGACGATATAAAAAACGTAAAAATTAAAGGTGAATATTACGGGAGGGGAACAGATACAGTAATTTCTATAGAGCAGGAATTTGAAGTAACAGAAATTTTTTGCAGCAGAGTTGATTCCGTAAGTTTAATCTATAGTGCCATTAAAGACAGATTTCCCGTATATCTTGAAGTGAACGAGCTTTATAAAAAAACTCTCATAAATCAGCGTCAGTCTTTGACTCCGAATTTTGTTGTTATGGCGGTATTCGCTTTGATATTTTTATATATGGCAGTTCGTTTAAATCTTGAGATTTTATCCTTGCCTCATTAAATTCAGACCGTTAAATATCGCTTTGACGTTAGCTTTTGCCGTACTTTCGTCCTTACCTCGCGAGATAATGGTTCTGCCGTTTTTGTCTTCAAAATGCATAACGGTCATTGCGACAGCACCTGAACCTAATAGTTCACCATCCATAGCGAATTGTTCATAATCCAGCAATTTTTGTTCAAATCCGGCTTGTTTTAGAGCATCAATACAGGCGTCAACCGGACCGTTGCCATGTCCGTTAAGGTCATAACATTTATCTTTGTGGAAAAATTTTAGATTGAAAATTCCGTCTGTAAGTTTTTCAAAACTAACAAGCCTGAAATCGCCTTTTACATTGAAAACTTCATTAAAGTAAATATCGATAATATTTCTTGTTGGCAGCTCTCCGACTTTTTCTGCCGCTTCTTTAACAATCGGAGATATACGAACAGCCTCCTGTATAGTAATTGGATATCCTGCATCTTTAATAATTTCAAATATTGCAGTTTTGCCGGACTGACTGGTAAAACCTAGTTTTTCATCATCCTTTCGTCCGATGAGCGTCGGATGAATAGGTCTGTATGCGCCTTTTTCCATATCTTTAGTCTTTATAGCACCATCCTGATGAATGCCGCTTCTATGTGCAAGAGCTTCTGCCCCAACGAGAGGCGCAAGGTCAGGGATGCGAATTTTTGTCATATCTGAGATAGTTAATGCCAGTTCGTAGATATCGGAAAGCTTTAAAGGCACATCGACTCCGCTATTGTGAAGGGCTACTGCTACTTCATACATATTTGTATTGCCCGCCCTTTCTCCTATACCATTTAAACAGCATTCCAGCTGTGTTGCACCGGCAAAATAGCTTTCAACAGTCGCTGCTGTAGCCATTCCGAGATCATTATGACAGTGAACCGCAATCATTATATCTTTAGGCAGGGAATTGTAGACTTTTTCTACCATATCAACAAATATTTTTACTCTTGTTCTTTCCACTGTATTCGGCAGATTAATCACAGTAGCGCCGGCTTTAACTACTTCTTTAAGCGTATCAATAACAAACTCGAGATTTTCCATACAATCTCCGAAGTGTTCAACAGAAAATTGCACTTCTCCTGATTTACCCATAAGTGATTTTGCATAAGAAACAGCGTCTATCGCCGTTTTCCTGACTTCTTCCGGTGATTTATTCAAAACATATTTCATATTAAACGGACTCATTGCAATAAATGTGTGGAGTCTTGGCTTTTCACAAATATTTATTGCCTCAACTGCCGTTTTTATATCACTATCCACACATCTTGCAAGACCGCTTATAACAAGATGTTTCGGAGCAATTTCTGCCAATCGTCGGCAAGCCTCAAAATCCATCTCCGATGCAGCTGGGAATCCTGCCTCTACAGCCTGTACACCAAAATCAACAAGTTTGTTGAAGATAAATTCTTTTTCCTCAAGATTCCATGGCTTTTTTAGTGATTGATTACCGTCACGAAGTGTTATGTCATAAAAAAACGGCTGTCTTGTCATTTTTTAATTCCTCAATAAATAATTATTATATTATATAAAATTTTGTAAAAAAAATCATTAAAAATTTAAACATTAGTTTCTGTTATATTGTTTTAATAAAATATGTAAATAATTAATATATATTGCTTTAGCAAGCAGATGTATGTAGTAATTGCGGCAAATACTCCTAATATATCATATAAAAAATTAACAAAGTGTGATATTATGAATACAATTGGGAATTATATATATAATATCATATACAAAATATATGACTAGTATGACAGCAATCGATAGAAGAAAAGATAGGATATGAAAAAGAAAATGATGAAAAAAAGAGCATTCTCAATGGCAGAGGCATTGGTAACAATGTTGGTTGTTGCCTTGCTTGTAGCTGCGTCGATTCCTGTGTTCACTAAAAAACACAGAACAATTGATAACAATGTTGAACATGGAAAATGGGCTTGTAAATATATAAACGGTGAGCTGCATTCCGCTATGGCGAAAGATATTGATTCACCTTTGCCCGAAGACAAAGATTGGTCGAAAGGCTGTGTCTTTAAAGGCATAGGTAATACTGTAAAATATATGTATGTTGAAGTCTATGGCGGCGGCGGCGGAGCCAGCGTTGCGTTTGCAGAACCATGGGTTCCTTATATAGAGCATATAAAATTTGGTGAACCTGTTCCGATAAACGGGGAATATGATATTTATATGGGCAGCACAGAAGTCGCCAATTCTCCTGACTGGTCTGGCGGCAACAGCCTTTATGATACATCTTATCATAACGGAAACCAGGGCTTTTTCTATGATGAGACTTATTATCAAGGATATTCAAGTTATAATAAAAATACATTTTCTCCGGTAGTAGGACCATGTCACTCTCCGCAAGATCACTATTATTGGGATGCTCAGCATACTTGGGTTGATAAAACATGTAACAAACCTACATATAGCTGCAATTGTGATTATAAGGACAGCGAAGGTAATTCCTGTACTCCGTCGAGCAGTTCAAGCTCTAGCTCCAGTTCAAGCTCTAGCTCCAGTTCAAGCTCAAGCTCAAGCTCAGGCAGCAGCTCAGGTGGTGGCGGCAGCTCAGGTGGCGGCGGCAGCACAGGTTCTGCCGGATGGCCAAGATGGACACCTTTGACTTCAGGTGTCTTGACAGGTGCTGCGGCGAGCGACTGCTCGTATAAGTGCGATACTTGCGGCGGTGAAGAATATGACTGCAGCCATTGGGAAGGCGCCAGTGTATACGACTATACGTCTTTATCTGATGCCTGGTGTATGAGCAATACCGGAACTCTCCCGAATGCGGCTGATGGTGCTGCGTCCGGAGGCGCTCACGGAACGCTTACTATGCAAGAAGGTGAAAAAATATTTAAAAACGCATTAGGCACTTATAAAGAATATTCTGCCGGTACGGTTAATGGTTATGCAATCACTGATTCGACCGATGCGGAAAGCTATGAATATATTTACAGAAAAGTAGACTGGCAAGGTTGGACACCTGTTGAAAGCGATATAAAGCTGGCAACAATGCATGGCGGTAAAGCAGGCAAGCTTAATTCCTCCGGCGCAGGTTCATGCTGCTATAACTGCGGACACAGAGCTTCTTTCCCGAACTCTGCAGGCAGCTCTCCTCACTGCGCCCAGAATGGTACGGACGGCTATGCAGATATTCACGACACGGAACATTTTGGACCTGTGTTCACACTTCCAAAAGAAGAAGGTCTGTATGTAAGTCTTGATAAGTTTGTATATCATGTCGGCTGTCACGGTATTGCCGGTGAAGTCAAAACCGCAATGTTCCCTGCTACAGGTACTAGAAACTTTAAATTTGCAGTCGGAAAAGGCGGTGACGTAAGCAAAAACGGCGGTGATACATATTTTGGCTGGATACAAGCATCGGGCGGTGCCGGTGCAGAGGTCGGATGTATCTCTGAAAATATAACCGATGTAAACAGCACAAGCGTAAAAAATACAGATAAAAGATTAAATACAGTCGGTACAAATGGTGTAGCAAACGGTGGTATTGCCGGTACATTTAAATTTCATGGTGAACCGGGTGTTACCCTCGATAAATATGGCTTGCCGTTAAGAGATTATGATAAGCTGCGAGAAGATGATAAAGAACCAAATGGCAGATGGTCTTATGATAACAGCAAATCAAGCGGCAGCACCGGTATGATTGTCGTGAGCTGGTAATAACAAATAAAAAAAGTATAAGCCGCAGAATTATGTGGCTTATACTTCTAAATAATTTTATGATTTGGAAAAATAAAAGGTAAAGAAATGGGCATATACAGTTTTAAATCCAGAAGATATAATGCATTTTCACTTGCTGAAATGATTATGATATTACTTTTTGTTGCGATTCTTGCAATGGGATCCGGTATTATATTGCCAAGGAAAATGAAACCTAAAGCTGCAATAAAACCGCAAGGACTTTATGCTTGCACAGTTATTAACGGTCAGGAGCATTATTTCAGTTCGACAAAAAGTAATACGGAAATTCCCGATCCCTCATCTCCGCAGTGGAAACAGGGAGGTTGTCAAACAAATTTCAAAGTTCCTAAATATGCCAACTTGCTGCTTGTAACAATGATAGGCGGCGGTGGTGCCGGAAAAGACGCCTCTGTTATTTGGGAAAAAGAAAAAGATATATCAGACGGATTGCTTATAGCAGATGGTGATTCATATAACGTTGAATATGACGGCTGGTATCACGTGAAAATGTACGGTCAAAAAGGCGAACAAACTCACAGAACACCTTGGAGAAACGGTGATTGTTTTGCAGAAAGCCCGCAAGGCGGTTATACTTACCGTTTTGAAGGTGATATACAGCTTAAAAGAGGGGACAAGCTTACTCTGAATTTGACGGAAAAATTGGACAATATAATGACAAGCTTTGCTTGTACTGACGGTTTGTTTGTTCCGACATCAAGTGAATACTATATCGGTAAAGACGGGGGAGAAGCTATCCTCAAGCTTAATTCTCAAGTTATTGCACAAATAGCCGGAAGCGGTGCAGGTTATTTGAGATGTAATCCGCTAAATCCTCCTTGTGTTGACAGATATCAGCCTTACAGGGGTGAACCCGGAAAAGCAATAATTGCTCCGACCGGTTTTTCAAATTTAAAAATTCTTGATCCCTCTACTTCATCGTCTGCACAGACAGAGGAATTGAATGATGGACGAGTTGAGATTTCATATTCTGAAGATTTGAACCCGTCAACGAAAGAATTTACGCCAAACGGCGGCTGCGGCGGAGAAGCCGGAGCTACTAATGCAACATTATATCCGATATTTACTGATAATATTCCCAGTATAAAAATTGGTCTGGGCGGTACTCCAACCACATCAGCAACTGCGACAATGTTTGGTACTTATCCGGCACCTGGTGGCAGAAACGGGGGAGTTTGTACCGGAAGTTTGCCGACCAGTGGTTCTGATGGTGACAAAGCAAGCGGTTTGAAAAATTTGCTCTCAATTGCTGGTATAGGAGCAAAAGGAGCTGGTGAGCCGGGGGCTTCTGCTTCTGAAGTTAACGGAACTAATGGCGGAGGTTTTGGTGCCGGCGGCGGCGGCGGTGCGATTTATTATACCTCCAAACCAACGTATAACTATTATTTAACTGAATCGCAAAATAAACAACCTATACAAAACGGTGTACAAAAATGGTATCAAGGTAAAGGCGGTAACGGTACGAATGGGCTTATCGTTATTTCCTGGTAATGAATATAATACATAAGGATTTTAATATGAAATATTCAAAAAAACATTTAATACGAGCATTTTCTCTTGCTGAAGCAATGATAGCATTATTAATTGCGGCATTGGTTCTTGCGGCTACAATGCCTGTTATCACGAAAAAACACTTGATTCTTCCTAAAAGAGGACCTCATGGCAAATGGGTTTGTACGTTGATAAACGGTGTTGAATATTCTGCTACCGCTGCAAACCAAAATTCTAAAATGCCGTCTTTTGATTCCGGAAAATGGAAATTAGGATGTAAATTTCCTTCATTGCCGAGTAATGTACCTTATGTCTTAGTTCAGGTAGTCGGCGGCGGTGCCGGTGGAAATACCCCCGGAGGTCCTCCGACGCTCAACTTTATTGATGTCAATGATGATTATACTTTACCGGATGAAGATGACGGAACGCTTGAAGTCCCTGCAGACGGCGAGTATGAAGTTACCCTTGCCGGACGAGTCGGGGAGGAAGGTGTACTTAGCCCTCCGGGTATGAAATTTACTATAAACGGATATGTAAAAGATACGTGTCCATACCCCGGTGCGCCTCCTGATACGGCGAACGCTTCCATTAGATTTAAAAAGGAATACAAAGCAGGCGACCAAATATGGATAAGACCTGTGCCTAATAATACTCAAACGACGACCATAAAAGATTGCGACCAGGAAAGACTGGGCGGAAACCATCTTATGACAGGTTTGTTCAGTGACGGCTCAAGTGAACTTATCAATATGAACTTTTCAACATATACAAAAATGCCCGGAAAAAACGGCGATGACGTTTACTTTATGGAAAAAATCTATGAAACAGGAGCAACAAATGATGTCGCTATAATAGAAGGAACATCAGGAGGTGCGTATACGAACAACAAAGACCCTCAAGGCTGCAACTATTTGCATTGCAAGCGATATATACCTGTTTTGAGAAAATATAACACAGCTGGTTATCAATCTCTTGTGAAAAAAATGCCTCCGGGTACCACTATAACACCTGGCGGTGTTGGAAACAATGTACATGTTACGTCTGTCGGGGTCGAAATGAGAGGCGGTTGCGGCGGTGCTGCAGGCTCTGTCAATACAGTTATATTCCCGAGACAAACAGAAGAAACTACTTTAATTATCGGAAAACCGGGTGAATCCGGAGGTAATGGCGGTACTACCGTATTTAACTACGTTACTGCAAATGGAGGCAGAGGCTGTTCTTCATATACACAAATTGGATATGGTGATAAACTAGGAACAGGTTCTGATGGCGCTGATGCTATGACCTACGCAGAGGTAGACTCTATTGGCGGTGTTGGCGGTAAAGGTGGCTATAATGTTGCAAAAGCAGGTAACGGCGGTGACGGACAGGGCTTTGGCTCCGGCGGCGGCGGCGGCGGCGTCGCAATTAATCTTACACAAGATCAAGTAAAATCATATAAAAATCACCAGCAGGATTATATTAAATCAAGAACAACTTATGGTGACGGTGGCAGAGGTGCTGCCGGTGCTGTCATTGTTTCCTGGTAAGCAATTTTGTTATAGCAAAAGGGCTGCGTCATATATTGGCGCAGTTTCTTATATGTTATAATTTGTGTATAAGAGGGATAAAACGTGCAAAATTACAGCTTTTTAAAACCTTCAAACAAACTCGGGATTGTTATTAACGATAAGAGTTACTACTGTACTATTTACTATGTTGAAGATGATATAGTGACGGTCATTGCTGATGAAAACATAGAGCTGCCTGAGCAAAATATAGATATCAATATTTATGCCGAAGATGGTGTCTACAGCGCGGTCAGCCGCATAGTCTCAGTCAGTGAACTCAACGGACAGTATTTTTACCGCTTATCATTTCCCGTAAGTATACGATATTCCCAGCGCCGGGAGTTTCTCCGGGCAAATATTGAAACGGATTTTATACTGTCTGTAAAATTCGAGAATGAAGAAGTTGACAGGATTGAAACAAAAACGAAAAATCTATGCGCAAAAGGTTTATGTTTCATTGCCGGTAAACAGATTAAAACATATTCTTCTCTTGATGTTACACTTTTTCTCGCAGGAAAAGAAATCAGAACAAAAGGTGAAATTGTCTATATAAATCCGGCAAGAATTGATAATTCATTCAAGTTTATTACAGCTGTGACGTTTATTGATATTTCTCAGGAAGAAATGAATTTTATTACTCTGCAGTGTATGAAATTTAAGAATTAAGATACTGAGTAATTTTTCCTGATTTTATCAATTCTTTCAAGTCTGAATATCCGCCAATATGTTTGTTATTTATAACAATTTGCGGTACAGTTACATTGCCTGAGATATGAAAAAGTTCTCCCAGTTTTTTTCGCATTGCATCTTCATTTTTTGATATTTCATGTTCTGTATAATCCAGGTAATTATCTCTGAGAAGCTCTTTCGCCTTTACGCAAAACGGGCATGTTGAAAGTGTGTATATTTCTATATCATTTTCCATAAAAAACTCCGTTCTAACCGGCTGATGATATCAACCCGTATCACAATATATTTACAGTAAAATTATTCTGCATTAACGAAATTTTTTAATCAGTCGTGTATATACTACTCTACTGGGCACTCAAAAAAGCTGTCAAAACAAAACCGGTAAAATCAAGCAATCCATTACCGAGAAATAGCAGCATTAAAATTATTGCGAACCATTTCTGTATGTCTTTTAACAAAACTATTTTTTTATTCGAGCGGAGTTCACATAATTTTGCATATTCGTCTTTATTCGGAGAAGCTGGCATCTGGTTTTCTATTCCCTCAATTACCGTGCTGTATTTTAGTTTTATTATCGATGTGTAAGCGTCCTGATTTGATACCCATAAAAAATTTACGGCTATGCCGAAAAGCTCTATACCCAAAAGTAGTGCGTATGCGTCCACAAAAATAGATTTTATTGCAATCATTGACAGAAACAACACTGCAGAAAATACTATATAAAATCTGTTAACAAGAAATGTTCTGTCTATAAATCTGTCTTTTGCTTCGCTGTATATTCTGTATTGTTCCAGCAGTATGTATTTATCGTCCATGATATCCCTCATTTTTTCTTACATTATATTATAAATATTAAAGATATGTTAAAGTTTATATTAAATTTAGCAAAAATTTTTATTCATGCGGTTTATAATAACTGAAAAAAGTGGAGTAAAAAAATGGTACAATCAGTTTCATCATCAAATGTTTCAACTAACTATGGCAACCGTAATTGCACAGGCTGCAAAAAACCGGCATTCGGTCTGTCCTATTATGAAAAACCAGAAAGTTCGACAAAAAAGACTTTAAAAAGAATGGGCGGGCAGTTCGTTTTTGGTGCTGTTGTCAGTGCTATATTCGATGCGGTTAGAGCCGGTTATAACTATATAACTAAAGCTCCGCAGCAGTCATTGAAATCTATCGGGGCAAATGCCGCTGTTCTCGGACTCGCTTTTGTTGCAATAGATTCGGTAATGAATCTGTATTACAAGCACAAAGCTAAAAAAATTATGGAAGAAAAAAGACCTGTATAACAGGTCTTTTTTTAAATCTCTTCTATAACTTTTAACAAAAGTTCTTTGAACATGCCTTTAACTTTGTTTGCGGTTTCAACTACTTCAATATGGGACAGTCTGCTGGGATGTACGCCCGCTGCTGAATTTGTTATACAACTGATACCGAGAACATCCATACCGCAATAGTTTGCGACTAATGCTTCGGGCACAGTGGACATTCCGACAGCATCAGCCCCCATTACTCTAAGCATATTTATTTCAGCCGGAGTTTCGTAACTCGGTCCGCTCATCGCTGCATATACACCTTTGTGAACGGTTAAGCCGATTTCTTTTGCTTTTTTTTCTGCCATTTCTATCAAATCTTTTTTATAGACTTCACTCATATCAGGAAATCTGTCACCCAGCGTCGAATCATTTTCACCGACAAGAGGATTTACACCCATAAGATTTATATGATCTTTTATAAGCATTAAGTCGCCTGCTTTATAATCTTTGTTTACGCTGCCTGCGGCATTTGTAATAATAAGATGCTCGACTCCGAGTTTTCTCATTACTTTTGTCGGATAAACTATTTTGCTTATATTGTATCCTTCGTAAAAATGATAACGTCCCTGCATTATAACTGTATTTTTATTCTTGATTTTAGTGAATACAAGTTGCCCCTTATGTCCGATAACCGTAGATTTCTCAAATCCCGGTATATCCGCATAGGAAATTGTTTGTACCGGTTCAAAATCATTTGCAAAATCACCCAGTCCGGAACCGAGAATTATTCCGATTTGAGGTTTGTAATCTTTAATTTTTTTCTGAATATATTTTACAGTTTCATTTATCATAAACTTACCTTAGTCAAATTTTTTATAAAATTTACTCCATACTCAAGTGATGCCAGATTTCCCGGCAGCAGGTTGCGTCTTTTTTCAGGAATCATTTCTTTTAATGCCTGTTTTAGACTTTCAACAGAAAGAATTTTTGTTTTTTCAACAAAAGCTCCTACGGCAATAACATTAGCAAATCCTGCTCCCCCGAGTTCTTCAGCCATCTCGTTGAGTTGCATATTTAAATATTCAATATCGTGTCTTTCGGGAATTTTTTTGACAAGGGACGTATTCAAAAGCATTAAACCGCCAGGTTTTATTCTATGTTCAAACTTCAACTCTGACGGAAGGTTTAAAGCAAAAAGAACATCTGCTTTGTCTATGACCGGAGAGGATATTTCATCGTCAGAAATATTTACTGAACAATTTGCTGCACCGCCTCTCATTTCAGCCCCGTAGGATGGTATCCAGGTTGTATTTTTCCCCTCAATAACCGCAGCATGACATAGTAATGCTCCCGCAAATAGTATGCCCTGTCCTCCATATCCCGATATAATTATACTGGTTTCCATCAGATGTTTTCTCCCTTGGTTATGTCTTTGAAAACTCCCAGCTTGTGAACTTTTTCAACAGTGTTTTCTATATAATTAATACATTCAACCGGTGTCATATGCCAGTTTGTCGGGCAGGATGCAATAACTTCAACAAAACTATATCCGAGCCCTTTTAGCTGCATTTCAAAAGCTTTTCTTATCGCTTGTTTTGCCTGTTTTATGTATTTAGGAGAACTTATGGCAACTCTTGCAACATAAGCTGCTCCTTCGCAATTTGCTACAGTCTCAGCAACTCTTAGTGGATAACCGGTTAGCTCTGCTTTTCTTCCTCTCGGGGTTGTTGTTGTAACTTGCCCGACAAGAGTGGTTGCACTCGCCTGTCCGCCGGTCATTCCGAATGTTGTATTGTTGATACAAATTGTTGTTATTTTTTCTCCGCGGCAAGCAGTATGAATTGTTTCATTAAATCCAATAGTCGCTGCATCGCCATCACCCTGATATGTAAAAACAAATTTGTCAGGTAAAGAACGTTTTATACCAGTTGCAACACATGGCGAACGTCCGTGAGATGCACCTGCAACATCCAGCTCGTAAAACTTTTCAAGAAATATTGAACATCCTACAGACGATATTGCTATGGTATTTTCTCTTATACCAAATTCATCAATAAGTTCTGCTATAATTTTTAGCACAACTCCATGTCCGCATCCGGGACAAAATGTAAACCCTTTGTCTTTTATCAATGTATCAGGTCTTTTATATACTAAAGTCTCCCCGTTCATTATCTACACTCTAACACCTATCTTATTATATAATGTCGTAATTCGTTCAAGCATCTGCGTGTCTGTGAGCAGACCGCCTCCGCTTCTTCCCAGAAACTCTACAGGACATGCTCCGAATACCGATGCTTTCACATCAAGCAGCATTTGTCCCTGGTTTAGTTCTATATCCAAAATCATTTGTGCTGATTTTGCTGTTTCATAAAGCTCTTTTTCCGGAAATGGTGAAAGCATAACAGGTCTGAACAATCCAACCTTCATTCCTGCTTTTCTTGCCTTTTTGACTGCAGATTTTGCAATTCTGGCGGTTGTTCCAAATGCTGTGACTATAAGTTCAGCATCGTCTGTCATAAACTTATCAACAAGCATTTCCTTTTCTTCAACAATTTTATATTTTTGGAAAATTCTGTCAGATATTTTTTCCAGTTCTCCGTCAGCCATGTGTAAAGAAACAAGATTTCTCGGGGCTCTTCCTTTTGCTCCTGAGAGTGCCCATGTAGAAACATCATCATCCTGATAAGGATACTCTCCGAATTCAACAGGTTCCATCATCTGCCCTAATATACCATCTGCAAGCAGCATAACAGGATTTCTGTATTTTATTGAGATGTGAAAAGCTTTATACATTAAATCAATTGCTTCCTGAATTGTGGAAGGCGAGAGAACTATAGTTTTGTAGTCTCCGTTTCCACCACCGCGCACCGCCTGAAAATAGTCACCTTGTGCACTTGCTATATTTCCGAGTCCCGGACCTCCGCGCATAACACTGACTATTACCCCGGGAACTTCAGCACAGCACATAGCAGAAATAGCCTCCTGCATTAGTGCAATACCGCAAGAAGAGGATGAAGTCATTGCTTTTGTACCTGTAGTGCCGGCGCCTATGACCATGCTTATCGAAGCAAGTTCGCTTTCTGCCGTAATAAAAGTACGACCGAGCTCAGGCATTTTGTCGCCCATATATTCTCCGATTTCACTCTGAGGTGTAATCGGGTAGCCAAAATAACACATGCAGCCTGCATTTATAGCTGCTTGTGCAATAGCTTGATTACCTTTCCATAAAACCTTTGCCACTATTTGTAAACCTCAACTATTGCCGCTTCAGGGCAGCTTTCTGCGCATAATGCACAGCCCAGACATTCCCTGTTTTCATCATCAAACTTCGCATAGTGTACTCCTATAGAGTTTACACTGGATGAAGTTTTTATCAGTTTTTTCGGACAAGCATTCATACAAATCTTACAAGATTTACACAAATCCTTATTTATAACAATCCTTGCCATTTTTTCACTCTATCTAATAGTTTTCTCTATCAAATTTAATTTTACCACCAGCAAGGAATAAAAGCCAATAGTTACTTGCTTTGATTTAACGGAGACATTAATATATCAAATTTGTCTTTGTAAAAATCCGTATTAATATTGAGTCTTACGCCTAAATCAAACAAAAGTAATATGAACTTTCTGTCATAATCGTCGCGTGCAGTGCTGTTGCTTTCCGCAAATTCGTCAAGAAGTTCTTTCATTCTGTTGTAATAAATATTTTGAGCTTCCGTGATATCCGGATTTATGTCCAGCAAGTCAGCATACTTGAACAACTCAAGTGCAATTTCCAGTCTGTGGACTTCCGGACTTTTGGCAACATTAAAAACAGCATCAGTTATTTTTTCAGTGAATACGGAATTTGCATATTTTTTATCGAGTTTTATGCCTATATTTTTTGCTTCACTGTTTATATCTATTGCTGACATGATGTCATTAATATTGATTTCATCTTTGCTTTTCTCAATATACTCATTAAATTCTCTTCCGAGAGTATATGTTGTAGCAATTTTAAATTCATTCGGAGGATCAAGACCCAAACTTTTATAATGGTATATAGAGCCTTTACCTTCGTCATAAATCTCTTTATACAACTGGGTAAATTTATTTGTTTTGCTTTTGAGCAGCATAGTAAGAATTTTTCTTCTTTCTTCGAGAAATATATTTTTCAGCGTATAGTATTCTGAGCCGAATTCTGCATCCATATGTCTTATGATTTCTGTAATTGGATTGTCTTTGAAAATGGCTATCAAATCTTTTTGGATTCGTGCAAAATCAGCCTCATCCGAAAATTCTTTCATTGTGCAATGGAAATCTTCTCCGGAAAATTTTAACAAAGCAAATACCATGTCGTATTTCTCGAGTGTAATTCTCGATTGAACTTCAATTCTGCCAACAACGAATTTGTTTTTACCGTTGAAAGCTTTTTTGTATCCGAGTCGTTTGAATTTGTATGAGTAAAATGTGCTTTCATCCTCTATATCTTCATACATCGATGATATTGCCCACAGGCTGACAATTTGTTTTACATTCACGATGGACGGTTTTACAAATTTTTCATATATGTCTCTGCCTGTGCCGAATTCTCTTATATTGCTCTGGGCATTTTCCAGTATTTGGACAAAAGTTTTTTCATAATCTTCATCCGTGAAGTAAGCAGCCAACTGCATAGCCCTTGCTGCATATTTCATTATCTGGGTGGTTTCAATACCGGAAATATCTGCAAAAAACCATCCGCAGCTTGTATACATCAGCATTGCCTGGCGTTGGATTTCCAGAAGTTTCATCGCAAGAACTCTTTGCTCATCATTTAGTTCGGGTCTTGTATTTTGCTGAATAAAATATTTTACGTTCATCTCATTTCTGTCAAGAATAACGTCTATATATTCATTCCTTACATCCCACGGATTTTTTATAAAATATTTTTGCCCTTCACGTTCAAACAGAATAGCCAGGTTGTCTCTCAAATAGTCAAACGCATCTCTGAGTGGTTTTCTCCATTTTTGATTCCATCCTGCCTGTCCGCCTGTAGAACAGCCGCAATCCTCTTTCCATCGACCGACTCCGTGGAAACAGCTCCATGAAGAAGCTTGTTTTATATCAACTTCGTAGTCTGTTCCGTGCAGGTCAAGATATTCTCCATAATTTGTAATTGTGAAACCTTCATCTTTTGCTTTTACTTTTAATACATAAGCAAGCGCCATATCTCCAAATTTTGTATGGTGTCCGTAGCTTTCACCATCAGTTCCTATGTTTATAATTTGAGGATAATCTCTTTCTGCCGATACACCGTCTTTTAATCTCCGTGCAAATTTGTTTCCGTCTTTTAAAATATTATCAAAGGCTACGGATTTTGAGATTGCACCGTCATAGAAAAATAAATCCACATATTTTTTCGGATTGGATTTTATAAAATATCTGTACGGGCGAGCCGGATCAATATTTCCCCAGCTAACATCCTGCCAGTCTTTTGTTCCTATTTTTCTGCATCTTAAAGCCTGAAAAGGAGATAAAATGGTAAACTTTATGCCATTGTCCGCAAGTACTTCGAGCGTTTCATCATCAACAGCTGTTTCTGCGAGCCACATGCCTTCCGGATTCCGTCCGAAACGGTACTGAAAATCTCTTATGCCCCATTTTACCTGAGTTTCTTTGTCACGGCGGTTAGCAAGCGGCATAATCATGTGATTGTATACCTGTGCAATTGCGTTTCCGTGTCCGGAAAAATTATTACGGCTGATAACATCAGCTTTTATAATTCTTTCATATGTAAGAGGAGCATGTGTTTCAAGCCATGACATCAGAGTCGGTCCGAAATTATAACTCATTAAAGAATAATTATTGACTATATCAAGAACTCTATTCTTATCATCAACAATTCTTGAGGCAGAGTTCGGATTGTAGCATTCGAGATTTATTCTTTCATTCCAGTCATGATAAGGATATGCGCTATCCTGCTGTTCTATAGCTTCGAGCCAGGGATTTTCTCTTGGCGGCTGATAGAAATGACCATGTATTGTTAAATAAATAGGATTTTTACTCATCTTTTAAAACTCCACAACTTAGAATGCTTTACTCAAAAGAATCCTAGACCTTTTTCTTGTCAGGTGTTTTTTTCTGAACAACAACAAGTTTTGTTACATCAATCCAGGGATCAGACAGAGCTGTTGAGAAAACCTTGCCGTAAATATCTATTACATCACCGGAGTCAAGGTCTATGAATTTTTCAGCTTCTGTTCTTTTGATAAAAATTTTCATTTCTGAAAGCGGTATAGTGTGATCTGTTACATCATCTCTTTTTATCAAGAAAGAGATATAATCCTGAGAACTTCTGAATGCCGGTTTGTAATCAAGACCGAGTGTAGCAAATTTGTCAAACGTAGCTTTCATTTTTATATTTTTACCAAGGTAGGCATCCGGATTCGCAACAACGTCTAACGGACATACTGAAACATATGACGTATTGTCTGTTGTTTTTGTTTCCAGTTTTACTTCAGCGGGTTTTGTTTGGGTTGCCGGAGCAGCGGTAATTTTATCCGCAACAAAATTTAATCCTGCAAAACCGATTACTGCTGACAATGCTATTATTAAAAATTTATTTTTCATTTTTTCCCCTTTTTGTTTTTTTATTAGAGTCAATTACATATTATCACATATTGGCAAAATAGTAATAATTAGTTTTCTGTATCTTCTTGACCTATTTTTAAACATAAAGCATACAAGAATAAAAACAGCGGCAGCACATGCAATATAATTCTATCCAGAGAATAAGTCAAAAGCCAGTCTAAATCATGCGGTGATAGTACATAGGTCATAAAATATCCACCGCATGTCAAAATAAAAATTGTTCCTGATAAAATTAGCGGTGTTTTGATTTTTACCGGTACTGAAAAACCTTTCAGCATCAGCACAATTGATACAAAAAGTATCGCAAAGCGTTCAATAAACATATGCACAAATGTTTTTATAATCATTAAATAATAATGAGGTTGAAAAAGATGGGTATATGATTTCAGAACAAAAAATCCCTGAATCAGATCATTCGGGGTTTTGCATATTGCTTTGAATATTCCGATGAGAATCACACAAGGAAGTGCAGACAAAAATATAATACCTATTTGTTTATAATATTTTTTTATCAGGAAGTACGCTGTCAACACCATCAAAAATATTGCAAAAAACATTAATCCCTCATTTTTTACCCATCCGCAAAATCCGGCAAATACTGTGCTTAATACCAGAAAAGAGCTCTGTTTCTTTTCAAAATACAAAAACATTGCAACAATTGATGAAAGAATAAAATACGCCAACGGTATGTCTGCACATTGAGCAGCACCTTTGACAAGAAAAGCAGGGGCAAGCATAAGTATAAGTGTTACCAGCATTGCCAATTTATTGTTTTTAAAATATTTAACCGCAAAATATAAAAAATAAATAATACCAAAAGTAAATAACATACAAAAAATTGCATTAAATACACTGTTGTCAGAGCCTGCATACTGCCAGATTCTCGCAATTGAAGACGGGACAAACAGCGGATAATCATTGTGTGAAAGAAAGTGTGGTTGGAGGAACATATTTTTCCACAGGGTGATATCCCTGAACATAAACTCTGCTTTTGTGTTCCACATCCGGAATCCATCCCAGTTCCCCAGCGGGCTGTTAATATAAAACTTTAGAAATATCATAAGCGCAAGCAAGTTTGCACATGCTAGCGGCAAAGATATCTTTTCCGGTAGTTTAAATTGCAGATTGTGATATTTTTTATTTGTAAAAATTACAAACCCCAGACCAATAATCAGTAAAAATTCAAATATTTTATAAATATTAATATTGCATATACCAGTTAAAAGAAACAAAAAGTACAAAACTGAACAAAACCCAAATCCTAATGGAATTGCAAAAAACCATCTGAACTCTTTTTCTTTATTAATCATACCGAAAAATAAAGCCGTAAACACAGAATAGAGAAAACCTAAAAATCCAATCATTTTGTCCCCTCAAAAATATATGTTCTATTATCCAGTTTTTTCAGCAATTTCATATTTTTTTGTTCAAAATCTTTTCCGTAAAAAATTCCTATTACATATTTCTCTTCGGTGTCATTTACCAGTATAGAAGGAACAATTGCATATTGCGCTGAAAAAAAATCAAATATTGAATCTGATTGTAAAAAGACTTTTTCTGAATCAACGTCGCTTATGTACCCGACGTATTTTTCTCCTTTGAAAAAATCACGATTTTTTTTCAATACAGCTGATTTGCTCTCAAACATATTTACCTGTCTGTATGGAACAAAAAGCAGTGAGAATGGGACTTTGATTAGCAATGATAAATATTGAAAAGAAAATATAAACAATAATACAAAGACAAGTCCGCAAACAAAATTGTCCGATATTTTCATGCACCCAGTCTTTCAATAATTTTGTTAATCTGTCTTTCCAGCTCTATCAAATCATTATTGTTTTCAATAATGTAGTCTGACATATATCTTTTCTCTTCCTGAGAAACCTGTGAATTTATTCTGTTCATTGCATGTTCAAGGCTATATCCGTTTCTGTTCATCAAACGCTGAAGTCTTATTTTTTTATCCGCACAAACAAGAACAGTTGTATCGAACATATTTTGCATACCGGTCTCGAACAACAAGGGAACAGAAGCGACCACAATATCTTTATCCTGATTTTTCTCAAAAAAATCTTTTATCTTTTGTTCTATAGGAGGATGCAGGATATGTTCAAGCTCTTCTAGCTTTTCTGGATTTGAAAAAACAATCTGTCCGATTTTGAATCTGGACAAAGTTCCGTTTTCGTTGTGTACATCTTCATCTTTAAATATTTTTTCGATTTCTGCTATAACATTTGTGTCATTGTCAATTAACTCATGGCAGACATCGTCTGCATTTATAACAGGAATACCTTTTTTCTCGAAATAACTTTCAACTATTGATTTTCCGGATGCAATGTTGCCGGTGAGACCTATTCTTAGCATAATACTATTTTACCTCCCATTCAGTGGTACCGTTTTTAGTATCTTTTAACACAATATTTATTTTATCCAGTTCGTTTCTTATTTTATCCGCAACCGCCCAGTTCTTTTCAGCTCTGGCTTTATTTCTTTCTTCGATAATTTTTTTCATTATCTCACATGCAGGGGCATTTTTGTCGGTTACAAAGTCAAATTCATTTATGATGCAGTCCAATTTTTCTTTGAGCTGGTTTTCATCAAGCTCAACTTTTTCAAAATCAAATCCGAGCACCCGTGCAAGTTTCATCAATGCTGAAATATATTTTTTTGCATTTTCTTTGTCATCAGCGTCTTTTGCTTTGTTTCCTTTTGTGGCAATATCAAACATCACGGCAAGAGCTTTTGATGTATTAAAATCATCGTTCATTGCATCTTTAAATTGTTCTATTTCTTCGCACTCAACATTATCAGAAAGATTTTCTTTGCCAATATAATTCAGAAGATTGTTAGCCGCATTTCTCAATCTTTTTACTCCGGCTGCTGCCGCTTCTAATGCTTCATCATTAAATTCAACGGGCATTCTGTAGTGATTTGTTAGTATGAAAAATCTGATTGTATTTGCGTCATAATTCTCTAATATACTGTCTATGGTTTTGAAATTACCTAAAGATTTGGACATTTTTTCTTTATTTATTGTCACGAAACCATTATGCAGCCAGTATTTAACAAACTGACAGCCGTTTGCACATTCCGACTGGGCAATCTCATTTTCGTGGTGAGGAAATATTAAATCAGCTCCGCCGGCATGTATATCGATTTCAGGTGCAAGATGTTTTCTTGCCATTGCAGAACATTCAATATGCCAGCCCGGTCTTCCTATACCCCACGGGCTTTTGTAACCGTGTTTTTCATCCTTTTTCCACAGAGCAAAATCAAGCACATCTTCTTTTTTCGATGAAGCTTCCACCCTTGCTCCTGCAATCAGGTCGTCTATAGGCTGTTTGCTCAAAGCTCCGTATTTCGGGAATTTTTTAACTCTGAAATACACGTCACCGTCTACTTCGTAAGCAAATCCCTTTTCTATTAATTTTTTTACAATAGAAATCATTTCTCCGAGATTTTTTGTAGCAAAAGGCTCTATGTCAGGTTTTGAGTTGTTCAATTTTTTCATTGATTCTGAAAAAATATCATAGTATTTTTTTGCCACTTCATCTGGCGTAATACCTTCTTTTTCAGAACGGGCAAGTATTTTGTCATCCACATCCGTGACATTTCTGCAGTATGTTACGTCATAGCCTAAAAACTTTAAATATCTGTATACAACATCCCAGGTTATGTAACATCTGGCATGTCCGAGATGCGGATGATCGTATACAGTCGGTCCGCAAACATACATATTAACCTTGTTTCCGTTTAAAGGAACAAACTCTTCAATTTTGTCCGAATATGAATTAAATAATTTCAACATATAAAAAATCCTCTGCTGAAATTATATTACAACAAAAAACAAGTTCTTTAAAGCCCTGTTGTACTATTAAACACAATCAGTATTTTTCCATTTTTCAGAAAGTTCCTGTGTTATTCTCAATCCTGTTTTTGTTGTTGCAAGTCCTCCTTCCGAACTTTCTTTCAGACAGGGGTTCATCAATTCACCCACCTGCTTCATTGCATCCACCACTTCATCTATAGGAATGACTGATTCTATACCGGCCATTGCCATTTCTGCAGCGGTTACAGCATAAATAGCCAGAAAAGCATTTCTTTTTGCACACGGGACTTCCACCAGTCCTGCAACAGGATCACACACAAGCCCCATTACATTTTTAAGCGTAAGGGCAGCTGCATTGAGTATTTGATTTGATGTACCGTTGTATATTTCGACCATAGCACCGGCTGCCATGGCTGCAGCAACGCCGCATTCACTCTGACATCCCATAACGGCACCTGCAAGCGCAAGTTTATTTGATATAATTTCACCGATTATTCCTGCAGTCAAAAGAGCATTAATTTCTGTTTCAATATCCGCACTAATCGCTTCTGTCATTGATTTAATAACAGCAGGAACAATTCCGCAGGATCCCGCTGTAGGACAAGCAACTATTTTTCCCATTCTTAGATTTTGTTCAATTGTTGCAAGTGCATATAACAAAACATTTTGATATGTCTCAGAAAAAAATGATTTTCCGTTTTTATATCTTTCCAGAAGTTTTGCACAATCATTGCCGCATAGTCCGCTGACAGATTTTTCAGAAGATTTTAACCCTTCGTCTATTGCATGTTTCATTGCTTCGAGATTGTATCTCACCTGTTTCCTTATATTTTCGACAGATGTTTCGAATCTCTCAGCTTCGTATTCCTGACAAATTTCATATATTCTTTTATTTTTAACTGAAGACAGTTCTAATAAATCTTCAAATGTTTCTAATTTTGCCATTGTTTAAATGCTTCTATATTCCTTATCAAGTATATTTCGTCTATTTCATGCAGTTTTCTTAATATATATTCAGGCAACGGAGAGTCAAGACATATCCCCATTGACGCTTCTTTCCCTTTGTCATGCCTGTCGCAATGCATTGATGCAATATTAACATCCTGCCCCTGTATTAGTGCTGTTACTCTGTAAACCATACCCGGTTTATCTTTGTAAATCAATATCAATGTGTCATAATCTCCATTAATATTAAAGTTGTAGCCATTAATTCTGTTAATACAAACTTCTCCTGCGCCTACTGAATCACCGGAAATTTCCATTTCTCCGTTATTAAAAATTACATCAACGGAATTAGGATGTCTGGATAAATCTTCCAGATATTCATATTCGTATTTTATACCCTTTTGTCCGGCAATTTCAAAGGCGTTTTTAATGTTTTCATTGTCAACATCAAATCCGAGCACGCCGCCTAGAAGCCCTTTGTCCGTGCCGTGCCCTTTTCCTGTTTTTGCAAAAGAATTATACAGTTTGAATTTTACATTATCCGGTTTTTCTCCGAATATTTTACCTGAAAGCAGACCTATTCTTACGGCGCCGGCAGTATGAGAGCTGGATGGACCTATTATTACCGGTCCTATTACATCAAATAAAGTTTTCGTTTTTTCCATATAACTATCTTACCTGACAAACTGACGCTCCGCTTTTATCTCTCAATTTTTTGACAACACGTTTCGTCAAATACGGCACGTCCATCATTTCCGTAAAAAGTTCAATATAACACAATCTGTCTTTTTGCTCAATCTCAGTCTGTTTTAATATTTCATCGAGCTCAGCTTCTGTATGAACACAGGCACTCCAGCAATTTCCTTCGAATACGGACGGAAGCTTTGAATAGTTCCAGTTTGCTATGTCGTTAAATTTGTCCATAGGGTCATCTGAAAGGATGCGTTCTATTGTATAGCCGGAGTTGTTTAAAACAATAATCACCATATTTAAATTATGTCTCATTATTGTGCTTACTTCCTGCGCTGTTAACTGATGAGCGCCTTCCCCTGTAATCAATACAACCCTCCTGTTTTTGTCTGCTATAGCAGCTCCGAATGCAGCAGGTGTTGCCCATCCGATTGAGCCCCAGAGCACCTGATTGTTTAATATACAATCCTGAGGAAGTGACATCGGTGCAATACCAAATTTGACAAGTCCTGTTTCTGAAAAAATTATGTCTCCGGGTTTAAAAAATTCCTGTAATCTCGGATAAATATAATCAGCACGAAGGTTTGCATCTGTCGGAGAATCGACTTTCTCAAATCCTCTTTCATCATGTTCAATTAAAATATGTCTTTTTTCAATTTTTTTGCAAAGTTCTGCAATCATATCCTTCATCAGAACATTGTCATATTTTTTATTTTCAATGATTGTATATGTGCCCTGAATATTTATATATTGTGACGGGTTAAATTTGATGTCAAAACTGAATGTGTTCAAATCGCTTATTATAGTGCCTATTGAAATTACACAATCGGAGTTGTTGACATATTTATAGGCATATAAATTATCATATGAACCCAAATATGTTCCCAGATACATTTCATTGTCTTCATCGAACATTGATTTGCCCATGAGCAATGTACAAATGGGGAGTCCCGATGTATTAGCAAATTTTTTCATTTCATCTAACGCGTTGAATCTTTTTGCTAATACATCGGCGAGAATAACGGGGAAATCGGAGGTTTTTATCAGGTTTAGTGCATGTTCTGCAGCTTCTGCCAGATTCTTTTGATTGCTGGCTGGTTTCTCTATTTCAGGATTGTTTTCTATTTCCATTTTGCAAATATCAACAGGAATAGCGAGGTAGACCGGTCTTTTTTCTCTGATAAAAATTTGAATCATCCTGTCTATTTCTTTTTTAGCATTTTTGCAATCGAGAAATGCTGTTGCTTCAACTACATTTGCATAAGCTCTCTGAAAAGCATAGTAATCCGGATTGCTAAAATTATGATGAAGCAATGTATTCTGTTCTATATATTTTGTTGCGGGTACTCCAACTATTTTAAAAACTGGAATATTTTCTGCAAAACTTCCGGCTACAGCATTTATTGCACTCAATTCTCCGACGCCGAAAGTAGTAACCAGTGCACCATAACCGTTTATACGCGCATATCCGTCTGCTGCATAGCCGGCGTTAAGTTCATTTGTGCAACCAATCCAGTTAGTATTCTCATTATTTTCAATTGAGCTCAGAATATTGAAGTTGTAATCACCGGGAAGCCCGAAAAAATCTTTTATGCCAAGTTTATTTAGTTCTTGAACCAGATAATCCGAAACAGTAATTTTGCTCATTTGCAATTCCTTTTATTAATGTAATCAGTAGTGTGCGTATTTTAAAGCGGAGTTTGATTTTTAGAATCCCCTCTCTGTTCACAATTATTACATCTGATTTTGAGAAATTGCAATTTATAAGGGTTTAAGACGAAAATTGGAATTTTAAAAACCAGTAAATTTTTTATGAAATTTTAGAGAATTTTTATAAAATAAAATGAAATTTAAAAATTTATGAAAAAAATGAAAAGCAAAAATTTGTAGTTTAAAAAAAATTGCACTTTAGAAATTTGACTTTACAATACTTAACAACGTTACAAATTTAATACAACAAACTAATTGCAAAACTCAAACTATCTTATAAAATTATATTATGCTAAACGCACAGTTATTTATATATATAATAAAAAGATTAATACAGGCGATACCGCTTTTGTTTCTTGTGTCTATTATAAGCTTTTTCATAATTAGACTTAGTCCTGTGGATCCGCTTGCAGAGCTTCGAATAAACCCTTCAATATCTCAGGAGACACTAAGGGCTGAAGAAAAAAGACTCGGGCTGGACAAACCTTTGATAATTCAATATGGTTTGTGGCTGAAAAGCTTTGTGAAAGGAGATTTAGGTGTTAGTGTTACGGGCGAAAAGGTTAGTGACAAGCTAAAAGAACGAATACCAAATACACTGCTGCTTACCAGTGTCGTTATATTTTTGACATGGCTTGTCGGAATACCGCTCGGGATATATGCCGCACTAAACTGGAAAAAACCGGCAGATAGGATAATGACAATTTTGACAAGTATAGGTATGGCTGTTCCGTCATTTTTCTTTGCTCTTCTGCTTTTGATATTCGCTGTGAAAACAGGATGGTTTCCGACCGGAGGTTTGACTTGTTATGACTTTTCAACATATTCTCCGGTTCACAAAATTCTGGATGTTATGCACCATCTTGTCTTGCCCGTAACTGTACTGTTTACTCTGTCTTTATCGGGGCTGCAGAGACAAATGAGGGGAAATTTGTTAGATGTGCTTGGTTCTGATTACGTGAAGTTTGCGCGTGCTAAGGGATTGAGTGAAAACAAAGTTGTGTACAAACATGCTCTGAGAAATGCAATAAATCCTATGGTTACACTGCTCGGCTTTGAGTTTGCTTCTTTACTCAGCGGAGCTGCTTTAACTGAATATGTGTTTCAATATCCCGGGCTCGGGCGTTTGATTCTCGAGGCGGTAATGAAATCTGATATAAATCTTGTTATGGCGTCTTTGATGATGGGAACGCTAATGCTGATTTTAGGCAATCTGATTGCTGATATATTGCTAAAAATGGTTGATCCGAGGGTGAGTGTAAGTTAATGACGGACGAAAAGAAAAAAGACAGCATATTACGCCAGATTGTCAGAGACAAATATTCTCTCTGGGCTCTTATCATTCTATTGCTGTTATATCTTGCTATATTTTTTGCTGATTTTCTTGCGCCCTATTCAAAAGAATTTTCTGATCGTCACAGGGCATATGCTCCGCCGTCAAAAATTTTTACAATAGATGAAAACGGTAAGCTTTCACGTCCGTATACTTACAATTACAAACGTTACTTTGATCCGGACGAATTTAAAATTACATATAAACTGGACAGAAGCAAAAAATTTTATCTTAATTTTTTTGGTCGTGGAGAGAAATATAAATTTCTTGGATTTATTCCAATGGACAGACACCTTGTGACTGTTGAGCCTGAAGGCAGGCTATTTCTGTTAGGAACGGATATAAACGGAAGAGACGTTTTTTCCAGAATACTCTTCGGTGGACGAATTTCTTTGACAATCGGATTTCTTGCTTTGTTTATTTCTTTCCCGCTTGGTATGTTATATGGAGGAATTTCCGGATATTTAGGCGGTTTTGTCGATAATATAATGATGAGAATATCTGAAGCCATAATGTCTATTCCCAGTTTTTATCTTTTAATCATTCTTGCCGCAATACTTCCGGCTAACATGACGAGTATTCAGAGGTTTGCGCTGATTGTTGTAATCCTTGCGTTAATAGGATGGGCCGGATTTTCAAGAGTAGTGAGAGGGATGGTTCTGTCTATAAAAAATCAGGAATTTGTGCAGGCAGCTGAAGCAATAGGCGCTTCTAAAAAGAGGATTATTATTAAACATTTACTGCCGCAGACACTCAGTTATGTTATTGTTGCAATGACTTTGAGTGTACCTTCTTATATTCTTTCCGAGTCCGGTTTGAGCTTTCTCGGTCTGGGCATACAACAACCCGATGCAAGCTGGGGTAATATGCTTAAGGAAGCACAGGAATATGTAAATATTCTTTATCGTCCCTGGCTTTTGACACCCGGTTTCTTAATTTTTATTGCGGTCTTATCTTTTAACCTGATTGGTGATACAATAAGAGACATATTAGATCCAAAAAGTAAAATGAGATAAACATAACACCAAAAACGGAAATTGGAGAGTATGGAGAATTTTATAACAACAGTTCTTTTAGAAAAGAATATGCTGCTTGATATCTTGCTTGCGATGATTTTAGGCTTTGCCATAGGGTTTGAACGTGAACTTACAAATAAATGGGCGGGGCTGAGGACTCATATGCTTGTTTGTATGGGTTCGTGTATTTTTACATTATTGTCAATACATGCCTTTCCTGTTTTTGCGCACAGTCCGCAGGCAGACCCTGCCCGTATTGCCGCGCAGGTGCTTACCGGTATAGGTTTTATCGGCGGTGGTACTGTTCTAAAACATGGTTCTGCAATATACGGCTTGACTACTGCTGCGGCGCTGTGGATTACAGCCAGTATAGGTATGGCGTGCGGCTGCGGTTTTAATAATCTTGCTATTGTGTCTACAATTATTGTAGTCAGTGTTCTTGTTCTTATAAGAATATTTGAAAAACAATTTATACACAGAGGTTCAAAAATTATAAGAAGAATGAGCGTTGCATTCTTTTGCCGTAAGGACATAATGGAGGATGCATACAAAAAAGTTCTCAGTACTTTTGAATCAATATATGAAATAAAGCAGAAGAATTCTGCAGATTCTGATGAATACAAAAAAATCAGTTTTAAATTGTGCCTTCAAACAAAAAATCCTATACAATATATTCATAACGCGTTAGAAAAAATTGAAGGTATAGAATCGATTTCGATACAAGAGTTATATGAATAAAACAGAAGTCCTGGAATATTTAAGAACAATAATAATTTCGCTGATAGCAGCATTGATTATCGCTGCTGTTGCCACGGGATTTTCTAATGTAATAGCCGAACATCATTACAGACTTGCTTCAAAAGTTCAGAACAAAGAGCAGGATAATCAGATGCTCGGTTTTTTGATTTCAAAATATGAACAGGAACTTCAGAAAGATCCGTCTAATTATATTCTGAATGTAAGACTCGGTGAGCTCTATGAACTTTTGTTCAGTTATGAACAGTCGGAAAAAAATTACAAACAGGCTATGTCAAAAGCTCCGTACGGGGTTTACAGCCCTTATATCGGGCTGGCAAGACTTTATATAAAGATGGAAAAATTTGACAAAGCTCAACTAACAATAAAACAATTGAAAAATATTGACCATAAGCCCCTGCTTATTGCGAAGGGTAATTTCTATATGGAACTTGGGGATGCCTTCTGGAAAAAGGCAAGCTATGAAGGTGCATTAAAACAGTATAAAATGGCTTTGTTCTTTTATAAAAAGGTTGATTCGGAAAAATCAGAAATGGCGATTACCGGAATTCTAGACTGTTATAGCAGGCTGGCGTCAAAACATTTTATGGAGCATAATATACCGCTTGCTATTCATGATATTGAAACAGCTTTGATATATAAAGAAACTCCGGTTTTGAATTACAAACTTGCTCTTTTATATCAGGATGTTGATGTATTTAAAGCAGTAGAATTTTTAGAAAAAACATATTCTGTGGATCCTTCATTAATAAATTATGATTTGTATGAAAAAATCCTTATTAAAGCTATAAAACAGGCGCAGGCACAGAATCTGTACACAGAAGCACAGCTTTATTATCAAAAATTTAAAATGGTAAAACAATTCAGGAAACGTTACATTTTTACTGATAAGGATTACGGAATAGAAATTGTTTCACATAAATTGAAAACAAATATTTTTGGCAATAAAAAAACAATAAATGTAAAATTTAGAATAAAAAATAAAACAAAAGAAAATCTGAATACATTATTTGTCGTTGTTGAAGCAAAATATAATGACAAAACAGACATTGCATTCAATGAAGTTTTGTTTTCAAAAAAGAATCCGCTAAAACCACTTGCAACATCTGATATATACAGCTTTGAACTAAAATTTGATGATGAAAAGGATATTGTGAATACACGGAATATTATTTTTGATTTTAATATTTCTAAAAAACAAAACATGAGAAAATTTACAGTTTTTTCTTTTGAAATGCACAAATAATATTTGTAAATATATAACTTAACATTATTTTCAAAAATAAAAAAAGCGAGTAAAATAATACTAAGGAGAGTTAGTTATATCTTGGAAAAATACGTAGAACAGACGTTATATTCAGACGTACCACCAACAAAACTTAGAAATAGGGATGAAAAATTTAGAGAGGCTCACACAGGTCCATTTTGGATTTGGCTTGCTGACCGCTTCTTTTATGGAATGCTCGAAAACAGATTCTATTCGATGCAGGTGAAAAATAAAGAAAATTTTGAAAAACGAAATCCTGAATATGCATCTATAATTTATGCACCTCACTGCAACTGGTGGGACGGTATTGTCGGGTATAACCTCTGCAGAAGGGTTTTTCATACTACTATCCGTATGATGATTGAGGAATTGAACAGATTTCCTATTCTTGCAAAAGCCGGTGCCTTTGCGGTAAATAAAAAATCTCCGCAAGCATCCATGAAAGCATTGCAGTATGCTGTTGATCAGCTTTGTAATAAAGATATTTCATTATGGATTTTCCCTGAAGGAATAATTCGACCTCCGATGTTTAGACCTATTGAGTTTCAGACCGGTATGGCATATATTGCTAAAAATGTAGTTAAAAAAGCAGGCGGGGTTAATTTAATACCGGTGTCTGTGAACTATGTTTTTTTAAGAGAGGACAGACCTGAAGTGCTGGTAAAAGTCGGAGAGCCATATACTTTGACTGATGCAAAAGTTGATAGAAAAGAGTTAACACATATTCTTGAAACAAATTTTGAAGCTTTATGTGATGAACATCTTCAAAGTATCAGACACGGCTGTGTTGAAGGCAATGAATATGTTTTCAGACAAAAATTGAAATGGTACAGAAAACTCGAAAAACGTCTTAAACGTGTTAAAGTTACGAATTCTGGAGTTTAATCCGGAAAATATCCGATATACGGTAAATTTCTAAAATAGCCTTCATAATCCAGACCGTAGCCGACAACGAATTTGTCATCTATTTCGAAGCCGTAATAATCAGGCTGGATATCAGTAATTCTCGCAATCTTTTTATTTAAAAATGTAATAATCCCAAGATGTTTCGGAGCATGTGTCCGTTGTATCATATCACATAAAAATTTTAGCGTGCATCCTGTGTCTATAATGTCTTCTACAATTATTACATTTTTACCTTCCAGTATCGGAAGTGTTAAATCAAGCGCTTTTACATTACCGGAAGATTTTTGTTCGTTACCGTAGCTGGATACTTTTATAAATTCTAATTGAACCGGCATCTTTAAATATTTTATCAAGTCACAGCAAAAAATACTTGAACCCTTTAAAACGCATATAACTGTTAAATCCTCGTCAATGCCAAAATCTCTGTTTATTTCTTCGGCAAGTTCTTTTGTCCTTTTTAGAACTTCATCAGCATTAAACAAAATTTTTAAATCTTTAACACTTTTTTTCATAAACTATCTTTCTTTCATTGAAATATGGTAAAGCGGCGTTTTCGCAACCCGTATTTTTTCGCTTAATCCTATTTCCGGTATCCAGAGTACTTCTCTTTCATTGCATAATAACACAATTTTATCACGCATGTGTTTTTCTATATTTTTGTTTATAAAATATTTTTTAAGTTTCATGCTTCCTTTCATACCAAAAGGGTTAAAAATATCACCGTCTCTGCGTGTTCTCAGATATAAAGGAAATGACAGATTTGCGTATGCTTGTTTTTCCGTTTCTGACGGAAATTTTTCAGGAATATTCTTGATTTTTTTTATCTCAAATATTTTGTCTCCAAATACATAAACTCCTTCGTTGTTTATTAAAATTTCATCATGTATTTTTTCTTCTTTTTTTATAAAAGTAAAATATTTTTTACAGACAAACAGCCAAAGGTTATCAGTTATAGAAAGTGTCTTACCTGCAGCAGAATCATGATTTTCCTGAATAAAAGACAAAACATCCTCAATTTTTTTTGAGTCATACTCGAGGTCTTTTTCGATAAAAAGTTCATGCACCAGTTTTTTCTTTACATCTAAAGATAACGACAAAAAGTTTTGGGTTTTGATATTTTCTTTTGAAGATATTTCAGCCCGGATATTGTCCAGATATTCTTTAATAATATTTTGTTCCGAACGTGCAATATCAGAGAGTCGCATAACCGCATTATCAATATCCGGATTTATTTGTTTTAAATCTTTCACTACCCTGTGACGTAAAAAATTTCTTTTATATTTTGTATTATAATTGCTCGAGTCGTTATTCGGACTTAAATTGTTGATTTTGCAATATTCTTCAACTTCATCACGGGTCCAGAAAAGCAGCGGACGGTATATTTTGTAGCCAAAACAATCCGTGTATTCAGAAATTCCTCCCAAACCTCTGACTCCGGTTCCATACGCAATTCTGTACAATACCGTTTCCGTATTGTCAGATTTATTGTGTGCCAGAAATACGCCGTCTGCGTGAAATTTTTTACTACAATTTCTAAAAAACTCCTGCCTTGCTTCTCTTGCTGCGGTTTCTGTTTTTTTTACATCATCAGAAAGTTTTTCCGAATAAAATTGAATGTTTCTTTCATTACAAAATTTTTCACAATTTTTTTCTTCTTTATCCGACTCATTTGCTCGCCAATTGTGATTCAAATGCACAGCGATAAGTTTAAAATTATGTTCTGATGACAGTTTAAACAAAATATCCAGCAGACACATTGAATCAAATCCGCCGGAAAAGCCGACCAAAAACGTTTTTCCGGAATTAAATATTTTATATTTTTCTAAAAAAGCAACTATTCTTTGCATTTTGTAACCAGATTTTTGGCGCATGCAATAGCTTCATCAGCATCTTTACCTTTGATTATTTCTCTTGCGTATGAGCCTACACCTATTCCATTATATTTCACATCACACATTTTTGCCAGCTGTGCAGTTTTTTCGTTTGTTCCTCCGGAGAGAATAACATATGTTCCGAATTTTTCAACGATATGTGCCATTGCTACAGCCTGTAATGTTGAATTGAAATTGTTTTCTCCGCCTGACATGGGTACACCGTCTGCCTGAATAATAAAATCAGAACCGCCTATCCATTTTTTTATTTTTTCAACAATTTTTCTTATTTTTTCATTACTGTAGTATTTACGGTCCAGACAAAAGCTCAATGGTGTTTTAGCTCTTTTTATAAGGTATTTAAGTTTGTCATAAGGCGGTTTTTTTGATGCAAGGTGCACTTCTATACAATCTATATTATATTTCTCAGCCAATTTTAGAGCTTCATCAAAATCGCTTTCTTTTTCAAAAAAAGAAATAGCTTTACACTTACAGCGTTTACAACCGATGCATTTTTCTTTTTGTACGAACGGATATCCGTCATCGAGGAGTACAATTGCATCCTGAGGACAGACATTTACACAAGCGGAACATTTGGTGCATTTTTCTTTTATAATTTCAGCCTTGTTAATATGTGCATCTCCGGATACGCCGATGCTCAGGCATAAAAGAAAATCCTCTTTCTTTTTTCCTGCTTGTTCAATACCTTTGTACACAGCCTGTATCGCCTTTTCTGACGCATTTATATCAAACATATCACATCCGGCAGATGCGTATATTTTTACATTAGAAATTATACTTTCTTCACTTTGATTTCCGAGACCGAGAACAAGTTTAAATATTTTTCTTTCATCTAAAATTTCTAAAAGATTTTTTTTCATATTTTTAGTCCAAAGAGAATATATCTTTCAAATCTTCGTAAGTTAAAGATTTTCCGATATTTCTGTCAACAGAAATTACCGAATCGACGAGATCTCTTTTTCTTGATTTGAGTTTTTGAATTTTTTCTTCAACAGTGCCCTTTGTTATCATTCTGTAAACAAAGACCTTCTTAGTTTGACCTATACGGTATGCTCTGTCAGTAGCCTGATCTTCTACAGCAGGATTCCACCACGGGTCGTAGTGTATTACATAATCCGCACCGGTCAGGTTCAATCCCGTGCCGCCGGCTTTCAGGCTGATAAGGAATATAGGAATTGTCGGATTGCTGTTGAAGTTTTCGACAGCTTCCTGTCTGTTTTTCGTTTTTCCTGTAAGATATTCGTGTTTTATGCCTTCTCTTTCCAGCCATTCTTTGATTATATCGAGCATATCAACAAACTGGCTGAACAAAAGAACTCTGTGACCTTCTGCAATAATTTCTTTCAGCATTTCTTTCAGCTGTTCAAATTTTCCTGATTCTTTTATGCCTTTAATATTTTCTTTGTCATACAATTTCGGATGACAGCATATCTGACGCAATCTGAGAAGGGCAGAGAATATTGACATACGGCTCTTTTCAATACCATGTTCTTCAATACTCTTGAACAATTCTTCTTTTGTTGAATCAAGAACTTCCATATAGAAATCTTTTTGATCCGGAGTGAGTTCACAGTATGCAACGTTTTCAATTTTATCCGGCAGGTCTTTTGCGACATCCCTTTTCATACGTCTTAAGATAAACGGGTATATCTGTGATTTCAAACGTTTTTCAACAGTCTTGTCTTCACGTTCTGTAATTGGATTAACATACCTGTAATTAAATTCAGACTTGTCAAACAAAAAGCCCGGCATAAGAAAATCAAAAATTGACCATAACTCTTCCAGTCTGTTTTCAATCGGTGTACCTGAAAGTGCAAGTTTATGTTTGCAGCGGAGTTCTTTTACGGCTTGGGCTGTTTGTGAGTCAGCATTTTTGATATTCTGTGATTCATCAAGAATTACATATCTGAATTCATGTTTTTTGAGTTCTTTAATATCACGTCTTACAAGTGCATAGCTGGTTATTACAATATCATATTTAGGTATTTCTTTAAAAAGCTCTTTTCGATCTGTTCCGGATAGTTTCAGGCAGCTCAAACCGGGTGCAAATTTTTCAATTTCATTTTCCCAGTTAAACACGACTGATGTCGGACATACAACAAGAGAAGTTTCTTTCTTGTTCTTTTCTTTAGCTTTTTGAAGCAATGCCAGAGCCTGTAATGTTTTACCAAGACCCATATCATCAGCCAGTATCCCGTTCAAACCGTATTGATACAGGAACCATAACCATCCAAAACCTCTGGTCTGATATTCTCTAAGTTCAGCATTAATACCGCGGGGCAATGCAGGCACATCCATAGTCGAGAATGTAGAAATCTGTTTCCAGAATTTTGAAAACTTACGGCTCATTTTTATGGTCATTCCGAGGTTTTCCATTTCGGAAAGAAGTCCGGCACGGTACGTTTTTACAATATATTTATTTTCGTCATTCCTGTATACATCGAACGTGTTAAATGCTTTTAACAGTGAGTATACGGCGTCAGTCGGAACTTCCGCAAAGCCCAGGTTTTTAATTCTTATATATTTGCTGCCGTCGGTTGTTAAAGAATAAACTTCATCAAATGGCAATATTTCTTCACCCACACGACCGTACAAATCAATTTCGAAACTGTCTGTTGTGTTTATTGCGAAATCAATATCCGCACAGAGTTCGAACTTGTCTTTGGTAAGTTTGAAAAACGACATGTCGTCTTTTTCTTCAAAAAGCCATCCGTCGCCTGCCTGTTGAATATAATAGTTGTAAAAATCAATTGCATTTTCTTTTTCCAGTGCAAGATTGTTTGTCTGCATAGGTGCGAACTTGCAGGCAAGAAGCATGTGGTATGCAGCTTCTTCATGTTTCGGATTTCTTTTTACCCAGTAAAGCAAGTCTTCTTGCGGCTTTTTAATAGTTACATACGGCGTTTTTTCAATATGTTTTGTATAAGGTACTCTTGTTCCGTCATAATCAAACTCGAGCGAAGCTTTTAATGAACCGTCGTAATCCAGTCCCAGAGTTACGACATTAATCGGCGGTCTTTGCTCAAGGAACAGTTTTTCTATATTTTCCGCTACTTCAACATGCATTGCCTGTTGAAGTTTGGGCAATTCTTCGTATAAAAATTTTGCGCCGTCCGAATCTCGTACATCCGTAAAACTTGCTTTTATAAGATTTTGCGGAAGAGCTGAGACCTGTGTTGTCGTCGGGAAAATAACATTTTTATATCTGCCCCATTTCAGTTGGCGTGAAAAATATCTTATTTCTTCAAACGGATAAGAATCGCTTCCGTCCGGTCTGTCCCAAGTTAAAGAGAGAAGTACATTGCCGACCATAGAAAAGTTTACGGAAAGAGTCAGTGACCATTCTTTGTCGTCGAATCTTAATCTTTCTTTTGTCTTTCCGTCTATTACTTCTTCTGCTTTTGAAAGAAGCTGGAAAAATCCGTCAAATTTGCTTATTGGAACGTCATACCATCCGGCTTTTTTATCGAGTCTTGAGCGTTGCAGAAGAAGTTGAAAAATAGAAACTTCAACTTTTTGCTCGTTATTCAATTCAAAAGTCGGATCGTTCTTTTGTACTTCAATTAAAGCTCTCAAAATAGCTTCTAAATCACGGATAACTTTTCCCGTTGTTCTATCCATAACAAGGATTGAAAAGAAATTCTGTCGGCGCTTTGGATTGAAATGAAAAATATAATTACCCTGCGGATTTTCAACCTCGGGGATATATTCATCAGGATATTCCACTTTTATTTTGTGGGTTTTTTCTAGGTATTGGTCGTATACTTTGTCTTCAATTACTTTCAATCCAACAGCAATAGCGTGTTTGCACCATTCTTCTTTGAGCGGGCAGCTGCAATCTGCCTTTACACCATCGCGTGTAAAAGTCAGACTTGTTTCATAGGCATCTTTGAAATTGCCCTTTACTTTTGCGTCTACTCCGGCAAGTCTGGTTTCATAAGAAAGAACGATACCTTTCTGGTGGCTTTCATATCCCCTGCGCCAGCTTCCGGGAGTTGATCTGTCTTTGATATACTTATAATTAAATTTGCAAGCGTTAATTTCTTTTTGTTTCTTCATAAATAACCTAATCAGAAAAAGCTTTCTGAAAAGCAACATTTCGACTGACATAAAAAGAAGTTTCTTTTTACTCAATCCCCTCACAGTAACCAAAACTATTAATTAAACAGTTACCTTAATACAAGTATACACAAAACTAAAAAAATAACAATACTTGATTATATCTTTATGGTTGTGCAAAAATTAGACTTATGAAAGAAAATAATTTTGTATACCTTTTGTACGGAAAAATTTATATAAACCTGACTAATTTATGCACAAACGACTGTGTGTTCTGCATACGTGCCATTAAGGATGACGTTGTCGGAGCGAATTTGTTCCTATCAGAAGAAAAAGTTGATATGCAAGAACTTAAAAAACAGTTGGACGCAATAAAGCCTGAAAATTATGAAGAAATTGTATTCTGCGGGTACGGGGAACCCATGCTCAGACTTGAGGAACTCAAAGAAGCTGCAAAGTACATTAGAGAAAAATATCCGCATTTAAAAATCAGAATAAACACAAACGGACAGGCAAATCTTGTTTATAAAAGAAATGTTGTACCTGAGCTGGTTGGACTGATTGACAGTGTATCCGTCAGCTTTAACGGTGAAAATGAAGAGGTATATAATGCAATTTCTTTACCCAAACTTCCTCATGCCTATGAGGGCATGAAAGAATTTATTAAAGAATGCGTAAAACACAATATAGATACAACAGGAACGATAGTCACAGGCTACAAAAATTATAAAGTAGACCTTGAAAGTTGCAAATCCCAAATCGAAGCTTTAGGCGCAAAATTTAGAGAACGCCCCTGGATTGAGAACGGGTATTAATATCAACAAAATTTATTAGTTCCACATTAGACATAAAATATGAAAATACCCGCTATCCGAAATATCACATCAAGCATAAAATCTTGCTTAAAAACTATAAAATCTTATCCAATAAATAACAATGAAGGTTATGCAAATTTTGTAAAAAAAATATCTTTAAATACTGATATTTTTAAAAAAACGGAATACGCGGAAATCATTCTTCAATCTCCGAATAATCCCGGAGACGGCTATATTTGTAAAAGTATTTTAAACAGTGTGAAACAGTTTTCAAATCACAACTATGAAGTACTGACAAAAAAAGAACTTACTGCAATAAGGGCGAATATCTCTGTTGATACAGCGCAGACGGCAGAAACAGTAGTAAAAACAGCACAACTTGTGAAACAAATTTTTGATGACCAGTATGGTGAAGGAAATTATGTTTTTATTTCTATAGGCAGATCTTTTTCTACTCTCGCAAAATGTCTGGAGTACATGGGATGTGAAACCAGATGTATTCCTTTTTCCGGCGCTTCAGGGATTACTGAAAAAAGTGAACTTTGGGAAATATTACATCAGACGGGTTTTGACAAATATATTGAATATTTAAACAGAGAAGGACTGTCTCCGGAAAAAATAAAGAAATCACAAAAAGATTATCTTTTTTGTGATTATGCACAATCAGGAAACAGCCTGTCTGCATTTAAAAGAATATTAACAGACAAGACCGTTGGTCTCAGCTCTTCTAATATACATTTTATTAAGCTTAATAAAGTCTTAAATATTATTGCGGATAATCTTCCGGCTAAATACAACAGTCTTAATAATCAACTTGTAGATATGGATTGGTTGCTTGCGACGCAGAGTTTTGATGACTATTCTCAAATTCAATATCTGGAATGCAGACATTTAAAAAATGTTGAATTAGCTGTAAATCATCCGCTGGATGATAAAGCTAAAAAATTGCAGTTTTGTCTTTTGGATATTTTACATACAAAGAAATAAAAGGAATTCTTGTGATTGATTTTGAATTTGTATTTCTTCCACCCAAAGTATGAGAAAAATCCAACTAAATAAGAATAGAAAAAGAGCTGAAAAGAGTATAAACTAAAAGAGAAACAGGGAGCATGAAAAAATTGCTCAAGAGTTCCCTGTTTTGAAAAACAAAGCGAAATCGTCGCATTGTGAAAACAAGGTGAAAAAAACACCATTGTAAAAAAATGAAAAGTGAATAGAGAAAAGAACCAAAGTCGAACTGTCATCCTGAAGCACAAAATTAGGAATGATACGCGAAACGAGAGATTTCAGGATCTTACAGGTCATGAGTCGGGCACGAAACACCCGCGCCGGTAGACTGGATTGCTTCGAGAGTCCGAAGGACGACCGCGGCAATCCATAAAAACATCTCAAAGTGTCATCCTGAACTAGTTTCAGGATCTTACGGACGCGAAATGTAGAGCAAAACTCAAAGTAGGTAAGATGCTGAATACAGACGATAATAATGGCGCTACAGAATTATCGCTTCAGCATGACATGGCGTGTAGATTGTAGAAACTGCGACGCTGACTGGATTGCTTACTCGTTTTGCGGTATGTGCACCAACGAAAATATAAAAAAGCCGAACTCAAAATAAGGTCCGGCTTTTTTGTTTTATGCTTATCGATATTTTATACAGTTCCGGCATTCCAACTATGTAGATATTCTTCCTGCTCAGGTGTTAATGTATCAATTTTTATACCCATTGAGTCAAGTTTGATTTTTGCAATTTCTACGTCAACTGCATGCGGTAATGTATACATTTTGTTTTCAAGTTTGCCTTGATTTTTTACAATATATTCCATTCCCAATGCCTGATTTGCAAAACTCATATCCATAACAGAAGCCGGATGACCTTCTGCCGCAACAAGGTTTACAAGTCTGCCTTCGGCAAGAACGTATATGGATTTTCCATTTTTAAGTTTATATTCTTCAAGAGAAGGTCTGATTTGTTTTATTTCTACAGTTTCTTTTTTTAATCCGTTTACGTTAACTTCTACAGCAAAATGTCCTGCATTACAAACAAATGCGCCGTCTTTCATCGTGAGCATATGGTGCACATCAACAACATTTTTGTCTCCTGTAATTGTAATAAATATATCACCAATCTTCGATGCTTCAGCAATAGGCACTACTCGGTATCCTTCCATTGCTGCTTCAAGTGCTTTCAGCGGGTCAACCTCTGTAACTATTACGTTGGCGCCAAGCCCTTTGGCTCTCATTGCGGCTCCTTTTCCGCACCAACCATATCCGCATACAACAAAAGTTTTTCCTGCAAGAAGAATGTTTGTTGCTCTAATGATACCGTCAATTGCACTTTGACCTGTTCCGTATCTGTTGTCATAAAGGTGCTTTGTCAGACTGTTATTTACTCCTACTGCCGGAAATTTAAGACTACCGTCAGCTTCCATTGCCTGTAGTCTAATGATACCTGTTGTTGTTTCTTCTGTGGAACCGATAATATTTTCTATCAGTTCCGGTTTATTTTTGTGTATTGTCGCTACTAAATCACAACCGTCATCTATTACAAGGTGAGGGCGGTGGTTTAAAACTGTCTCAACATGTTTTGCGTAAGTTTCAGGTGATTCTCCTGCATAACCGTATACAGGAATTTCCCAGTATTTTACGAGTGCTGCTGCAACATCATCCTGAGTAGAAAGGGGGTTCGATGCTGCAAGAACCGCATCAGCACCGCCTTCTTTCATTGCTATACAAAGAGCAGCTGTTTCTTTTGTTACATGCACGCATGCTGTTAATCTGAGACCTTTAAAAGGCTGTTCTTTTTTGAATCTTTCTTTTATTCTTTCAAGCACGGGCATATCTTTCATTGCCCATTCAATATTGTTTTTGCCCTGTTCTGCCAGCGCCATTTCTTTCACATCGCATTTTAATTCTGTCATTGGCATATATTTCTCCTTTTTTCTCCTTTTTAAATATATCATGAATATCTGATTATGAAATCTTTTACAAAATTTTATTAATAAATTATAATATTCATACGAAAAGGAGTATGTATGAAACTTACAGTACTGGGTGCAGGATGCTGGGGATTGACTCTGGCTTGGTTATTAACAGACAATTTTGATAAAGTGACGGTTTGGGGTCGGCATGTCGATCTTTCTGAAGAACTGTTAACAAAAAAATCTGTTTCAAAACCACTGGAAATAAAATTAAAAGATAAAGTAGAAGTGACTTCTGATCTTGAGTTAGCGGTCTCTGATGCAGATATTATACTTCTGGTTGTTGCTACGTCCGGTATAAGAGAAGTTTCAAAAAATCTTGCAAAAATAGGGCTTTCTAAAAATCAAATACTGGTTAATACCTCCAAGGGGCTTGAGCTACCTTCTCTTATGAGAATGAGCGAAGTTATTCGTCAGGAACTTCCTGATGTAAATCTGGCTATATTGTCAGGTCCGACTCTTGCAAAAGAGGTTTTGATGGGATGTCCTACAGCTGCATCTGTTGCCTGTGATGATATGGATATTGCACGTTTTGTTCAGGAGAAACTTACTGTGCCGTCGAAATTCAGACTATACACAAATGATGATGTTATAGGCGTTGAATTAGGCGGTAGTTTAAAAAATGTTATTGCAATTGCTTCCGGATTTGCTGGTGCGCTCAATCTTGGTGACAACTGTAAAGGCGCTTTGCTTACCCGCGGTATGGCAGAAATAGTACGTATAAGCCTTGCTCTCGGTGCAAAACCTTCTACTCTGTATGGGCTTTCCGGTATGGGCGATTTGATTGCAACCTGTTCAAGTCCGCTATCAAGAAATTACACTGTGGGTTCTATGATAGGCAAGGGGAAAAAAATTGATGATATACTTAAAGAGTTGGGCTCTGTTGCAGAAGGCGTAAAAACGTCAAAGGCAGTCTGTGAACTTGCAAAAAAAATGAACATTGAAGCTCCTATTTCTACGGCAATTTATGAGGCGGTTTATACTGATATTACTCCTAAAGAAGTACTCGAAAAGCTTATGAATCGAAAGTTAAAACAAGAATAAAGGAATGATTATGAAAGTTGCCCCCATTTTATCTGACAAATTATACACAAAAAAATATGCTTCACCGCTTAAAAATAAATTACAAGCTGATACATCATACAGACTCAGTTTTAAGTCTGACCGATATGACGGACCGTCTGTTCTTGATATAGCATTAACTGATTTGCAAAATACTATTGAGGATGAAATCGATCCTTTTATAAATAAATACAAAGGCAGGTACCGCAAAATTGGCAATATCGGGCTGGAGCTTCAGGCTGTAACTGATGAGTTAAAAAAACAGAGTAATGAGTATTTTCGTACTGAAATTATAGACAGGAAAAAATATAAAATATTTGACACCGTTAAATCAGAAACAGATGATTATGCCGCATATTTAATGAACATAAAAGAATATGAGCATATGAAGGAAATGGCGGATAGTCCGGTTTATGGTTCTCCGGAAATACGAAATAAAGCAGAATCCTTAAAACCGTTAATTTATGGTAATGAAGCTGTTTTTAGCAGCAGAAAGGAGTTGCTTAATGCTTATAAGTCTGCAATTTCAATGTTAGACGATACTGCAGGGCATTTGACAATAAAAAATCTTCCGGAATATGAAAAGATAAAATATTTAAACAATCTCTATAACGAGACCGTTGCTGCTATCATTGTACTGCCTGTAAATGAGGCATTACATTTTAAAACAGAAGTTGAGAATATTATAAAATCAAAAGAAAAAAGTACGACAAAGCTGGACAAAGCAATGCACCTGTCCCGGCAGATGTATTCAGGTTCTTTATTACGCTCTATAAAGTATGCGGATAAGAATGAAGCAGAGATAAATAAATTTATTGAGGAAAACAAAGATTATAAAAGCAGAATTCCTGAAATTGAGGAAATAAAAGCTGCATTCAATGTACTATATACCAAAAGAGATGCTATGGTGCAAAACACAGCAAGAAAGCTTGAAGTAATTTATAATAAATCGACAAATCTCCCGTATGACAGAGAAGCGGCAAAGAAAATTATTGATGCACAAAAGGCTGCTAATGAAAAGCTGTGGACATTGATTCAAGAAGCTAAAACAGAATACATAAAAAAACAAAATGAAAAATTTATGAGTGATTGGGCGTAGTTATGCACGAAAGTTTAAGCATAACTATTAATCATATCCATAATATGTTTTGAGTAACTTTTTTTTAGCGGGCTGCCATTATAATTTTCCAGGGCTTTGGCTAGATTCCCGTTTGCTGCCTCATATTTAGCTTTAAAAAGAATTGTTCCGACTTTGAGATTTAGTTCAGGATCCGTTTTAATTGCTTCGTATAACATTTCTGTTGTCGGATATTTCTTTTTTATTTCGTCCAATTTTTTGTCATATATATTAGGTCTTTGAAACATGTCTTTTATTGATATTTTTGTTAATTGCATAAGTCCTTGTCCGTTTTTGCCGTTGACATGATTAAAATGAGTTTCTTTTCTTAAAATGCAAGCAAGTATAACCGGATCCATATCAAATTCTTTTGCGACTTTTAGTATCATTTGTGTCATATTATATCGGTCGACACCTTTGGGGCAATCCTTATCTTCGTTTATGATTGCCATTACTTTAGCACCATCGTCGTCCCGGGTTTTTGTTCTGAAAAATATATCAAATTGTTCTGAAAACAGTTTTATATGCTCTGCTTTCTTTCTATTAACAGGGGTTAGGCTGTAAAATGGAGTGGTTGCGTAAGTTGTTGAAGCTTCATTTGTTCCTGTTATTGACATATAATTTCTCTCTTTGTATATACTCTCTATATAAATATAAAAACATTGAGCTATAAAAAATTGATAAAATCATTGCAAATTTTTATCATTTTCTGTATAAAATGTATAATAGTATTTTTCGGTTGTCTGGTTACAAAAAGAAACTGTAGATTGGATGTATGAAATGCCCAAAAAACCTGTGAACTTGAAGAAAAACTTGCAGGAGTGCCCCATTGCTGTTGTATTGAAGCTGATTGGCTGTAAATGGAAGGTCTTTATAATAAGAGATTTGCTTCCTGGTACAAAACGTTTCGGGGAATTAAAAAAGTCTACGGGCTGTTCTCAAAAGATTTTAACAGTGAAGCTGCGCGAGATGGAAGAAGATGGTCTTATTGAGCGCAAAGTTTTTGCGGAAGTACCTCCGAGGGTTGAATACACATTGACGGATGTCGGATATTCTATTGCTCCCGTGTTAGATTCTATGGCGCAGTGGGGTACTGATTACAAAGAATATTGCAGGATTAAAAGTAAGTTAAAATAAGAATTAAATATTTTGATAACTTTATAATAACCTGTATAATAAAATAATCGAAATAGTGTTTATTATGAGGTCGTATGATTGTAATTAATTTATTTTTAATAGTATTTTTATTGCTGGCTAACGGTTTTTTTGTTGCATCTGAATTTGCACTGGTAAGTGTAAGGCAAACTAGAATAAATCAGCTGGCAAAAGAAGGTAACAATACAGCTAAGATTACATCTGATGCGTTAAAAGAATTAGACAAATATATTGCGGCTACCCAACTTGGTATTACTATAGCAAGTATTGGGCTTGGGTGGGTAGGAGAGGCGACACTTGCTCGTTTGATTCATCCTTTATTTGATTTTCTTCCTTATGTATCAAACTCAATTGCGACTCATACTGTAGCTGTAGCTTTAGCTTTTGTTCTCATAACATTTATGCATGTGGTTATAGGTGAACTAATGCCAAAATCAATTGCGCTTCAGTATCCAGAAAAAACAACTCTTGTAATTACCAGACCTCTTGTCTTTATTGCAAAGCTGTTTACTCCATTTATATTTCTGCTGAATGGTTTTGGAAACTGGCTTTTACATATTTTGAAAATACCTCCTGCGTCTCAGCTTCATTCTGTTCATACAGAAGAAGAGCTTGATATGATAATCGATGCAAGCTATAAAGGCGGTGTTTTAAATGAAACAGAAAGCTTTTTGTTAAAAAATACTTTGAAATTTACTGACTTAACGGCAAAACAGATTATGGTTCCTCGTTGTGATGTTGTGTCAATACCGGTAGATATTTCATTTGAGAATTTGAAAAACATTATTCTTGATAATCAATATACAAGATATCCTGTTTTTGATGGCAGCATAGATAACATAACAGGTATATTACATGTAAAAGATCTATATTCCTGCAAGATGAAAGATGAAGTTGTAAACCTTGTGAATATTTTGCGCAAGCCACTATTCGTTACAGAAACAATGACAACGGATATCCTTTTACAAAATTTTAAAAATAATAAAACGGAAATTGCAATAGTAATTGATGAATTCGGGGGGATGGCTGGTATAATTTCCTTAGAGGATGTTCTTGAAGAAATATTTGGTGAAGTTCAGGATGAATTTGATGAAGAGGAAAAGGATATAAGAAAAGTCGGAGAAGCTAAATATATAGTAAATGGACTTTTACGTGTGAATGAATTTTTTGAATATTTTGGGATACAACAGCAGGAAGATGATGTAGAAACGATTTGCGGACTTGTCCAGAAGCTTCTTGGTAGGATTGCAAAAATGAACGATGAAGTTCTTATCGAAGGTTTTAGGTTAAAGGTTATTGAATTTAAGGGCAGAAGAATAAAAAAACTTCTTGTTGAAAAAATCTAAAATCCGGTTTTTACCGGATTTTTTAATGTGAAGATTTTGATTTTGTTGTTTTATGGAAAAAATTCCATTTGAATGAAGTATAAGTTTTTTCCATCTGCTGCCAGTTTATTTCTACTGAATGGTTGTGTTTTTTCCTGTCGTGTTCCCATTCTTTTATGTAGTCAACACAGGCATGGTCGATAAAATGAAGTTTGTCAACGCACAGGACGACTTTTTTGTTTTCCGGCAATTTTTCAAGCTCTTCAATCAAAACCGGAAGCTGGATAAATGTAATATTACCGTATAATTTGGCTGTGACTGTATCCTCTGTTTCTTCTGTTTCTATATTAATTTTTAGTACTTTATAGGCACTTTTTACTATTGCACAGGCAAAACCGATAACAATTCCTTCGAAAAGGTTTGTAAAAAGAATGGAAATAAGCGTAATTAAATAAATGGCAAATTCGCCTTTGCTCAGTTTTAATATATATTTTGCCGCTTCTATATCAACTAATTTATATCCTGTATAAACCAGAACAGCAGCAAGTGAGGAAATAGGAATATAGTTTAATATTCCCGGGAAAAAGCTTACGAATAAAAGAATCCATACACCATGAAGCATTGCTGATAATCGTGTTTGAGCATTTGCATTTATATTGGCTGCACTTCTGACAATAACTCCTGTTATCGGCAGTCCGCCGACAAGACCGGCAAAAGAATTTCCAACTCCCTGCGCGATTATTTCTTTGTTATAATCTGTTTTTGATTTTGGACTCATTTTGTCAATAGCAGCAGAGGTCAGAAGCGTTTCTGCACTTGCTATAAACGTGATAGTTAGCGCAGCTATAATTATTTTTATATCAAAAATATTTTTTACCGCTGACAAATCAAGAAATTTCACATTCTGCCAGAAATCGTTGCCGACCTGTATGTACTCTATATTAAAATTAAGCAGGTTTGCGACAAGCGATGCTACTATAACAGCAATAAGAGCTGCAGGGATTGCTTTAAGTTTTTTTAAAGGCAGAGCTTCCCATATTACTATGATGGAAATTGTTATTATTCCGATTAAACAAGCAAGGTGATGAACAGAACCGTTCAAGGGGAGAACCGAATTGTAAAAAACATCCCACAAGTCTAAAATATTTTCGATGAAGGTATTTTGTGGTTTACTATCCAGCATTATGTGGAGCTGTGAAAGGAAAATGGAGATACCTATACCTGCGAGCATTCCCTGTATTATTGCCGGAGATATAGCACGAAAAAATTTTCCCCACGAGAGAAACCCGAAAATTATCTGGATAATACCGACAAGAAATATTATAAGAAATAGTTTCTCAAGTCCAAGATTTCCAATTATATCAACGACTATAAGTATAAGTCCGGCGGCCGGTCCTGAAACCTGAAGCGAATTTCCTGATAAAGCCCCGACGATAATCCCGCCGATTATTCCTGATATCAAACCGCAATATACAGGCAGTCCGCAGGCAATGGAAATACCTATTGCCAGAGGAAGTGCGACTAAAAAAACAATAACCGATGCAAGAGTATCCTTTTTTATAGAATTAATGTTTATCAATGTTCCTCCCGTGTAAATTTAATTAAATTGTCAAAGTTTCGGACGTATGAGTCTATCACATAAAAGGGCATTCTGTCAATATTTACGGCTTATTTCGCAAGCTAAAGTTGTGATATTATTAAATCACAATAGATTGCCACAAAAAATAAATCTGCTGGGCAATACTAAAACTTTGCATTTTTCTGTTCTCTTATGATATGATAATTGTATAGGGTCAAAATTTAGGAGTATATATAAATGCGTTCTATTATGGTATCAGGTGTGCACGCTCCTGTCCATTTCAGAGGGACAGAGGGTAATAATGTGCAAAATTTAACTTACAAAAAACATTCCGATAAAAGGTCAGAGATTGCACTGATTACCGGTCTTTGTTGTATGGCTGCCGGCGGTGCAGCGCTGATTGCGATAAGAGCAAGAAATAAGAATGCTGCAAAGAGTCTTATGTTATCATTTGACGATTTTATGGCAGCCTTGAAAAAGGCAGATATAAAAGAACCAAAGGCTTTAGTGAATGATTGTGTAGACGAAAACATAATTGGCTCGGGGCAAAATTCTGTTGTATACAAATTTTCTAATCCTTTACTTGATAATTGGGCTATGAAAGTTAATAAAAAAGATAGTGATCTTCTGGAAAGCTTTGAACAGCCTATTAGCAAAATCTCCGATGATTTCGACGGTGTAAACATGGGACAGGCAATAGCAGAAATAGGGGAAAGAGTGCAAATCCTTAAAAAAATCCCCGGCAAGTCTCATTCTATAGGCAATTGGTCTACTCGAAGAGCTGAAGGAACGCCTATCACTGCAGAAGATGCAGGAAAATTTCTTTCAGATGTGAAACAAATATCACTATTCCCGCAAAAATCTTTTGATTCATATGCAGGCAGGTTAAAAATAATTGACGATAAGGGCTATAAGGCAGATAGTTTTAACCCCAATAATTATATGATTAATTATGCGAAAAAAGAGATTTTTATAGTGGATGCATACAAATATAATGTTGATGCTCATTTAAATACAAAATATGATTTACTGTGTCCGCTTGTTGATTACCCGAATTTTGAAAAATTCTATAATGTAATGAATGATGTGCAGAAGGCTGAATATATTGATGCAACAAAACGTATAGCGGAAAAATGTTCGATTGCGGCTCAAAAACACAAAATTCACTCAGATGAAGAAGTTTTCACGGCGTTTATAAAAAGAATCGATGACCGTGAGGCAAACGGTGATATGTATACACGAAGCTATGCGGCTATGAAAAGAATTTTAGATGGGGCCGTCAGCTAAAAAGTTACAAACCTATTTTTTTATTTAGTTTTAATACCTGTATAATTGCTAACAGAGAATAAACCTCATTAAAAGCTCTCTGACAGTTTGTTTTTGCAGGTTTGGGTTTGTGTGTTGAGAATGAATAATTGAATATTGAAAACAAATCTTTTTTTGTTGCAATCGCAATGAGCATTTTGTTGTGTTTGAAAGAACATTTTAGAGATTTTACGTTAAATGAAAGTTTTATATCATGAAAACGTTTAATAAAAGCTGTTGTCAAAATATATCTGGCTTCTATCTGTGATGTTGAATAGACGTTATATTCTTTCATAAAATTCACATCTTCAAGCAGAACTTTTTTGTATTCTTTACCAAGAGGAGGCGGCATTATATTTTTAGGGACAATAATTGTGTGACCTGAAAAATTTTTATTAAATTCAATATCAACAATGACCCCTTTGAATTTCTGAATAATCAGGTATACAGCAAGTATTGTCCAGTTTAAGAGAATAAGAATCATTGGAAGCTTTGGCTGTATACCCGGACCATATATTAAATCAGGAAAAATAAATTGTAGATTTGGAAAAACAAATAAACCTAATATACATAGTATCACTGGTACAATGAATGCTTTTGGGTCAATGTTTTTGAGATTCATTTTCTTTGAAGTTCCGGTAAAAAAATAGCTGAGTGTTGATTCTGCAATTTTAATTTTTGCATTTTCATACTCTCCGGTGATGGTATCATCATTAAAATAGGCGAAGAAAACAGGAAATATTTTTGATTCTTTTATTTTGGCTATATCAATGGTATCTGCAGTATTAGTCTGTAAAAATGGGAAAATATAGCTTATCATGTTTTTTAA
>CALUSL010000009.1 GCA_944323425.1 Candidatus Gastranaerophilales bacterium | reverse complement strand
CCCCCACAGGGTTATTAAATTTTCACCGCACCTGCCAAAGCAGGTGATAATCTCATGTTCGAGAAGCGATGCTTCTCCGGGGCAAATGAGCTAATCCCCCACAGGGTTATTAAATTTTCACCGCACCTGCCAAAGCAGGTGATAATCTCATGTTCGAGAAGCGATGCTTCTCTGGGGCAAATGAGCTAATCCCCTACGATGAACGATATTTATTTATCAATGTCATCTTTTGCAAGCGACAATTATTATAATACATGCTGAATTTTTTTTGTAAAGTCATTTTTTATAAAAAGTTTTGTTCATGCAAAAAATCTATCCCAATTACATCTATTCCCTGATATTCTGCTTTGATTTTGTAAGTATATTGCAAGCTTGTGTTATACATTACATATCCGAGATATGCGCCGAGTATTGCTTCCAGCTGTGCTGCTGGTATCATGTTTGCAGGCAGGTCGTAGATATTGAATTTGTATTTAAGCGCACTTTGAAAAGCTTTGCAGTCGACAGGGCTTCTGTCCTTGTACATTCCTGACAAACCGAAAGAACTTTTTAATTCTCCGATTTCAAATCTGAATATATCAATGCCGTTGCTTTTGCATTCTCTGAAAAATTCACTGCCGCGTGTTGAAAACCTGTGCGTCCAGTCCAGCTTGTTGACATCGATAAGTTTGCTGCTTTGAATAAGCTGGTATTCTCTAGAATGCAGCTTCCATTTTGCATTTAACATGGTCGGATTTTCGGGGATAGAAATATTGAAGATTGCGTCTTGTTTTCCGGTAAAATTATTTATAAAAAATTTTACGTCTTCCATTGTGAATAGCTTATCCAGCCTGATAACATTCAGATTTCTATCAAGAACGGCTGCACCGGAATCAATAGATGCTCCGGAAGCAAGTGAAAGTCCTACGAAGTAATGTTTGTTAGAAAAATTGTTGGATGTAGCTTTTGTATTCATGACTTTAATATAGTGTTCTTTTTATCGGCTCAATGTCTGTTTTTCCGCGACTTTCATATAGCTTTTCAAAATTATATTGAACATCTTTGTAGTTTTTAACAGTAAGTTCAATTGATTTGTTTACGACGAAAAACATAATCGGAAGTGAAATCAGGATTGTCATTATAGCAACAAATGTGTGTTTTGTGAATTTTATCAGATGTTTCTTTCTTCCTTCGGATACGACACCGGTTCTGTATTCAGTAAGCATCTGGTTAAAAACTTTTGTTCTTTCATCCATTGGAATGCCGTCAAAATACGGAATATTGTCCGGTTCGACCATGACAACGAATTTTTTCGATTTGGGTTTTCTGTTTGTTTGGGCAACAGGCTGTTCTATGGCAGCATAAGGATCGAATTCTTCATCACCCTCTGCCGGTGCAAATTTGTCCGATGCACTTTGCATAAGCATCTGCGGACTCTGCGATATAAATCCGTCAGCGTCGTCAGTAAAATTGCTCATATTTTTGATGGTTTCCTGAAGCTTCTCTATCTCCAGTTTTTCATCAAATTCAGACATTTTATAATCATTTATATCTTCGTCGTCCGGTGCCATCGGGTCCTCATTTTTGTGCAAACACTTTTTACATTATTTTTTTATGTAAACTTTTTTGTGCACAATCTTTTTATGCTAAACTATATATATTATACAACATTTTGTTCAAAATGTTGTATATAATAAATAATTAAGACGTTGGAGAGATACATGTTTGATTTTGATAAGGAAAGACTGGAAGGTTATATAAAAAAACTGAATGAGCCTAAAGTTCTTATTATAGGCGATTTGGCAATTGATGAAATGGTGTACGGCGATACTGAAAGAATATCAAGAGAAGCACCGGTAATTATTCTGCGCCATTCTAATACAAAAATTATTCTCGGGCAGGCTGCGAACGCTGCTCACAACCTGTCAACTATTAACAACGGAAAAGTCTCGGCAATTGGGCTTTGCGGCAATGACTACTATGCTCCGGTTCTTCTGAACGCGCTTAAAGAAGCAAAAATTAATACCGAGTTTATGGTAGAAGATTCTTCTCGTCCTACGACTGTTAAATCAAGAATTTCAGGTGCAAGTTTTCATTCTGTTACCCAGCAGATTGTACGTGTGGACAGAGTTGAAAATGCTGCTCCGTCTCCTGAAATAGAGGCAAAAATTATTGAAAATATTGAAAAAGCGATTCCTCTCCACGATGCGGTAATACTTTCTGATTACAATATCGGGATGCTTACGGACAGGATAATACGTTCGACTATTGATACCGCAAAAAAATACGGAAAAATCGTTGTTGTTGATGCTCAAAGAGATTTGGAAAGATATGAGGGAGCCTATGCATTGACTCCGAACCAGCCTGATACCGAAAAATCTGTTGGTTTCTTTATAAGAGACGAAAAAACTCTTGAAAAGGCTGGCAGGGACCTTTTGCAAAAAACAAATGCCGAAGTTCTTCTGCTGACAAGAGGCGGCGATGGAATGGCTGTTTTTGACCGAAATGGCGGGCATGATGATGTTCCTGTGTTTAACAAGACTAATGTTTTTGATGTGACAGGTGCAGGCGATACGGTTGTTGCTACTTTTACTCTTGCACTGGCAGCAGGAGCACCTCCAAAATATGCCGCAATTATAGGTAACCTTGCAGCAAGTATTGTTATCCGTTCTTTCGGATGTGCAACAACTTCTATTGATGAAATATTAAAGAATTTGAAAAAATTGGATATGGAGAATTTTGTAATTAAGGTATAGGAGATTTTTATGAAGAAGTTTATTCAGAAATTCAAACCGCTTGATATTGCCATACTGGGCGCAATACTGATTATTATTGTAATCGGAGTACTTGTATACTTTGGCAAGAATAAAATCTTTTCAAGCAGCCCTGTTGAATTTACTAAGAAAATAGAATTTGAGGTTATGGTCAGAGGTGTTACTCAGACAGACCCGAATATTCCATTTGTTACAGGTCAGGAAACTTTCATCACTATTAGAAATGTACCGTATACAAAACTCAAAATTACCGGTGTAAAATATGCGCCAAAACAGATGGTAATCCCGGTTAAAGACGGAGATAAACCGTATATGGTAGTTGAAGATTTCAGCCAGCTCTATATGTATGATTACATCATAAAACTGCAGGATATGGCTAAAATTACTAAAGACGGCGCTGTTGTCGGCGGTAATAAAATCAAAATCGGTATACCGATTGTTCTCGAAGGGTTCAACTATCGCGTTAACGGAACAATTTCTAATGTACAGATAATAGAAGATGTAAGATAATGAGTGAAAGCACACTTTTAGATTTAGGCAACAAATTTATCGGCTTTTGTCAGGAAAAACTCTCTTTCTTTTATGAAAAGAGTTTTATTCTCGGCAGTATTGATAATATAATTTTCTTTTTTATAGCAATGACGCTCATCTGTTCAACTTTTTTCCAGAGTGAACAGATAGGCGCTCTGGCTATTATTACGGTGTTGTTGACGGTTGTAAAACTGTTTATAAAGCGCGGTTCGAAGCTGATTATCACCAAAGGGGACGGGATGCTGATTATATATTTTCTCATATGTATAATCAGTGTGATAAATTCAACCCTTATACCTCAGAGTATACACGGATTTTTAAAGACGGTAGTTTATATTACCTTCTATTTTGCGGCTGCAAATTATTTTTATGAAAATAGAGGAAAAATAAAATACATAATTGGATTAATCGGTATTCTCTGTTTTATTGAAAGTATTATCGCTATATTCCAGAATATGCACGGAGTTGCCGCTATAGCGAAATGGCAGGACTCTCATTATGTGAATCCCGAGGATATAATTTCAAGAGCATATGGAACGCTAAAACCATACAATCCGAATTTGCTCGGAGGTTATCTTGTGGCAGGACTTCCCTGCATAGCCGCAACAGGTTTGCTGGCTGTATGCAAAAAGCATTTTAAAAGTTTTATATACAGTCTTGTAATGTTTCTTGTTTGTTCTTATGCTGTATTTATTACCGGTTCAAGGGGCGCATATCTCGGTCTTGCCGCAATAATACTGGGTTTGCTTGCAATTTCCGGGAAAATTATATTCACTGATTTTAATGCTCAAGAAAAAATAAAAAAATATTGGATGATTGTTACGTCAACAATCGTTGCTGCAGTAATAGCTGTTATGATAGCCGTTCCCAAAGTAGCAAAAAGACTTTTTTCAATATTTTTGCTTAGAGGTGATTCTTCTACATCTTTCAGAATGAATGTTTATCATTCTTCATTAGAGATGTTTAGAGATAACTGGATTCTGGGCATTGGGGTCGGGAATCAGACATTCCGGGAAGTATACGGATTGTATATGATGACGGGGTTCGATGCATTGAGCACATATTGTGTTCCGCTTGAAATTGCAGTAGAAAGCGGTGTTTTTGCACTACTGTCATTTGTTGCATTTCTCGGTTATTTGGTTGTAGACTCAATTAAATTTATTTCTCGTCCGAACGACTTAACCGGAAAGATAATTCTTTCGGCTGTAATATTAACAATTCTGGGTGTGATGACCCATGGACTGTTTGATACAATATATTTTAGACCGCAGGTTCAGTTTGTATTCTGGACAATGATAGCAATTGCTTCTGCAATTCTAATCAGTTCAGGCGAGTGTGAAAAAGAGGAAGAAAAAAATGAATAAAACAAAAAGAATAACGCTCACGATACTGGCTCTTATCGGCTTTGCGCTGTCAATAGAGCTTTGTGTTGTATACATAAACGCAAATTTTAATCCGTATGCGCTGTCGAGTTTTTGTTCTGTCAATGACTTGATTGATTGTGACGGAGCTGCAAAAACTGTACATTCCCAGTGTTTTGGTATTCCATTGAGTTTCTGGGGTATTTTTCTTTATTTCTTATTCTTATTTTTCACTTATGTCGATAAAATTTCAAATATAAAATTCCTCGGATTTCTGAAAGTATTTAAACATCCGGAAAGTTATTTGACGGCGCTTGGTATGATAGCTTTTGTTTTATCAATGGTGCTTGCCGGTATTTCGCTTTTTGAGATAAATAAAATCTGTGTACTCTGTTTTTGTACTTATTTTATAAACCTCATTGTGGCGCTTGTAGCAAAACCTGATGATGAAAGTTTTGTTGACGTAATAAAAACAAGTTTTGTGGATTTTATAGATGCATTGAAGGTAAAAAGATATGCTATTGCCTTTTTTGCGCTTGTTCTTGTCGCAATCGGCTTTTTGACATATACATCTGTGACGAACATCTTCACTCCTCAGGTCAAACAGTACAAACAACTAACTAAAGCGACAAAAGATGCATATAACGTTTCAGGAAATATACTCGGTGATCCTGATGCAACGCTTGTTGTTGATTCATACACTGATTATCATTGCCCGTTCTGTTTTGTATTGAATACAATGCTCTACAGAGCAGCTTCAGAGCTTGATAATGTAAAAATTGTTCACCACAATCTGCCTCTTGACAATTCTTGTAACAAATATATGCCGGGACCTATGCATGAAGGTTCTTGTTTGATGGCGAAATACGCTATAGCTGCCGGCAAACAGGGTAAATTCCTGGAGTTAAACACTGTTATGTTTGATAAAGAAGCAGAGATTAAAACAGAAGAAGATATTCTGACTCTTGCCAGAAAGCTCAATCTCGATATGGAAAAGCTTCAGGCAGATGCTCATAGCAAAGAGGTTGAAGCAGAGCTTTTAAAAGATATTGACAAAGCAAATCAGCTCGGTATTGATGGAACACCTGCTTTGCGTATAAATATGGAAACAAGAATCGGTATTATAAACTATGAAGAGCTTAAAGAAAAGCTAATAAAAGCCGGTGCTGTTGAAAGGAAGTAATTTTGAAAACTCTCTTGCTTCATGCCTGCTGCGCCGTATGTATGGCATATCCTATTCAAAAACTAAAAGAGGACGGTTACGATGTAACCGTTTTCTTCTACAATCCTAATATTTCACCTGTCCTGGAATACGAAAGACGGCGTGATGAACTTATAAAATACTGTGAAAAAATGGGATATAAATATATAATAGGCGAGTTCAACCAGTCTGACTGGCTTGAGTTTATAAAAGGATTCGAAAACGAGCCGGAGAAGGGAAAAAGATGTAACCTCTGTTTTAAATTCAGATTAGAATGTACAGTGAAAAAGGCGATTGAGTTAGGGATAAAAAATTACACAACTACACTTACCGTAAGTCCGCACAAGGTGTCCCGCGAGATTTTTAATGCCGCAGATTCTCTGTCTGATTACGGGATAAACTTTGTCCGAGAGGACTTTAAAAAACATGATGGCTTCTTAAAAACTATGAAACTTGCAAGAGAGAATGATTTTTACCGCCAGCAGTATTGCGGTTGTGAATTCAGTATCAGATAGATATTTTTGTAATGACACGAAACAGTTGCTGTTTTCGACAATAAATTTAAAAACCGTTCTATGCTCATCCTGCTCTGTTATTTTTTTAGGATGTGCACATGTTAATCCTGCCGAACTTGAAAATTATCTAATAACCGATTGACCATTGGAATGGTTTTTTTGTCGGCTTTTGAAGCTGCTTTTGAGCAGGAGCAGAAGCGACAGCTGATTCTTTAACCTCTATTACATTCTGTGCTTTGTGCAAGAGATTTTTCTTCTGCATAGCTTTATCAACATTGTAGTAGGATTTCAAGTAGTCCAGTTTATTTTGAAGTTCAACATTTTCGTCATTCAGTGTTAGAGTCTGTTTTCTGTACTTGTTCAGAGTTACTTCACTGGCTGTAACGAAGTAATAACTAACCGCAGACAGCATAATAAAAAGTATCAAAATTGAGCATAACGTTCTGTTGACTCTAGCCACAGCCATTTCCTTATAAGTTTTGCATTTGGGGAAGTATCCGTCAATAATCGGATTTTGATTATAATTTTTCTGGTTATTTGGTCTGTATACTGTGTACTGCGAATTTCCAATTGCCGGTCTAGTCAATTTCGTTCTCCCATGACGATATTTTTTTTGCCACTCTCAGTTTTGCACTTCGAGAAGGCGGATTATCCTTCACTTCTAATTCTGTTGCTAATAGCGGTTTTTTGTTTATCAACTCCAGCATCGGCGGCTTGCAGTGACAAATCGGGTCATTTGGTTTGCAGTGACATTTTGCCGAATAGTACTTGAAAATTTGCTTTACCAGTCTGTCTTCAAGTGAGTGAAAACTTATTATACTTATTATAGCACCAACTGATAATAATGTAAGCACATCATTCAATGTATTTTTTACATTTTGCAGCTCGTGGTTAACTTCTATTCGAATTGCTTGGAACACACGGGTTGCGGGGTGAATTTTTTGTCCCGTAAATGGAACTGATTTTTTTATCAAATCAGCCAATTCCGTTGTCGTGTCTATTGTTTTATTTTTTCTGTAATTTATAATATTTTTTACAATTCTTTTGGTAAATCTTTCTTCTCCGTATTCGCTGATTATCCGTATAAGCTCGTCTTCGCTGTATTTGTTGACTACGTCATATGCGCTGAAGTCTGAATCTCTGTCAAAACGCATATCCAGCGGAGCTTCTTTTGAAAAAGAAAATCCTCGCTCCTGCTTTGTCAGCTGGTGGTAGGATGCACCGAGGTCGAAGATAATTCCTCCTGTGATTTTTTCTATTCCCAAATCATGTAAAACATTCTTAATATTTGTATATGAATCCTTAACAATTGTTAAGTTGTTGTAACCTTTTAGTCTTTCGCGGGAATATTCTATTGCATCGCTGTCTACATCAAATGAGATGAGACGCCCGTCAGGCTGGATTTTTTGAAGTATAAGCTCTGAATGTCCGCCGCCGCCCAGGGTTGCATCGACATAAATCTTGCCGCTTTCGCACTCCAGTGCGTCTACAGCTTCATGAGCCATTACTGTATAGTGTTTAAAATCCTTCAACATATTTTAATCATAATATAAAAACAAATTTTAATGTCAGCCAATCGGCTATAATTTTGTATAACACTTTAATCCCAAATCAAACTAAAGTATGGAAATAATCCAACTAAATAAGAATAGAAAAAGTGCTGAAAAGAGTATAAACTAAAAGAGAAACAGGGAACATGAAAAAATTGCGCAAGAGTTCCCTGTTTTGAAGAAAAAGCAAAACCTGGAACGTCATTGCGAGGGAGCGGATTTTGGCAAGTGCGCCGTGTGCCTGAAAGGTACCCAGCACGTCCTGCGTAGAAGTTCGATACGAGTGAGTTTTTGCGAATGCAAAAAAGAACGAGTGGTAGAACTTCGAGCTGCCAATAATCCAAGAGCGCAGGACGACCGCGGCAATCCATAAAAATATACGGGTTTAAAGCATAATTTTTTTAACTAAAATACAAAAAATGTTGTATTATATTATCGGGTAGAAAAAGAAAGGAACTGATTATGTGGGAAAAAGATGTGAACATTAACCAGATTCAGGAAATCAGAGTTAAAACTAATGTATTTTTCGGCGTCGGTGCAATAGCTAAAATTGAAGATATTGCAGCAGATTTAAAGAAAAAAGGTATTGATAAGGTTATAGTAATAAGCGGTAAAAATGCATATAAGGTAACAGGTGCTTGGGATTATGTTGAAAAAGCTTTGAATAACAATGGTATTGGTTATATCAATTACGCAAAAGTTACTCCGAATCCGACCACGGCTGCTATCGATGAAGCTACTTCAATGGCTAAGGAATTCGGCGCAAAGGCAGTTATTGCTATTGGTGGCGGATCTCCTATTGATACTGGAAAAAGTGTTGCAATTCTTATGGAATATCCGGAAAAAACGGCTGCTGAACTCTATGAATGGAAATTTCCTGCAGAAAAAGCAGCACCTATCGTTGCAATCAATTTAACCCACGGTACGGGTACAGAAGTAAACAGATTTGCTGTTGCAACATTGCTCGAAAAGAATTTCAAACCGGCAATTGCTTATGATTGCATTTATCCTTCATATTCAATTGATGATCCTCAATTAATGACAAAATTGTCTAAAAATCAGACTATGTATACATCTATAGATGCTGTAAACCATGTAATAGAAGGTGCAACTTCAAAAGTCGCTTCTCCTTATGCTGTTACTCTCGCAAAAGAAACAATCAGGCTTGTTGCAAAATATCTACCAAAGGCTCTCGAAAATCTCGAAGATCCTGAACCGAGATATTATCTTCTTTATGCATCGTTGCTTGGCGGTGTAGGTTTTGACAATGGTATGCTGCATTATACTCATGCTCTTGAACATCCTTTGAGTGCTGTAAAACCCGAATTGTCTCATGGTTTAGGTCTGGCTATGCTCTTACCTGCTGTGATTAAGGCTATATACGCTGATAAAGCTGCAACGCTTGCAGATATTCTTGAACCGATTGCGCCTGGTTTACAGGGTACTCCGGATGAAGCTGAAAAAGCTGCAAAACTCGTTGAAAAATGGCTTTTCGAGGTCGGCGTAACTCAGAAACTTGCGGATGACGGATTCTGTGATGGTGATGTTGACAAGCTCGTTGACCTCTGCTTCACAACTCCGTCTCTCGATTTGTTGTTGAGCCTTGCTCCGAATGAAGCTACGAAAGATGTTGTTAAAACTATTTATGAAGAGTCAATGACTCCTTACAACAAATAAATTTTTGTTATAGCGACGAACGCCGATATTAAATGTATATATCGGCGTTTTTGTTTGTTATAATCTTTTCTCATTTATTGCTGTTATCTAGACTTTTGAGGTCTGTTTGTCGATGTTAATTTTGGACTTTTTGCTGGCATTTTTACTAATTGTAAAGATTGGTATAAACCGTGTGCGATTTTAAATTCTTTGTTGTATTATTAACACCATAAGTGTTATTTAGTTACAAAAGAGGATTTTTATTAGATGTTGGAAATGCAAAATTTCTTTATAGACAATCGGGTAATGGACATTTGGAGTTTCTGCAGGTTACTGTACAAGTAGCATAGTCTTATTTTGTGAGGTTTTTTAAGATGATGTTGCTTTAATTAGATTATGGACTAGATTATTTTTATAAATTTAAATAATTGTTTTGAATTAAGAAAGAGGAAAAAATGGGTGAGAAGTTGTTGGAAAAAGTTTTTTCAATTAAGAATGAATATAAGAATAATAAAAAATATAAAGTTATACGTATTTGTGGATTAAAAATTAAGTCTAATTTAAGTAAAAATAAAGGTTATATTCCATATCTTGAGACGCATCTTTGTGATCATTGTAATTTGAATTGTAAAGGTTGCGGGTATTGTTCTCCTCTTGTCACTAAAGAAACATTTGCAGATATAAAAGCATCGCAGTTTTTTAATCAGGCGAATATCAAAGGAGATTCTCCTATCGTTGAGACTTTTAATAACTGTTTGAGTAAATATTGTGTAAATTTATGGCGTTCAAAGCTATACACCTGCCCGGCTTGCTATTCATACTATTATAACCAATACTTTGGAAAGAATGGAACGATGCCTATAGCTTTTGATTTTTACAAATTGTCCGGCAAAGAACTGGCTGAAAAATTAAATAAACCTATAGATTTTTGCCGTTTTTGCAACACCAAAGAACTTAAATATTATAAATGGGATCAATCAAAAAAAGAAATAGCGGAGTGGGAATAAATGAAACTTTTTAAAAATCTATTTTCTATTAAATATGAAAACGAACATAGAGTTTTATCCATTTTTGGAATAAAAATAAAAACGAAATATTCTTTTATCAAACATGAAACAGAAATGGCAATAAAAAAGCAGAATTTGTATGATTTAACAAATTATAAAAATGCGAATAAAATTGTAGTTTTTGTGGTTGTTGATATTTGTAAAATGTGCGGTGGTCAGATGAGTTTGTTTTCATTGTGTGAACACTCAAAAAAAATACTTGAGCCGGAAATTCCTGTTTTAATAACAACAATGCCCGGAAAGTATACTTATGCACATAATGATTATTTTGAGAATGATTTGAATATATGCAGATGGGAACAGATTATTGATGTTATTAAAAACAAAGAACAGGTAATACTTCATATACCGGAAGTCAATATAATGAGTCCTTTTGATGGTTCTGAAACATTTTATAATAGATTAACAGAACAAGATAAGGATGTTTTAAGAAGTATTCCTAATTTACAAATAAATATAGTAAACCAACAAATTGAACGAATGCCTGATGTAAAAATAATAAACAATTTGCGCAATCTTACGTCTAATATTACTCAGACGACTGCCCATGATCGCTATTCAACTCAGGAAATTTGTAATAAATTCGGAATCCCTTTGCACAAATTTTCTGTGAATTTAGATTTATTACGTTATGATTATTTATCATCTGAATCAAAGGAGAAAAAGATAATAATTTCTCCGGATAGACCATTATATTTTAATGTCGAAAAATTTGTAAATAATATATTGAGAAAAAGGCTTCCCGATTATCAAATTATTTATTTTTATAGAATGTCATTTACACAATGTATGGAACTGACCGCAAAAAGTTTTATGACAATTTCTTTTGGCGAGGGAATGGATGGATATCTTATACATCCTCTTTTTGTCAATAGTTTAGGGGGCGCGGTATATAATGAAAAATTTTTCCCGGATAAAAGCTGGTTAAAATACAGAAATATATATGAAAGTTATGAAGATTTATGTGAAAAAATAGTCGATGATATAAGGTATTTCGAGGAAAATCCGGATGAATACTACAGTTTAATCCAAAAACAAAAAGAACAGATTATGAAAATATATAATATAGAAGAATATAAAGATAATATAAAGAGATTCTATCTGAGACAATACGATTATTATCCTGACACAGAAAAAAGTAGTGGAGCGTTAAATGAAGTCACAGTTTAAACATGTAAAAGTTAAAGCAATAACTACGGTCGTACCGGAAAAAGAAATAAACATATATGATGAAGCTGAATATTATGGAAATTCTGTAAAAAAAATAGACAGAATGCGAAAGATGGTAGGCTTCTGGAAACGGAGAGTTGTTGATGATACTACGACTGCAGCTGATTTGGCAATAGATGCGGCTGAAAAATTATTTGAGAACACTGGTCTTGACAGAAGTACCATAGACGCTTTGATTTTTGTCGTTCAACAGCCAGATGTTATGGAACCATCTACCGCCTATTTTATTCATGACAAATTAGGATTAGCACAAGAATGTATTGCTACAGATATAAATCAAGGCTGCGTTGGCTGGGTTTATGGTCTTTATATGGCAAGTAATCTCATTGAATGCGGGATACATAAAAGAATATTACTGCTCAATGGCGACACTCCGTCTGTCGGTATCGATATAGCTGATAGAAATTCTGCTCCGATATTTGGCGATGCAGGTACTGCTACTCTTTTAGAATATTCTGAAAATGAAATTAAATCATATTATTGTATAGAAACCAAAAGTTCAGGATTTGAAGCGATTGTTTCACCATTTACAGGACAGCGTGCAAGATTTTCTTTGGCATGTAACTTACACAAAGATGAAAACTGGGAATTATTGTCTAAAATCAGAAAAGAAAAAATAACCATGCCGACAGGTAATGATGTTTTGTTGACGGCAGGTTATTTAGACGGTTTAGCTGTTTTCGATTTTACGGTTAAATTTGTTCCTGAAAATATCAAGAAACTTCTTGCATATACAGATATAAAGAAGGAAAATATCAACGCAGTATGTTTGCATCAGGCAAACAAGCAGATTGTACAAGCTGTTGCGTCTGCTGCAGGTTTTGATACTACGGATGAGAAAAAAGTTCCTTATAGTGCATTTGAAAACTATGGAAACAATACAATGTGTTCTATTCCTACAACTCTTGCACTTTTGGACAAAGATATTAAGAAAGATAATATTTTATGTTGTGCTTTTGGAAACGGTTTAGTTTCAGTAAGTTCACTTTTAAACTTGGAGGATACCAAAATTTTTGATTTACAAATCTTTAAAAAAGGATCCTATATAAAAACAAATGAAGAATATATAAATTATTGGAGAAGCAAAATAAAAGGAGAAACAAATGGATAAAGCAGTTTTTTTAGTTGAATTAGAAGATATATTGCAGAGAGAAGAACCTTGCGCAGAGAACGATAATCTCGAAGATTATGAAGAATGGGATTCTTTATCAAAAATGGCTATTATGGCGTATTATGACAAAAATTTCGGTGTAAAACTTTCACTGAATGATTTGAAAAATGTATCAACGGTCTCTGACTTGATTAAATTGGCTGGAAATGGAGTTCAATAATGATTAGCTTCAACAAAGAACAAATATTTATAGTCACAGGTGCAAGTTCCGGAATTGGCAGATGCACGGCAGAGACTTTAAATTCTCTTGGCGCCACAGTCGTCGCTATAGCCAGACGTGAAGACAAGTTAATTGAATTAAAAGAAAATGCAAAGTTTCCTGAGAATATTCATATAGAAGTTAAGGATTTGGCTGAAAATATAGAAGAGCTACCGGAATACGTAAAATCATTAAAAGCAAAGTACGGCAAATTTTCAGGTATGGCTTATTGCGCTGGTGTTGGCGATTTAAAACCGCTTCGCGCAGTAGAGTACAATGATATTAAAAGAATTTTTGATATAAATTATTTTGCAGCAGTAATGTTTGCCAAAGGTATTGTTGACAAACGGAATAATATAGGTAAAGGTTTTTCTATGGTTGCTATTGCATCCATGGGCGCAATAGGTTGTGCACCTAGTATGACCTCATACTCTGGTTCAAAAGCAGCATTGATAGCTTCATTTAAAGTTATTGCCAAAGAGATAGCAACCCAGGGGATGAGGGCAAATACAGTTTCACCGACATTAATTCAAACAGATATGGCTGATGAAACGTCAAGACAATATGCAGAAGGTAAGTATCCCTTGGGTCTAGGAGATGTATCTGACGTTGCGAATGTTATTGTATTTTTGCTTTCAGACAAAAGCAAGTGGATAAATGCGCAGAATTACATAATTGATTGTGGAAGCGAGATGTAAATGAAACGGGTATTTATAGTCGGCGGAAACGGCTTTGCCCGTGAATGTTATATGCATTTGATGGATTTACAACCATCGTCAGGTGTTGAATTTGGCGGTTTTCTCGGGCATGGCGGATACGGACATACTGTTGATTATAAGTCTTATCAACATTTGTATAAAGGAGAAGTCAATGAGTTTGCGTTTACGCAAGAAGATTCTGTCATTATAGGTGCAGCTTATCCCGATTTAAGAAAAAAAATTTATAATGATTTAAAAAAATTGGGATTAAAATTCTATACTTTGTTGGCAAAAGGTGTTGAGCTACCTGATTCATTGCAAATAGGAGAAGCTAATTTTATTAGTTACCCTTTTATATGTACTGTTGATATAAAAATTGGAGACGGAAATGTATTTAACGGAAATATAATAATTGGACATGATTCTGAAATAGGAGATTTCAATTTTTTCGGACCGCGTTCACTAGCTCTCGGCAACGTAAAAATCGGTAATATGAACACAATCGGAGCTAATGCCATTCTTCTTCCGAAAGCAAAAATTGGAGACAACAACAAAATTGCACCACTCAGTGCAGTTTATAAAGGATGTAGAAACAACTGTTATATGGCAGGCAATCCTGCATTAAAAATAGGGAGTACGGAAAATAATGACTAATTGTTTAGCAGAAAAAGAACTAAATACTGTTGTATTACGACATAAATGCACAAATTGTATGGCGTGCTATAATGTTTGTCCTGTAAGTGCTATAGAGATTAAAGAGGACAAAGATGGATTCGCTTATCCTGTAATTAATGAAGAAAAGTGCACTCATTGCGGTTTATGCACTAAAAAATGTCCTGCGTTAAATCTAGGGCAAACAAAAGAAATCTCAGAAAGATTGGATGCTCCTATTGCTTATGGCGGTTATATAAAAGATGAAACATTGAGAAAGAATAGCTCGTCAGGCGGAGCATTTTCTGCTCTGGCAAAATATATCTTGGACAAAGGCGGGTATGTCTGCGGAGCACGCATTGTTCAGGGCGGTTTTTGTGAACATGTTATAGTCGATAATTGGGAAGACCTTGCTCCTCTTCGTGGTTCAAAATATGTCCAGAGTAATATAAATAATTGTTATAAAGAAATTAAAACGCTGCTGGAACAGGATAAATATGTACTTTTTACCGGAACTCCCTGCCAGGTCGCTGGACTCTATGCAGTGTTGGGTAAAGACTATGAAAAATTGATTACAGTCGATTTGCTCTGTCATGGTACGCCTTCTCAGAAGGTATTCAGAGAATATTTGAATGAAATTACGGATGGTCATGCAGATGATGTCTTGAATGTCAATTTTAGGGAAAAAACTACTGGATGGCGCAATCCATCATTAACGATTGACGGAAAAGATTTATCCATTATTGTGCCTAATGTATTTTATAATGGTGATTTGAACAATAGCTATATTATCGGATTTTTGAAAAATATGTTAATACGCAAATCATGCTGTGATTGTCAGTTTAACGGATTGCCCAGGGAGGCTGATATTACAATCGGTGACTTTTGGGGTATTGAAAATTGTGATAAAACACTTGATGACAACAATGGTACTTCGGCGCTTCTTATAAATTCAGAAAAAGCAAAGAGGATTATAAGCAATGTGTGTGATGCTTTTTCGAAGTTTAAATCTGTTGATGACAAATTTATTACCAAAGTCAATATGGTTAATAAAAAAGCTTATAACCATCCTTACAGAGATTATTTCTTAGAGAGATACCGCAATAGAGATTATGTTTCTATATGCGAATTAATAAAAGAATGTTTGAATAAAAATGACGGAGTCGGTGTATTGAATTATTCTTTTAGTCTGGATAACTATGGCTCTGTATTAACGGCGTATGCACTGCAAAAAAAGATTAAAGACTTAGGGTATACTCCCGTTAATATATGGTTGGAATTTACTAAACCTACATCAGACATTGGTGATTTGTACAACTTTTCTTTAGCACATATTTCACATACAAAATTGTATAGAAGTACAGAAGAACTTAAAGAAACTAATAATTTCTTTAAAACTTTTATTGTCGGACCGGATTGTATGTGGCACCAGATGTACACAATTAAAGATTTTTATAATACATATTTTAACTTTGTTAAGTTATCTAAAGTTATTGGTTCCTATGCGACAAGTTTTTGCTATAAAAAACCAAATTTAATAATAAAAAACAGTAGCGATTACAAAAAAAGAAAAATATTAACACGACGTTTTGATTTTGTTGGGGTGAGAGAAGAAAGCGGGGTTGATGTTTGCCGCTCTTTGTTTGATGTTGACGCTACACACGTTCTTGATGCAGTGTTTCTGGTAGATATATCTGAGTGGATTAAACTGGCTAATGAATCAAAAAAAACTTATGACACTAATTATCCGGTAAAGTTTATATTCAATGAGGATCAATATCCGAAAAATTTGATGACAAAAATTAATACAATGAAAAACTTAGTATCACTATATAATGGTGAACCATACTGGAAAAGATTTCATAAAACTGAAGATTTTAAAGTTAATACTGACGTCTCTATATATGACTGGCTAAGTGGTATTTGTCATTCTGATTTGGTAATTACTGACTCGTATCATGGTTTGTGTTTTGCAATTATCTTTAAAAAACAATTTATTTTGTTGAATAAAAAAGAACAAGCACAAGAAAGACTAATTTCTTTGTGTAATCAACTTGGTATCGAAGATAGGTTTGCGGAAAATGAAGAAGATATTGATAGATTGATAAAAGAGCAGATTGATTATGAACAAGTTGACAAAAAATTAAATGTAGAGAAGTTAAAATCTGAGCAATTTTTAAAAGATATGCTTCTATATGAAAAAGAAAATAAATATTTAGTAAAAATAATAGAATCTATTGAAGAAGAATTGAATAGCCCTGTAGTTGTTAATACTCCCTCTTTCTTCCCAACCAAGCAGAAGTGGTACTTTTTAGGCATACAGGTTTTCAAAATAGCAATGCGAAAAGGCGAAAAATGGTTTTACCTGTTTGGCGTGCCTCTTGTTAAAGAAGTAAAAAAAGAACACAATACTTACTACAAACTTTTCGGGTTTATCAGAGTGTTAAAAAAGGCAGTAAGAGGATAACATGTCAAAATCAAATTTTCTACACGCAAAAATTACGGGTATTGCAGCGGTTGTACCGGAAAATGTAATAAATATCGATGATGAAATCGAATTTTACAAAAATGATGAAAAGCTGCTCCAGAGAAACAAAAAAATTCTCGGGCTCGGTAAGCGTCACATTGTACCCGATGGTGTGACGAACGCCGATTTGTGCGAAGCTGCCGCAAATAGACTGATAAACGAACTTTGCATTGACAAAAACGAAATCGATGCTTTGATTGTTGTGTCCTCAAGCCACGATTACATCTATCCTGCGTCTGCCTGTATTTTGCAAGACAGACTCGGACTCAGCGAGGATTGCGCTTGTTATGATATGTCAGGACTGGCTTGTTCTGCTTATGTGTACGGCTTGTGGAATGCTCATTCGCTTATACAAAGCGGGGCAGCAAAAAAATGCCTCTTGTTAGTTGGCGATACAGTGAGCAGGCACTCTGACAAAAGAAACAGAAATTCCAATATGCTTTTTGGCGATGCTGGCGTTGCAACACTGATTGAGTATACAGAGCACTCGATTCCATCGTATTTTATCCTTGGCACAAGAGGCAGCGGATGGAACAAAATCGTTGCGCCGGCAGGAGGTTCAAAATTGCCTATCCGGAAAGATATTGTTGATATTGAGATTACTGATAATAGAGACAATGTATGGCACCTTTGGGATGAAATTATGAAGGGGATGGATATTTTTAAATTTACAATGGAAGTCGCACCGAAGGGCATAGATGATATTCTAAAATTTTCAGGAAAAAACAAAGAAGAAATAGACTTTTTTGCTTTTCATCAGGCTAATAAACAAATCGTCGACAATATTGCAAAATACGTCCGTTTACCTAAAGATCAGTATTCGGCTGAAACCTTTACAAAATATGCAAACTGTGCAGCGGCATCTATTGCAACAAACATCTGCGATCAGCTTTGTGGCAAAAATCCGGAAAATGTTTTGCTTTCATCATTTGGAGTCGGGCTTTCATGGGGGTTTGCACTTTTGAATATGAAAGATACTAAAAATCTGGGCATTGGCATTTACAAAACGCCTGATAAGCTTTTGACGCGTGAGGAGCTTGTGGAAAACTGGATAAGTTATTTTAAAGGAGAGATTGATGAGCTTTAACTCTAAAACAGTATTTATAACCGGTTCAAGACGTGGACTCGGGTGGGCAATGGCAGAAGAATTTGCGAAAAATGGGGCAAACATTATTGCTCATGCCAGAACACAGACAGAAGAATTCTCTGAAAGATTACGAGAACTATCTGAAAATTATGGAGTTAACGTAAGCGCTTTGTATTTTGATTTAACAGATACAGAGATGATGAAAGAAACTGTTAAGGATTTGATAATAAAACAGAAAACAAGAATAGACGTACTTGTCAATAATGCCGGCATTGCTCATGGCGGATATTTTCAAATGACACCGGTTTCAGCAATAAGAGATGTTTTTAATATAAATCTATTTGCCCAGATGGAAATTACCCAGCTTGTATTAAAGTCTATGATTCGTAATAAATCTGGCGTCATTATAAATATGAGTTCGGTATTGGGGCTTGATATAAAAGAAGGCAGCTGTGCTTATGGTGTTTCAAAGGCTGCGATTGCTGCGTGGACAAAAACGCTTGCTGCTGAATGTGCGCCGTATGGTATTAGAGCAAATGCAATTGCTCCTGGACTTATTGATACAGATATGGCAAAGCTTATGGAAGAAAAAGCGGAACAGGAAATGATATCATCTTCGGCAATGAACAGACTTGGCTGTCCTGCTGAAATTGCAAAAACAGCTCTTTTCCTTGCTTCAGACGATGCATCTTTTATAAACGGTCAAGTTATCAGAGTCGACGGAGGTATGTTTTGATTGACGATTTAAACAAAATAGCCGCAAAAATGCGAGTTGATATGCTAAATATGGCATATAGTGCCGGAAAATCAGGTGCGCATATTGGACCGGCTTTATCTCTAACTGAAATTATGACTGCTTTATATTTTTCTGTTATGAATTTTAATCCACAAAATCCCGGAGACGATTGTAGAGACAGACTTATATTGAGTAAAGGTCATGGCGTTATGGCTCAATATGCAGCAATGAAACAGTTGGGAATGATTAGTGATGATGAACTTTTATCTTTTAAACATAACAATACAAAATTGTATGCACATCCGTCAATGAACTCAGAGATGGGTATTGAATTTTCCTCGGGTAGTCTCGGGCAGGGTTTGTCTCTCGGTGTTGGTTGTGCTCTCGCTTTAAAACTCAAAAAAAATAATTCACGTGTCTACGTAATTCTTGGTGATGGTGAGTGCAATGAGGGATCAGTTTGGGAGGCGGCTATGCTAGCTTCTTTCCAAAAATTAAACAATCTGACTGTTATTATAGATAAAAATAATATTCAATATGATGATTTTACAGAAAATGTACTGTCTATGAATCCTTTAGATAAAAAATGGGAAAGTTTTGGGTTTGATACAGAAATAGTAAACGGTCACAATATAGAACAATTATTACAAGTATTAAATAAAAAATCTGAAAAGCCCACAGCAATTGTCGCAGAAACTGTAAAGGGTAAGGGTGTTTCTTTTATGGAAAATAATCCTCAGTGGCATAACGGTATATTGTCAAAAGAGCTGTTTGATACAGCAATCAATGAAATAGGAGGTGTTTTATGATACAGATAACACCTCAGAATATAAGAATGTGGTCTTTGCTTGGTTCTTGCGGCGCATTTGGTGCTGCTGCCGAGTCAGTGGTGCAAGAAAACTCTAATATAGTTATGCTTACAGCTGATTTATGCTCATTTGCTGGGTTAAGCAGATTTTCAAAAATGTATCCTGATAATTTTTTCAATGTTGGTATTGCAGAACAAAATATGGTTGGTGTTGCCGGTGGAATGGCTAAGGAAGGATTGATACCTTTTGTTACAACTTATGCTACATTTGCCTCAATGAGAGCATTGGATCAGATTAAGGTAAATATGGGGTATATGAAATTGCCTGTAAAACTTGTCGGAATGACTGCTGGGCTGTCTGTTGGCATTTTAGGAGCAACACATATAAGTATCGAAGATATAGCTGCTATTCGTTCAATCCCGAATATATGTATACTTTCACCGGCGGATTCTCTAGAAACAGTGAAATGTGTTGAGGCTGCTGTTCAAATAGCCGGACCGGTATATCTTCGTCTTTCAGGTTCTATGAATAATCCCCCTGTATACAAAGCTGATTATGATTTTGTTGCAGGTAAAGCAATCACTCTAAAAGATGGAGAGGATATAACAATTATTGCAACCGGCACAATGGTTCATAACTCATTGAGGGCAGCAAAATTGTTGGAGGAAAAAGGCATATCAGCAAAGGTCGTTAATATGCATACTCTAAAACCACTCGATGTAGATGCTGTAAAATCAGCATGTTCGAGTAAAATGATAATTACAGTCGAAGAACATTCGGTAATTGGCGGACTTGGAGGTGCTGTTGCAGAAGTACTGGCTGGTATTGAAAAGAAACCTGAACACTTGATTATTGGGGTTTCTGATTCTTACAAACCGGCAGGAGAGTATAAATACCTTCTTGAACAGTACGGGCTATTGCCTGAACAAATAGCTGAAAAAATTGAACAAAATTACAAAAAATAAAGGAGAAAAATAAAATGACAACATTAGAAGCGTATACAAAGGCATTCACTGATACATTCGGTATTACTGATGAAGAGGCAAAAAATCTGAAATTTCAGGATATAAAGGCATGGGATTCTGTTGGGCATATGGGACTTATTGCCGCTATTGAAGAAGCTTTTGATATTATGATGGAAACAGATGATATTGTTGATTTAAGCTCTTTTGATAAAGGTAAAGAAATCTTAAAAAAATATGATGTTGAAATAGATTAAGTTATTTTAAGAGATTGTCCGGACGATAGCAGGTCTTTCTGGCTGTGTTTACAGAAGATACAGATACACGTTTTGATACATTCCAGATTTAAATCAATAAACTTTCTATGTTTTATTGTTCTTTTACCTGTAAATGTTATCATTACTGTAGAAAGTGTAATAAGTTGCAAAAAGGTAGAAAGATCTGTCTGTATCTGATATGAAATTAGATATACTTCGTAAAATAAAGCAAATAATGGACAAATAACTATGTGGAATTTAAATCAATTCAAAAATAATATAGCCGTAATCACAGAAAATGGTGAAAAAATCACTTATGAACAGCTAAATAAATATTGCCGTGAGCTGACTGATCAAATCGGCAAAAGATGTTTGGTTTTCAATCTTTGCAAAAATGAAATAGGCTCTCTCGTAGGCTATATCGGCTTTTTAAATGCCGGTATTGTTCCGGTGATGCTGAAGGCGGATCTTGATGATGAACTTCTTTCAGAATGCATTAATACATACAAACCCGACTTTTTGCATGTGCCTTTAGATATTGCACAAAAATTCAAAGACTGCGAAAAAGTTTACACTCATCTGGATTACGCATTGTTAAAGACACCTTATAATAATGTTTTTGAACTGAATGATGAACTTGCTCTTTTGTTGACAACATCAGGTTCTACAGGCAGTCCGAAGCTCGTTAGACAGAGCTATAAAAATATTCGTGCTAATACGGCATCTATTATTAAATATCTTGAAATTGATGAAAAAGAAAGAGCAATTACTACGCTCCCGATGAATTACACTTATGGTATTTCTATAATTAATACTCACCTTATGGCAGGCGCATCGCTTGTTCTCACAGAAAAAGGTCTGATGCAGAAAGAATTCTGGCAGCAACTTAAAGAGTCTGAAGCAACTTCTTTTGGCGGAGTTCCTTATACTTATGAAATGCTGGATAGACTTAGATTTTTCAGAATGCAGCTTCCGTTTCTTACTACATTGACTCAGGCCGGTGGCAAACTTGCACCTGTATTGCATGAAAAATTTGCAAAATGGGCACAGGAAAATAACAAGAAGTTCGTAGTTATGTACGGGCAGACAGAGGCAACGGCCAGAATGTCTTATCTTCCTCCGGAAAAAGCTGTTGAAAAATATGGCAGCATGGGTATAGCTATTCCAGGCGGAAAGTTTTCACTGATTGACGTAAATGGTATCGACATTACAGAACCTGAAACGGTAGGGGAACTTGTCTATGAAGGGGACAATGTGACTCTTGGCTATGCAGAGAACGGCACTGATTTGAAAAAGGGTGATGAGCGCGGCGGAAAACTGGTGACAGGAGATATGGCAAAGTTTGACAAAGATGGATTTTTCTATATTGTCGGACGCAAGAAACGTTTCCTCAAAATTTTCGGTAACCGCGTAAACCTTGATGAAACAGAACGAATGATAAAAAGCAATTTTAGCAATATTGATTGTGCATGCTGCGGTAAGGACGATATGATGAGCATATTTTTAACAGATAGTGTTTATAATGAAAGAGTGTTGAATTTTATGACTCTCAAAACCGGATTGAATAGAGCCGCTTTCAAAATTCATGACATTGATGAGATACCCAAAAATGAGGCGGGGAAAACTTTGTACAAGGAATTGGAACAGTATTATGCTTGAATTGACTACAAAGATTTGCCGGATGCCAACGGATGCTGAAAACGAAATAAACATGCAAAAGGACGGATATTTCTTTGCTGATAGAACTTTGCTTGCATCAATTAACCTTTCGAGATGTTCAATTGATACAAAAAAACTGATTAGACTGAATATTATCTGTACAAGAGAGTATAAAGAGGAGATTTTTGAAGTCGCAAGAAAGTCTTTTCCTTATGACAGACGCTTTCATCTGACGCCTGAAATAGATAACGCTACGGCTGAGATTGAAATAAAGAAATGGGTTGATGAACTTGATGAGGTTCTGGTTTGTTTTTATAAAGACATTCTTATAGGCTTTCTTGCGTTGAAGGAAATAGATGAAGAAACTTTATTTGTGCATCTTGCTGCTGTTGATGAAAAGTACAGGCTTACCGGTGCGGCAATGTCTTTGTATGCACGCGCGATAGAAATTGCAAAGGAAAAAGGATACAAGAAGCTTGACGGTCGCATCAGTTCTCAAAACACGGCCGTAATGAATCTTTATGCATATCTCGGGGCTTCTTTTTCTGATCCTGAGGATATATTTATAAAAGGGAATACTAATGAATAATCAATTATTTGAACTTGACCCATACTGCCTCAATAAGCAGGAAAAGTCCAAAATGCTCGATGAAGAATTGGGCAAATTGACCGAATTTCACTATAATCACTGTCCTGAATATAAAAAGATTCTGGATAGTTTGAATTTTGATGTCACAAAGTCTCATTCATATGCAGAGCTTCCTTTTATACCTGTTAGATTGTTCAAATTTTATGACCTGTTGAGCTGTCCGAAAGAAGAAATCGTTAAAACAATGACCTCTTCAGGAACTTCCGGACAGGCCGTATCAAAGATTTATTTGAGTGCTCAGAACACAAAAAACCAGTCAAAAACTTTGACGGAGATTATAACATCTTTTATCGGCAAACAGAGATTGCCTCTGCTTCTTCTTGATACTGAGATGGTAAAAAAAGATCGTTCAATGTTTTCAGCCAGAGGTGCAGGCATAATCGGATTTTCAATGTTCGGGCGAGATACTACATATGCTCTTGATGCGGATATGAAACTGGATATTGAAAAAGTTGCTGAATTTCTTGAAAAACATCAGGATGAACCAATTTTGATGTTCGGATACACCTATATGATATGGCAATTTGTTGTAAAAGAACTGAAAAAACTTGGCAAAAATTTTAATATAAAAAATGGAATACTGTTCCATATCGGCGGATGGAAAAAATTGAAGGATGAAGCCGTTGATGTATTTACCTATAACAAAACAATAAACGATGTTATGGGAAATATAAGAGTCTATAACTACTACGGAATGGCAGAACAGCTCGGATCTGTTTTTGTGCAATGCGAACACGGACACATGCACTGTTCCAATTATTCTGATATCATAACAAGACATCCGTCAGATTTTACGCCGTGTGAGTTTGGCGAAAAGGGAATTATCCAATTATTGTCGGTACTTCCCGAATCCTATCCCGGTCATTCCCTTTTGACGGAGGATGAGGGGGTTATTCTCGGAGAGGATGACTGCCCGTGCGGACGAAAAGGTAAATATTTTGAGATAAAAGGCAGAATTAAAAATGCAGAAATAAGAGGTTGCTCGGATACATATGAACGACGTTAATTTTTTAATAGGAAATGAAAATATTTTAAATATACCGATGGCTCCATTTGCTGATGAGGTTTGTGATTTTTTAAATGACCTGTCAAAAGAAATTTTGAGCTCGTCCGAGGGACGCCTTTATCCGGATTTGTCGGCATTGGCGTTCTGGTGCAGAAAAGCAAATATTCAAAAGCTTAAATCGCAGGAGCGTGTAGGAAAATACAGGCTGGGCAGAGGGCTGTGTTTTCATATTGCACCGTCAAATATACCTGTGAATTTTGCATTTTCGTATGTATTTTCGCTGCTTTCCGGAAACGCAAATATCGTAAGGCTTCCGAGTAAAGATTTTCCGCAGGTAAATGCATTGATTGGAATTCTTAAAAAAGTTATTGAAAAATATCCTAAAATTCAGTCGCGTACCGCCTTTGTCAAATACGATAGAAATTCAAATGCAACAGAAGAATTTTCCAAAATAGCTGATGCAAGGATGATATGGGGCGGCGACAATACAATAAAGACGGTAAAGTCTTGTACAACAAAACCGCGTTGTATAGATATAGCTTTTGCTGACAGATATTCTGTATGTATACTTGACGGAGAAAAAATCCTTGAGGCAGATGAAAAAATAATGCAGCGGTTATCAGAAAATTTTTACAATGACACTTATCTTATGGACCAGAATGCCTGCTCGTCTCCGCAGATTATTTACTGGCTGAATGACAGCTCAGATGCCAGAGAAAAATTCTGGAATACAGTTTATGAAACAGCAGAACGGAAATATGTATTGCAGGACGCAGTGTGTGTCGACAAATATACAAAATTTTGCGAGGATGCAATCGATTATCATGAGACGATAAAGGGTGTAAAAAATCGCGGAAATTTGCTTTATCGAAGCGAGATATCTGTTCTTTCTGAAAATATTGAAAATCTTAGAGGCAAAGGCGGGTATTTTTATGAATATTCTCTAAATGATTTAGGTGAATTTTTCCAGGTGGTTGATGAAAAATATCAGACAGTAACGTATTTTGGTATTAACCCTGAAACGCTTGCTCTGAATATTTCTTCACATGAATTGCGGGGGATTGACAGAATTGTGCCCGTCGGTCAGGCTATGGATATAGATATAATATGGGACGGATACGACCTTTTGTCTCAATTATCGAGGATAATAGATGTTCGCGGATAAACAAAAAAGAAAAGTATCAATAATAGGAGCGGGGGCTGTCGGCTCCGGCATTGCTTATGCCTTAATGCTTAGGGGGCTGACGCAGGAGATTGTTTTAATTGATATAAATGAAAAACTTGCAAATGCTGAAATGCTGGATATAAGACACGGTCTGCACTGTATGCCGTTTTCGAATATCACATGCGGAGAATATTCCGATATAAAAGACAGTTCGCTTATTATTGTGACGGCAGGCAGAAGCAGAAAACAAGGTGAGAGCAGACTTGATCTGGCAGGCGACAATTTAAAGATTATGTCTGATATAGCATCAAATATTGAAAAATACTATAATGGCGGCGTAGTTCTTGTGGTTTCAAATCCTGTCGATGTTTTGACTTATTATTTAACGAAACGGCTTAATCTACCACGCGGAAAGGTGTTTGGAACTGGTTGTATACTTGATACTTCTAGGCTTTCTTCCATTGTTTCGGACTATCTCGGACACGAGGTTGAAATTCCGGTAATCGGGGAGCATGGAAATTCTCAGACCGCTTTTTGGAGCGCAATCGGGGATTGCGGATTAAACGAATCGCAAAAAACAGCAATGGAAGCTGATGTGCGTGCGATGGGAGCTGAAATTATTGCCGGTAAGGGTAAAACATTTTATGGCATTGCTACATGTGTGTGTTGTATTGCTGAGGCAATTATTGGAAACAGACCTGCGAAACTGAGTGTTTCCACGCTGCTTAATGGTGAATATGGTATAAAAGATGCCGCTTTAAGCGTGCCATGCACTGTTGATGCGGATGGAGCAAGAGTCTTGGCTGATATAAATTTTTCAGAAAAAGAACTTGCATTTTTAAAGGAAACCGCAAGAAATTTAAAAATTGCAGAAATTAATAACAATATATTTTGATTCTTTACTTCTTTTTTTCGCTGTAAATCCTTTATGTAAAAAACTGTAACTTAAATTTTTTAAGTTAATACAGATGTAATTGGTCATGTTATGATTAATATAATTTTTGAAAAATTGGGGAGAGTGTTATGCAGGAAAAAAGTAATAAAATGGAAAAGATAAAAAACATAGAATTTTTGCGGTTTATATTTGCAATAATAATTGTATATTCGCATATACTTTATTACTGTGTACCGATATATCATTTGTACGAAGACTTTCCTTTGTACGTAAAATTATGGATGCAACGCGCTGGCACATCTTTATGTGTGGAATATTTTTTCATTATGGCAGGATTCTTTTTATTTTTTCATTTTAAAAATAAACAAGACAGCACTTTGGAGTTTTCAATTAACAAAATCATCAGATTCTGGCCGTTGATCGCTTTTTCTATAATTCTTTCTGGTCTGCTTTCGCTATTTCATATTTGTGACTTTTATTCGTATGCAAATGTCTTAACTTTATTGTTTTTGCACAATGTTTTAATATGGAAAATGACGAATAATGGAGTTTCGTGGTTTGTTTGCGCTTTATTCTGGACTTCTATATTTTTACATTATAGTTATAAAACATTTAGCCACAGAGTTTTTAATATAATTATGTTCATTCTTTTATTTATGTCTTATACAGCAATTTTAACGTGGAATAATGGAACAATCACAGGTGCGCAAGGAAAAATTTTTGGTTTATTTTCCGGTGCATTTTTTCGTGCTTTTGCAGGACTTGGCTTAGGCTACTTCTTAGGTATGCTGTGGGAGAACATATCAGAATATGTGAAGAATTTTCAAATAAAAAATAAGTTGAAATCAGCTTTGTTTTTTATAGCAATTTCTGCGTTTGAGATTTATCTTTTTATGTTCCTAATTAATAACACTATTTTTCATAAAATTAGCTTTCATAATAATTTTATATATATAGTTATTTTCAGTAGTTTATTTCTGTTATTCCTTGCAAAAAAAGGATTGCTGTCTAAGCTTCTTGAAAATAAATTTTCTATTTTTCTCGGGAAATTTTCTTTTGCAATATACATAATGCAAGAGGTCGGTTTTGCTATAGAAAAACATTTTATGTGGACAAACAAGGCTTTTGTATATGCTCATCCGTATTGGAACATATGGGCAAGTATATTGATTTGTGTTGTAATAGGAGTTCTTTCTCACATCTTTGTAGAACAAAAAGCTGTTAAAGCTTTTAACGCCCTTAAGGCTAAAATCCGCTCTGCGAGCGAGCTTTCGGGGGGGGGGGTAATCCCTGGATGCCCATGCCGCCGGCTTTATTATCCTGATATCTTTTTGTATAAGGTAAAGCTTACCGGCGCATTGAGCTGAAGGACCGGCGTATATTCTTGCTCCAGAAATTCATAAAATCCTGTGAGATATGAAAAAATGCCGCCTTTGTTATATGCTGAGTATCCCAGATTGTTTTGCAAAATATAGTCAGGCGGTGATTTCTTCAAGTTTTCTATGATTGTTTCAGCCCCGAAAATATCGACATTTACCGGCATGAGATAGTAATAAAAATTGTCAGAGTCCCGCTCTGCAAGAAAATTTACGGTTACGCCTTCTGGAACAGTCAAAATCTTTGCATTTTTCGGTGTATTGTTTTTTATATATGATATTAGTGCATTTTGCTCCCCGTATATTGTTCTTGTCGCAATAATTCCACGCGGCTGTTTTATTACATATAACTCTGTTTTTACTGTTCTGTACAGAGTTACTGCAAAGCATCCCAGCATTGCGGCTATACATAGCTGGTTTATTGTTTTGTTCAGAAGAATTTTGTTTGTATAATTTACAGGCAGATATTTTATAAAAAATATAACAGCAGGTGCAAATAGTATGGCAAGATTGAATGTTCCGTATGTATTTGTATAAATAGAAAAAAGTCCCTTGAAGGAGGCTAATATTGTACTTATTACAAGGAACAAAAACATTTTATCCCTGCGTAGAATACTGCCGGAAACAAGCTTTTTTACAAAAATCACTGCAGAAACCAATAAAATTATCAGAACTATGAGTCCCAACCAGGAAAAAAGCCCGTCTCTGTATAGAACCAGAGATTTAATGTTTTTTGAGATAAGTATAATTGTGCAGGCAATCAGCAAAATTTCGGTCAGGGCGTTATTGATTTTGTATTTTTCACGCAGATATTCTATTACATACAAAAATATCGAGTATGGTATGATTACCTTCATAACTTCCCAAAAGATTAACAAAGCTTCTTTTGTGCGTTGTATGTTGAAATACAGCCCGTTTGTTGTGTAAAAATATGTTGTTGATGGAGCATGTATAAGTTTTTTGATTAGTTCATATGCATTATAAAGGTCAGTGGTATCCAACCCCTGTAAAAATAGCGCACAGAAGGATAAAACCGGAAAGCACAAAAAGGCTAAAACTGAAAAAACATACTTTTTCCAATCTCTCTTTGCAAAAATTGGCAAGCATAAAAACAGAAAACAAAAATATGGAAAATATTCAATTTTGTTTGCAAATGCAAAACCTGCAAACATAAAACCTGCTAGTAATGCTGTTTTGCTTCTGTTTTTTATATACAAAAGGATTGATAATACAGATAGAAGAAATCCGGAAAGAGCGTATATCGCGTTATAAGAGTATGCAAATATAAAATCAAAAAAGTTTTTTGCATAGACACAAATAAATATAGTGAGTCCGGTTATGCAAAGAGATGTCTTTTTGCTTACAAATAATTTTGAGATGAAAAAAGTGGAGAAAAGAATTATTAATGAATTGAAAAAACCGGCAAGATACAGTGTATTCAAACTTGTGCCGAAAATTGAAAATAAAATTGCATTAATCTGATATCCGAGAGGTCCGTAAACATTGAATATATCCTTGTATAGAATTTTCCCTTTCAGCATCTGCCAGGGTATGTATGCTTCTCTTCCTATATCGATTAAGTATTCATCATATTTTGCATAGAAGATAAAGAATAACACTGTTGAAATAAAAAATATGACAGCCAGTTCTTTTATGCAGTATTTTTTTGTAAACTTTCTAATTCTGTCCATAAATCTTGCCTTTGTCCTTTCTATACTGTACTATAGAATTGTGTTTTAAGAAATAAGCGGAGTTTGCATGAAAAAAATTTTTGTTATTTTTATATTATTTGTACTTTCTTGCACCTGCCCTGCTTTGGCGGATTTTGATTATACAAATATAAATAATCTCGGTAAAAATTTCAAAAACTGTACACCCTACAGAAGCCCTGAATTTCCAAACGGAAAGAATGGTATTGCATTGCAGCAAATCCTAGGAATGGCAGGAGATAAATGTCACTATCAAGAATATGGTTTTTACGGACCGGAGAGAAAGAAGATTACAAGTGACTGTTTTTTCTCAAAAGATGATTTGAAAATTCTTTCGACGCTGAACAGCAAAAATCATGCGACAATATTTATTCAGTATTTAAATGATCCTTATTCTTGTACGAGAAAGGAAAATTAATGAAAAAATTTTTTCTTATTTTTTTGATTTGTGTTTTCTGCTGCGGATGTACTGCTGGTAAGAAACGAATAAATAAAAAAGTATCAAAAAATGATGCGATTATTGAAAGTATAATGCAGCAGCCTGTATCGGATGAAAAGGAACTGGAAATAAGCTCACATATAAAAGATTGTACTCCTTTTGTGCAGGTAAATAACGGAGAAACCAGCAAATACGGTACATTGTCGACGAAAAAACTGATTCTGGGGTATGAAAATAATGTTTGCATTTATAAAATGTTTGTAAATGGAAAACTCGATACAGAATGCAGATTTCCGAAAAATATTCTGAAAAAGCTCTCCGATACTTCTACGAAAAGGGTATATCTGAAGAACTGGACAGAAGAAAGTATGAAATATTGCCAATATTATGGACAACCTGAATCAGAGTCTACAAAAACTAAGAGTGACAAATTATAAAAGAATGTAGTATTATACAACTATATTTATACGGAGTAGCAATGAGCGAACTAAGTATTGAAAATCTTGAAAATGCATATATAACATTAAAAGAAAGTTATTCCGCTTTTTTAGATAATCAGAAATCCCCCCTGCTGGAATATATTGCCGATTCTTGTGTAAAACGTTTCGAATATACGCTGGAGACCGCATGGAAGTTTATGAAAAAACTCTTTATCCAGAAATACGGAAAAACAGATAAAGAATTGACTGTAAACAATATATTCAGATTTATGGAAGGGTATGGCTTTGCACAGGACTGGATGAGATGGAAAAATTACTATCAGAGAAGAAATGATACAGCTCATGAGTATAATATTGAAAAATCACGTGGATTAATTGAAATAATTCCTGATTTTCTAGAGGATACAGAATTCTTGTTGCGTGCCTATAAAGGACAGACTTATGAAAATTAAAGGAATTTCTGATGATGAAATGGCTGTTATAAAATCAATAATACAACCTTTCTGTTCTCGTTATGAATTTTTTGCTTACGGCTCAAGAGTAAAAGGAAATTTTCGTAAACTTTCTGATCTTGATATTCTTATAAAAAGTAATTCAGAAATTGATTTTAGAGATATAGAGATAATAAAACAAAATTTTGATGAAAGTGATTTGCCCTATATTGTGAATCTGTCGGACAGAGAAACAATGTCGGAATCTTTTTACAAAATTATTGAACCTGATTTGATTAAGCTGTTATAGCTATTTTCAGCATTCCGCTGCTTTTTGCCTCAAACAGTTTGTATGCTTCTGTTATGTCCTCTAGCCTCATTTCTTTTGTGACAAGAAAATCTGTATTTAGCTTACCTTCTGAGATGTATTTTAAAAGTTTTTGACTGTGGATTGCATCAACTCCGCCTGTTTTAAAAGTTAAGTTCTTTCCATACATATCAGGAAGCGGCAAAATCTGGGCCTCTTCATACATTGCCACAACACCGACGACTGCATTTGGACGGGCAATTTCCCACGCCAGCCGGAATGTTTCTTTTGCTCCGGCCGCCTCTATAACTCCATCTGCACCACGGTTTTCTGTTGCAGAAAGCACAATATCCTGCGTATTATCAACTGCAGGATTTATGAATATGTCCCCGAGACCGTTATCCTTTGCTATGTTAAGCCTGTCAGGGTCTATGTCTATTGCTATTATTTTTTCTGCACCTGAAAGTCGTGCACATTGCATTGCGCATAATCCAACGGGACCGCACCCGATAACAGCAATTGTATCACCTGCTTTTATTTCACACATTTCTGCTCCGAAATAGCCGCTTGCAAGTATGTCGCCGACAAAAAGTGCATTTTTGTATGATAAGTTTTCGGGGAGTTTTGTAAGTCCTGTATCTGCAAACGGTACTCTGACATATTCTGCCTGACATCCGTCAATGCTGCATCCGAGCTTCCAGCCGCCGTTCAGACAGTTGTTTATATAACCGCGTTTGCAGAAAAAACATTCTCCGCAGAATGTTTCGCAGTTTGCGCTGACCCGGTCGCCTGTTTTTAGATTCTTTACAGCTGCACCTGTTTCGATAATCTCTCCCACAAATTCATGCCCCAGAACGGTTTCCGGCAATGCCTTCGGCACAAAACCGTGTATAATATGCAGGTCGCTTGTACAAATTGAGGACATGGTGACTTTAACTATTGCATCACGCGGGTCTTTGATTTCAGGCACGGGTTTTTCTACGAGTTCAATTTCTCCGTTTTTATGCCAGACAAGAGCTTTCATCCTAGTTCTCCATAGAATCAATATATGCCTTTAGTTCCATACATCTGTCTAAAAGTCTTATATTCAGCTGATTGGCATAGTATTCAACCTGTCTTTTATCCTTCAGGCTTGTTCTTTTTAGAACAGGTGAGGTTTTTATATTGTTAAAAAAGTAATTTTTGAACTTAACAATGTCATCGTAAATTGCTATATCAATGTAGCGTTTTGCCTCGCAAAGATAAACAAACATCTCACAGATTCTGGATTTTGCTTTGTCTATATGGTTTAGTGTAATATTGTTTTTCGCGCGTATGAGTTTGTCCAGCAGCACTTCATAGTGCGGCAGCAGTTGTTTCCTTTTTTCAACAAGAGTGTTTCTGAAGTAGTCCACTGTCGCATTGTAACCGAGTTCAATCAGTTTTATTCGTTCGTCATACGGCAGCGTAAATTGGACAGGCAGAACTTTGTCCGTATCTATTTTTATATAGTCAAATTTATCTTTGGGCTGGTAGGTTGATTCGATGTAGTCTGTTGCAAAGTTAGAAAGGGTTGCGAAAACCGCATTCAAATACTCGATTGAGTTTTTGACATTGCTCCAATTTTTGCTTCCTTCCAACCTGAATTCCAAAACCCTGTAGTCATCAGGACACAATGGCGAGTCAACTCTCCACATTGGCCAGCTTTTCATCATATCTCCGTCTATTAGAAGTTTTCCGTCATATTCAAACGGCTCAAACAGTCCCGGAAGAGCTGTTGAAATTCTGACTGCCTGAGCTATTTCAAAATCAGGCGTGGAGTATTTTGAAAATACAAACGGAGTACATCCGTTCATATTGCTGGTTATGACCATTACATCTTCTTTTATGTCTTTAAACGTTACCGGATCATTTTTGTCTTTTTTATAATCCGCACCGTAATATTTTTTTTCAATGCACTCTCTTATCCAATCAAGAAAAAATTCGCCTTTGCTGATTGCAAAATTTTTGGCAAGATTCAGTTGCACATCTCTGAACAAATCGAAATTTACATCATCAAAAACTTTATGTAGTTCGTCCATCGTGTAGCCGACTCCGGCAAATGCCGCAAAAACTGCGCCTACGGATGAGCCGGCGAATCCTTTTATCTCTACATTGAATTCTTGCAGCGCCATCATTGCACCAAGGTAAGCAAATCCTCTTATTGCACCGCCGCCAAAGATACAGAGATATTTTTTTGAATTTTGCAGAGCTGTATTATCCAAAATCAGTCCTTACAATTTATGTTCAAATTTATTTAACCAGAAATACCTGAAATTGTAACCCTCCGGTTAAAGTATAGAATGGGACTGTAGAGCTCTGACGCAACTATTGATTACAGATAGTCAGGTCTTGGAGTGTTCGGGTGGTTTTTGAAGTATTCGTCAATAGCCTTATTGAGCTCATCTCTGGTCATATATCCGATTTCCGGAGATATTTCTGCCATTGTTTCGTAATATTCATCCATGTCATCAAATGCGTATGTTTTGTCGCGGTCTCTTCGTTGTATTTCTTCTATTCGTTTCGGAACGGTTTCTACACGGTTTTTTGTGTATTCTATCATTTTTTTTGCTATGTCAGCTGCAACCTTGTCATCATCTCCCCAGCGTCTGACGTCTCTTCTCAAGTTTAAATATTCGAACACGATGGGCTTTTCAGCACAATAATTCGGACAAACATGGAACTGTACTACACTGTGCCACCAGAGGGGGATGGGGTCCGGAAATGAATTGAAAACAGTCGTTTCAAGTACGTTTTCTGTATTTACATGAACTTCTGCATTATATTCTATGCCGTTATTATTCTCCGCTTTTGTGATTTCATCGATTTCCGGTTTAGCCAGAGCAAGCGCTTTCATAATAATATCTCTTTGACGGCGGGTAATTTCTCCGTCTTTTCTTTTACGATCCAGATAAATATTGAAATCAGCGTTAGGAATGCCTTCATCAAACCACATCATTTCTTTGTCTTTTACGCCGTCAATAAGTTTTCCGAAAGACGGTTTTTTCGGTTGTGAAGGTTGTGTCTGTTTTTTATTATTACTGTTGTAAACAGGGTATGAAAAAATTTTCTGGATTCTCATCGTTGATGCTCCTTTGAATGGGGTTAGGTGAAATGACTAAGTTCAGACTGAAATAAAATTTTTCTTCTGATTATACTTTTTTTTTAATTAATTTGCAATACTAAGCTTGTACGTCAACTGTTGCTTTCAGACTTTCTGCCGGCTCAAGTGGTTGGGCTTGTGTATTGGGCGTTTCTTGTTCTTTCTGTTTTGCTTCGCGTTTTTCTGCGAATTCTTTGAAATAGTGAGCCATTGGCGTTGCGCAGAACGGAGTGACTACACGTTTCAGGAATACCTGTGTGAATGCAAGAACGAGAAGCAGGCTGAATCCGCCGCTTGCCAGTTTTCGCATTGTCGGATCTGCAGGTATGTATTTTCCGAAAAGGAATTTGTAAACTTTTTCTGCATTGTCTTTTACATAGTTTCCGAGTAAAAGCTGTGTTGTGACGTTCATAATGCCGTTAGAGAGGTCAATACCGGCTACGAACTTACGTTTTTCTTCAGGAATTTTTTGGTTTTCAAGACTCTGTTTTGTGTAATAAATACAGTTTACAAGGTCTTTAGTTGTCGTTGATATGATAGCAATTGTTGCTGCTGCATCTCCGGCTCTTTCCGGAATCAGTTTTTCGATGAATTTTGAGTTAGATACTTTGTTGAGAGTGGAGTTTATTATAGGACGGATGTTCATGCTCTAACCTCCTTTTCCTTTTCAGGAGTCTTTACCGGAGTATTATTTTGACCGAGCATAGATTCAAAACCTTTGAATACATTGCTTCTGGTAAAAATGTTAGGCATTTTTATTTGCGGCGGTACAAATTCCGGTACCGGCTTTTTGTCGCTGTTTGCTTTAGAATGTGCCAGTTCTGGGAACCATTCTTCCATAATTCTGGGGTATGCCCAGTTTAACAGTCCGCAGGAGAAGGGCAGAATCGCAAGACCTACGACCAGACCTGATTTCTGTTTAAAATCAGAGAGAAATTTTTCAGAGTGGTTTATTCTCGATGTAAGCCATTTTTTGATTCTCACACTTCTAAGAGCAGTTTCATAAGTCGTTCCGTGCTCTGTTTTCAGGTGATTGACCAGATGATCTTCACGTTTTGGCGAATCTAATTTTAATCTCAGTTTTTCTACAAGCGTTTCGGCTTCGAGTTTGTTCATAACCTTGCTGTCGGGAGCGACGGTTTCAGGAGCCGCATCTCTGAGCGCCTTGGCACGCTCCATTATGCCGTCCATTAGTTCGTCATTTTTGATATCTAAAAGCCTTGAGATTTCTTCTTTGGGTGTTTTGTTTATCAGAAGTTGTCTCTGATATTCTCTTAGTTCTTCCTGCGCTTTTCTCGCTTCAAGAGAAGTATAGAGTTTTATTTTTGCGTGTGAATGCATAAGAGCATTTATGTCTCTCATTGCAATTCTGTCAGTATTTTGGGCTATATATTCTTTTATTTCTTTTTTTACAGCCTTGTTTATTTCAATTCCGGCTTCTTTTAGCTTTTTGACATTTTTCTTTTTATCAAGGTCTTTAATTGATTTCATTGAATAATCTGCGACATTGATATTATATTTTTCTTTCATGTAAGTCGCAAAAAGCTCTTTTTGTGCGTTTTCAACGTCAGCAGGTGCAATGAGCAATCTGTCCGGAATTTTTCCGTTGTTTAACTGTCTGGCAAAGAAATCCGGAAATGGTGTGTTATGAAGGGCTGCCAGACGTATTTCTCTCAATTGCGCCTGAAACGCTTTGCCCTGTTTGTCTTCGACACGGGTTTTTTTGAATTCTTGTTTCGGTATCATTTTTCCGTCAGTTTTCGGATTAAATGAATCTTTGTATACTTTATATTCAAAATTTACTAAATCTTCAAGATATGATTTTTGAGGTTTTGCAGAGAGGTCGCATCTGTCCAGATGATAGGTTGTCGCAATCCTGTCGAGCATTTTATTGTATGCGTTCATTATAGGCAGCTGAAAAGCAAGAGTGATAATAGCTGATATAGGTTGCCTTGCGGCTGTATATTCTTTTGTCTGTTTATCCTCTTTAGCAAGCGGGTTGTTTATGATAAAGATAGGGGCAACACCGGCTGTACCGACTGCAGTAACAAGGTTGTTGAGGTTTTCTCCCTGACCGGTTTTACATTTTACTAAAAACCCCTGAACGCCTTTGCACTTTGCCGCTGCTTCCAGCATTTCCTTTTTTATTTGAAAATAATTCCTATTAAGGGTCTGTATCTTTGTCATTTCTACACACTTCCTATATATATAAAAAAACAAACAAAATGAAATTTGCGGCATGTATATACTGTTTGTTAAGTTATGTAAACCTGACTTTTATTGTTAATACTACACTTTTAGCACCTGCGGTATATTCTAAAACATTAGTGTAAAGAAATATTACAGTTTTGTTTCACATGCGTTTTGAAATCTTAACAAAGTGGAATAGTAATAATAGAGGAAATAAAAAAAGTTTCAAATTCTCTCTCTCTAATTCCTCTCTAATATGTGGTAAAGTTTTAACCGGCTCAGCCGGTTTTTTTTTGCCTTGTTTATAAATGGCGTATAAATTTTTATATTAGCATGATTTCAGATTGCACAGTGCTGAAGCTTTTTGCATTGCCAGTTCTTCGTCGTAGGCTATATTTTTTCTTGATATCACATTGAACAGTCCCTGTCTGAACATTTTTCCTGCAAGCTTTCTGTTGTTCAGCAAAAGAACAACCTGAATGCCCTTGTCTTTTAGCCTTAGTATCATTTCTTCCAGAGCAAAAACAGCGGAAATATCCATTGATTTAATTGTTTTACAGTCAATGATTACGCACTGTCTGTCCATGACATCCTCAAGCCTCGAGAGCAGCTGGGAGGCAGACCCGAAGAAGAAAATACCTTTAATATGTATAATAAGAATATTTTCATTCCTTTCGATATTGCATTCATTTTCATCGTTACTTTGAGGCTCTTTGATTTTTATGTCGAACTGTCTGGACACGTTTATTGCAAAAAGAAGTGATGAAAGCACAATTCCCGCTCCTACTGCGAATATAAGGTCATCAAAAACCGTAATTAAGAATACAATAAGCATGACCAGCAAATCACTTTTCGGGGCAGCTTTTATAATTTTTATAAATTTGTAATCTATTATATCAAATCCTACCTTAACAAGGATTCCTGACAAAACCGGCAGGGGAATTACAGAAGCATACGGGGCAAAAAACAAAATAACGCAGATTAGAAATAAGGAATGGACTATTCCTGAAAGTCTTCCTGTTGCACCGGAATTAACATTTACTACCGTTCGCATTGTTGCTCCGGCTCCTGCAATGCCTCCGAACATGCCTGCCGCAAAATTGCCTATACCCTGTCCTATCAGCTCTTTATTAGAATTATGTTTTGTTTTTGTTATTGAATCAGCGACAAGAGAGGTTAAAAGAGAATCAATTGAACCCAGAATTGCGAGCGTTAAAGCAACAGGCACAATGTCTATAAAGTCCTTTAGTGATGGTAATGAAAATTGGATTTCCGGCAGTGATGAGGGGATATCTCCGATAACTTTTACATCAAGATTAAAGATTATGCTTAGAATTGTTACGCCTATTAGGGCAATGAGCGCAGACGGTACTTTTTTTGTTATGGATTTCGGGGTTAAAAAAACTATTAGCAGAGTTAAAATTCCCGTAATCAGGCTGTGGAAAGAGACGTTTTTGATTGAGCTGAACAAGCCGGAAATGGCATCTATCGTGCTTCCCGGCGAATCAAATCCCAGAAGCGGGTTTATTTGAAGCAGTATAATTATTACTCCGATTCCGCTCATAAAACCTGATATTACAGGATATGGTACATATTTTATGTATTTCCCGACCTTGCTTATACCCAGCAGAATCTGGAAAATACCGGCAAGCATAATCGCAAAGAAAACTATTTTCAGATTTCCTGAGTAGGCTGCGGCTATGGATGCAATAACCACTGTCATAGGTCCGGTGGGTCCGGAAATCTGGGTTGGTGTTCCTCCGAAAATTGTAGCAAACAGGCAAACAAGAATTGCACCGTAAAGACCTGCTGCTGCACCGAGTCCGCTTGCGGCACCGAATGCAAGAGCTAAAGGCAGGGCTATAACGCCTGCTGTAAGTCCTCCGAAGATGTTTCCTTTTATATTTAATTTAGAAGTTTTCATTTTGTCGATTATAACATAAAACAGGAAAAACTAAAATAATAAGGCAGATAATAAGGGAATATTCAAAGAGTTTAGCTTTTCTTTTCTGCTGCTGCGAAAGCAATGGCTTTTTCTCTGTCATGCGAGAGTGAAATAGAAATTTCAATATTTTCTTCACAGCCGATGAGATTTACATAAGGAGCTCCGTTTTCTTTTTTCAGAATTTCTATATTTGAATATGAAATGTTGGTTTTAAGAATAGAGCTCAGCGCTTTGACTACGGCTTCTTTTGCACAGAACCTTGCCGCAAGATGTTTTGCAGGAAGAGAATTTGAAAAGCAGTATTCAAGTTCATTTTTTGTAAAAATTCTATTTAAAAAATGAGCATCTTTTTCCAGCGTTTTGTTCTCAAATCGGGAAATATCTTCTATGTCTACGCCTACCTGTATCATTTCCTCTCCTGTTTTTATTATTTGCACAAACATTATAACGTAACAGGTGCGTTTTTTCTATATTGACAATATTTTTTCAATAACATACAATAATGTTGGAATTACAACATGTTGGAAATACAACATCATGAAAAAGAAAAATAAAGAGGAGAGCGCAGGTTTCGTCAACTGTTATGCTGACAAGCTGCCATATATTATTGAAAAAACATCTGTGTATTTCAGGCTTAGAGGCTCACAACAGCTTGCAAAAATGGGCTGTCCATTGACCATTGATCAGTTTATAACACTTGACAGTATTGCTTTTAACAAGGGTATATGTCAGAGAGATTTGGCAAAAATAGTGCTAAAGGACCGCTCTAATATAACGCGTATTTTGAATATACTCGAAGAAAAGGGTTTTATTATCCGCGAAAATACCAGCAAAGGCAACAGAATGGTGAAAATGGCAAAGCTTACACCGGAAGGTAAAAAACTGGTGGACAAATATTCTATAGTTATGACCAATGACCTGACAGATATGCTGAGTGAGTTTGGGGCGGAAAATCTTAAAAATATAAAAACTGTTCTTACTTCGATAATAGAAAAAATCAGCAAAAATACTAATATTCAGATTTAGAAAAAACGGAAATTGAGAGAATGGAAAATATTATAGAGGACAAACCCGAAAAGACTGTAAACCCCTGGTTGACCACTGTGGCAGTTATGACGGCAACGTTTATATTCGTACTGGATGGTACTATTGCGAACGTTGCTCTGCCGCAGATGGCAGGAAGTTTTTCTTCAAGTAATGATGAGGCAACATGGATTTTAACAAGTTACCTTATTGCAAGCGGTATCGTTGTTCCGTCCGTGGACTGGTTCAGCAAACTTTTCGGGAGGAAACATTTTTTTATAGGGTGTATTCTGCTATTCACTGTGGCGTCTTTGTTCTGCGGGCTTTCACGTTCTCTTGACGTAATGATTTTGTCCCGTATTTTGCAGGGGCTGGGCGGTGGTGCTCTGCTTCCTGTTTCTCAGGCAATTCTTCTTGAAGCATTTCCTAAAGAAAAACGTGCGCTTGCGATGTCGATTTTTGGCTTTGGAGTTGTTGTTGCGCCGGTTATAGGACCTGTTCTCGGGGGCTGGCTTACTGACAACTGGTCCTGGAGCTGGATTTTCTATATAAATATTCCTTTTGGGATTTTTGCTGCTATTGCCTCAAAAATGTGGATTGTGGACCCTCCCTACGCACGAAAACAAAAAAATCCGTATATAGACTATATCGGGTTTACGCTTCTGATAATATGGCTTGTCACATTGCAGGTAGTTCTTGATAAGGGTAATAATGCGGACTGGTTTAATGCAACGTGGGTTTGCGTGGTCAGTACTATTTCTGTAATCGCAATGGTTTTATTCATTTATTCGCAGATAAAACAGAAACGGTCAATTATAAACCTCGGAGTTTTCAAAGACAGGAGCTTTTTGCTCGGAACTATCATACTGGTGCTTGTAAACATGGTTCTATACGCGTCTACTACAATCATGCCGTTGTTCTTGCAAAATTTGCTGGGTTACAGCGCTTTTCTGAGCGGATATTCTTTAATGCCCCGCGGTATCGGGAGTATTGCTGCTATTTCTTTATACAGTTTAACCAGTGACAAAATCGATTTTCGAATATTTACCGCGCTCGGGCTCATTCTTCTCGGTGTATCTGGTCTTATGTTCGGCTTTTTGAATCTTGAAATATCTATGTTTAATATTATTTTACCAAACCTGCTTTTCGGCTTTTCTGTAGGTTTGACGGTTACTGTTTTAAGCACTGTTTCAATGGAAACTATAAGCAATGCTGATATGACCAATGCAAGCGGAGTTCAAAATCTTGTAAAAAATATAGGCGCTGCCGTGGGTACATCTCTTGTTGCTACTATGATTTCACGGTATTCTCAGGTATTTCAGCACAATATGGTTGAATATTTGAATCCGTTAAATCCGATATATTCGGATAGGCTTAACGAGCTTACAATGTTATTTGCACAGATGGAAGAGTTTACGTTTGCTCAGATGAAGGCACAGGGCATGCTCTATCAGCAGCTGGTTCAACAATCAACTCTCTGGGCGTATATTCATTCTTTCAGAGTTTTCGGGGTTGTTTGCTTTTTATGTCTGCCTCTGTTATTGTGCTACGGGCGCAGAAAGGCAGCTGAAAGAACGCAAAAAACTCAGGAAATATAGGATTTTATTGTATTCAAAAATTCGTCAATTTTGATTGGCTTGGGAATATAATCTTTACAGCCGAGAGACTTCGCTTTTTCTATTTCTTTATCCATTGCACAGGCTGAAACTACGATGACCGGCGGTCTTTCGATATCTTTTGTCGCTTCCAAAAAATCATAGCCCGTATAAACCGGCATCTGAATATCAAGCAGAATAAGGTCAAACTTTTTCGCTTTAACCATGTCCACTCCTGTGAGTCCGTCTACGGCTGTTTCTGTTTCGTATCCGGAAAATTCCAGCACATCTTTCATGAGCTTCAGGTTCAGTTCATTATCTTCAATGATTAGTATTTTTTTCATTATTCATTCTCTTGAGGTAATTTGGCTTCTAAAGGAAGTGTAACATAGAATGTTGAACCGACATCCACCATGCTCTCGAATGTAATTTTTCCTCCGTGAAGTTCAACAAGTTCTTTTGTAATAGTGAGACCTAATCCGGTTGAACTTTCTTTTTTAGAATAAATATTGTTTAGCTGAACAAATTTTGCAAAGATTTTTCCGTGGTATTTTTTATCAATGCCTATACCATTGTCTTTTACATATATTTCAACACTGTCGCCTTTTTTTGTATATCCGGTTTCTATTTTTCCGTTTTCTTTAGTAAATTTGATGGCATTGCTCAGCAGGTTGTAAAGTATTTGTTGAATTTTTTGGTAATCTGCTTTGATTTCTGCATCCTCCGGAATATCGACTTTGAGCTCGATATTTTTTTTGTTTGCTAACGGCGTAACTATGTTTACTACCTCGGTAATGGACATAGTCAGACTGAATGTAGAAAGTGCAAGTTTTACCGCTTTTGATTCTATTTTTGAAATTTCAAGTATTTCGTTAATCATACCGAGAAGATGTATGCCTGAAACATGAATGTCATTGACATACTCGGACTGTTTTTCATTCAAATCGCCGAAGAATTTTTTAGCCAGAGCTTCTGAAAAACCGATGATTGCATTGAGCGGTGTTCTGAGTTCATGCGAAATATTTGCAAGAAAATCGTTTTTGATTTTGTCAGCCTCAAGAATCTTTTCATTCTGTTTTTTTATTGTTGCATAAGCCCTGCTTTTCTCCAGAATGCTTTCTTGTAGAGCTTTTAGCTGTAATTTGAAAACATTTGCAAGCTCGCTGTCTTTTATTGCATATGAAACGACAGCACAAAATTTATCGGTTATGTCCGCATCTTCCATCGAGAAAGGTGTTTTTCTGACGAGCATTATAAATCCGAATACTGTGTCTCTCAGATGTAATTTTGCAATAAGAAAATTGCTGTTTGTTTTTTGAAAACCGCATCCCGTAAAATATTCGCTGTTTTCATCGAACAATAGCGGTTTTTTTTCATAAAACGAATCTTTTATGCAGCTATCGATGACGAAAGACAACTCCCCGTCTTTTAGCGGTTCAGCATTTTCCGTTGTTTTTTTATATTGAATATTTGAAGTGTCCGAATTCAGATAGCATATATATGCACTATCGTAATCCAGTACTGCTTTTAATTCGGTGAGAGCTTTTTCAAAACTTATCTTAACGTCTTCATATGTGGTAAGTATGGACGGTATTTTTTCTAGTATTATTTTATATTTGTCTTTTTCCATTTTTTCATTATATTCTTTTGTTGTTTTATGTCCAATTTTTAACAATTCGTTAGTTAAATTTCATATCCGTGATTTCTTTTTCTTTGTTTGTATCTATGTATTGATAAATCTTTTCGGGTATTGTTTTTGAAAATTTATAAATATTATTAGCAGGAGCTATTTTTACAAAAGCGTGTTTTGCATCTTTTTTCATTACGCTCAACAACAGTTCCTGATTTGCTGTTTCAAAGAGTATGTAACCGCTGCGGGACTGCATTTCCAGCGGTTTGTATCCGTTTGCATTTACCGCCGAAAGACTCAGGTAATAAAGCTTTTCAAAGGGAATTTCATAAAGTTTTATACAGTCGTCCGGCTCGGCATAAGCAGGTGCAACAGGTTTGCTCTGCAGCGGCAGAGTTTCTGAAAATGCGTTCATTCCTGTGAACAGTAATATAACAAGTGCCGTAAAAATACTAAATTTCTTCATTTTCCATGCTTCCGTCTTCTTCGTCATTCTGCATCCAGGTTGAGCCAATCTCAAAATCCACAACAAGCGGTACATCAAGGGGCTGTCCAAGCTCCATAGATTCTTTTACCAGCTTTTTGACTGTTTCCAGCTCATTTTTATATACTTCGAGAATAAGTTCGTCATGTACCTGCAGCAAAATTTGTGATTTTAATTTTGCATTCGTAAGCTTTTTGTCCAGTTCGACCATTGCCATTTTTATTAAATCAGCGGCAGCCCCCTGCAGCGGACTGTTAATTGCGGCTCTCTGGGCAAATTCTTTAATCTGGTGGTTTGAGCTTACCAGTTCATCCAGAAGATATCTTTTTCTTCCGAACATTGTTTTTGCATATCCTTTTTGGTAAGCGTATTGTATTGATTTGTCCATATAGTCTTTTATTCCTGGATATGTAGCAAAGTATTTATCTATAAAATCCTGCGCTTCATCTGCGCTGATTTTTAGTGCGGCAGCCAGCCCGTAGCGGGTTTGTCCGTATACAATGCCGAAGTTTACAGCTTTTGCGCGGCTGCGCATTTCTTTTGTAACTTCGTTAAGGGGAACGTTAAATATTTTTGCCGCAATTTCTGCGTGTATATCTTCGCCTGTCTGAAAAGCTTTTATCATTGCTTTATCTCCGGAACAGTGTGCCAGAAGTCTCAGCTCTATTTGAGAATAGTCTGCAGACAAAAGAACCTGTTCTTCCTGAAGCGATGGGATAAATGCTTTTCTGATTCTGTTGCCGAGTTCTGTTCTTACCGGAATATTTTGCAGATTCGGGTTTGAGGAAGAGAGTCGTCCTGTTACTGTAGCGGTTTGATTGTAGCTTGTATGAATTTTTCCGTCATACGGGCTTATCAGCTCGGGAAGTGCATCCACATATGTGTTTTTCATTTTTGCAAAGTGTCTGTAATCCAGTATGTGCTTTGCAATTTCATAATCCTTTGCAAGCTCTGAAAGTACCTTAACATCTGTTGAAAAGTTTTTTGCGCCTCTTTTTTTGCCCTTTGGCTTTATTTGCAGTTTTTCAAAAAGTATCTGTCCAACCTGTCTCGGCGAATTTATGTTAAATGACGTTCCTGCAAGTTGGAATATTTTGTCTTCGACGTTGCTTAAATCAGCTGCCAGTTCGTTCGAGAGTTTGTGCAGGTAGTCAACATCTATTGTGATTCCCGCTGCTTCCATTTTCTCAAGAACTTCGCATGTAGGCATTTCTATATCGTAAAGAAGTTTTTTCTCTTCTTCATCCAGATTCTGTGCCCAGTATCTGGTTAGTTCAAGTGTTGCAAACGCATCATCACAGGCGTAATCAGAAGCATCTTCTATCGGGACATTGTCCATTGTGATTTGTGATTTGCCCTTGCCGATAAGTTCATCTATGTCTTTCATCATATAATCAAGATGTTCAAGAGCCTGTACTTTTAAACCGTGTTTTCTTGACGGGTCTTTAACATAGCTCGCAAGCATTGTGTCAAAAATTACACCTTTAATATCCAGACCGTATTTCTTTAATGCGTTTACGTCATATTTTGCGTTTTGCAGGGTTTTTGATATTCCAGTGTCTTCAAATACAGGTTTTAAAGTATTGATTACGTATTCCAGATCCAGCTGCTCTCCGTATTTGTGGAAAACAGGAATATAGAATGATTCTGTTCCGGCACCGTTTTCTTTTATTTCTATTTTTCCGTTTTTCGCCTGAATATCAGGATTGTATGCAATAGATATTCCGACTAAATCTGCTTCAAGGGCATTTATAGATGTTGTCTCTGTATCAAAAGCGAACAGTGACTGTTTTTTTAATGAAGTGACAAGTTCGCTAAGCTGAGTTTCTGATACTATCGTGTGACAAGAATTTTTTAAATTTTCTCTTCTGAGTTTTGCCGGTTCCTGTTCAACACCGGCTGCTTCAAAACACAAACCGAGCTGAATCTGACCTTCAGGTGTTTCTTTATGTGCCGGTTTTTCCTGTTTTTGCGGATTGTCAGCTATTTCGCTTATTTCTTTTGCTACATCTTCCGGATAATCAAAAGGACTCAGAATTGCGTCAAGATTTTTTAAGAAGCTGAATAACTGTACTTTTTTCAGAAATTCAACGACCTTGTTTACATCCGGAAGTTCCAGCGATGTTTTGTTTATGTCAAAGTTTATATCTACATCTCTTTTTATGGTTGCCAGAAACTGGCTCATTTTTGCTATTTCTATACCGTCAATCAGTTTTTGTTTCAGTGCTTTTTCTTTTATTTCGTCAGTGCTGTTCAGAATATTTTCCAGATTGTGAAATCTTGCTAACAGTTTCACTGCCGTTTTTTCACCGATGCCGCGAATCCCGGGAATGTTGTCGGAGGTGTCGCCTCTCAGCGCTTTGTAGTCTACAACCTGATTCGGATAAACGCCCAGTTTCTCATGCACCTTTTCCCAGTCATACTCAATTAATTCGCCTTTTGAGGGGATTAAAACAGACACGAGCCCGTCTCTGTCTATAAGTTGAAATGCGTCCTGATCACCTGTCAGAATAAGGGTTTTGTGCCCCTGCTGAGATGCTTCTCTTGTAATAGTCCCTATAACATCATCAGCTTCATAGCCTTCTTTTGTGTAGATAGGAATATTTAGAGCCTGAAGTCCCTCGCAAATCAGTCCCATTTGTGAACGAAGAGTGTCAGGCATGGTTTCTCTGTTTGCTTTGTACTGTTCATAGTGCTCGACACGGAAGGTCTGTCTGCCAACATCGAATGCCACTGCTATTGCATCGGGTTTTATTTTTTGATTTTTTAGAAGGTCAAAAACTGCCTTGAAAAAGCCAAAAACCGCCCAGGTAGGGACTTTGTCCGTTGTTTTCATGCCTGTTCTTTCCAGAGCAAAATAGCTGCGAAATGCAAGAGCATGTCCGTCTATAAGAATTAATGTTTTTTTCTCTTCCACTGCTAAGACCCCCTTTAGATAGTTTAGCATTGAATAAATCTTTTATATGCTAATTTTTGTAAAATTTTAAATATAGTGACAAAAAAAAATATTTTTGTATTTTAGAATGTTTGAGTAAAAACAGAGGTTTGTAATGAAGACTAATAACATTTCACCCGAAGTTAAGACAGGGATTTACAATATTGTTTCTGCAGTAAAAAAACATGCCGAAGCCGCAGAACAGTTAAAAAATACAGCAGCATCAAAGGCATCAGATATTGAGTCCGGCAAAAATCCTTATATAAGAGATATTTTTGCTCCACAAGCTGCGGAAAATACCACACCTAAAAAACGTACACACAAATATCCCAAAAATCCGTATGCGGTTTCATGGCCCAAAGATTCTCCATTTTATCTTCCCTGGCATGAACGTATTATTAAATATTTAAAATTTATGTTTAAGTAATGTAACGTTTTTTTATTTTGAGTAAATTTTTCTTCAAAAAAACACTTTATAGATTTATAGGATAAAGGGAATTTTTGAGGAAGTTTAGAATGGGATTTTTGAATATTTCGTCATTTGCGACAAATGACATGTCCCGTAATTTAAGGGAAAGTCATGCATTTTCAGAGAAGAACAATGATTCGAAGTTACCGTATTTGTTTACATTTGACAATAAGTATACCAAAGGCGATCTTGCTCAGGATTTGAAAGAGCGCAGAGAAGCGCAGGAAAAACAGGAAGCGAAACAGAGAGAAGAAAATACGAAGTATCTCAAAAAGTTTGCTCCTAATGGAGGCAATCTTCAAAGTCTGCCTGATTTGCTTGCTGCTAAAAGTCAGATAAAACAGTTTGCTTATTACAGAAATTGTACGGAAAAGTATGACACTTCTGAAATAGATAATCTTATGTATGCTTTTAAGAAACAAGAAGGCATGATAGATGAAAAAATAAATAATATAAATTCCGGCAAAGAGGAAGAAGGCAGCTCTGTTCATCTGTATAGTGATTTGAAAAGAGATTTTTACGCTTGATTTTTTGTATGGACATTACACGTCTATAATTATCGGTTATAATATCAGATGAGACATAATAACACCTTATACGTCTAATATGCATTAGGTATATTAACGTAAAAGGAGTTTACGAATGGACGAAATTAAAAGATTATTTGGTGATAGGGTAAAATTATTAAGAAAAATCCGCTGTTTGACTCAAGAGCAGCTTGCGGAATGTTTGGGGCTAAACGTCAGACAAATAAGTAGAATTGAGTCCGGAGAAAGTTTTGTATCTTTGGATACATTGAAAATGTTGAGTGTCATATTGAATGTTAATTTAGGCGAGTTAATGAATATATCTATTTCTCCGGCACGGATACTTTTGAGCTGTCCTGATAAAATATTGTATTATATCGCGCAGATGACGGAAAAGGGTGTCCAATTCTCAAAAACCGGCAGTAGTGAAATATTTTACATTCAGAAATTTTCTTGTCGTAAAAAAGAAGAAAAACTTTGCAGACTGGCAAAAAAGTATAATCAGCCTGTAATTATTGCTTTTATGGAAAACGGCAAGATAACAACAGATGTCATATATTTTACGAATGGCGATTTTATAGTCTGCGACAGAATTCAGTTTGCGCAGATGGAAGATAAATTAATGAAACTTTTTGAAGAAATAATAAAACTTTCACAAAATGAAATGATGTTTGATTTTATCTGTACCTCTGTTAAAGCCTGCAAAAATCCAGCTTTAAGAAAGAATATGAGGGTTCTTCTGGATGGAATGGATATGGCTGATAAAATGAAATAGGTCTGCTTATTTTTCCTCAAACGGGCTGCCCTTTGCGCCTTTTATAATTTGTTTTACGAAATTGCCTGCTTCATCATACAAATTCATGTACCATTCGAACAGATTAGGCACTCCGTTAACAAGTTCTTTGGTTTTGACATAGTTTTTTGTGTGCGGTTTTTTCTCAAAATAAGTTCTAGTACCTTCTTCTGAGACAATTTTTTCTCTTGAGCCGTCAGGTAAAAATCTTGTATATGAAAATTGTTTTTTATCGGGATATACAATTAGCTGAGAAGCCTTTTTCACTTCTTCTATATTTTGTCCGCCGACCAGTTTGTTAATTTTTACGTATTTTATATATTGTCTGCTTGTTTTGTTAAGTTGTACTTTTGTTTCAAGCGGTGTGATTGACACAATTCTTCTGGGAATACTTTTGAACGGCATAATTGTCTCCTTTATATATGTTTTGTGCTTATTAAATATTGTGAAGAAAAATAATTTATTGAATTTTTGATAAAATTTACAAAAGTTAAGAATATAAAATTTAAAATCGTATACAATAACTATACAGGGGGCGCTGAATAAAAATGGAAAAATTGACAGAAAGCCAGGAAGATTATTTAGAAGAAATATATTTGCAGGTCTTGAGAAACGGTTCTGCAAAGGTTACAGATATATCTAATAACTTAAATGTAAAAAAAGCATCAGTAAGTAATGCTCTGAATACTCTGCAAAAGCGGGGACTCATAAATTATGCACCGTATTCTCAGATAACACTGACCCTGACAGGTGAGCACCAGGCGCAGAAAATATTGCAAAGACACAATACTATGACGAAATTTTTTATAGAAGTTCTCGGGCTGACAGAAAAAGAATCTGTAGAAAATGCGTGTCGTATAGAACATGCAATGTCCGAAGAGCTTTTCGAAAAGGCAATAAAATTTTATGAGATAATACGTGACTTTTCTGAAAGGAACGAAGAGTTTAAAATTTCTCTTGAATCTTTGAGAAAATAACAAAAAATAAAAAATAAAAAAACAGGATGCCAGAGAAAAGCATCCTGTTTTTTTATGTGAAATTCGTTATTTTATAGTAAAGGTTGCATTCACTACAGCAATAACTTTTTTCTCAATGGACTGTGTATCGTTAATTCCATAATCAGAAACTTCTGTAGAGTTAACAGGAACTATCTGGAATACCCCCATTTTTGCGGAGTTCATAACACCTATATGACCGTTTGTGCTTTTGACCATGCTTTCTGCTCTGTCTTTTGCATTTTTTGTTGCATCAGCCAGCACTTCTACTTTTAGCTCATCAAGGTTAGAGACAAAGTACTGAGCAGAATTTGATGTAATTTCAACATTCTTTTCAACAAGTTCTGAAACTTTTTTTGAAATGTCCGTAATCTGGTTTATATCATCAGATGATACTTCGACATTTTGGGAAAGTCTGTATCCGTCTACCTTGTTCGTTTCATATCCGTTAGGTGTTCTCTGGTATATAGCATAAGAATTTACCGGAGAAAATTTTATGTCTTTTTCGTTGATACCGTTTGCTATCAGAAATTCTTTTATTGTTTTGGAGTTCTGATTCATTGTTGCGTATGCTGATTTTAAATCTGCATTTCTTGTTTCGTAATATGCTCTCCACATACCTTTGTCTGATGTTACGTTTTTGCTTGCTGAGCCGGTAACTGTAAGAGCCTGCGTATTAAGCTTTTGAAATGCAATTACAGCATGCGAGAAAATAAATGTTGATAAGATAACACCAAGTGCAATAAATAAACCGAGCAGTGCGACCTGATATTCTTTCAGTCCTTGTAACTTATTCATTTTAACCCCTTTCTTTATAGACAAATAGTATAGTTGTTTCTTTATTTAAAGTAAATACTATATTGAGTATTTTTGTATTAATATGTATGTATGTTAAGACAAATTGCACCAATAATATTGTTAACAATTTCTAATATTTTTATGACCTTTGCATGGTACGGGCATTTGAAGTATAAGAATGCCGCTTTATGGCTTGTTATACTTGTAAGCTGGGGGATTGCTTTTTTTGAATATTGTTTTCAGGTGCCTGCAAACAGGATAGGGCATGGCTATTATGATGCAGCTCATTTAAAAACGATTCAGGAAGTGATTACGCTTGTCGTTTTTTGCTTTTTTTCTGTTTTTTATCTCAAAGAAAATTTAAAGTGGAATTATATAGTAGGTTTTTTGTTTATAATACTTGCTGTATTTTTTATATTTAAAAAGTGGTAACTCTATTGAATTACCACTTTTTTGATTCACCTATTTTTCAGGAGCGGGTTCCATTGGTGCCGGACCCATAGGAGCAGGTCCCATCATCGGAGGCACGTCCGGTCCCATTCCCGGTCCGCCCGGACCTCTATGACCTCTCGGTCCTTTTGGACCTTCAGGTCTGTCAAAATTATTTTTCATTTGTTCATGGATTTCTGCTTTCATTTTTTCAAGCTCAGCTTTTTGCTCGGGCGTGAGAACAGCTTCAAATTTTTCCATGCTAGATTTTCTTATTTCAGCTTCTGACTTCATGAGCTCTCTCATTTCGTCATGTTTCTTTTTCATTTTATTTCTGATTGGTTCTAATTTTTTATGTTCGTCTGCTTTAATTGCTTCGAGTTTCGCTTTTTGTTCTTCAGTAAGATTCATTCTTTTTTCAAATTCCGCACGTCTTTCTTCAGGAGTCATTCTTTCCGGACGGTCAGGTCTCTGACAGCCGCATTTGCAATCCGGAGTACATTCTTTTCCGGGGTGCTCTTTTTTACACTGGCAGTCAGGTCCGCAAGTTTTTTCCGGTTTTACGGTATCTGCTTCACCTGCCGGTGTATTTGCAAGTACTGAACAAGAGCAGATTGACAGAGTGAAAAGACTTGCCAGTGCTGCAGTTAAGAGTGTTTTCTTTTTCATACAAATCTCCTTTCGTCTACTTAATTGAGTATAATTATTTGGGTTTTACTGTCAATCATCTGCATAGTTTATAGATTTTGTTCAAAAAAAATTAAAAATATGTAAATTTTTCATTTAACGCAAAGTGAAAGTTCTTATTAAAATGTAAAAATAAGCCGAAATAAGTCTGTTTTTGCTAAAAAAGTATTTAGAAAACTTTTAAAAAAATATACCCGATCGGGTGATATTTTTTAAAAACAAAACTGTATATCATAAAAAAAGTTTGAGTATTAGGGGTGATATGAAAGAAAACCGGATATCAGTTTATATAGTAGAAGACTATAAGTTGAGCCGAATGTGTATAAGACAGGTACTTATTGAAGATGGCTCTTTTGATATTTTCGGTGATTTTGAATCGGCAGAGGAGATGTTTGAATGTATGCGTAAGAGGTCTTCTGAGCTTGTCGTTATGGATATAGGGCTTAATGGCATAGACGGGCTTAAGGCTACAAGTTTTATTTGTAAAAATTTTAAAAACACCAAAGTAATAATTTATACATCACATAAAAACAGAAAGGAGATACATCGGGCTTTTAGATACGGAGCACACGGTTATTTTTTAAAAGAAAATAATCCTTTACTTTTGCCCTTGATTTTAAAATCTGTGTATAATAGTATGGTCTGTGTTGATACGGCAGTTTCAGATAGCGTAATAGGTAGGTGCACGTCGCGTATGAAAAATAAAAACGAAAATTTTGGCATTGATATTAGTCAATTAACTGAAGAAGAAATTGAAATAATGAGATGTATTGCAAGCGGTGACAGCAATACTGTTATTGCGAAAAAGTTCATGATTAGCCCGAATACGGTTAAGAGCAGAGTCGCAAAATTAACAGAAAAATTGAACGCACAAGATAGAATACAGGTCGCTGTAATCGCCGCTAAATGCAATCTCGTTTAAAAAAGAGAGAGTTTTAATGAAACAAAAATTTTTATTTATGCTGGCCGGCTTTGGGCTGGCATTAACTGTATTACTATTTTTCGGCAAGATTAATATTTATTACTATGCACTCGGCGTATTCTGGTTTTTGAGCGCGGTTATTTTTCTTGTTTGTCTCCTAAAAGAACGCCGGCGTTTTTTGCGTTTAATAAAAATATACAGAGAAAACAGTCTTAAACTTTTTTGCAGGACATTTGATAATTCGCCTGATTTAATATATTACAAAGACTGTGCCGGAAAATATCTTACATGCAATACCAGTTTTGCAAGAGCGCACGGGCTTTATTCCGGAGTTGATTTGATAGGGAAAGAAGATTTTGATTTATATGACAGGGGCATTGCAGAAGATTTGAAACTTATGGATGACAGAGTTTTGTCCTCCGGAGCTGCAGTCAGATTTTTAAAATCAAGCATGGGGCATGCCGGTGGCGTTTTTATTCATGAAATTGTAAAAACGCCGGTGCGGGTTGCCGGGAAAATAGTGGGAATTGCCGGTATAGCCAGAGATGTCACCGAACAGCATAAACTTCAGGAATATTTGATTTTGAAACAGGCACAGCTTAGTTCATTTTTGAATAATACTTCTCTGTTTATTTTTATGCTGGACCCTGATGGAAAAATTCTTCTTGGAAATGACAAATTTAACGAATTAATTGGTGAAAATGATAAGACATATCTCGGAAAAACTTTGAAAGACACTGTTCTTTCTAAATATACAGACGCTATTTCCAATGGATTGGATTCTGTTGTCTATAATAAAGAAATAAAAACCAGTAATGTTTTGATTGAATTAAATGGTTCTAAAAACTGGCTTAGAGTAGTGAAGTCTCCGGTTTTTGATAGAAATGAGAGAGTTATCGGCGCATCATGCGTTATGAGAAACATTGACGAAGAAGTTCAGCTGAAAATCAGAAGAGATACCTTTCTTGCTACAGTATCACATGATTTAAAAACTCCTCTTGCAGCTCAGATAAGAGCTCTTGATTTAATATTAAATAATACTTTCGGAGAGCTGTCAGGAGAACAACGTGATATCATAGAACAGATATGGAGTTCTAACAAACAATTACACCAGATGGTAACCAATCTTTTAAATACATACAAAAATGAAGATGGTATTGTGCGTCTGCAGTTTTCGAATCTTCATATGGTACATCTCGCTCAGGATGTGGGACAAGAACTATATTTGCTGGCAAAAGACAGGAATTTAAAAATAGAGTTTATGGACAAACCCGTTAATGATGAAATAATTGCCGATGAACAAGAAATCAGAAGAGTCGTAATAAATCTTTTGTCTAATGCAATTGCTTATGCTGATACGGGAACAACTGTCCGTGTATCTATGTACAATAACGGGCATGAATATTCTCTTGAGGTCGTAAATAAAAGCAGGTACATACCAAAAGAAAAATTGGACACTCTGTTCGATAAATATGTTTCTGTTTCGAATAAGCTCAAAAAAATAGGAACAGGACTCGGGCTTTATGCATCTAAGCAAATTATTACAGCTCATAAGGGATATATGCTGGCAAAAAGTTCTGAAAATGATACAAATATGTTCGGTTTTGTTATTCCTGTTTCTCCTGAACAACGGGTAAATACAGATAGACCTGAAATTATTAAAAATCATTAAATTTTGTAAAAAATATGCAAAAAAAATGCCATTTATGATTTAAAATAAATATAGAAGTATGAAGGGTGTGTGTGTAATGTTAGATGTGAACAGATTGTATCCGCAGTATTCAGTTTCATCGGAACGGAGAAAACAAAATATCTCTGTACCCTTTGAGCGCCGCTCCGGAGTGGATAGACGTTCAGAAGAGCGCATCTCTATGGATACAAATTTGACAAGAGACATCTTCGAAGTTCGAAATTCAATATCAGAGTTTCAAAAAAATACACAAAAAACAGCTGAAAAATATAATATAGATGCTACCGCAGCAACATCAGCTCCTGCATCTGTTGAAGCTGATCAGTTTATCAAAACACAAAAAGAAAAAACAGTAGAGCCGGTTGAAAATACAAAATATGAGCCTCCGTCCACAATGGCGTTGATGGGCGGTATTCTTGCCGTTGCTATGGGCGGTGTAATTGCCACTACTCTTCTCGGTACTGCCGGTGCAGTGATTGCTGTCGGCTTCGGGGCTTATATTGGCGGAAAGGTGCTCAAACAGGCAATTGTTAATCAGATAGTTGAACAAGAAAAAAATAAAAAACTCTAATTTATTTCTTCAAATTATTGCCCGTGAGCTTTTAAAAGTGGATAAATCATACAATGAGATTGTATGATTTATTTTTGTTGATGAAGTTGTTTTTCGAGAATGTTTTCATTTTATTTTGTTACTTTTATTAATAATTTTAGAATTATTACAAAATTGATACAAATTATAGAAATTACTGTTGACGAGCGTTTATGTTTAATATAAGTTAGAATATGCACTAGCGTGGGGGCACGTATAAGTGTGAAAATATTCGGACTTTAAGTTCGAAATGTAGGGAAAAACGGCAAACAAGCCATCTTTTTTAAGAAAAAGCGAATGCCACATATAATGTAAAAACACAGCCCTCACACTCTGCAAAAACAGCAAGATGAAACAATAAGTTGAAAGCAAAGGAAGTATAACAAATGAGTACATCTCAAAAAAGACAAAGAATCAGAGTTTGCTTAAAAGCATATGATCATAAACTTATTGATGTTTCAGCAGAAAAAATCGTCGAAACAGCAAAAAGAACTGACGCAAAGGTGGCTGGTCCTATTCCTTTGCCGACAAAAAGAAGATTATATTGCGTTTTAAGATCACCTCACAAGGACAAAAAATCAAGAGAACACTTTGAAATGAGAATCCACAAAAGAATAATCGACATCTACGATCCGACTCAACAAACTACTGAAGAACTCAGCAGAATGGATTTGCCGGCTGGTGTAGATATCGAAGTAAAACTCTAAAATGGTGTGTGAAGGCGATTGACCTTCACCTCCTTCGATTTTTCGAAACTAATAACACATACAATTGAATAGAGATTGAATGTGATCTACAGGGCCCGAAACAAGAGCCCGGAGGAAAACCTCCGAAACAAGTAACTAGGTAGCGCTCACAAGGAGAAAGGTAAGAAATGACCACTAAAGGAAAATCTTCCAGATTGGGAGTAATAGGTAAAAAACTTGGAATGACACAGGTCTTTGACGAACAAGGGCTTGCTATTCCTGTCACAGTTATCAAAGTTGATCCTTTAACAGTTACTCAGGTTAAAACTGAAGAAACTGACGGATATAACGCAATTCAGGTTGGTTTTGAACCTGCTAAGGAAAAACACCTTACAAAAGCTCAAATCGGTCACTTTGCGAAAAACGGACTCGATAACTTCAGACATTTGCAGGAATTCAGAGTTGAAAATTCCAATGAATATAAAGTAGGACAGACTATCGATTTGTCAGTTCTTGAAAACATCCAGAAAGTAGATGTTACAGGAAAGTCAATCGGTAAAGGTTTCCAGGGTACTGTTAAAAGATGGAACTTCGGCAGAGGTCCGATGGGTCACGGTTCTAAAAACCACAGAGAACCAGGTTCTATCGGCGCAGGTACTACACCGAGCAGAGTTATCAAAGGAAAACGCATGGCCGGCAACATGGGCAACGAAAAAGTTACTATCACGAAACTTTCAGTTGTTAAAGTCGACAGCGAAAACAATCTGCTTCTCGTTAAAGGTTCAGTACCTGGACCAGAAGGCAAAATGGTAACAATCGTTCCTACAAGAACAAAATGGAATTAACGGGACACTCCCATAAATATAATTGAGGTTATAAAAAATGACAAAAGAAGTTTCAATATTAAGCACAAACGGAAATGCAGTAGGACAAATGTCCCTGGATGAAAACGTATTCGGCGTTGAACCCAATCTGCATGTTATGCACCTCGCTCTCAGAAGACAATTAAATAACGGAAGAGCAGGAAATGCATCTACAAAAACAAGAGCCGAAGTTTCAGGCGGCGGAAGAAAACCCTGGAAACAAAAAGGTACAGGCAGAGCCAGAGCCGGTTCTATCAGATCACCGTTATTCGCAGGCGGCGGGGTAATCTTTGGACCAAAACCGAGAGATTACAGCTTCTCAATGCCCCAGAAGGCTAGAAGACTCGCTCTTAAATCAGCCCTTTCAGCTAGAATCGAACAGACAGTTCTCGTAAAAGATTTCTCTGAAATCAAAGAACCTAAAACAAAATTAATGGCTGAAACACTGAAAGCCTTGAAAGTTGAAGGAAAAATCCTTATCATCGCAGACGTTAAAGCAGCAGAAAATGCTTACCTTGAACTCTCTGCAAGAAACTTACCGAATGTAAAAATCATTCTTCCTTCAAACTTGAATGTAAAAGACTTACTGGAAGCAGACAACGTAATTATTACAGAAGCTGCTATTAACGAAATAACTGAGAGGTTATCAAAATAATGAGCAAGATTAAAAACAACACGGAAAGATTATACGACATCATTAAAAAACCTATAATCACAGAAAAATCCATGGAAGCAACAACTCTTCAGCAATATACTTTTGAAGTCTTAAAAGATGCAACAAAAGTTGAAATTGCTCAGGCAGTTGAACTTGCATTCCCCGGAAGAAAAGTAACAAAAGTTAGAACAGTGTATGTTCCATCTCATGCAAAAAGAGTTGGATATTCAATGGGACGCACTCAATCAGGCAAAAAAGCTATTGTCACAATTGAAGGCGAACCTCTGAACGAATTGATAGGAGCATAGTGCAATGGCTATAAAGAAAATTAATCCGACTTCACCAGGACAAAGAGGAATGACAAAAAGCGATTTCTCTGAAATCACTTCATCAACTCCCCATAAACCGCTGGTGAAAGCACTCAAAAGAACAGCAGGAAGAAATAACACAGGAAGAATCACTTGTCGTCACAAAGGCGGCGGTGCAAAAAGATCATACCGTGTTGTTGACTTCAAACGTGAAAAATTCGGCGTACCCGGTGTGGTAAAAACTATTGAATACGATCCGAACAGAAACGTAAGAATTTCACTCGTATTCTACGCTGATGGTGAAAAAAGATATATCCTGACACCTCAGAACCTGAATGTTGGCGATACAATCGTTTCTGGCCCGAACGCTGAAATAAATACAGGTAATGCGCTTCCGCTGGAACTCATTCCGTTAGGTACAATGGTACACAACATTGAAATGATTCCCGGACGCGGTGCCAAACTTGTCAGAACAGCTGGCGGTGCTGCGCAGTTGATGGCTAAAGAAGGCAACTACGTTACCCTGAAAATGCCGAGCTCAGAAATGAGAATGATTAGAAAAGAATGCCTGGCTACAATCGGCGTTCTCGGTAACTCAGAGTTCAAAAACCTGTCACTCGGTAAAGCCGGTAGAAAAAGATACCTCGGTATCAGACCGACTGTCCGCGGTGTTACAATGAACCCCTGCGATCACCCGCACGGTGGTGGTGAAGGTAAAACAGGTCCCGGCGGACACCCGAAAACTCCATGGGGTAAACCGGCTCTTGGTTACAAGACAAGAAAAGCTAACAAACATTCTGACAAATACATCGTCAGAGGTAGAAAACGTTAATAAGTAAGGAGATAATGAATGGCTCGTTCGCTAAAAAAAGGTCCATTTGTACAAGAATCACTTCAGAAAAAAATCGCTAAAATGAACGAAGCTGGAGAGAAAAAAGTAATAAAAACTTGGTCAAGAGCATCAATGATTGTACCCGACATGCTCGGTCACACAATCGCCGTACACAACGGAAAAAGCCACGTACCGGTTTACGTTACAGAACAAATGGTTGGTCATAAATTAGGTGAATTTGCACCTACAAGAATGTTTAGAGGCCACGCAGGCCAAGATAAAACGGCAAAAAGGAAGTAAATTATGCAAGAATCAATGGCAAAACAAACGAATATACAAATGCCTGCCCGTAAATTGCGCCGTGTAATTAACGAGGTAAGAGGCAAATCCGTCTTGGAAGCAGCAAGAATTCTGAAATTTATGCCGTACTTTGCAGCAAGAGTGGTCGAACAGAACTTAATCGCCGCTATTGCAAATGCCAATGAAAAATTTGGCGCAAGTGCAAGCGATTTGAAAGTTTCAGAAATTTTTGCAGACGAAAGCAAAACTTACAAAAGAGGTAAGCCGAGAGCTCAGGGAAGAATCTACAGAAGGCTAAAGCGTACTTCTCATTTGACAGTTAAATTAAGTAGTAATAATTAAGGAGGCTTACCTTGGGACAGAAAACACATCCAAAAGGATTTAGAGTCGGAATAATCGAACCTTGGGAAAGCACATGGTTTGCGAAGAAAAAAGATTACCCGGAGTTCGTTGCTGAAGACGAAAAAATCAGAAAATATATTAAGAAAAGATTATACACAGCAGGCGTATCAAAAATCTTGATTGCCAGAAAAGCTCAAAATGTCAACATAACAGTTGTTACCGCAAAACCCGGTATTGTTGTCGGAAGAGGCGGACAGGGCATCGAAGATTTGAGAGCTGATGTTGCTAAATTAATCAAAAGAACAGTTTCTATCGATGTTGTTGAAGTTGCTAGAATAGACGCTGATGCACAACTCGTTTCAGAATCTATCGCATTGCAGCTCGAAAAACGTATTGCATTCAGAAGAGCAATGAAACAGGCTGTTCAAAGAACAATGAGATCAGGCGTTCAAGGTATCAAAATTATGGTATCAGGACGTTTGGGCGGTGCTGAAATCGCCAGAAGCGAATGGGTTAAAGAAGGAAGAATTCCTCTTCAAACTCTGAGAGCTGACGTAGATTACGGTTTTGCTGAAGCTGATACTATCATGGGTAAAATCGGTGTTAAGGTTTGGATTTTCAAAGGCAACTTGATGCCCGGAGAAAAAGCAGACCAGAACGTAAAATCTAAAAAAGCTACCGGCACTGAAGAAAAACCACTTGGCGGCAGAAGAAGAAAAAAAGCCGTTCAAACTGAAGAATAAGTTAAATAATTAGGAGCGAAAAACAAAAATGTTAATGCCCAAAAAGACTAAATATCGTAAAAAAATGAAAGGTAACAGAAAAGGCCACGAAACTCGCGGAACAAAACTCGAGTTTGGTTCATACGGTTTGATTGCTTGCGAACCTGCCTGGATTACCTCAAGACAAATAGAAGCAGCAAGACGTGCTATGACACGTAACATCAAAAGAGGCGGTAACGTCTGGATTAAAATTTTCCCTGACAAACCTATCACGGCAAAACCTGCTGAAACTCGTATGGGTAAGGGAAAAGGCTCTCCGGAATACTGGGTAGCTGTTGTTAAACCTAACAGAGTTCTGTTTGAAATTGATTTCCCTGTTAAGGAAACAGCTATTGAAGCTCTTGAGCTTGCTGCACAAAAACTTCCGATTAAAGTGAAAGTTATTGAAAAAGAAGCCCAGGCTGAGGCTTAATCCCTTTGCGGACTAACCTCGCCCCAACCGCATGAAAGTGCGGAGACAAGGAATAAAGGACGAAAAAATGAAGTTACAAGAAATCAGAGAAAAATCTATAGATGAGCTCGTGGAACTGATTAAAGATTCCAAAAAACAGCTTTTGGATTTGAGAATGCAAAAAGCATTGCAGAAACTCGAAAACACTGCTGAAATTGGAAAAATCAGAACCGTCATAGCTCAGGCTAAGACAGTTATTAAAGAAAAGTCAGAGGTAAAATAAGATGCCGAAGAAAGAAAAACAAGGTGTTGTAGTTAGCAACAAAATGGATAAAACTGCTGTTGTAAAAGTGGCAGAATACAATAAACACCCGAAATACCACAAAATTATCGAGACTACAAAAAACTACAAAGCTCATGATGCTGAAAATGCTTGCGGCGTAGGTGACGTAGTAAGAATTGTGGAATCCAAACCTATTTCCGGCGGAAAACGTTGGAATGTGGCTCAGATTGTTGAAAAAGCAAACTAGTTTTAGGTGTGTTAGGCAGAGATTGCCGGTAAGAACAGAACCGGTAGTTAAGCCATAGAGCCGTTATCCGGAGAGTCCGGACGGCATAGATTCCAATAATTTAAGTATAAGGATAAGTAAAAATGATACAACCAGAAACCAGATTAGTCGTAGCTGACAACACAGGCGCAAAAGAACTTTTGTGTATCCGTGTTATGGGCAGTTCAAATAAAAAATATGCTCATGTCGGTGATGTAATCGTAGCGACTGTTAAAGACGCTACTCCGAATATGGCTGTAAAAAAATCTGAAGTTGTGAAGGCTGTTGTTGTCAGAACTAAAGCTGACATCAAACGTGCTGACGGATCAGTTATCAGATTTGACGAAAATGCAGCTGTTATTATCAACAAAGACGGAAACCCCAGAGGTACCCGTGTATTTGGACCGGTTGCAAGAGAACTTCGTGAAAAGAATTTCATGAAAATCATTTCACTTGCTCCCGAAGTTATCTAAGATATGTGATTTGCCGGAAGAGTTTGCGGACAGATTTTGTCGCCGGTGTCCGGATGAATTTCACAAAAAGAGACAATTCCTGATAAATTAATAATTAAGGATAAAGAAAATGAGAAATACTAAAAAACAAATTGAAAAACACGATTTGCATGTCAAAACAGGTGACAGAGTAATCGTCACTGCCGGAAAAGACAGAGGCAAAATCGGCAATATCAAAAAAATCATAGCATCAGAAAACAAAGTTGTTGTTGAAGGTGCTAATATGATTAAAAAAGCACAGAAGCCGAATCCGATGGCTGGTATTCAGGGCGGTTTAATTGATATCGAAGCTCCGATGGATTCATCTAAAGTTATGATATACTGCCAGAGCTGCGAAAAAGCTACCCGCGTAAAACACGAAATCGTTGACGGCAAAAAAGTCCGCGTATGCAAAAAATGCGGCGAACATATTGACGCGTAACACATAAGTATGGGCATCTTGTTTGATGTATAATTTATACGGAAAATGAAGGTGCATTCTACGGAAGGAAAAGAAAAATGACATTAACTAAAGATTTAAAAGTTAAATACAATGAACAGGTTAAAGATGCACTCAAGTCTCAATTCGGTTATGATAATGTACACCAGATTCCGAAACTTGATAAAATTGTTATAAACATGGGTGTCGGCGAAGCTTGCCACAACTCAAAACTGGCTGAAAGCATTGTTGCACAGCTTACAAAAATTGCCGGTCAAAAAGCTGTTATAACAAGAGCAAAGAAATCAATCGCATCATTTAAATTGAGAGAAGGAATGCCTGTAGGCGCAATGGTTACACTCCGCGGCGAAAGAATGTATGACTTCTTGCAGAAATTAATTTGTGTTGTACTCCCCAGAATCCGTGACTTTAGAGGTGTCTCTTCTAAAAGTTTTGACGGCAGAGGCAATTATACATTAGGGTTGAAAGAACAGTCTTTGTTCCCTGAGATTACATATGATGAAGTTGATCTTGTTAAAGGTATGAATATTTCTATCATCACAACTGCGAAAACTGATGAAGAAGCAAGAGCTCTTCTTGCAGAACTCGGAATGCCTTTCAAGAAAAAATCACACAACTAGGCTGCAATCAGCTTAAAAAATAAAAAGCAATTTTAATGCCGCCGGAATCGGCGGAATAAATACAAAAAGGAGAAATTAATCGTGGCTAAAAAAGCAATGATAGCTAAAGAACAAAGAAGAGAATTACTCGTATCAAAGGGAAAATATCCCAGAGTAAGACTTCATAACAGATGTTCTGTATGCGGACGTCCTCACGGATTCCACAGAGATTTCGGTCTTTGCAGAATCTGCCTGAGAAAAATGGCGCATGAAGGCTTGTTACCCGGTGTAGTTAAAGCAAGTTGGTAATAACTTTGTCTTGACTATACTGCTAGACAGGCAGGAGCTGCGTTTGCGGCTCTGACGTTACGGCGGCAGGCATAGTACTTGCTCCGTATAGTTTTAGTAAGTAGTAAGGGAATCAGTTTAAAAAAGGTGCTGTATAAAAGTAGTAGCTTTGACAAATAACTGGTGACCCGCAAGAAAAAGGAAAATAAAATGTACACAGATCCGATAGCAGATATGCTCACAAGAATCAGAAACGCAAATATCGTTTCTCATCCGGAAGTAGAAATGCCGAGCTCAAAATTGAAACTTGAACTCGCTAAAGTTTTGAAAGAAGAAGGATATATTTCTGATTACACAGAAAAAGAATCAGGAAAATTCAAAGTCCTTTCTATCACCTTAAAATATGACGAAAAGAACAAACCTGTAATCTCTAACCTGAAAAGAGTTTCAAAAACAGGTCTCAGAATATATTGCAAAGCTAAAAATCTTCCTCAGGTATTTGGCGGTCTTGGAATAGCTATTATTTCAACAAGCAAAGGCTTGATGACTGACAGAAAAGCCAGAAAAGAAAATATTGGCGGCGAAATACTCTGCTACGTATGGTAAACTAACTGGCAATTTTGTATTGCCGGTGTTTAGAAAAGTGTGAAGCCGGCTGAAATATCTGTTTTGCAGGCTATAACACTGAATTATATTAGATAATAATTAATTGGAGATAAAAAAATGTCACGTATAGGTAAAAAACCTGTTGAAATTCCGGAAGGCGTCGAAGTAAAAGTTGACGGTCAGGTAGTTACTGCTAAAGGACCGCTCGGTACAGAGACAGTTACTGTTTGCCCCGAAATTTCCGTAAAAATTGAGGACAATCATGTTGTCCTTGCTAAAATTCAAGACGATAGAAAATCCCGTTCACTCTGGGGATTGTCCAGAACTCTTGTGAACAATGCTGTTCAAGGCGTAAAACATGGCTTTGAAAAGAAATTAGAAATCAATGGTGTAGGCTACCGTGCAAATATGGAAGGTACTATTTTGAACCTTGCACTCGGATATTCTCACCCTGTAAAAGTTGAACCTCCTCAGGGAATCACTATCACTGTTGAAAATAACACAAAAATCACTGTAAAAGGTGCAAACAAACAGCTTGTTGGTGATGTTGCCGCTGAAATCAGAGGAAAGAGACCTCCTGAAGTTTACAAAGGTAAAGGTATCAAGTACGAAGGCGAATACATCAGACGTAAAGCCGGTAAAACTGGTAAGAAATAAGGGTTGAGATGATGAAAATTAGTCCTGTATCTTTTGGAAAAATATTTGATATCCGCTATAAGCAGGGAATCGGCACAAAAGCAGAAGATGTCGAAAACCGTATTGAGAAGGATCAGAGCATTGCTTTTCAGAATAGAAGCGTTGTTTTTGTTGACAGAATTGAACATATCAACAATTCCACTCATTTCTACGGAAAGCTCTCTTCTGAAGGATTGAGAATATTTACAGGAGATTCATACAGAGATTATACATTATTGAAATCCATTGACCAGGATGCTGCTGACCAGTATGCAGCTAAAGAAGCAAAACAACTAGTAGTTACAGTATAAATAGACAAAGCCGGCATAGGCCCTTATAGAAACTTTGAATAAAATCAAATTTCGAAGTAAGAAGGCTTCGGTGAAAGGAAAGAAAAATGATTGGAACAAAAAACAGAAAAGAACAAACCAGAAAAAGACACCAGAGAGTTAGACTGAAAATCTCAGGAACTGCTGAAGCTCCGAGACTTGCAGTATACAGAAGCACAAAACACATTTACGCTCAACTTATTGATGACGTTAAAGGTGTTACTATCTGCTCAGCTTCTTCAATTGATAAAGACCTGAAAGCAAACCTTGCTCACGGCGGAAATATTGAATCAGCAAAAGCAGTTGGTGAAGCTATCGCAAAGAAAGCACTTGCTGCCGGCATAAAAGATTGTGTTTTTGACAGAGGCGGATTCCTCTATCACGGCAGAGTTGCTGCTCTCGCTGATGCAGCCAGAGAAGCTGGTTTGAATTTCTAATAATTCTTTAAGAAAAAAAACTCTCCACAATATGTGGAGAGTTTTTTATGTTATCTTGGTAATTTGTTTTTAGAATTTTACCTGTGGGACGGCTTTTTCTGCTTCGCTTGCTTCAAAGTATTCACGTGCTTTTATACCGGAAAGAGCTGCGACTATTGATGTCGGAAATGTTCTGATTTTGGCATTGAGTATTTTCACGCTTTCGTTGTAGTCCATTCTTGCTACAGCTAGCCTGTTCTCTGTTCCTGCCAGTTCATCCTGCAGAGCCGTGAAAGATTTATCTGCTTTAAGCTGGGGATATCTTTCGACAACGAGAAGCAGCCTTGACAGTGCTCCTGTTAGTTCGCTATTGCTGTTTTGAATAGCTTTTACATCATTTTTGTTCATTGCGCCCGAGAGTTTTGAGCGTGCATCTGCAATGTTTGTAAACACTGTTTTTTCATGAGTTGCATAGCCCTTGACTGTTTCTACCAGATTGGGTATTAAATCATTTCTCCGTTTGAGCTGGTTTTCAACCTGTGCCCATTGTCCGTTTATCTGTTCGTCCATAACCTGCAGATTGTTATATGCGCCTATGAATGAACCGGCAATCATAACTCCGAGAATCAGTATTACGCCTAAAATAATCCATACTGTTTTGTTCATGTTTGACTCCTTTTATTTATTACATGTTGTTTGTGTAGTTTAGCAATAATGTCAATGAACCGACTATTTCATTTGCAAAATTAATTGTTTCTTTATTGTTCATTTTGCACTGTTTTCTTTTGTAGCAGAGTAGTTTTTCGTATACACCTGTATCCAATCCGGTGATTTCGTTTACTTTTTTAATTATATCTGTTTTTTCATCAGGAACATCAGTAAACTTTACACGTAATATGGCTTTAAATATTGCATTACAAGTCTTTGTCAGGGGCATAAAGCTGTCTTTTAGCCGGCGCGGATTGTCTGCATTTTCAAGATAAAATCCTCTGAATCGCATGAGAAGATTTTTTGTTTCCTGTTCGCATTGAAAACGAATGTTGTCTGTATCTACAGTGATTGCGGATACTAAATCTTCTCCGTGCAAAATACGATGAGCAGATTTTATATCCGCATACTCCATTGCATAAACATCAGAGGAGTGAAACCATTCTTCTCTGTCCATAAAAACAGGTGGGGGATTTCCCTGTTTTATCCATCTTTTTACAGCTGAAGAACATGCGCAAATGTCGCTGCCCGAGAGATTTTCAACAATTACCATTATATTTACATCAGATTTTATAAGGTTCAGGTCATATTTAACTTTTGAACCGTACATAAAAACTGATGAGAGTCGTTCTTTTAGCAAATTTTTTAATTCGTTTATAAATTTTTCCATTACCAGCCTCCTGATGCTCCGCCGCCGCCGAAACCGCCGCCACCGCCAAATCCTCCGAAGCCACCGCCGGAGAAGCCCCGTGATGAATATCCTCCACCAGGAAAAATAGGGAAGAATCCCCCTCTCAGGCTTAGCGATATGAATACAATTATAAGAAGCAGAAACAGCGGGTCTATACCCTCGTCCGAATTGACCGGAGGGGGTATACTTTCATCTGAATCTATTGTTTTTCCGTATGATTTTGCAATATCAGAGGCAAGGGTGTAACTGCCCCGTAAAATTCCGTTTTCGTATTTGCCGCGGCTGAAATACGGAAGCATATCATTGTCTCTGATTCGTCCTGCATGTGCATCCGTGATTGCACCTTCGAGTCCGTATCCGATTTCTATTCTCATTTTTCGCTCATTGGGCGCAACAAGAATTACTGCACCGTTGTTTTTTCCTTTGGCTCCGACTTTCATATTTCTGCCTATTTTTAGTGCAGTTTCTTCTATAGAACGTCCATCCAGTGATTTTACAGTGACGACGGCTACATCAGAAGTTGTTTTTTTCTGTAAGTCCCATAAAAAAGCATTGATTTTTTCTTCTGCTGCCGGAGATAACAAATCAGCATTGTCTGCAATAAATCCGTTAAATTTTATTTTGCTGTCGGCAAAAACCGAATTTGTTATAAAAAACAAAAATATAAAAAGAATTGAGATAATAATTTTTTTCATCTTAAAAAGATTATAGGGCTTTTTATCTATTTTTACAATTAAACTTTAGATACAAAAATTTATATACCTGTATAAAAAAATATGCTTGTAGTATATTTTAATTAAAAGCTGTAGTATCTCAATAGTTACAGAATGTAAATAATTATTTAAAACTGGCAAAAAAAAAGGTTTTTCGCTTTAATAGAAACAGGACAATGATAAGCTTAGTTAAAAATACGGATAATACCAACACCAGATATAATAATAAGAGGAATGTATTTAAAAAATTCCAGACTTCTGCTAATCTGCATCAGCCTGCACATGGCGGGCTCAGAGAGCTGCGTGTAAAATCAACAACGCACAAACTCGGTTTCTGGGAAAAAAGCGGAGTTATTATCGGTTCTGTTGCCGGAACTATTCTGCCCATGCTGTATTTTGCAAAAAAACAAAATGCAAAGATATTCAATCTTCATTTCGGCTTGAAAGAAATGATAGTCGTTGGCGCCGGTTCTATATTCGGCGGTGTTGTTGCAGGTATCGCTTCTGACAAGTCAAAGAATCATAAGCACAAAGTCAATGAAGGCATTTTCCAATTCTTTAATGCAACAGTGCCTCCTCTTGTTTTTGCTGGTTTGACCAAAATACAGGAAAAAACCAAGTATGCAAAAAACAAGGCGGTCAGCATCGCAAACACTATAGTAGGACTGACGGGCGGTATGTTTCTTGCAGCAAAAACTGCGAATCTTGTGATTGATCCGCATGACAAAGTACCTGACAGAAAACTTACCATGAAGGATGCTGTAGTTAATATTGATGACGCGCTGGGTGTGTTTGCTCTTGCTAAATTCCCGCTGATTGGCAAACTACATCCTGAAAAGGTTCTTCCTGCTATTTATGCATGGTGTGGTTACAGAGCCGGTCAGAGCAACTAGTTTTTTGTTTCTGTATAATAAACTTTCTGAGAATATTTACAAACTGTGCTTTTAGATAGCAGGATATTGCTAAAAAGTAGTAGTTTTTTAATTCAAATATTAGCTGTACGGCTGATTAATAAAGTTTTGCAGAGGTTTAATATAAATCAGTTAGAGAACAATAAAGGATGCGAAAATGACTCATCATAATGTTGAAGAATTGAAAGATATGATAGAATTTTGCGACGAGCGCATAAATTCAAAGGTTCTTGCGGAAAACGGAGAAAGCAAAGCTGTTCTTTTTGCTATGAAAAAAGAACAGTGTATGCCCGAACATACATCCCCGAGAAATGCCTTTATCTATTTGATAGAAGGTGAAATTGAGTTCGAAATCAATCATGAAGAAAACGAAAAATATAAAGTAAAAAAAGGTGATATATTTTTCTTTAACGCTGACGAAAAACACACTGTGCTCGCAAAAAAAGATACAAAAATGCTTGTCGTCAGGATATAATCTCTGATTATTTATATAAAAAAGACTGCTTTTTATGTTTTGTGTAAGACAGATATTCTTAAAAAGCAGCCTTTTTCTTTTACATACCTATATTTTGATTGAGTTTCAATACTTCTACAATGCTTAGCAGTCTCGAAAATTCAATCAAAAATTGTTTGTAGTTTGCGGGGTCCAGACCGGATTTGAAAAATGGAATCTGAAACCAGTCTTTTCTCTGGTCTATTAATATATAAACATTATTGTCTAAGAATATGGCTTTAATTTTGTAATCAAAACATTCTCCCATTTTTATAAATCGTTCCATAAAGCCTGTTGTGAAAATATATCTTGCTTCAACTTGATCGGTTGAGCACATTTTGAATTTTTTATTGAACATCGGGTCCTCTAGCATTACATCCTGAAGAGGTTCTGTTTTTACCGCTTTTTGAGTCAGTGAGCTGTTTTTTGCTTGTTGCTCAAGTTCTTCTTTGCTTTTACCCTGCTGGTATTCTTTAACCAGATCTACAACATCGGCAACCTGTCGTCCGAAGTTCAGCACATCTGTCAGATTCATTGTACCTATTTCTTTTTTTGTTACATGCGGATATTGGGCTCTATTTTTGTCTATATTGCTATACGATAATACCGTTAGTCCCTTAAATTTTTTATTCATTGTTGCACTGAATACAACACCTTTAAAGGTTGTGCGCTTTTGGTAACTCGTTTTTCCTTCTCTGTCTCTTTCTTTTGTCATATAGTACGTTTCGAGTTCTGTTAATTCAATATCTGTATCAGCATGTCTGCCTACAATTTTGTCATCATAAGAAATAGTTGAAAATTTTAAAAGACGGGCAAGAATCGCCGGATTTACTGATATATTTGTCTGCTTTGCACCTCTAAGCTCAGAGATGATACCTTTGAAACCTGTTTTATTCTTTATTGATTTGTATATTGCTGTGAAAATATTAGCCGGAGGAAAGTACGCGAATTTGCCCCAGAATCCCAGCAGACGCGGTATAAGAATTTCTTTTGTGAAAATATTGTATATTTTTTTTATTGTAAATAGCGGTCCGCAAATAAAACATAAAATTGGTACAAAAATAAAAAGTGCAGCACATAATAGTTTTTCGTTAAAGAGCAATTTTGACGGAAAAACCAGTACTGAAACGGCAATAAGAATAAAAATTGTGCATATAATGCCGCCATATATTGCTGCTACTGTAATAATTTTTTTTCTATACTTTTCTATTTTTTCTGCGGCCGGAGCTACTTTTGAAGTAAAGTAAGCAGAAAAATTTATTTTTTGTTCTGCCTGCTGTTGTTCCATATGTCTCTCCATTTTTTTATTTTATTATAGACTCTTTATATAATAGCTATATCAACTGTTGGTAGGAATTTTGTGTTCTCACTGAATCTGCGGCATTGCTCAAATTATAAACTTAATAATTTGTACAAAAAGAGCAATCTATTATTTTTACATGTGTTATCCGGGATATGGACAATATTTCTTTTAAATCAAGAATAAGGCTTGTTGAACCGTCAGAATTTGTGAAAATTTTTAGAAATAGTAAGTATGACAAATTCGTGGACTATCCTTATACCATGAAAGAAAGTGTAAAGGCGAAAAATGCTATAACAACTGATGTCTATGACTGTACTGCCTGTGGCATAACTGATGGACAGTAGGTGTTTTTATGTCATATTTGTCCTACTGTGCCTGCCAATACAAATTTTGAGCTGATTAAAAGTTATATAAAAAGAGTGATAGATATAACAGACGAAAATCTTCAGGGCTTTCTTCTCGGCTCAACTGACAATAATCCGGGCAGTCCAAATAGTACTGCTTTGTTCGAAAAGTTTGTACAATTTTTTGAAGGCAATAATATTCCGTTTTCTCAATTTAAAGGCTGTTTGCACGGACAAAGCTCCAACACAGCTTATTTTACCGGAAAAGATGAATGGTTGATATCAAATGAGTTGATAAAACCGGATATAAAACGGGTATTCGAATCTCCGCTCCAAGCTGTATGTAAAAGAACAACCAGTTCCGGAATATTTGACAACCAGTTTCGGAATTTTGGGACAGTTAGATAAAAATTTTTAA
>CALUSL010000008.1 GCA_944323425.1 Candidatus Gastranaerophilales bacterium | reverse complement strand
GATAGAGTTTAATCTTTTTTTGTTAAACTTTTACTTCGTAAAAGATTTAACCGGCCAACTGAGCTACAAGCACATTTCTCTATTTAATTGTCATTTTTCGCACCTTCGCTCATTTGGATAGAGTTTAATCTTTTTTTGTTAAACTTTTACTTCGTAAAAGATTTAACCGGCCAACTGAGCTACAAGCACATTTTTTATTCAACTTTACTATTAAATGCTTGTATAATTATACCATAATGCTCTATAATATAAAGACAAATAGAGGAATTTAGTATGGAAGATTGTATTTTTTGTAAAATAGCAAGTAAAGAAATACCAGCAAAACTTGTTTATGAAAGCGAAAATGTTGTCGGTTTCAGAGACATAAATCCACAGGCTCCGACACATATACTTGTTGTTCCGAAAAAACACTATGCATCATTAAACGAACTTGATGATATATCATTACTCGGAGAATTAATGAATGCTGTCAGAGAAATAACAAAAAAACTTGAAATACAAGAATACAGAACAGTAATAAATACAGGAAAATCAGCAGGTCAGGAAGTATTCCATATTCATATTCACATACTTGCTGGAAGAGATATGAAATGGCCTCCGGGCTAATTCCAATGATTTTTGAATCAGGGTTAATAACATAAATGATTAATAATATAATATTAATATGTTTGTTTATACTTTTTGTTTCTGGCGTTTCCTATGTAATGCTAAGGATAAAAGAGGAAACAAAATCGAAAAGACCAAATAAAGGAGAAGATTTACAAATTACACCGGAAGAAGTACTTGCACAGGTCAAAACACTGCTTGATTCCGGTGATAATAGCACTGCTCAAAAACTGGGTAAAAAATATCTTGATAAAAATCCTGAGCACCATGAACTACGAAAAGTTTTAATTAAATCATACATTGATCAGAAAAAAGAGTATGAAGCAATTAACAATCTTTGTATACTGACCAAATTTTTCCCTGATGATTTGGAACTATTTTCTCAGCTGGCAACACTTTATAAAAATACTCATCAGCAAAAAAAAGCAATGCACTACTATGCATACATACTCGGCAAGGATCAATATAATATTATTGCCATAAAAAATCTTGCTGATTTGTATTACAACAATAAACAAAAAGAATCTGCACTGAAAATGTATAAACAGCTGGTATCTTATATAGACGATGAAAATGAAAAAGTCGACTATTATAAAAAAATGGCAGACATCTATATGGGCACAAATAATAATGAAAAAGCTCTGAGCCTATACAAAAAAGTACTCGACTACCAGCCTGAAAATATAGATGCAATTCAGAATTCCAGAAAAATATACCTGAAGTTAAAGGACACCGAAAATGTGCTATATTGCACAAGAAAACTAATAGACCTTGAACCGGACAATTACCTTTATTACAGAGAAATAATCGAGCTGCTGTTTCACATCCAACAGTATGACGAAGCTCTGGAATATGCGACAAAGGCACTTAACCTTGAAAAAAAAGATATTTTTGAAATAAAAAATATGATTGCAAAAATCTATATTTACACAAATAGAATACAAGACGGTATAAATCTTATTAATGAAACCATACTCGAAGACCCGACAAATTTATACCTGAGCCAAACCCTCGCAATGGCTCATTGTATGAATAAAGATTTTGAAAAAGCAATGAAAGTCTGTACAGACGCCCTCGAAGTTGCTATGCCGTCCGATATAAAAGTTATCCACAATAATATGAGTACAATCCTTGCAGAAAATGCTGTTTACCTTCTTGATCAGGGAAAAACAAAAGAAGGATTTGATAAATTCACCGAAGCTTTGCAATATAACAACGAAAATCCGGAAATTTATTACAAACTCTCTAATGCAAACAGGGACATAAAAAACTACTCGGAAGCAATAAGACAATGCAAAAGAGCAATAGAACTCGCACCGGAAATCAGCTTGTATTATGAAACACTCGCGGACATATATTATGAACTTCAAAATGAAATAGAAGCCAAAAAGCACTACAAAGAAGCCGTATTCATCGACCCGAGAAATGCCAGAGCTCATTCGCTCCTCGGAATACTACAAGCAAAAGATAAAGAAAATGAAAGTGCAAAAAAATCGTTAGAAACAGCAGCTTCTTTAGAGCCGAACAACTGCGATATCCGCTACAATCTCGCACTGGTATATGAACTCTCAGGCGATATTGAAAGAGCAAAAAAAGAATATCATAAAGTACTCGAATTGAATCCGGAACACCCCGAAGCTAAAAACAACCTTAAACTACTGGGAGAAGAGATTTAAGCCTTTGTATCAATTTTTGTTTCAGGTTTCTTTTCCATTCCTACCAGTTTCATCAACGGATGAAGGAAAAGGTGACTTAACTCGGGAGCCAGTATTGTTAAGCCTGCGACTGAGCCGATTATAGAGCTTAATTCAATTGCGCCCTTTGCCAGCGGGAATTTGAAAGGTTTCTCTTTTGTTAAAAGTTCGTCACGCATAGAGATTTTCTTTTTTGCACCGCTTATAATTTCTCTGTCCGGTATTAATGACATAAATTTATGAGATGCTCTCTGGTCTTTTGGCAGACAGGCAAGTTTGTGATAACGCAAATATTCTGTCTCATTTTTAAAATTTTGAAGACTGACTTCATTCTTAAATATTTTTTTAGCCAGCTGGAAACCGCCTTTTTTGAACAAAGGAATTACAGACATATATATACCAAGACACAACAGCTGGTAAAACAACTCTTTAACTGCAGAATATTGACGTGTTTTTTTATCGGCGTGCTTGTCCATGAGGGTAGCGGTCGGTCTTCCGACAGCTTTTAGCCCGGTTTCTATTGTGACCGACGCAACAGTATTTTGTGACGTACTTACCAGATTGGGATTTGTCAGTATATTAAACACTTTATCTATCATACTAACCTCCCACCTTCATGCCTGCATTTTTCAGTGCCATATTATTTTGCATTAATGTAATTAAATTTCCGCTTGCCGGCGCAGGTTGAGCAGCTATTGATACCGGCGAAGATACAGGTTTTTTCACAACATTTTCTTTAATATCCAGTTTTTTATCCAAAGGCATTTCTTCATGTTTTTCAAGTCCGCAGTTTCTTTTCTTCTGAAACCCTTTATATAAATCCATAAGCGGTTTTAACGTAAGGTTACAAACAGCAGGAATAATAACTCCGGCTGACAAACAAACAGCGAGGAAAGACATAGAATGTTCAACCTGACCTAACATTTCCGGTCTTTTAACTGCATTGCATATCGGTTTGGCTACTTTTTTCAACAATTTTGAACTGACAAAATAACTTGCAAAAGCTATCCCTTCAGTCAAGCCTTCTCTAAAAGCCGCATAACGTTTTACTTCCGGCTTTTCATGTTTATCCATCATAGTGAAAGTCGGACGAAAAATACCTTTGAACACAGCTATTGCTAGTACGGCATACAAAGCATCATTGTGTTTGCCCAATGACACACACAATCCTTTTAAGCCGAGTTTCGACTTCTCTTTAAGTTGATTTAAAAATGGTATTTTCATTATAGGTAACGTCTTCCAAACAAAATAAAGTTTGAACAAAAAAATTTGTGCTAGGCACATCCCTTCAATTTAACATTTTTTCATAAAAATAATTTGATTAAAAGAGCTTATTTTTTTATAATTTGTTTATGAATTCACTGCTAAATCTTTTTAAACAGTCGGCAACCTATAATTTATATAGATTGCTTGTAAAAGAAGTCACTGATTTTTTCGAAACACTCGGAGAAATGGGAATACGTTTTTTGCAGGTTTTAAAATTTATCTTTAAAGGAGATCTACACTGGAAAAAGATTATTGATGAATGTTCCAGATTTGCCTGGGATTCGTTACCTATTACTTTATCAATTGTCGGAATGAGCTGTATTATTATATCCATGCAGCTTTCTCCGGAAATGGTAAAACAGGGCGGTGAAAAATTTATCGGAGCACTTATGGCTCTGGTTGTAACAAGAGAACTTGGAGCAATAATGGCAGGCTTTGCAATTATATCAATGATAGGTTCCTCTTATGCGTCAGAAATTGCGACTATGAGAGTCACTGAACAAATTGATGCACTTAAAGTCTTAAAAGTAGATCCAATAAGATATCTTTTTGTTCCTAAAGTAGTTGCCGGTTTTGTTATGATGCCGATAGTTGTAATCATTGCCTCCCTATTCGGGATAATTTGCGGAGGAATTGCTGCTCATCTTTCCGCGCATGTAAGCAAACTCAACTATATCAGCTCTGTATGGCAGGGATTGTATGTAAAAGACATAAATGTTTGTATCCTAAAATCAGCTTTCTTCGGAGCGACTATATCTCTAATCAGTTCATGTTGCGGATATCTAGCATTCGGAGGAGCAAAAGGAGTCGGTATTGCTACGACAAAAGCTGTTGTCTGGTCTTTTGTTGCAATAGCTATTATTGATTATTTAATCGCACTAATTTTCTTCTTTTAAAAATAGAAAGCACATTATGAGTATAGAAATCAAAAATCTGACAAAATCATTTAAAGACAAAGTAATTTTAAACGACATCTCATTTAAAGTTGATGACGGAGAAATACTGGCGGTCGTAGGACTCAGTGGTGCAGGGAAAAGTACCATATTAAAACTTATCTGCGGATTAACAAAACCCGACAGCGGAGAAATCATTCTGTCTCAGGGTGATATTGCAATGGTATTTCAGTATTCAGCTCTTTTTGATTCACTTAATGTTTTTGAAAATATAGCTTTCGCACTAAAAGAAAGAAAAGAATTTAAAAATAAATACTCTGAATCAGAATTGAAAGATATTGTTGCGCAAAAACTTAAAATGGTTGGTCTAGAGGGAATAGAGGAAAAAATGCCCCATGAACTCTCAGGCGGTATGCAAAAACGTGTAAGTTTTGCACGTGCGATAGTTACAAATCCAGCCACAATTCTATATGATGAACCGACTGCAGGACTGGATCCGGTTTCTTCGACAATAATTGAAGATTATATAGTAAGGCTGAAAAATGAACTCAAAGCAACATCTATAGTAGTAACGCACCAATTATCTACTATAAAAAGATGTGCCGATAAAGTTATTATGTTATATAATGAAAAAATAGTATACAATGGAACGCCTTATGATATGATTCATAATGGCAACGAATATACGAAACAATTCGTAAATGCTAAAATAGAAGGACCTATGAAAGTAGGTACGACAGAAGAATAAGGAATTTGAACAGATATATGCGTTTTTCTTCATCATTCAAAGTTGGAATACTGACACTGGCTGCACTCTTAATTTTAGTGTTCAGCATATTATGGATAAAAGGCAGAGCGCTGTCCGCAGGAGAAAGACTCACTGTTGAATTTAAGGATGTAAACGGAATGCGCCCGGGTTCTGCTGTTCAGCTTATGGGCTTCAGGGTCGGACAGGTTGAAGATATCACCCCGGTCATAAATAACGAAAATTCAATTGTTCGTGTAAAATTTGTAATCACAGAACCGGATATCACAATTCCGCAGGCATCTACAATATCTATTCAACAATCAGGCATTATAGGTGAACAATTCCTTGAAATTACACCGCCCAAAATTAAATTTATTTATATGCCTATTGGCAAAAAATCACAATTCCTCCATACAAATGACAAAGTAGAAATGAAACTTAGCGACAAATACTATGATGTCGGTAATGTCAAAAAAATTGAAATCGTTGAAACAAAGACTTTGCCATTAACAATACAGGAAGAAATTAAAACAGAATTTGCTTACAAAGTCGGTTATGTAATAACATTGCCGGGATTAGTTTTGCCAGACAGAGTTACCGGCAAAATAAAAACCGATAAAAACAACAATAAACTGAGACTGGCTCCTCGTAATCAGCTGGCACTGGCATATCCTAAAACAAACTCAAAATATACTGTTATAGAACCATTAAGACTTTCTGATTTTCTTGATTTGCAATATCGAGCAGCTTCTTCTATGACAGAAATGAACGAAAAAATTAACACAATTCTTTCAGATGACATAATTACAGAAATAAAAGGCATAGTCCAGAATATCAATGATTTAACTGTAAAAGCAGGCACAACTCTTGATAAAACCCAGTTGTTAATTGATTCATCAAAAGAAGATCTTGATAAACTTATGGTTACTACAGACACTGTTTCTCAAAAAGTAATAATTTTGACAGATAATCTGAACAATATTGTAGGTGATGAAGAATTCAAAGAAACATTAATGTCTACAACAAAATCTATTGACAGATTATCCAAAAATATGAATACATTACTTGAAGATCCTACAACAAAACAAACTTTGCAGAATCTTCAGGTTGCAAGCAAAAATATTGCTGAAATTTCAGATTTTGTTAACACAATGACAAAAGATGAAAAACTGAAAGCAGAAATAAATGACACAATGATAAAATTCAATAAAGCACTGGATGAACTTACATTGACACTCACTAATGTAAATAATCTTACAACCGAGCAAAAATCTAATATTGAATCTACATTGAATAATGCTTGTGAAACATCTAAAAATCTGCGTAAATTCTCAGAAAAACTGAACAAAAGATTTTTACTATTCAGATTGATGTTCTAGAATATAAAACATGAAAGTATATCTGACAAAATTTCACTACAAAAAAAAATATAAATTTGCTGATTACCCGGTTTATATATTGCTTTTGTTGCCTTCCTTTGTGTACCAATGCATCTCGGAAGTAAGAAATTTTTTATACAAAAGAAATATCCTGAAATCATACAAACCGGATATTTATACAATCTCTATCGGCAATCTTTCAACCGGCGGTACGGGAAAAACCCCGATAACAGCAGAAATAGCAAACTATCTTAGCCAAAAAGGGAAAAAAGTTTCCATTCTTTCAAGAGGCTATGGCGGAAAACTTTCCAATAAAAATGTTAATATCATTTCAGACGGAATTGAAATAAAATACAACGCAGAATACTCGGGAGACGAACCTTTCTGGCTTGCACAAAACTGTCCCGGAACAGTAGTTCTTACATGTTCATCCCGCGTAAAAGCAGCAAATTATGCAAAGGAAATAGTGAATGCTGATATTGCAATACTTGACGACGGATATCAGCACCAGAAACTCAAACGTGATTTAAATCTTCTTGTTGTTGATTCCGAAAAAAAATTTTCGAATGAACATGTGCTTCCACTCGGAGCACTAAGAGAACCTATGTGTGAAATTAAACGCGCTGACAAAATCATTGTTGTTAACAAAAATTTCAATAACCCGATAGCAAAACAATATGCAGAAGAATTAAAAAACAAATATAATAAGCCTGTTTTTCTATGCAATATGATACCCGATAGAATATACAATATTGAAACGGAAGAAATATTTGCACAAAATACAGAAATGTTTGCATTCTGCGCAATCGGTCAGCCTGAACAATTCTACAATTTTCTTCCTCAACATCTAATTAAGGGAACAAAAAATTTCCCTGATCACCACATTTACAAACAGGAAGATATTGATTTACTTGCTCAAAAATCAAAAATTTTTGTTACAACAGAAAAAGATGCAGTAAAATTAAAAAATTTGAATTTAAAAGATATAACCATATATGCGCTAAAACTTAAACCTGAATTAGATATAGAAGGACTGTTAAATGGATAATGATGTAAAAAGAATTCTAGTTATAAGATACAGATTTATCGGAGACACACTGTTAACCGTTCCTTTTTTACGTAACCTTAGATATGCCTATCCCGACGCGCAGATTGATATGCTGGTAGCACCGGTTTCCGGTGATATTATCAAAGAATGCCCGTATGTGGATAATTTTCTTTATTTTGATACAACACGCAAACATCGCTATGAACATAATGGAGGAGAGAAAAAAACTTTCTGGAGTTATGTCAAACTTTTAAGAGAAAAAAAATACGATAAAGCTTATGTCTTGAAACGTTCTTTATCCAGTGCTTTTCTGGCTTTTGCAGCAGGTATAAAAAAACGCATAGGATTTAATACAGAAGGACGCGCAATATTCTTGACAAAACGAGTTCCATACAACAATGACCGTCATGAAGTCGAATGTTTTTTAGATGTACTGCGCGCTGATAATATTGAAATAAGAGATGATTATCTTGAAAACTGGATAAAAGAGGAAGAATATTCAAAAGTAAATGAAGTTCTCAAAAGTTACAATATAGAAAATGAAAAAAAAGTACTGGTTCATGCCACAAGCGGAAACCATAAAAAAGAATGGTCAAAAGAAAACTTTGCAGAAATCATCAAATATTTGAGCAACGAAAAAAATATTCAGGTTATATATACGGGTACTGAAAATGACCGCATGACCTATGAACAAATTGAAGCATTAATAAAAGGAAGTCTGGCGGTCAAGCCTATTAATCTTTGCGGAAAACTAACACTTAGAGAAAGCCTTGCATTGACAGAAAAATGTGATTTAATAGTAGGCTGTGACAGCGGCAATCTTCATATGGCAGCATCCGTCGGCACTCAGGCTATAGGTATATACGGACCTATGGACACAAATAAATGGCGTCCGTGGGGAAAAAATGCAAAAATTATCACTGCAGATATACCTTGTCGCCCCTGTTCATTAAAGAAAAAATGTAAGTTTAATTACGGCTGTTTGACAAAAATTTCTCCGGATATGATAAAGAAAGCCATTGACGAAGTTTTATAGAAAACCACGTCTGAAATCCAGATATATTAAGAAAAAACAAATATCATCCAGATGATGTAGTTTTGATATTTTGACTGAATTTTTTGAAAAAAGTATCGATATATTATATATAAAGTTCAGCACAACTTATATTATCAGACAGACCTCATATAAATTAGAGAATTTGAAAAACCTATGATTAATGAACAACCTCAAAAAATTGATTTGACCATAAAAAAATACAATGAAGATATTTTTGAAAGGGTTAATGAAGTTAAAGAATATATAAGCAACAATGATTGTCAGACTCTTTACATTGACATATCAGGTCTGAACATGATTGATACGACAAAAATATGCGTGTTGTGTTCAACTTTCCATTTTTCCAAATACCCGGACGGAAAAATTACATGGTATGTAAAAGATGAAATAACTAAAAGTCTAATCAAACGTTTAAGACTGACAAATACTGATATTCTTCTTTTTGCCCGAAAATCAAAATATATAGATTTTGAACAGTCTGCTAAAAGATTTCTAAAATATAATTATTAATCATTAGCTTTTAATTTATTGTTCAAAACAATTGCAGCAGATAGCAGCGGATCAATAGCCGTAGAATATGGCGGAGCATAAGTCATATCAAGATGCAAAAAATCGTCAACTGTTTCATCCGCAATTATCGCAGACGCAACTGTGTTTATTCTTTTATCAGCATCCCCCGCCCCCACAGCCTGCGCACCCAGAATTTTTTGAGTTCTTCTGTCCGCAACGAGCTTTATGGTTATATCTTCTGATTCAGGCATGTAACCGGCTTTGTCCTGCTTTGTTGTGACAGTCGTTATTACGTCAAAGCCGTGATTTCTTGCATCTCTTTCTGTCAGACCGGTTAAAGACATTGTAAACCCAATATATCTCGTGACTGCAGAACCGAGTATACCGGGCAATGTATCATATCCGCCGGAAATATTGATTGCAGCACAACGACCCTCTTTGTTTGCAGAAGAACCCAACGGAATCCATACAGGACTTCTTGATACAAGATGATAATTTTCAATGCAATCACCGGCTGCATAAATATCTTTGACAGAAGTTTGCATCCGATGATTTACCCTGATAGTATTTCCCACACCGAGTTCTAACCCGGCATCTGCCGCCACCTCTGTATTTGGAACAACACCGGATGCTATAATAACCATATCCGTTTCAATTATTTTTCCATTCTGAGTTACGACTTTTTCGACTTTCTCCTCCCCGACTAAAGCAATAACAGCATCGTCAGTTATTATATTAACCTTCTCAGGACTTGTTTTTTCTATATGAGTTCTAATCAAAACTGACATATCATCATCAAATATAGACAAAATATGGGAAGATTTCTCTATCAAATCTACATGTAAATCATTTACAACAAAAGCTTCCAGTAGTTCTATCCCTATATATCCGCCTCCAATGATAACAGCTTTTTTTGATTGAAGCATAGTATCTTTGATATTAATTGCATCTTCAAGTTTTCTTAAGGTAAAAACATTTTTCAAGTCTATATTTTTAATATTCGGCACATACGGACGGGCACCGGTTGTTATCGCCAGTTTATCATAATCAGCATATGAGACTTCACCGGTCTTTACGTCCTCAAGCATTACTTTTTTTTCACCCGTCATAATTTTTATACATTTTTTCCCGAGATGAACATTTGCCCCCTTTTCTTCAAATTGCTGCGGAGTACGCACTATAAGACGACGATAATTTTCTATCAAACCCTCAATATAAAAAGGCATGCCGCATGCAGAATAAGAAATCATATCCTCATCCGTGTACATATCAATCTGGCAATCATAATTTGCTGTTCTCAACAATTTTGCCATTATTTTCGGACCGGCAGCCCCGCCGCCCAGTATTACAACACGTTCTTTCATTCAATGATTGTATAAAGCATTTTTGAATTTTTCATTATCCACACGTATATAATCTAATACATCTGGAGGAATATTCACCAAAACACCTAAAGAAATTTTCTCAAAAGTCGATATATATAACAGATAAAGGAATTAGAGATGTTAAACAAAAGATCAGTACTTTTAATACAAAACAACATAAAAACTTTATCAGAACTTACACAGGAATGCATTAACTGCGGAATTTCCGAAAGAAATATATATTCCGTAACGGAACCCGAGAGCGCAGAGAGATATTTGGAAATCGCAGGCATTTCTCACATAATAGTAGATGCTGAGCTTTACAATGTAATCGTCGAAGCGGCAGTTGAAGAATTCTCCGAGTATTTCCCCATTACCGTTATTATCAATAACGCTGATGAAAAAAACAAAACACTCAGAATGTTATCAAACAAATCATTATTGTACCTGAATGATATTTCGAGACTTGAGTCCTATCTTAGACCGAAAGCCGTTAATATGTATCAGTACACATCACAAGCTATATAACTTTTATTTTATCATCCCTGTTTAGACTGTGCTGTTGAACCCTTAGATTCAACAGCTTTTTTTTATTTTTATGCTTCTACAACCTGTTCACTATCTATTGTTTTTCCGACAATCGGCGCAATTTTTTTCAAATCACTGTACAAGTCACCGAACTGGTCGGGATACAGAGACTGTGCGCCGTCGCATAATGCCGTATCAGGATCATAATGAACTTCTATAATCAATCCGTCACATCCGGCAGCAACAGCAGCTCTGGACATTGGTGCAACTTTGTCTCTTAGACCTGTTCCATGACTGGGATCTATTATTATCGGAAGATGGCTTAGTTTTTTAATAACAGGTATTGCGCATAAATCGAGAGTGTTTCTCGTTATTTTTTCGAAAGTTCTGATTCCGCGTTCACATAGTATTACCTGTCTGTTTCCGCCCGACATAACATACTCTGCCGCCATCAACAATTCTTCAAATGTTGCAGAAAGTCCGCGTTTTATAATAACAGGTTTATTAATATATCCAAGCTCTCTCAACAAATTAAAATTTTGCATATTTCTAGCACCAACCTGTAAAATATCAACATATTTTAAAAACATTGGTATCTGAGAAATTTCCATAACTTCAGATGTAACAGCCATACCGTATTTGTCCGCAACATCCCTTATGATTTTCAACCCTTCTTCGCCCATTCCCTGAAATGCATAAGGTGAAGTTCTTGGTTTAAAAGCACCACCGCGAAGAATTTTCACACCCTTCTCGCTTAACTGTCTGGCTGTTTCTTCCATTTGTTCAATGCTCTCAATTGTACACGGACCGGCGATAACACCGCAATAGTCCCCGCCGAATTTTACACCGTTAACTTCGATAACAGTATCTTGAGGTTGAAAAATTCTGCTGGCAAGTTTATAACTCGAAGTAATTTTTATTACCTCTTTCACTCCATCAAGAAGCTCGATATCTCTAGGGTCTATTACCTTACCGCCTACGGCACCTATTACAGTATGAAGTTCCCCATGTGAAACGTGAGTATCAAAACCCTTTTTCTTTATAAACGAAATTACAGTTTGTATCTGCTCATTAGATGCTCCATGACGCATTATTACCAGCATAGTGTCCCTTTCCAATGTTATTAATGACTGTTTTGTAACAAAATAGAAATAAATCTGTCAATTTGTATAAATTTTTAGAAATTTTCTATTTATTTTATTTATATTTATAATAATGTAAATTATCCCACAAAAATATGTGTTAATTACATGTATTTTGTAGTAAAGTGTTAATTACCGTTAACAATAAAAAGATGGGACATGCCTCAAGAACAAGAACCGACAAAATAGATTTACGTATAATGAAGGGTATTGAACAGAAAGGCAACATTAGAATAAATTTATAGGAGATTTTATGCTAAATGTTGAAGCCGAAAATACTTAAATTAAAACAAAAATCAATTGAAACACAAAATGATGTTCATGCTCCATTAGTCGAAGCATTAGAAAAATTTTACAAAAACCCGATGATGCAGTTTCATATTCCGGGTCACACAGGCGGCAGAGCCATTTTTCCGGAATTTAGAGAATTAATCGGAAGCAGAGCACTTGTTCTTGATACAACAGACGAGTTTGACAATCTTGGGACACTACATCCCGCCACAGGTCCGATTAAAGAAGCGCAAAAACTTGCCGCAGAAGCATTCGGTGCACAAAGAACATTTTTTCTCGTAGGCGGTTCAACTATAGGCAATTTATCACTCGCAATGGGTTTAACAAAGCCCGGTAAAAAAGTTATTGTCAACAGAAATTGTCATCGCTCTATTCTTACCGGTATGATTATTTCAGGTGCAGAGCCGGTATGGATTGTACCGGAAAAATTAGAAGACTGGTCTTTATGGGGTGAAATAGAGCCCAAAAACATTGAAAAAGCTTTGAAAGAAAATGATGATGTTGCACTGGTTTGGATTACAAATCCAACATACGAAGGTGTCGTAAGCGACATAAAATCTATAAGTGAAATATGCAAAAAATATGATGTACCGCTTATCGTAGACGAAGCGCATGGATGTCTCTGGAATTTTAATAAAAATCTTCCTACTTCATCTTTGCACCTTGGAGCTGATGCGGTCATCCATTCTTTGCACAAAACCGGCGGAAGCATGTCCCAGAGTTCAATGCTTCACATATCTAAAACTTCAAAATTTAATCCTGATGAAGTTGAGCGTGCTATTCAACTTTTGCAAACAACCAGTCCGTCAATGCTTTTGATGGCAAGTTTAGATGCTGCACGTGCAAATCTTGAATCAAAACGAGGTAGAAGACAATTAAAAAGAGCTATTCAGTATGCTCAATTTATTAGAAAAAAATTGAATAAAATTGAAGGAATAGATTGTCTTGAACCTACAGAAAATTACAATCTTGATTTAACAAAAATATTCATAAAAATGCACGGACTTTCAGGTAAGCGATTGGAAAGTATTCTTGAAATTGATTTTAATATTGAAGTAGAAAGTGCAAGTGATGACGGTGTTCTTCTACTTATCAATATCGGAAACACAAAACACGAAATTCAATATCTCATCAACAGTCTGGAGACAATTGCAAAATCAAATTATTCCGATATTTACTATATTGAAAAAAGAAAACATATGCCTATGCTTACGCCGAAAATAATTATGAAACCGCGTGATGCATTCTACAGTGAAAAAGAAACTATTCCTAAAGAAAACGCTGTTGGAAGAATTTCTGCTGAAGTTATTGCGGAATGCCCTCCGGGAATTTCGATTCTGCTTCCGGGTGAATTAATAACAGAAGCTCACATGCCATATCTCAACGAATATAAATTTATTGAAGTTATAAAATAACTCTTTATTAAAATCAAAACATGCTGTATAATCATGTTTCGGGAATGCGTTGGAGTTAAAATTAAGTTTATGAAAGTTGAGAAAATAACATTAAAAACTTTTGTTTTGACTGTTTTAACAGGCTGTACGTTTTTAATTGTATTAGGTGCAATTCTTGTACCGATTTTATGCCACTATCATGTTGGTTTGTCAGAATCATTTTATGGTTTGTATGATAGAATATGTCACGCTTCAACAAACCATGCATTTTTTATAAAAAATTATCCAATGCCGATTTGTGCAAGATGTCTTGGAATTTATTCAGGAATATTTTTGACACTTTTGTTATATTTTGAACAAATAAAAATTGGTCATGGTTTTTATGTATTTTTCGGAGTACTGGGAATTGGCGAATTTTTACTTGAATATTTCAATTTGTTTTTTCCGCCGTTATACATTAGTATGTTGGCTGGAATGTTTATCGGAATATTTTTAGCAGTCACTTTTTTAAGATTAGAAATAAAATTGAAAAAAGGTTATTAACTGTGTCAAAAGTATTAAAATCTCGTAACATGAATTCATGTTAATTTTGAAGAAAGAACTTAATTATTAAAAAAACAATATTACTTATTTAGTATGAAACTTTTAAAAATTATAGCAAAAGGATAAAAAAAATGATATAATATAAAAACAGAGAATAAATAAGTGTTCTGTTTACCCTTAATAAAAATTTCAAATAAAACAAATGAAAAACATGTAACAAAATTGTTAATAATAGGTATAAAAAAGTCAATTATTAAATTCAACATTTTTTAATTAATTTAGTAGGGAAAAATTAGAAAGTGTGTGAATTAATGTCGGAGGAAAGACATGACAATTAGTGTGAACTCAAGAAAGAAACAAGCAAAAAAATCATTTGACGAATTATTGAATGATTTACGTACCAGCAATTCTGAAAAAGTCAGATACAATGCTGCCCGTGTACTCGGAGAAATCGGTGATTCACAGGCAGTAGAACCGCTTATTGATGTATTGAAAAATGACAAAAACGGTTCAGTACGTCTTTATGCAGCCAGAGCTCTCGGTGAACTCGGTGACGTGAGCGCAACTATACCTCTTATTGAATCACTTAGAGAGGATCGTAACGTTGACGTACGTGTTCGTGCAGCCCGCGCTCTTGGTCGTCTCGGCGGAAAAGAAGTTGTTGAACCGCTGGTCGAAGCATTAAATGACGAAAATCCCCAGGTTTGTATTACTGCTACAGATGCTCTGATTGAAATCGGAGATGTTGCAACAGACGCTCTTATGGAATCACTTACCCACGAAAAAGTTAATGTAAGATGTGATGCAACAAGAGCACTGGGTGAAATAGGAAATCCTAAAGCTGTTGATAAAATTATCACAATGCTGAAAGATGAATGGGTCAACGTCAGAATTTATGCAGTAACTTCGCTCGGAAAACTCAACGACAAAAAAGCAGTTCCTGCATTAATTGAAGTTATGCAAAATGCAAAAGAAAATGATTTAGTCAGAGCCGGTGCAGCAGCAGCACTTGGTGTTCTTCGCGATCAAAGAGCTTTAATGCCTTTAAGAGAATTAATTATGGCAGCTGATGAGCTCGGTGAACTTGAAGATACAGCTCTGAAATCATTCAAGAAAATTATGGCAGCTAACTGGCAGGCTATACCCGGCGCCAACGCTCAGAAAAAACCGGTTAATGCATAATTTAAAAAACCAAACCATAAATAAAAAAGCCCTCAATAATGAGGGCTTTTTTAATGTATAAAAATTTTTAAACAATTTTTGTACACAAATTGTTTTTATATCTATATAGGTTAGATTGACGGGTATCTTATGCATTTATCTGTAAACAGCTTAAAAACATTAACAACACAATTTGTAAAAGCAGCAAACAAAAAAAGCATACTTGAAATAAAACCTTTTGAAATACACGGTATCAATCCATATTTGTGCTATGAAAAAACCGGGAAATCTTTTGACCTGCCTCGATTTTCTTCTCCGGAAATGCAATATGCAAGAATAATGAACAAAATAGCACTACAACAAATAAAAACACCCGTAACAAGAAGATATGCAAAAGCTACACAAGCGGACTTTAAAAGGCTTACCTCTGAAACTATCGAAGATACATATTCGCGTGTAGAATGGACAAATCCGAAAGATGGAAAAGCTTACAACCTAATTAAACAGGGAGTTACAGACGACGGAAAGATAAAAATCAGAATTTTGGATGCAGAAGGTGCTTTTATAAAAGAAGCTGAACTTACTCCGAAAAATATTATAATATTGGATAATTTTCAGGAGCAGACAAGATTTTTTAATCTTTCACACGGTGATTTAGTTTCTGTTTATGCAAGAAGATATAATCCATTTGCGAATTATATAAAAATTCAAAAAGATTTAACAAATCCTGACTCACAGACTAATATAAATGCTATTAAAGAAGCAATAAAAAGAAAAGGCAAAATTGATTACATATCTTTTTCATATTCAATCAATGTAAAAGGAGTTAAGTCACATAAATTAAAAATTTCTCAACTGCCTGACAGAATGCAGAAACTAATAAAACAGGACAGCTCAAGACTTGACAACATTAAAGACGCAAGAATCCTTTGTAGCGCCGGTAACTCAAAGTCTCAAGAGAGTGCAAAAGATATTACAAATCATTTGCTTGTTTCTCAGGAACGTATAGAAGGTGTGGGTGCATTGTCTAATAGCGGAAAAATTGCAGATTTTTCTGCATCGAGAAATAGCGAAATTACACAGCATTATGAATTAGGAGAATTTGTCCCGAGATTAACGCCATATGGTATTAACGTAACAGGGCTTAAAGGAACAGATTTACCATTCGACAGTAAACTGGCTGAAAAATACACCGGTAATCCGCTTATAGGAAAATCCGTTGAACGTGTAAATAATTTGATTAATAAAATCCAAACAGAAATTAATAATCTGCACAAAGAAGCTGTAGGTTTATTTAAACAGAAAAAGAATATATCCGAAATTCTCAAAGAAAAACAAAAAATTGAGAAAAAAATAATGATGTATGAACAAAGAAAGAAAAAATTGCTTGATTTTACAAATCAGCTTTTCAGAATTGACGGACGTTATGAAATATCTTCTGAAAAAATCACGGGTACTTCTTTTTCGACACCTATACGCAGCGCAAAACTAGCCCTGAATGATATGATGGAAGGCATATTATAAAAATGTTATTTACGCTCGTAAAATAACGTTCCGTCACAGTCTATACTATTTTTTATTGGCGAATGCCCAAGATTTTTATAATCAGTTACATCAAATTTATAAGGAGTGGAAAGTTCATCTAACTCCCAGAGATATGTAGAAATTTTATCTGAATCTTCTGTCCAAACAGCAAAATCAATATCAGAACCACCATGAAAAGTTCCCTTTGCTCTGGATCCGTATATCAAAACTTTTTCTATCTCAGGTTTGGAGCTGAAATATTTCAAAAGTTCTTTAATCGTTCTTTCCGACAGACCAAAATTATTATTCATCAAAGTCGAACAACCCTTTCTGGAATCTACACAGTTCCTGAAAATATTCACCGGAAATTCTCTCTATAATTTTATCAACTTTATCTTGATTATATTCATGAGCACTGGCATTTCTATCTTTTGCCATATCTATCCAAATTTGGGCAGATGGCAAAATATTAATCGAAAATGCAGATTTTATTACGTCTCTGGGAGTGAAAACTTCTATATCTTTTGAAAAAAGATAATCTTTTAATACTTTCCAGCCCAATTCAAAAGTTATTTCAAAACTTTGCGTCAACGCAAGTTTATAAATATCATTTGTTTTATCTGTTATATATTTTTCATTTGTTTTTTTGAACAAATTAAAAGCATTATTAAAATTTTCAATGCGTTCTGCTAATCGTGATCTTGTCATATACGCTCCGATAATATAAATTGATTTTATTATAACATCTTAAAAATCTTTAGCGCAATTTTTATTATTAAAAAAAGCCCCCAATAATGAGGGCTTCTGGTTATCTTAATTTTACAAGATCTGCTTTTCTCATTCTTACACTCTGCGGAGTAACTTCAACCAGTTCGTCATCTGAAATATATTCAAGACATTCTTCGAGTGACATAATACGAGGAGCCTGCAATGTTACCATAACATCAGCTGTTGCTGTTCGCATGTTTGTCAATTTTTTAGTTTTGCATACGTTAACTGCTATATCCTGCGGTCTGTTGCACTCACCGACAATCATACCTCTGTATATCTTCGTTTTTGGTGTTATAAAGAACACACCTCTGTCCTCGAACTGAGCAAGTGCATAAGGAACAGCCACACCTTCTTCAAATGCAATCAATGAACCGGTTCGCTGCCTGTTTATGTCTCCGGCATAATACTGATAATCATAAAAAGTATGATTCATTATACCTTCTCCACGGGTCATTCTAATAAACTCACCGCGAAATCCTATTAATCCTCTTGCAGGAATAATAAATCTCATATGAGAACGTGACCCGATAGATTGCATTTCCTGCATCTCGCCTTTTCTTGAAGCCAGTTTTTCTATACAACTTCCTGCAAACTCTTCAGGAACATCAATCATCAAATCTTCAAAAGGTTCAAAAAGTTCATCTGCAATAGTTTTGTATATAACTTCGGGTTTTGATACCTGAAATTCATATCCTTCACGTCTCATTGTTTCAATCAAAATACTTAAATGTAATTCACCTCGTCCTGAAACTCTAAAGACATCTGTATTCTCAGTATCTTCAACACGCAGACTTACATTCTTTTCTAATTCTTGATATAGTCTTTTTCTTAACTGTCTTGATGTAACAAATTTTCCTTCCTGTCCGGCAAAAGGGCTGTCATTAACAGAAAAGTTCATCTGCAATGTAGGTTCATCAATCTTGATAAGAGGCAAAGCCTTCGGATTTTCCAGACAGGCAATAGTTTCTCCTATCTGTATATCAGCAAATCCCGCAATGCCAACAATATCTCCTGCCTGAGCTTCTTTTATTTCAACACGTCCTAAATCCTCAAAACCGTATAGTTTTACTATTTTGCCTTTGACTATAGAACCGTCGGCTTTCATCAGACTAACTTGTTCTTGAGAATGAATTGCACCGTTCACAATTCTTCCTATTGCAATTCTTCCGACATATTCATTATAATCCAGTGTCGTTACATGAAACTGCAGGTCCTTTGTATTGTCGCCCAATGGCGGTTTTATATTTTCAATAATAGAATCTAGTAGAGGTATAATATCTTTTGATTCATCCTCCAGCTCTTTTTTTGCATATCCGTTCAGACTGCTTGAATATATAACCGGGAAATCAAGTAAATATTCATCTTCCGTCAATTCTGTAAACAAATCAAAAACTTTATTCAACGCATTATCCGGATCTGCCGCAGGTTTGTCTATTTTATTGATAACAACAATAACTCTAATACCAAGTTCTAATGCTTTTGATAGAACGAATCTTGTCTGGGGCATCGGGCCCTCTGCAGCATCGACAATAAGAAGCGCTCCATCAACCATGCCGAGAACACGCTCAACCTCTCCACCAAAGTCCGCGTGACCGGGAGTGTCCACGATATTTATTTTGTAATCTTTATAGTGCACTGAAACATTTTTTGCCAGAATTGTAATTCCTCTTTCACGTTCAAGGTCGTTACTGTCCAGTACGCGTTCCTGCACCTGTTCGTTTTCTCTGAAAACACCGCACTGTTTTAGCATACAATCGACCAGCGTAGTTTTACCATGGTCAACGTGTGCAATAATCGCGATATTTCTTAACTTTGTATTTTCCATTGTTATTCCTGTTCAGCTATTAACAGCATTATTATGTACCCTATTAACAAATAATATAACAGAAACAAAAACGGAAAAAAATTTTATTTGCTATGCATTGAATATCAAAAAAAGTTCCTTCAAAAATTCATAACCTTTAAGATATGAATTGTAATCCATTTTTTCATCGGATGAATGCATATTATAAATATCAGCAAGTCCTATCAAATAAGGTTTGAAAGATTTACCATACCTGTTCTTTTTGTGTGCATAAATATGTGTCTCAGCACCGGCATGAAAAGAAGAAACTTCTACATTAATACCTACTTTTTTTCCGGCTTCCAGTCCGATATTTTGTATTGTCTCATCTCCGGATTTTTCAAAAGCCTTCATCTTTGATTTAGCTATAAATTCAGCGTTAGCAAGACCGTTATATTTTTTATTAAATTTATCCACAATAGCCTTTATATCCTCAATCAGCTGATTTTCATTAGCCTCCTCAGAGCTTCTGATAGAATATTTTGCAATGGCTTTTGTATTTATAATATTAGTCATAGAATTTTCAGAAACATAATCTATATAACTATCAGCCTTTATGCCTTCCTGCGATATTCTTTGAATAACCGCTTCCACTCCGCCGCCGATAACAGCTCCCAGATTTATAGAAGTTACCGTACCGTAGTCATCACGTTTATATTCTCCCTGAGGAATTTCATTTATTAATTCACCAATGAGTTTTACTGCATTGAGTCTGGTTTTGTCTCCTATATCAATACCGGAATGGCCGCCTTTGAGAGCTTTAACAATAAGTGTTCCGTTCGTATAACTTGCTCCGGAAATTTGTACCTGCCCCATTTTGTCAGCGTCAAGAACCAGAACATATTCTGAATTTATTTTGTCAAATTCAACATTATTTATACCTGTCATTGTCTGTTCTTCATCTTTTGTAAATATAAGCTCCAACCCGCCATGCTTTATATCACTTTTTACAATCTCCAGTGCCAGCTTGATTGCAGCAGCATCTCCGGCCTTGTCATCAGAGCCCAGTGTTCTCGTTTTGTCTGTTTCTATAAATTTTCCATCCTCAGATATCCTTATATTGACAGGAGAAGAATCACCGACAACATCCATATGCGATGACAACAACAACGGTTTTTTAGAGCTATCCGTCGGTTCTATATATGCCCTGACATTACCAAAAGAATCTTTACCAGCATCTATACCGTTTTTTGTCAAAATTTCAACAATTTTATCTGCAACTTTATCTTCTTTACCTGACGGTGAAGGTATCTCGGCAAGTGTACAAAATGTATCAATTAAATCGTATTCTCTCCGTAAATTATTTATATCAGTCATATCAAACTCCTTTACTTTTCATAAATATGATAAATACTTTAGCAAATTTTGTAAATCACCGTTTTTAATTAATTGAAATAAAACTAGAATACAAATTATGATAAAAAATATTTATACTCCGGCAGGCTGCAGACTTTTATCAAAACAAACAGGAATCAAAATTTCCGGATTAAAAAAATTATTTAACCATAATATCCCCGAACACGCCACATCAATGGACATAACAGAAATTGAAACAGACTTTGGTGCGGGAAAAAAAATAATTTCTTCATACAGAACAAAAAACAATACACTGATAAAAAGAATAACAAAAGACAAGAATAACAATATTACAGAGATAAGTGAGTACAGTGATATTCCTTTCAATCAACACAAATATAGAGAAATTAAAAGACAAAGATTTCAACAAGAGCAAAAAACACAGAATATCACTGAAAAATTATTCGTAAAAAAACAAAATGACCGCAATATTATAACCCGTGTAAAATTAGATATTAAAAAATTCTCTGACGGCTCATCAATAGAAAAACAGTGCTATGAAGAATTTAGCAAAAGAAATAAAAACAGAAAATATATAGAAACAATAGCTGCAAAAAATAGTAATGAAAAATTCATTGAAAAAACAATACTAACAAACACTGCCAATATTGAAAAACTGAAAAATGACCCTTTCCTGTTTATTAGAAATTATAACAGTATAGATTTTGTGAAAGAAATTTTTGAATCCGCAAAAAAAAGTCATAATCTCGAAAACCAGAAAATTAAGCTAAAATTTATCAACATTCCGGCTACAAAGGGTTTTGCTTTTTCTAACTGCATATCTATCAACACAAAATTAAATGCTAAAAAAGAAAATCTGGTAAATACTATAAATCATGAAATAAGACATCAGTACCAGAAATTTTTGAAAAAACAATTGGGATTTTTTAATTTTTTATTTGGTAAAATACCCAAAAACTCAAATCTTTCAAAAAGAGAAATAGACCTTGCCCGCAAATTTTACATAGCAGATATTTTTTACAATCCTAACAGCTTAAACAGAGCACAATACTATGATAATTTTCTTGAAATTGATGCAAGAAAATACGGCGAAAAAGCACTGAAGGAATATACAAAATCCTCAGAATATCTCAAATCTTTATTCCCCAACTCAATAGAAAAATTATTTAATACCTAGCCGGCATAGAAAAACCTTGAATGACATCCGCCCGGTCCTATTTTCAACCGCAATGATTTCATACACTTCGGACATCTTCCTACGTAAGCTGTACCGTCCTTGTTTTTATACAAACGTCCGTATACATTACAGCAAGTAAAAATAATACCTACAAAATTTTTAACAGATTTGTTTTCATACATAAACTACATTTCCCAATGTAATATTATAGTACTTTTCTGTTAATCTGCCAAAACCTGAGGCATATCCACATCCGGCTTGCCTAAAACTCTAACCAACTCCAAAACAGAAGCTTTCATCTGGCATTTCTGAGATGTACCGCTAAAAAAGTCTGCATAAAAACAACCTTCGCACATACACCCTCTTTTATAACATTCCAGAGCCGTATTAGTCCATCGTCTAACAGCAATTGCCCTTCCCATGTCTCTGCTTCTCAACACTAAGTCCTCCCCGACGATTTGTCTTCGAACATTTGATTTTTAATCAATCAAATTCACTACTTTACCAGAATTTAGACATATCTGGTCTTCCCCATGTTGTCTTTCAGCTCCCAGAGCCAATTTCGACATCCTTCTTTTTATTATATAATCAACGACGCTTTTTACAAGCCAATCATGGCGAAATGTTACAAGATGTTTCAACAGCCTGTATCCCGTTAATATCAAGAAACACAAGCATTTCACGAACTCCAAACACAAACAAAATCATGGTTTCCATGAATTCCCATCGTCCAAACCATGTAATACAGCATGTTTCCATGACATTTTACTTACATTAAGAATTGTAAAACTTAAATATCCGCAGCCAATTTAACGTAAATTAACATATTTGAAATACAATGAAAAATAGTCTATCTTTATTATTAGGTAAAAGTGGATTTTTCTGTCAAAAGAGAGGGGAGACTTTGGAAACTAATTATTTTAAGCTGTTTATGGATGATTTAATAAAGCTCTGGAACGGCTTAGAACTCGGTCAAAAATTCGGTATTGTAATACTAAGTGCGATAACACTTGTCGTCACAGGATTTTTTATTACAAAATCTCTTGAACCAAACTGGTCAGTATTATATTCAGACCTCTCTGAACAAGATTCCATTGCCATTACAGAAAGTTTGAAAAAAAGCGGATATGCGTACAAAGTCAGCAGCGACAAAAAATCTGTTCTCGTTCCGGCTGACAAAATTGATGAACTCAGAATTTATGTTGCAGAAAATGACCTGATACAAGATTCAGCACCCGGCTTTGAACTGCTGGATGATATGCAGCTCGGATCCACGGATTTCAAAAACAAATTGACAAAACAAAGAATTTATCAGGGTGAACTCACACGTTCTATTGAAAAAATGAACGGAGTAAGAAAAGTTCGGGTCCAGATAGCAGACCCTGAACGCTCTGTATTTATGGACAAAGATGAGTCTCCATCCGCATCTGTAATGCTTATACTTGAACCGGGATACAAATTAAAAACTTCTCAAGTAAAAGCAATAAAAAATCTGGTTGCATACTCAATCCCCAGATTAAAACCGGAAAAAGTCTTTCTGACTGACCAGTCAGGCAATAATCTTTCCGACGAAACCGAAAAAAGTTCGAGTGATATAGAAAGTTACAAAACAAATTTCGAAAACCAAACTGCCCAAAAAATTCAGGATGTACTGGACAAAATTATGGGCAGAGACAATGCGTCTGTACAGGTAAGCGCAGACATTGATTTTAACAGTACACGTTCTACGATAGAAAGCTATATTCCGGTAGAGGGTTCTCAACAGGGTGTTTTAACATCCTCCCAGACAGAGATGGAAAACTATGAAAACCCCAACCCGAATACAGCAGGCGCAACAACCGGTACAAACAATCCTCCCGCTCCGACAACACAGGCAGGACAAAATAAAAATCTGAATTATCAAAAACAAAAAACAGCTACTAATTACAGTGTATCAAAAGAAGTTAAACAAATAATATATGCTCCGGGCACCGTCAAAAGGATGACAATAGCTGTTGCTGTAAACAAAATTCTAACAACTCAGGAAAAAGAAGAACTTGAAAAACTCATCATATCTGCAAGCGGTGCAGACCTGAACCGCGGTGATATAATTAATGTCACAAGCTTACAATTTGCCGCAGTTGATGCAAATAAAGCCCAGGAAGCTGCTGTTTCTAAAGCAATTGCACAGGAAAAACAGCAGGAAATGGTTGTCAACAAAATCGTTCCGATGTTAATAATTTTGATTCTGGGACTTGCAGCTCTGTTTGTATTCCGTTCGCTATTCGGAAAAACAGCAGCAGAAGAAGAATTTGAAGATTATGAAGAACCGCCGCAGACTATCACGGACAACCTGATTGACAAATTTGAAGTAGAATCATTACCGCAAATTGAAGCCCGTTTGAATCCGGAACTCGACAAATTGAAAACTGATTTGACGGATACAATTATGGCTGACCCATCAGAAGCAGCAAAAATATTAATCTCTTATATTAAGGACTAAATAAATGGCAGGAGAAGTCGCATTTACATATGAAACAATGACCACAAGACAAAAAGTAGCAGCGCTGCTTATTGCTCTCGGTCCGACTACGGCATCTGAAATTCTTAAAAACATAAAAGAAGAAGAAATTTTGGAACAATTAACATTTGATATCGCAAGTTTGAATAAAGTGCCTAATGAAATTTTGAATCAGATACTGGAAGAATTTCACTCTCTTTTTCTCGCAAGCGATTATCTGGCATCAGGCGGTACAAATTACGCAAGAACATTGTTAGAAAAAGCCTATGGCGCTGAACAGGCTCAGAATATGCTTTCCAGACTGGTAACAATGCTCACAACAAACCCCTTTCAGTTTTTCAATGAAGCTGATCCGTCCCAGCTTGCAACGTCATTTCAAAATGAAAACCCGCAGCTGATTGCACTTATTCTTGCTTATTTAAAACCGGAAAACTCTGCCAAAGTTCTAAACAGTTTACCTCCTGATGTTCAGGCACAGGTTGCGTTCAAAATTGCTGACATGAATTCCACGAATCCTGAAATTATTTCAGAAATAGAAAAAATCGTAGAAAGCAAGTTTTCATCAGTTGTTGCTCAGGACTTTTCAAAAGCCGGTGGTGTCGGTTCACTGGCGAACATTCTTAACCGTTCTGACCGTGCCACAGAAAAAAATGTTCTTGAATATCTTGAACTTAAAAACCTTGCCCTTGCAGAGGGGGTAAGAGAACTTATGTTCGTATTTGAAGATATTATACAGCTTAAAGATAATGCTATTCAACGTATTATCAGAGAAGTCGATATGAGAGACCTCGCCATCTCACTCAAAGGCGTAAGAGACGAAATCAAAGAAAAAATATATTCAAACATGTCAGAACGTGCTCAGGCTATGCTGAAAGAAGAACTTGAATACATGGGTCCTGTCCGTGCAAAAGAAGTTCAGGAAAAACAAACAAAAATTGTCGGCATAATCCGTGCACTTGAAGCTGCAGGCGAAATCATCATAACCAGAGATTCTCAAGAGGACGAATACATTGAGTAGAATTGAAAGCAACAAAATAAATTTTGGAAACTCCTTCACCATTAACACAGAAGGAAATCAAATATTAAACAAAGAAGTAGTCGAAGCAAAAAAAATAGCAGAAAAAATAGTTGCCGATGCTAAACTTGAAGCTCAGGGCATAATTGCACAGGCACGCACGCAGGCAGAAAATATCATAAAACAGGCACAGCTCGAAGCTGAATCCCAAACAGAAACCATCACAGAAGCAGCAAAAGAAGAAGGTTTTAATGCAGGTTACGCAGAAGGCAAAGAAAAAATCACAACCGAACTTGAAGACAGAATACAAAATGTTGATGAGTTTGCAAAGTGTACATTCGAGCTGAAAAATAAAATTATCAAATCAGCTCATCTTGATATTCTTGACTTAATCACGGATATTGCGAAAAAAGTTTGTAAACAGGAACTTATACAAAATCCGAAAATTTTAAGAACACTTGTGGAAGAAGCAATAAACCAGCTCAGCGAAAAAGAAGAAATAACAATAATTGCAAATCCTGAAATGATTAACAAAATGTATGCTATTGCAGATGATATGAAAAGTAAAATACACGGACTTAAAACCATAAAAATTCAGGAAGATCCGTCTGTATCCGCTGACGGCACAATCATAGAAAGCATTGATTCAAGAATTGACACAAGAATGAGCGGTCAAATCGAACAAATTTATCAAAAACTAATAAATGAAATGAACTCCGTTCCGGAAGCCGAACTTGTCCGTGAAGTCAGTGATATGAATATAAACAATGATAAACTTAACTAGATACAAAAAAATAATTAATGAAACAAAACCATCGGTCGAAGTAGGGAAGGTTACCCAGATTATAGGGTTAATAATAGAATCTGATGGTCCGAAAGCCAGTATTGGCGACCTTTGTTATATTTATAACGACCTCAACGAAAAACCTATGTGGGCAGAAGTCGTTGGATTTAAAACAAAAAAATTGCTGCTTATGCCGCTTGGATCTATGGACGGGCTAAGACCGGGGGCAATAGTTACAAATACCGGTGCACCAATGCAAATCAAAGTCGGTCCCCAGCTTATAGGACGTGTTTTGGATGGACTCGGACAGCCGATTGACAGCCTTGGAGACGTCAACACAGAAACCACGTATTCAACTCACGCCGAAATAATAAATCCACTAAACAGGCAGCTTATAAGAACACCTCTTTCTCTGGGCATAAGAGCGATAGATGGATTTATAACAGCAGGAAAAGGTCAGAGACTCGGAGTTTTTGCGGGTTCCGGTGTGGGCAAAAGTACAACACTCGCAATGATGGCAAAAAACACGAATGCGGACTTAAACGTTATAGCCTTGATTGGAGAACGCGGACGAGAAGTAAGAGAATTTATTGAAAGCACATTAGGACCCGAAGGAATGAAACGTTCAATCGTGGTAGTTGCTACATCAGAACAGCCCTCTCTTGTAAAAATCAAAGCAGGCTTTGTCGCTACAGCCATTGCCGAATATTTTAGAGACCAGGGCAAAGACGTATTATTTATGTTAGATAGTGTAACACGTATTGCAATGGCACAGAGAGAAGTAGGGCTTGCCGTAGGAGAACCGCCGGCAACAAGAGGATACACACCTTCTGTTTTTGCACTTATGCCCAAACTTTTGGAGAGAGCAGGAAGCAATGAATTCGGCACTATTACCGGTCTTTATACAGTACTTGTCGAAGGTGACGACTTCAACGAGCCGATTTCTGACACAGCAAGAAGTATTCTGGACGGTCACATAATGCTTTCCAGAGATCTTGCCCATAAAAACCATTATCCGGCAGTTGACGTATTAGAAAGCATTAGCCGTGTAATGAAAGAGGTCACAACAAAAGAACATATCAAAGCTGCCGGTAAAATAAGAAACCTTCTTGCAGCATACAAAAAGAATGAAGATTTAATCAATATAGGTGCCTACGTGAACGGCAGCGATCCCGTCACAGACAAAGCAATAAAATACATGAATGACATTAATGCATTTTTACAGCAGTCTATTGACGAAAAAACCGCGTATGACGAAACAATAGATAAACTTATATCTCTGGCAGAAAAAGTTTAAAATTATCTTGTATAAACTCTCGCAAGCCTGACTTTTAGTGCGCAGGTAAGCTCATAGTTTATTGTGCCGAGAATATTTGCCCATTCATCAACCGGAATAAATTCAGCGCCGTCCTGCCCTAGAAGAGTGATAATATCACCTTCATTGACATCACAGCCCGAAACATCGAACATCATCTGATCCATTGTAATATTGCCGATTTGTTTAACTTTTTTACCGTTAATTATTCCGTAAATTTTATTAGAAAGTTTTCTCGGAACCCCGTCAGCATATCCCATAGGAATAGTTGCTATTTTGGTCGGACAGTTAGTTATGAAAGTATGAGAATAGCTGACACCTTCATCTTTTTCTGCTTCATGAATATTAGTAATACGTCCCCTCAATGAAATTGCCTGATGCAACTCCGGCGGAACAACACCGGACGGCAAATCCGGTTGAAGCCCGTAAATACCTATACCCACACGTGCCATGTTGTAATCCATATAGTTGTAAGAAGCGACAGCAGCCGTATTGCAGCAATGAATTAACAATCCTTTCGTATCGACATTATCAATTACGCTGCGAAATTTTCTATACTGCTCTCTGGTTCTTCCGTCTTCTTCGGCACTGGCAAAATGCGTAAAAATCCCTTCCAGTTCAATAAAATCGCAATTTTGTATTTTTCTAATATAATCTACAGCCCTATCCGGTCTTACACCTATACGATTCATGCCTGTATCAATCTTTACATGAACTTTCGGTTTTATTTTTGTTTTTTCATATGACAGCTTACATGCCTCAATATGTTCATCAGAAAAGACAGAAATAGATATGTTGTTTGTCGCAGCCCAATCCACAGCCCATACAGGCACAGCACCGAGCACAAGAATAGGTGCATCAATCTTTGCTTCTCTAAGCTGCATACCCTCATCAATTGAAGAAACACCCAGAAAATCCACACCGGAAGCAAGTAAAATAGGCGCAATCATAACAGCTCCATGCCCGTATGCATCAGCCTTAACAACCGCAAAAAGTTTTGCACCGGATTTCAAATATTTTTTAAATTCCAGTATGTTTTTTTCAATACTATCAAGATTTATTTCTACCCACGCATCACGACGTGTATTTAGATATGAGGCACGATTAAACTGCATTTTGTCTTTTCCTTTTCTGTTTTCATAGTCCGGAGTGTATCGTTGTCGGGTTAGTAAAACCAACCTGTGCGCTATTACATTTTATATCAAAAAGGATAATTTGGCGGATAATTTGGATTTTTCAAAAAATTGTAGTAATATACTAGTATGGATAAAATTAGCAGAGAAAATGATATCAGAGAAGAGTTAATAAAAAAAATAGAAGCCGATCCTGACAATCAGGACAACTATATTGAGTTGGGAAAATTTTATATCCTCCACAAACTTTACAAAGAAGCACTGGATGTTTATGAAAAACTTTTGAAAATCAATCCTAATGAAGTTCAGGCACTAATAAATGCCGGAAGTTTGTATTTCTATTTTGAGGATATCAACAAGTCAATAAATTACTATACACGCGCATCTGAAATTGAAACAGAAAATTTTTCTATTCATTTGAATCTCGGTAATGCTTATGCAGAGCTGGGAAACTTTACACTCGCAATGCAAAATTATGTAAAAGCTCTGGAAATAAATCCGGATAATGCACAATTATATAATGCAATCGGTCTTTTATATCAGGACAATAAAGATTATATTTCAGCCAATATCTATTATGACAAAGCTATTGCGCTGAACCCTGATGATCCGGAAAATTATATCAGTAAAGCAAGTGTTCTTATGAGTATGCATCTGTATACAGATGCAATTACCGCACTGAAAAAAGCAATGCAGGCTGACAAAAAAAATGTTAAAGCTTGTCTTTGTATAGCAAATTCATATTCATCCATTAGAGATTTTGCGAATGCAGAAAAATACTTTAATAAATGCTATGAAATAGATCCAAAATTCTATCAGGTATATGTATGCCACGGTATCAGCTATTCTGATGCAGGCAATACGGATATGGCTCTGAAAAAATACGAAGAAGCTATTTCGATTAATCCGCAAATGCCAAATGCATATATTCTGATTGCAAATATTTACGTAGAACAGTCCAAACTGAAAGAAGCCGTAGAATTATACGAAAAAGCTGCAGAGCTAAAACCTGATGATGCAAAAACATATACATTCATCGGCAATACATATTTTATGATGGACAATCTTGAAAAAGCAATTCTAACATACAGAAAAGCAATAAATATTGATAGCAATAATCAGGAAAACAAACTGGTTTATCTTGATATGGTTCAAGATTATATAAAAAGAAAAGAAGAAAAAGTAAAAACAAAAAAATAAAACGCCGGAGCAAAAATTGCCAAACTATAATAATAACACCTACTATTATAATCCCGCACCTGTGGAAAAAATCATAGCAATGCTTACATATCTAAATTGCTGGATAGGTTTTATATGGCTTATTATTGCAGCAATACTGAAAAAAGAAATAAAACCTTTTTTGAGATATCACATATTTCAGTCTATTTTTATTGCTTTTGCTCTATTTATTATACAAATGGGGCTGAATCTTATAATGAGTCTTATAAATTATATTCCCTTTATCAACAGAATAGTAAATATCATTTTTAATTTTTTCACAACAAACCTGCAGATATTTTTCGGATATTCTGTAATTCAGGCATTTATTTTCCTGATTTTAGTGTATCTTGCAATAGGAGCTGTCCTTGGAAAATATTCATACCTGCCGGTAGTTTCTGATATAATTAAACAAAACATAAGATAAAGAGGGAATACACCAAATGAAGTTTGATACAATTCTGGTTCAGGGAGCACACAAAGCGAAAAATAACAGACATTGCATCCCGGTACCGATTTATCAGACCACAGCATTTGACTTTGACAATGTACAATATGCTGCGGATTTATTTGATCTGAAAACAGACGGAGATATATATACAAGAATATCCAATCCTACAACGCAGGTTCTGGAAGAAAGAATAGCAATGCTTGAAGGTGGAGTAGGCGCGCTTGCTGTTTCTTCAGGTCAGTCAGCTTCATTAATATCAGTCTTGAACATTGCAGAAGCGGGAGATGAAATAGTAGCTTCGGCAACCCTGTACGGTGGAACATTCAATCTTCTTGGCAGCACACTTAAAAAGCTCGGAATCAAAACTATTTTCGTTGAATCAGAAAATCCGGAAGATTATCAAAAAGCAATCACAGAAAAAACAAAATGTATTTTTACTGAAACTATCGGCAATCCTAAGCTGAACGTTTCGGACATCGAAACACTTGCAAAAGTTGCACATGCAAATAATATTCCTTTAATTGTGGACAATACTGTCCCATCTCCCTATCTCTTCAGACCATTTGAATTCGGTGCGGATATTGTTGTACATTCCACAACAAAATATATATCCGGTCATGGAAATGCGATGGGAGGTATAATTGTTGATTCCGGAAATTTTGACTGGGAAAAATCAGGAAAATTCAAAGGTTTAACAGAACCGGATGAAAGTTATCACGGCACCATATATACAGAATCTTTTGGCAAAGCTGCATTTATAGTAAAAGCCCGTGCACAGCTTTTAAGAGATCTTGGTACATGTATGAGTCCGTTTAATGCCTATTTAACACTTCTCGGGTTAGAAACACTACATTTAAGAATGCAAAGACACTGTGATTCTGCTCTTAAAGTCGCAAAATTTTTAGAAACCCATCCGGCGATTTCCTGGGTGAACTATCCGGGACTTGAGTCAAACAGATACTATCCGCTGGTACAAAAATATATGCCTAAAGGTGCTTCATCGATAGTAAGTTTCGGCTTAAAAGGCGGAAAAGAAGCAGGGATAAAATTCATTGAAAAAGCCAAATTGCTTATTCACGCGACTAATATAGGTGATGCCAGAACCATTATTACCTATCCCGCACTCACGACACACAGACAGTTAAATGCGCAACAGCTTGAAGCATGCGGAATTTCCGACAATTTCATGCGTATTTCCATCGGACTTGAGGATACGGATGACATAATTGAAGATTTGAATCAGTCATTAGAATAATTAGAATAGAGAGGATGAAAATGACAAACTACGTTGCAGAAAGAATCAGGGATATAGTAGACTTTCCAAAAAAGGGTATTGTATTTCGTGATATTACAACAGCAATAAAAGATGCAAAAGCACTAAAACTAATCATAGATTACCTTACAACTCAATTTGAAAACAAAAATATTGACTACGTTGTCGGTATTGAATCAAGAGGATTTATCTTCGGTTCTGCACTGGCTTACAATCTCGGAGCAGGACTCGTCTTAATAAGAAAACCCGGCAAACTTCCAGCAAAAACGATATCTCAGGAATATACGCTTGAATACGGCACAGACAAAATAGAAATGCACGCTGATGCAGTTGAAGCAGGGAAAAATGTTTTGATTATAGATGACCTTCTTGCAACAGGCGGAACAGTTGATGCAAGCATTAAACTTTTGAAAAAAACCGGTGCAAATATAATCGGTGCAGCCTTTGTAATAGAACTGACAGACTTGCACGGCAGAGAAAAATTGCCTGAAGACATCGAAATCGTCTCTATGATTAAATACTAAGAATTACCAACATAAACACATAGAAACCGGAAAAATATTTTTCCGGTTTTTTAATTGACCGATTTTACAATTAAGCTAAATTTAAAATCGTAATCACCTTTTCACCGTATATTTTTTGTTTTACAGCTTTAAATACATTGAAATCAATCTCAGTTTCTTTCAAATGCTCCAGCACAATAAATCCGTCCGGCTTTAAAAGTTTTCTTTGATGAATAGTATTTATAACATTCCCGTAATACCCGTCTCTATATGGAGGATCAATGTATATAACGTCAAAATCTATATCAATACGATTCAAAACTTTTAACGTATCTCCAGCATAAAATACAGGATTTAACCCTAATATCTCAGCATTTTGTTTTAATAAAAAAAATGTTTTTCTATCTTTTTCAATAAATACAACATTTTTAAAACCGCGTGATACGGCTTCGAATCCCATTATACCGGAACCGGCAAATGCATCAAGAAACAACCTGTCATCAAAATCATCCATCAAACTTTTCAAAATACTAAAAACACTCTCTCTTACCTGCGAAAGTGTAGGCCGCACATTTGCGCCCTTTGGTGAATTAATTCTTCTTGATTTTAAATAACCGCCGGTAATTTGCATAAACAGATTTTAACACAAACAGCATATATCTATTGAAAACTTCATTTTCCAACTAAAGTATGAGTTTTTTCAAACTTTAGTTCAATTCATTTTTATCACGTAATGCGTCATAATATAATCGGGTGGATTTTCACCCACTGCAGTATATTAATATCATTACTCAATTCCCGATTGAGTGATTTGCGTATTGGCGGATTCATCAGCCAAAAATAGGGATTTGTCCGGTGAACAACTGTGGCAATTGAAAACAGAACGTACGTATAAACTTCTAAGGTATCATGATTACCACGAACTTCAACCCGTCGGTTTTAACGACGCAGCGTAATCTGAATAATGCTACAAACAGCCTTAATACTGCTCTTTACAGAATGAGCACGGGGTATAAGGTTAATTGTGCTGCTGATGATGCTGCAGGGTTGTTTGTTGCCTCTAACCTTAACGCTAATATCAGGGGACTCAGGCAGGCTCAGAAGAATGCTCAGGATGACATTTCTCTCTTGAACACTGCTGAGGGAGGTTTGGCTAATATGACTGATATTCTTAACAGGCTAAGGGATCTTGCCGTTCAGGGTGCTAACGGGGTTTATGATGAAAGTTCTCTGGGAGCTATGCAGGATGAGGCTGATTCTCTTGTTGCACAGTTGAGGCAGATTCAAGAGGGGACGAGTTTTAACGGCAGGGCTATTTTTGGGTCAGCTAATGCAACGTGGAGTTTAGCTGGTGCAGACATAGCTACTGCTTCACTTTCAGCCCCCCCAAAAAAGGCTCTAACTCAGCTCAGGAAGCGGGTTTACAGGGTATAGACACTTTCAGTAACACTCCCGATGCCAAAAGTTCTCAGGGGTTTATTCAGCAGGTCAACAGGTTATCTGAAGAGGAGGCGATTGCTCAGGGCTATACTGTTATCAAATCCGCTCAGGATTTGATTGATAAAGTTTTTAATATAGACAATATGGATTCAAACGGATTTGTTGACGGGAAATTTATTCTCATGAATGATATTGACCTGTCTGCTTATGATAACTGGTATGAAACTAATAAAGAAATATACCAAAACGGACTTGCTTTTGTCGGAACATTTGACGGCAACGGATACGCAATACAAAATTTTAAAATGCAGAATACCGGAGGAGCAGGATTTTTTGGACAAACATATCAGGCAGAGATAAAAAACCTTGGTTTTGAAAATGTCGATATAGAAAACGCAAGTTATTATTCAGGTCCAATTGCTTCTATTAGCATCGATACCGTAATATCCAACTGCTATACGACAGGTACGATATCAGGAGATGTCTCAGGAGGACTCGTCGGAGGAAACGGAGGAGTAATAGAGAGCTGCTATTCAACCGTTACTGTTTCCGGAGATACTGCAGGGGGGCTGGTTGCAGTAAACGGATGGTATAATACAAAACCAACGCTACCGGGAGGCATACAGGTACCTATTACCAATTGTCAGATAACTAACTCCTTTGCGTCAGGCAATGTTACAGGAAGCACATACGTAGGAGGATTAGTCGGAGCAGCCGGAAGCAACACCAGTAATATATCAAATGTCTATGCTACCGGTAACGTCAAAGGTGATTATGGAGTTGGCGGACTCGTCGGTTATAACACAACAGACAGTCGTATATCCAATGGATATGCAACAGGTAACATTACAGGAAATAGCTATATCGGCGGACTAATTGGAGGAAATGAAAACGCCTTTATTTCGAATTCTATATGGGATAAAGAAAAAACCGGACAGGCAGACGGCTTTGGCTATAACAGCGGCACAAATACATCTAATAAAGGTTTAACATCTGCCCAAATGCAAGACATTACAAACTGGAACGGATGGGATACAAATATCTGGGATATGTCCACACTCCCCCCGACATTCAAGCTTTATAAACTACAAGACCCGACAGACCCTGACAATCCCAGTGGAGGAACTGACCCTGATGATCCGAATAATCCGGACAAACCGGCTCCCTTAGGTTCTATTAGACTTCAGATAGGCGCGGATTCTTCCGAAAACTCTGCTATCTATGTCGACACATCTTTTGACCTTGGTGAATTCAATGTCGACTTCACCTCTGCCAATTCCTGTGCTCAGGCTATTGATGAGATTGACTCGGTGCTTGAACAAATTAATACTAAACGCGCTGAATTCGGTGCTGCTATCAACCGTCTGAACTCCATTCTTGAATCGCAAACTACTACTATTCAAAACTACACTGCAGCTAAATCCACTATTATGGATGCGGATATTGCTACTGAATCTGCTGACTTTGTGAAAAGTCAGATTCTACAGCAAACCTCCTCCGCTCTCCTTGCACAGTCTCAAAACATTCACTCCTCTATTGTCCTGTCATTGATACAATAGACACAGACGGCACCGGTTGACCGGATTACTTCGCGTCTTCAGACATTCATAATGACAGAGAGAAACGTCATTGCGGCGGATTTGCCTTCTTTTTCGGCTGAGCTATAGCGAAGCCTGAAAAATGGCGTCACGACTAAGTAACAGACAAACAAATATGCTCTGGTCTGTAAATAGTGACTTGGCAAGTGCGCCGTGTGCTTGAAAAGCACCCAGCACGTCCTGCGTAGAAGTTCGATACGAGTGAGTTTTTGCAAATGCAAAAAAGAACGAGTGGTAGAACTTCGAGCTGCCAATAATCCAGAAGCGCATGACCACCGGGGCAATACATAGATCTATACTTCACAGCCTGAGATATTGATGGGCAAATTTTCCTAACATAAAATTCGTATTAATTTTTATTTTTATACTTTTTATGTTCAATTTTGGAAAAATTCCAACTTTAGTATGGAATTTTTCCAACTAAATAAGAATTCTCTTAACGCATTTTATCCTTTATTATAAAAATACGAAAAAACATTTATTTTCACAGGGAAGTAAATTAGGATATGCGAAAGGAGTACGACGATGGCAATTATCGTTAACACAAACATGTCTGCTTTAAAGACGCAGGCAAACTTGAACAGTGCTACAAATTCTCTGAACACAGCACTGAACAGAATGTCAACAGGTTTGAAAATCAACTCGGCAGCAGATGATGCAGCCGGTATGTTCGTAGCATCAAACTTAAACACACAAATTAGGGGTTCAAAAGTAGCACAGAATAACGTAGCAACGGGGATAAACGTATTGCAGACAGCAGAAGGCGACTATGGAGTAATAGAAGACAACCTTCTTCGTATCAGAGACCTTGCAACTCAGGCAGCTAACGGAGTTTATGACGACAAATCATTACAAGCAATGAAAGATGAAGTAAATGCCCGTGTAGCAGAAATAGATAGAATTGCTCATGCTTCAAACTTTAACGGATTGAATCTGTTAGACGGTTCAATAGCAGACACAAATCCTAATGGATTGAGACTTCAGGTTGGTGCAAATTCAGAAGCTGCTACAAATGCTATTTATGTTGAAGCAAATGTATTTGCAAGTGCGTCGGCAGCTACTTTGGGATTATTCGGTAATACAAATGTTGATACTGTTGAAAAAGCATTTGCAAATGCGTCAGCCGCAGCCCAATTTATAGCAAGTGTAGATACGGCGTTACAGGAAGTAACAACAAGAAAAGCAACAATCGGTGCTGTACAAAACAGGCTGAATTCAGCAGCAGATTCACTGGTAACAACAGTAGAAAACGCAACATCAGCGAAATCAACGATTATGGACGCAGATATAGCTGAAGAAAGTGCAAACTACACGAAAGCGCAGATTCTGCAGCAGACATCAGCAACATTGCTGGTACAGGCTAACCAGCTGCCGGCTCTTGCTTTGAACTTAATCGGATAATAATTTTTCCAAACAGGTACTACGACTCTGAAAAAATTCAGAGTCGTTTTTTTTGAAATTTTTGTTTTTTTCATGCCAAATTAAAGAAATATTTTCTTGATTTTTATAAATTAAACTTCCTAAATCTTGAGAGTTACTCTCAGAATTTTGAAAAAGTTCAAACTTTAGTATGGAAAATTCCATACTAAATAAGAATTAAGTTATTTTCGATACGGGGTTATTATGTATGTGTAAGGATGATTCATTAATTCGTCGTTATACAAAAAATAAAAGTTAAAAAACTAACAATTGAATAGGAAAAATTACAGGACGTAATAGATAAAAGTCGAAAGGAGTACGACAATGGCAATTATCGTTAACACCAATATGTCTGCGTTGAAAACGCAGGCAAACTTAAACAGTGCTACAAACTCACTGAACACAGCGTTGAATAGAATGTCAACAGGTTTGAAAATCAACTCGGCAGCAGATGATGCAGCCGGTATGTTCGTAGCATCAAACTTAAACACACAAATTAGGGGTTCAAAAGTAGCACAGAATAACGTAGCAACGGGGATAAACGTATTGCAGACAGCAGAAGGCGACTATGGAGTAATAGAAGACAACCTTCTTCGTATCAGAGACCTGGCAACTCAGGCAGCGAACGGAGTTTATGACACAAAATCATTAAAAGCAATGGAAGACGAAGTAAATGCCCGTGTAGCAGAAATTGACAGAATTGCTCATGCTTCAAATTTTAACGGATTGAATCTGTTAGACGGTTCAATAGCTCAAGAAAGCCCTAATGGGTTGAGACTACAGGTAGGTGCAAATTCAGAGGCTGATACAAATGCTATTTATGTTGAAGCAAATGTATTTGCAAGTGCGTCAGCAGCCACTTTGGGATTATTTGGTAACACAAATGTTGATACTGTTGAAAAAGCATTTGCAAATGCGTCAGCAGCTGCCCAATTTATAGCAAGTGTAGATACGGCTTTACAGGAAGTAACAACAAGAAAAGCAACAATCGGTGCTGTACAAAACAGGCTGAATTCAGCAGCAGATTCACTGGTAACAACAGTAGAAAACGCAACATCAGCGAAATCAACGATTATGGACGCAGATATAGCTGAAGAAAGTGCAAACTACACGAAAGCGCAGATTCTGCAGCAGACATCAGCAACATTGCTGGTACAGGCTAACCAGCTGCCTTCATTGGCTTTGAACTTGATTCAATAATTAATAAGATAAGAGACATTTTAAATATAGTAGATAAGTTTACAATAATAGGTGATGGCAACTTGCCCGAGGGAAACTTCGGGCTTTTTTTTGTGTTTTTATTTGTACCATTATGGCTTTTTATATAGAATTAGTATTATGTTTGTAAAGTCTCTTAATTTAAAAAATTATAGAAATTACAGTGAGTTAAACCTTGAGTTTAATTCGAGAAAAATTTTGTTTATCGGAAAAAATGCTCAGGGAAAAACAAATTTACTTGAATCTGTTTATTACCTTTCTTGTCTGGGCTCTCCGAGAGCAAAGACTGAATCTGAAATTATCAAATGGGGAGAGGATACAGCAAAACTTTGTGCTGTTATACAAAAATCAGATTATGAGACAGAACTGCTGGTAAAAATAAATCCGCCTAAAAGGAAAGAGCTAAAGGTAAATCAGGTAAAAAAATCAAAATCTTCTGAATTCTGTTCAAATTTGTCTGTGGTTTCATTTTCTGTGAATGACCTTCTGCTTCTAAGAGGTGTTCCGGAGGACCGAAGAAGTTGGCTTGATATGGCAATAAGCCAGATTTATCCGGCTTATCCCGATAGAATATCTAAATATAATAAAATCCGTACCCAGAAAAATAATTATCTTAAAGAAATAAAGGGGAATATTAATGCTGACACGAAACTTCTCGATGTATGGAATGCGCAATTATGTATCGCAGGCAGCAATATTATTTATCTCAGGCTGAAATTTTTGAATGAACTGCAAAGGATTGCAATAGAAAAACATTTTCAGATTGCAGAAGATGAGTATTTTTCACTTTTATACAATTCTACAGTTCTCGGCGATATAAATTTTGACGGTACGTTGAATTTAACAGTAGAAAAAATTGCAGAATCTTTCGAAAGAAAGCTTGAAGAAAGAAAACTGGAAGAAATTATTAGAGCTCAGGCTCTTGTCGGTCCTCATCGTGATGATGTATCCTTTTTTATTAATAATATAGAGGCGAAAAAATTTGCGTCGCAGGGGCAGCAAAGAACTATTGTTCTTAGTTTAAAGCTTGCTGAGCTTGAATTAATTAAAGAGAAGATTGGGGACAATCCCGTTTTGCTCCTCGATGATGTTCTCGCTGAACTTGATAACAATAGACAGAACTATCTCTTAAATGCTATAGGTAATGAAACACAGACAATTATAACATCTGTTGATACTGTACTTTTCACCGGCGAATATCTTAAAGACGTTGAAATTTTTAATGTAGAAAATGGCGCTGTAAAGTAGATATTTCCTTGAAAAATCCATTAGTTTCTAATCGTAACCATATTCCACATTAACAAGATATCCTACAGCTCTTTTCATGTATTCCATTTTTTCATCTGTGAATACTGCAATAGCTTCTTCGTTTTCTTTTTCAGGGAGATTTGTGCCTATCACCTTCTGTAATCTGTTGAACAGGGCAAGATATGCCTGTCTTGCATTATAGAGTTTGGGCGCATCTTTTATCGGATCCGGTCTATCTATATTTCCATCAAGATAAAATAATGTTTTAGCTAATATTTTCTCTATTCTTGAAAAATCAGTAATTTGTTTGTTGGACAAACCTATTAAATCAGCATCAAGTCTTTTATCTTCCTGTATTCTATAATCTTCTTTGAGCGTTTTTTGTATTCTTTTCATTGCGACATCTGCCAGTTTTTTTCTGTCTTCAGGCTCTAATGTATCCACAATTACTTTAGTGTATTTTGGCATGTAGTCATGATTGGTATCTCTGTAGAAAATTTTATTATTTGCAGAGTTGTATCTTTCAAAATCTCTATAATCTTCAGGAATACCTCCGAGCATTAAAACCTTGGGTTTGCCAGGATTATAGTCTATTAGTTCTTTACCGGTTATATCCTCAATTTTATTTTTAAATTCGATGATGTCATTAGTATAGATAACTGGCTTAGTCATATTTTTTTTCATATTTTCCTGAGCCAGTTCAACAAGTTCGTTATCCTGTTGTTTTGTTGTATGGTAATTTTCTATTACTGTTTGATGATTTGGTGTGAATCTGTAAACACTAAGTGTTCCCTTAAATGATACGGGAGGTATATGCATATACTATTGCTCCTATGTTTTGCATTATTCATTTTAAAATTGGACAAAAAATTTTTTGTTGTTTTAGAATTTTAATATTTACTTTTATTTACAAAATAAATAGTTTGAATAAAATGCATAAATAAGCTATGATTATATTTAAAGCTAGACAAGGAGAGAAAATATGGCAGTTAAGGAAAAAGAAGAAGTTTCTGTTTCTGAGGAAAAAAGTAAAGCCCTAAAAATGGCTATTGAAAAAATAGAAAAAGATTTTGGTAAAGGTTCCATAATGAAGCTCGGCGACAAAACAGCCGTTGCATGTGAAGTAATTCCGACAGGTGCTTTATCTCTGGATATCGCTTTGGGAATAGGCGGTGTACCGAGAGGAAGAGTTATCGAAGTTTATGGTCCTGAATCATCCGGTAAAACTACGCTGGCACAGCATATTGTTGCAGAATGTCAGAAAAAGGGCGGTATTGCCGCATTCGTTGATGCAGAACATGCGCTGGATCCGGAATATGCCAGAAATCTCGGTGTAAATGTAGATGAACTCCTTATATCTCAGCCGGATACCGGTGAGCAGGCTCTTGAAATTGCCGAAGAGCTTGTACGTTCATCTGCTGTAGATGTCGTTGTAATTGACTCTGTTGCAGCACTTGTTCCGAAAGCAGAAATAGAAGGCGCTATGGAAGATCAACAAATGGGGCTGCAGGCTCGATTGATGAGTAAAGCGTTGAGAAAATTGACAGGTATAGTAGGGAAAACCAATACTACGGTTATTTTTATTAACCAGCTGCGTCAAAAAATCGGGGTTATGTATGGAAACCCTGAGACTACAACCGGCGGTAATGCTTTGAAATATTATGCCAGTGTAAGGCTTGATATCAGAAGAATAGAAACAATCAAAAAAGAGGACAAAGATATTGGTAACCGTGTTAGAGTCAAGGTCGTCAAAAACAAAGTAGCTCCTCCGTTTAAACAAGCTGAATTTGATATTATTTTCGGCAAGGGTATTTGCAAACTCGGTTGTATACTTGATGTGGCAGTAAGTTTTGATATTGTCAAAAAAGCAGGTGCCTGGTTTAGCTATAATGATGAAAAACTCGGACAGGGCAGAGAAAAGGCTAAAGAGTTTCTTGAGCTCAATCCCGAATTGCTCGCTGAAATAGAGACAAAGGTAAGAGAGAAGCTGGCTGCCAAAGATTAGACATTAAAAAATATATTAGTGAACCGAACAATTTTGTTCGGTTCATTTGTTTATGGTAAAAAACAAAGCAAATCAATTGTAAACCGTTTTTAATGATTTTCTTTCAAAATAATAGAAGAAATGGTACATTGTATGTAGAACACTTTTTTCGGAGAAATAAATGATTGAAACCAGAGAAGAAAAAGAATTGATGTCCGGAGCTCAAATATTCCTTGAGTGTCTAAAAAAAGAGGGAATAAAAGAAATATTCGGCTATCCGGGCGGTGTAATAATACCTATATATGAAGCGCTTTATCACGATAAATCAATAAAACACTATCTTGTTAGACATGAACAAGCTGCTATACATGCTGCCGAAGGGTTTGCGCGTGTAACGGGAAAACCCGGAGTTGCGCTTGTTACTTCGGGACCGGGTGCAACTAATGCTATTACCGGTATTGCTAATGCATACTATGACGGTTACCCGATAATTGTTTTTACAGGTCAGGTAGGATTAAATCAGATTGGGAATGATGCCTTTCAGGAGGCTGATATAGTAGGTATTACCCGTTCGTGCTGTAAACACAACTATCTCGTAAAAAGTATAAAAGAATTGCCAAGAATTATAAAAGAAGCATTTCATATCGCAACTACGGGAAAACCGGGTCCGGTTGTAGTTGATTTGCCAAAAGATATTTTAACTGCCAGAATTGCATTTGAATATCCGGAAACAGTAAAATTACCCGGATACAATCCAAACTATTTCGGACACCCGAGACAAATTTCAAAAGCTCTGGAACTGTTATGCGAAGCAGAACGCCCTGTTATTATTGCCGGCGGCGGTGTTATTGCTGCTGATGCTTGTAAAGAATTGACAGAGTTAGCGGAAAGGCTGAATATTCCTGTTACAAATACATTAATGGGTATGGGGGCTTATCCGGCAACCCATGAGAAGTCCCTCGGTATGCTGGGTATGCATGGAAATTTTTGGGCAAATCATGCTGTTTGCAACTGTGATGTACTGTTTGCTATCGGAACACGTTTTAATGATAGAATTACCGGATGTTTGAAGAGATTTGCTAAAGATGCACAGGTTATACATATTGACATAGACCCTTGTTCAATAAGTAAAAATGTTTCTGTAGACATTCCTATCGTTGGAGATGCCAAAAATGTTCTTACTGCAATGATAGAAGAATTAAATAATAAAAATTACGAAACAAATAAAGATGTAAAGCAGGCGTGGTTTGAACAAATTGATGAGTGGAAAAAGAAACGCACTCTGCCTTCTGTTCAATCGGACAAACTCAATCCGCATACTGTTATCGAAAAAATGTATGAATTTTTAAAGGATAAAGATGCAATTATTGCGACAGAGGTAGGTCAGCATCAAATGTGGACTGCCCAGACCTTTAAATTTACGGAACCGAGACGTTTCATTACGTCAGGCGGTCTTGGTACTATGGGATTTGGATTCCCTGCTGCAATAGGCGCTGCCGTTGCAAAGCCTGAAAAAATAATTTTTGATATTGCAGGTGACGGAAGCATCCAAATGAATATTCAAGAGCTTGCAACATGTGTAGAATACAAACTGCCGGTTATTGTTGCGATAATAAACAATGGTTATCTTGGCATGGTCAGACAATGGCAGGAAAAACTTTTCAACAAACATTATTCGGAAACAAAAATTTCAGGCCCTGATTTTGTTAAGGTTGCGGAAGCATACGGGGCTGTAGGCTTCAGGGTAACCAGAGAAGAAGAGATTATTCCTGTTCTTGAACAGGCAATAAACTGTAGAAAACCCGTATTTATAGATTTTGTGGTTGAAGAGTTTGAAATGGTTTATCCGTGGGTGCTTGCAGGTAATCCATTAAACAAAATTCTTTTGTCTAATGACTCACCGATTAATTAATAAGCTATAAGGAAGTATCAATGAATCATATAATTTCAATTTTGGTAAAAGATGATGCAGGTATCCTGTCAAGAGTAAGCGGTCTTTTTAGCGGACGTGGTTACAGCATAGAAAGTATTACGGCAGCGCCGACACTCGACAGGGATTATGCGAGACTTACAGTAGTTACAAGCGGTGATGAAACTGTTATTGAACAAATCATAAAACAGCTCAACAGGCTCATACCTGTAATAAAGGTCGTTGACTTAATTACAGTTGAATCTATTGAGCGTGAATTGATTCTTTGCAAGGTCAATGCAAAAGATGAGGACAGATCTGAAATATTGAGAATTGCTGAAATATTTAATGCAAAAATAATCGATGTATCACCTAAATCTTACACCCTGCAAGCAATAGGCGATGAACGCCAGATACGTTCATTGATTGAATTATTAAGACCTATTGGAATAAAAGAACTTGTTCGTTCCGGAAAAGTCGGTATTTCAAGAGAAAACCAGTTTAGTAATATCAAAAATCTTTAATAAATATGAAAAAAATTGCACTTGTTCCTATAGATAATCGTCCTGTCTGTTATACTCTTCCAGAGCAGATTGCGAATGTTGATAATGATATTGAACTTTTTTTGCCGGAAAGAGAATTGCTGGGAGATTTGAAAAAAACAGCGAATACCAGAGCTATTCTGAACTGGCTGAAATCATTGCCCGCAGATATTGATGCAATAATAATTTCTTTGGATACAGTTGCATATGGCGGTCTTATTCCATCAAGACGCTCAAATGAAACAAAGGATGAGATAGAAGTACGTCTTAAGGAACTGAGAGATATTCTTGAAACAAAAGATTCAAAAGTTTTTGCGTTTTCAAGTATTATGCGCATTTCAAATAACAATATAAATGAAGAAGAAAAAGAATACTGGCGGGAATACGGAAAAAAAATATTTCAATATTCTTATGACTGTCATAAAAAGGGGCTAGTTACAACAGATATTCCGCAAAATATTTTAAAAGACTATTTAGAAACAAGAAAGAGAAATTTTGAAATAAACAAACTGTATCTTAAGTGGGCAGAAGATGGTCTGATTGATACTCTTGTGTACTCAAAAGATGACTGCGCACAGTTCGGTTTTAATGTAATTGAAGCCCAACAGCTTGAAAAACTTATAAAAGAAAAACAACTTAATGCTCTGGTAAAAACCGGAGCAGATGAAATCCCGCTGAGTTTGATGTCCCGCGCAATTACTTCAGGACGAAATTTAAAAATCGCTCCTGTTTTCACACAGAAAAATTACATTGATAAAATTTCTAAATATGAAGATGTTTCTGTGTTTGAATCTGTAAAAGGACAAATAGAATTGGCCGGCTGTGAGTGTACTGATGAAATGCAGGCTGACATAATTTTGCTTGTCAACAATTTTAAGGATGAGCAGGGTGAACTTGTGATGGGGGTTGAGGTTGAAGGATACACCGGAGAGCTTAAACTTCCTGAGAAACCTTATTTGATAGCGGATATTCTTAATGCAAACGGAGCTGATAACAGTTTTGTTGAAAAATTGCTTGTTCAAAATATTGACATGAATAATTTTCTTGGTTATGCAGGATGGAATACAACAGGTAATACATTAGGCAGTGTTTTATGTGGTGCAATAGCGAAACATTTCGCAATGAATCTTAATGTTTCTTCATTTAATAAATTACAGCTAATTCGATTTTTGGATGATTGGGCATATCAGGCAAACGTAAGAGGCATACTGAAAAAACGTGAAAAAGGAACTGATATAAATTCTGTTTTTCAAGAAATGAAACCATACGAAAAAATATTAATAAAAAAATTTGATGCAAAATTTGAAGAAATAAGGTATAATTTTCCTTGGCAAAGACTATTTGAAATCGAAGTTAGTGTTAGTTAATTAATATAATCAATTACCCCCAACTACGGATTTATCTAATCTTTCTGTATTTATGTTCATCAACAGTCGAAAGGGATTTATTATGAGCAGAATCAGAGCAGTAAGTTATAGTGATGTGAATATAACTAAACAAAAGAATCCCGGTAATAAAAATATTACATTCGGTCAGGAAGCTGCAGCAATACCTGTTCGTGTTGCAACAAAAAGCTCTATTGCTGTTTTAGCGACTTCAGCTATTTTTATGCGTAATAAAATTGCGGCTTCTGCTTTATACAAAAATGTGGAAATTATTGTCCTGAAAATAACTAAAGCCTTACAAAAAACAGGAAATGAGGTTCTTGCAAATCTAAAAAAGACAACTCCGGATGTTCCAAAATTTTTAGAAGAAGAAAAAGTTATTATTGCCAAATATAAAAAATATCCCGGTTCTGAAGAAAAAATATTCGATATTTTGCAGGGACACGGGCTGAATGATGAAAGTTTGAACTATATAAAAGATACTTCCAGCATGATGAAATCTAAAAGTAAAAGCGCAATGTCGTTGAGAGATCATCTTAAAATAGCACTTAGCAAGGAAACACCTCTCGAGGTTATAGAAGATCTTTTGACTCGTTCTGCTATGTACAGAAAAATCTGGAAGCTGGATTATGTTAAGGAAAAAAATAATACAGAACTTGCTAAACTCCTGTTGAACAGAAAGGTCTCTGCTTAAATCTAATTTTGTTATAATATAGAATTATGAACAAAAGCGATTTACTTAATCTGTACAATCTGGAGCTTGAGGAGCTTTTAAAAAAATCAGCGGATTTTATGACAAATAACATAGAATTTTGCTCGCTTGTGAATGCAAGAAACGGTAAATGCTCCCAAAACTGTAAATACTGTGCACAAAGTTCTTATTACAAAACAAATATCGATGCATTTCCTTTGCTGGACACAGAAACGGTAAAAAATGCGGCAATTGACGCTAAAAAGCATGGTGCATCGAGGTTTGCTATAGTGACATCGGGAAAAACTCCGGATGAGAGTGATTTTGACCGTATAGTTGAAATGATAAAAGAAATAAATAAAATTGATGGGCTGAATAGTTGTGCTTCTATTGGCATTTTGAATGAAGAACAGGCTGAAATCCTTGCCGATGCAGGCTTAACGAGATTTCATCACAATATAAATACATGCAAATCTTATTATCCTGAAGTTTGTACCACGCACACATATGATGAGCGTGTGAATACGTGTAGACTTGTAAAAAAATACGGAATGGAATTGTGCTGTGGTGTGATTTTGGGCATGGGTGAAACTGTTGAACAGCGGGTTGAAATGGCGATTGAGCTGGCGGAAATTCAACCGGATTCAATCCCTATTAATATACTTATGCCAATACCTGAAACTCCATTTGAAAATTATCATGACAAAATTGATGAAGAAAATATATTAAGAACACTTGCAATATTTAAAATTGCTAATCCGAAATCAGTTTTGCGTTTTTGCGGAGGCAGGATGAGACTGTCGGAAAAACATCAGGAACTTGCTTTAAAATATTGTGTTGAAGGTATTTTAACCGGAAATTATCTTACGACAACCGGGAAAAAACCCGAAGATGACATAAAAACAGTAAAAAAACTGGGGAAAACATTATTATGTACGACTATATAAAGGGAACACTTGTTTCAAAACAAACCGCAAAAAATGCTTCAATTATTGTAGAATGTGGAAATATAGGCTATTTAATTAATACAACGCTGAGAACAGTAAACCTTGCGGGTGAAGAAAATTCGCAGATAAAAGTTTATACAACCCTTATTCACAGAGAGGATTCTATGACTTTATGCGGATTTTTAAACCGGGAAGACAGAGATATCTTTAATATTTTACTAAGCGTTTCCGGAGTGGGTATGAAAGTTGCGCTTGTATTACTCGATGAATTTTCCGGTTATGACCTTATTTCTGCAGTAATTCGGGGAGATTATAAAGAACTATCCCGTGCAAAAGGTGTCGGTCCTAAAATGGCTCAAAAAATAGTAATAGAGCTGAAAGATAAATTGATAAACTGGCAGAAAACGGCTCCTGTGGATATATCTGACATAAAAGATACAGAGAATCAGGAAAGTATTTCTAATGAATCTGTTTCTGAAGTACAGGCTGTGCTTCTATCGCTTGGATATTCTCCTGATGAAACGAAAAAGGCAATAAAGCTTGCTCTTAATACTGCAGAAAAAATAAATTCATCTGAAGAAATCTTGAAAGAAGCTTTGAGATATCTGGCACAGGAATAAATAGATTTCTATATAATTATCAATCATTACAGCAAAGGAAAAAGTCCGAATTAATTTTCTTTAATTTGGACTTAGTGCTAGTCGAACTGCAATCGTAATGAGGATGCCAACTCTCTTTACAAGGACAAAACCGTTGTTAAATCAAGTTAAGCAGATATTCCTGTGACTGCATTGACGACTTTATTACCTGAATTAGGCTTTCTTGAGTGATTCCTGCCTGTTTAAATTTCAGGAATGCGCTCAGGTAATCTGCGTCGGACATGGAACTTTTTGAAGCTGTGGAGTTCATCATGTTTGTCATCTGCTGTTCAATTGAGCTTTGCAGTTTTGCATTTGTTGCTCCGAGTTCTCCCCTTTTGGAATTTATGTCTCCCATAAGGCTGTCTATAGAATCCAGTGCTGCACGTGCACCATCAGGAGTCGTAACATCAAAATTTAATTCATCAAGGGCAATGTTCGGGTCATACGAAATCGTTGACTCCGAACCAGATCCGGTGCCTACCTGAAAATTAATACTGGCTGCCGGATTTCCCCCTGTTGGAACTACATTTAAAACATTTTTCCCATTAAAAGTAGCATTGCCAAGAGTTTGTCTGATTTGTTCTACATTTTGATTTATTTCCATTTGAATGGCGTTACGCTGGCTGTCAGAATATACACCATTAGAAGCCTGAACAGCCAGCTCGCGAATTCTGCCCAGTGACTGGGAAACATTATTCAGTGCTGCGTCGGCAACAGCCGTTACGTTAATACCCGTTTGGGCATTTGACATTGCTTGATTTGCTGCACGAATTTCTGTTTCCAGCTTTTGCGAGATGTACTCATCAGCAGGATTTACGTTCGCAAGTAATCCGCTGGCGATTTCCTGTATCGCCTCCTGTTGGGCTTCCTGCGCTCTGGTAATCCCTGTTTGGGCAATATATATTGGCATTACTGCGCTTAATGACATAGCAAGAATCTCGTTCAATATAGTACATGTCTTATATTCCCAATTTAAATAACTTTTAAGCTAAAAAAACAAACACTGTTACAATTCTAAACTCTAAATTTATCCTTATAAAAAAGCTTTTTTGTAATAAAATAAAAGAAAATAGCTAACGGAATGAAGAGTTATAAATATGGATATGAAAAATAAAAAATTTCACTTTATTGCCATCGGTGGAATTGGAATGAGCGGATTGGCAAAATACTTGCTTGAATTAGGATGTACAGTCAGCGGATCCGATATAAAGGACAGCAAATATGTAAAAGAACTGGAAAAATTAGGTGCAAAAATAACTATAGGTCACAGCGCTGAAAATATTCAATCTGATATGATTGTTGTTGCATCTACTGCTATCAGAGAAACAAATCCGGAAAAAGTCAGAGCAAAAGAACTTGGACTGAAAATTTATCATCGCTCTGACATTTTGAAAATGATTTCAGAAGGTTTTGGAAGAGAGAAAAAACAGAAATTTTTGGGTTTTTCAGGAACGCACGGCAAAACAACAACAAGCGGTTTATCCACGTATGTATTGGAAAAAGCAGGATTACAGCCTTCATACTGTGTAGGAGGAATAATTCCGGAATTAAATACAAATGCCAAAGCATCTGATGGAGATTATTTTGTCGCAGAACTCGATGAATCAGACGGTACTATCGTAAAATATTCACCATATATCAGTGTAATAAACAATCTTGAGATAGACCATGTAGATTTTTACAAAGATGGCTTTCAAGAATTGCTTGATACATTTAAAATCCATCTTTCACATGTTGAGAAAAGTGGAAAGGTTATTGTGAACAATGATTGCAATGGAATCAAAAAATTAATGGAACAAAATCCTGAATATAAATTTGTAACATTTGGATTAAAAGATGCAAATTACATGGCAGTAAATATTGAATACCATGAGTTTGGTTCAGAATTCTGTTTACAAAAAGACGGACAAATAATTGGCAATATAAAATTGACTATACCAGGCAAACATAATGTATACAATTCAGTAGCTGTTTGCGCGGCATTATTGGAAAGCGGAGTTGAGTTTTCTTTAATTCAACCCCATTTTGAACATTTTTCTGGCATGGGAAGGCGTTTTCAGAAGGTTTCAGAATTTGAGGGCATAAAAATAATCGATGATTATGCTCACCATCCGTCAGAAATAAAAACAACACTTGAAAGCGCAAAAAATGCATCAACAGGAAGGCTTGTCGCAATATTTCAGCCTCATAGATACTCGCGTTTGAAAGGTCTGTGGAACAATTTTCTAAAGTGTTTCGATTCTGTGGATAAATTGTTTGTTCTGGATGTTTATGCAGCATCAGAGGATCCGATTGAGGGCATTAATTCTGAAAAGTTTGTGCAGGCTATGAACAGTAATAATGCAAAATATATTTCTGGTTCTGTTGATGAGGCTGCTTTAAAGATTGCACCGGAATTAAAAAGCGGAGATTTTGTTATTACGCTGGGAGCTGGAGATATCACCAAAATAGGAAAGGCTATAGAATCTTCAAGAAAAGCAGGTGTTTAATGGATATAGATAATATCAAATGTTTTGAAAATTATGAACTAAAACGTCATACGACTTTTAAAATCGGTGGATGTGCAAAAAAGGTCTGGTTTCCCAAAACTGAGAACGAATTTGTATATTTGCTCACAACACTCGAAAATCCTGTTATCCTTGGGGGGTGTTCAAATGTTTTAATATCCTCTAAGGGAGTAGATGGTGATGTGATAATAACAACGGATTTGAGAAATTATGAAATAAACGGTACGGTTATTACCGCTGAATGCGGTGTAAAAGCACCTTTTCTTTCCCAGGAAGTACAAAAACACGGTTTGAGCGGTTTTGAGTTTATGATTGGTTTTCCTGGGACAGTAGGCGGTATTGTTCATATGAATGCATCAGCGCACAGTCAAGCTGTTTCTGATACCTGCATAGGCGCAAAAGTTTTTGATATGAATAGTAAAACTGTTTTGAACTTAAACAAAGAGGAGCTTGAGTTCAACTATAGAAGTTCGATTTTGGACAAAAAAGATTATATTCTTTTGCAGGCTAAATTTGAATTAAAATCTGATGACAAAGAAAAAATTCGAGCTTTAATGGGTAGGAATACAGAATTTAGAAAAAACAAGCAGCCTAATCTTACACTTCCGAATGCCGGCAGCACATTTAAAAATCCGCCGAATGATTCGGCAGGTCGTTTGCTTGAACTTGCAGGTGCAAAAACATTGTCTTACGGTGGAGCAAAGGTGTGGAATGGACATGCCAATTTTGTCATAAATACGGGAAATGCGGTTTCTAAAGATATTTCACATATTATGAATAAAATGTATAATATGGTTAAAGAGAAATACACAATAGAATTAGAGCCTGAAGTTAAATTTATTGGGATAAAAGACAGAGAAGAAGAAGAACTATGGAATACGATGTTAAAAAAATAAAAAAGTTAATAGATGAAAATAAAAAAATAGCAGTAATCTGCGGCGGTCCTTCAAGCGAAAGAGAAATTTCTCTACGCTCCGGAAAAAATATTTTCGAGGCTTTAAAAAAGTTGGGCTATAAAAATGTAGAACTTATAGATATAGACAAGAACATATCAAAGGTATTAATAGATAAAAAAATAGAAGTTGTATACAATGCTATGCATGGTCGTTATGGAGAAGATGGCTGTATACAGGGACTTCTGGAAATTTTAGAAATTCCGTATACCGGTTGCGGAGTGACAGCAAGTTCTGTTTGTATGAATAAAGATTATACAAAAAACGTTTTAAGAAACTTTGATATTCCTTTAATAAAATCTGTTCTAATCAAAAAAAATGAGGATTACTGCGAAAAAATCAAAGAACTAAAATATCCGATGATGCTAAAACCGGTATCAGAAGGCTCAAGTCTGGGTATGTTTAAAGTCTCTGATGAAAAAGAAATGGAAGAATGTTTTAAAAAATCTTTAAAATACAATCAGGATGTACTCGTCGAAGAATATCTGGATGGAAAAAGCTTGACCGTTGGTGTTTTGGAAGATGGAGATGAACTGTTTGCAACAGAAATTATTGAATTCAACACCAAAACAGAATGGTATGATTATGAAGCTAAATATACTGCGGGAATGACAGAGTTTATTATACCTGCCAAACTTTCAGACGACATGACCCAAAAAGTAAAAGACATAGCCGTAAAAGCTTTTAAAGCTTGCGGATGCCGCGGTGTCAGCAGAGTAGATTTTCTGGTCAGCGATAACGTTCCTTATGTGCTGGAAATAAATACCAGCCCCGGAATGACTGATTTAAGCGATTTGCCTGCACAGTCAAAAGCAATGGGGATAAGTTATGAAAACCTTGTACAAATTATTTTAAACGGTGCCGGTCTGAATAAATAAATATGAAGAAACGACTGAAAAAATATGACAATAACATAAATATTGACAGAAGAGTCAAAATTAATCAGATGCAGCGTCATGTTCGCCGCAGCCAGATAACTCTGAGACGCGTTCGCATGCTAATCAGACTGATTATAGTTTTGTTGTTGATATTTGCCGGTTATAAGGTTTACAAATTGCCGCAGTGGTATCTTGATAAAGGAGCTTTTAATAATCCGCACAACCGTGCACTTGAAATTGTTGGTAACAGAATAACTCCAACCTATCGAATTATGTCTGTACTACAACGTACACCGGTGCCGCAGCGCCCTATTTATCTGTTTAATACAAAAAAACTGGAAAAAGAGCTTGAAACACTTGACCCTGTTAAAGAAGTTTATATCAGAAGATTCTGGTTTCCTGCACGTCTTGACATTATAATCATAGAAAGAACACCGATTCTTTCTATATCTCCTGCTGAAAACGTTGCACCGATAGCATTTTTTGCAGAAGGAGGAAAACTTATAGGCAGAGAATATATGCCATTAGACCCTGCTTACAAAACAATTCTTGTGCTTTCATACGGTACAAAAGGTGATGACTATAAAACATGGGATATTGCCAAAATAAAGAAAATTGAAACTCTTGCAAAAGCGCTTGAGTTATACAGTCATGAGAAAGTAAAATATTTGGATTTCAGAAACCCAAAAGATATATATGCGCAGCTACAATCGGTCAAAGTTAGAATAGGCGAGATGAACAGTACTACTTTGCAAAGAATTACAAGAATTACTTCTATTTTACCTGAAGTAAAAACTTTGAATAAAAAAGTCAAATACATTGATCTTAGCTGGGAGGATACACCTTACATTAAATTAGAAGAATAAAGTTCTAATAAATGTTTGTGTAAATCCAATATGTTCTGAAAACTTTTTTTACATAATCTCTTGTTTCAGGGTAGGGGATATTTTCAACAAATTCATCAAAGTTTTCATAATCTAAATTCTCTTTCCAGCTGCTGACGGCGTTAGGACCTCCGTTGTATGATGCAATAGCAAACAAATCATTATGTTTGTGAGAATTTTTCAGATAATCAATATATGCGCAGCCGAGTTTTATATTATCCTCTGGATCCAGCAGGTAATTGTATCTTATGCCGGACTTATGTGCAATATAATTTGCTGTAGACGGCATTAGTTGCATGAGTCCTTTTGCACCAGCACCACTTCCGGCTTTTGCGTTATAATAGCTTTCCTCTCTTATTAATGCTGCAATTAGATATGAATCTATGTTATACAGCTGACCATATTTGTTAATCAATTCTTGATAGTGCAACTGATAGGCAAGTTTATATATATTATCCGAAAATGAAGGTTTTTCAGGCATTTCTTCTATTGCATCTCTTGCGAGCGTGCCGGATGTAGCAAATTTACCCCTTTTATAATTTAACCAGCTTTGTAAAACTTTATTATCATCTTCTATGCCATTCAAAAGCTCAAAATCACCTGTTTTCAATATAGTGTTAATCAATGTAGATTTATCGTTAGTTAAACTTGTATATTCGATAGGGAAATGTATGTCTATTTCTTCTTCGGGCAGACGTCTGTATGGCTTTGTTGCCCAGCCGTGTGATTTGTGAAAACCGAGTTTTTTATGGGCGCGAAATGCGTAATAAGTATCAGGATATTTGGACATAACTCTTTGATAATATGTTTTTGCCATATTTCTGTTATTAGTCTTTTCTGATATTTTTCCCATCCAGTAGGTTACTCTTGGTGCAGACAGGGAGTCGCTATAGTGATTAAGATGAACCCGTCCTATTTTTAATGCCTCCTGGTAGTTACCTTTTTGGTATTCATTCCAGAACAAATTTGCCAGTGATTCAGGGGCAAATTTGCTGTTTGGAAAATCTGTGAATATTTCTTTATAAAATATGTTTTTTATAGAATTATCCTCAAGCAAAGATAGTTTATATAGAATGTAATCGCAGCCTTTTGCTTTATTCTCTTTAGCAAGCTCCAGTGCTCTGTACCATCCATGTTTTTCACCTGCAGGATATGAGGCGGCAAATGTATCCAGAGTTTTATACAGTTCTTTATCTTCTATATTTATTGAAAAATTCATATATCCGTTTATGAAAATTTCGTTTGCTTTTTCATTTTGTTTTAAATTTTTATAAATTATATACAAATAATGCCAGTTGGTTTTCATATCAGCAAGATTAAGAAACTCCAGCGCATCATTATACATACCGTTCATAAAAAAGGCTCTGCCTATTAACTTATTTTCATACTGTGTAAATTTAATTTCTTCTGTATTTTGTTCCTGTGTTGAATTTTCTTCTTTTTGGAGAGTTAAATTTTCAAAAAGAGTTTGATTTTTTTCAGGTTCTTTTGTTACCGGTATTTTAAGCGCTAATAGCTCCTGCAGACTGTTTATAGCATATCTGCCGTCAGGTGCATCTTTTATATATGAGAGGAAATACATTTTTGCTCTGAGAGGATTTTTTTCTTTGCTAATCAGTCCCAGATAATAGTTTGATGCTGTTTTGTAATCACTTTCTGGATAATTTTTTAGAATAGCATTAAAAGTTTTTTCTGCTTTTTTAAATTCTTCCTGACGAAAGTAATTCTGTGCAAGTGCATAGTATACTTTTTCTATAAACATTGATTCCGGAAAACGCTCAATGAAAAAATGATATTTTTTTACTGCAGTTTCCGTATCTTTTAGTTCATCTGCACAGAGTGCCTGTCTTAAAAGAGCAATTTCATATAAGGCTGATGTTTTTGAAACATTGCTGAAATTAAAATATGCATTTTCATAGTCTTTTTTTTCTAGATATTCAAGACCTTGATGGTAAGTGATAAAGTCTTTATCCGAAATTACGGACATATTATAGACCTTATAAAATGCAATTAAAATTAAAATCGCAAATGCAGCTGTTATAACTATAAACTTTAATATTTTTTTCCAATCCCGCATACTATTCTTTTTCATTTAAAACATCTAATTCAAATCCATATATTAAGTATCCTTAAAACCTCCCAAAAGAGCAAGGTATTTTACAACATTTAATCAGATATTGTTAAAGTAATCAAATGGAATAAATAAAAGTTATGAGTGAGAGAATAACATATGCTGCAGATGTTGGGGTTGTTGAAAGTTACAACAATAAAACATCTGTTTTTTTTAATAAAAAACAAAATATACTTAAAAATTATATTTATGACACAATGGTGTATTCTATACCTGCGATAAGTTTTTCTGAGGAATTAAAACTATAAATTCGCTACCTTTTCCATAGGTAGATGTTACAGAAATTGAGCCGTCATGAGCTTCTATTATTTTTTTTGTAATAAACAGTCCCAGACCGGAGCCGACTTTTTTAAACCTCTTTGCAGACGAATGAAATTCATCAAAAATATGTTCTATTTCATCATCCGGTATACCAAAACCATTATCCTTTATGGATAACATTATCTGGTTTTCCTTTTCTGAAATTGTTAATATGATTTTTTTATTGATTTTTGAATATTCAGATGCATTGGAGATTAGGTTTATTAGAACTCTGCTAAGTTCAATATCATCATATAAAAAATAATCATTCTCTGTTTTGTAGTTTATTTCTAATATTTGATTTTTTGATTCCAAAATATATTTTATGCGTTCCACGCATTTTTCAATCGTTTTTTTTAGTGAATTGTATTCTTTTCTTATTTTTAAATTGTCACTCTCAATTTTATATTTTGTGAGTAGATTGTCTGTCATTCTGCCCATAAATTTTGAGGATGCAAGAATTTCTTTCAGAATTTCTCTTTGTTCAGGTTTTATTTCTCCAAAATCACCGTTAAGAAGCATCTGCAACGCTCTTTCTTCTGCTCTTACAGGTGTTTTCAGATCGTGCGTCAGAGTCGCTATAAATTGTTTTTTTTGACGTTCTATTTTTACGGATGCAGTTACATCTCTAATAATTATTAAAAAACCGATTTTGTCACCTTCCGGGTCATAGATTTTTGAAATATTTGCATTTGTATAATGTCCAGGAATATTTATGTTTAGTAGAATATGTTGTTCATCAGAGCTTATAAAATTTGATATAAGAGATATTTCTTTTTTTAGTCCGAGGTAGTCTAATGTTCCAAGAAAATTTTTCATATCAACCGGAAAAAAACGATTATTTCTTGAAACTACATTAAACTCTTCATCTGTCATAACAATTTCATCGTCAGAAAATTTAAAAATATTATCCAATTTTTCTTTTTCTCTGAGAAGTTCGTCTTTTAAAAGTTTTATTTTTATAATATTTTTAATTTTTGCTTTTATTGTTTTCGCATTAATTGGTTTTTCTATATATCCGTAAGAACCCATATCATAGCTTTTCACTTGATTTTTTTCGGTATTTCCATATCCGCTTATAAAAATTATAGGAGTTTCTGGATGACTCTTTGTAAACTGTTTTGCGAAATCAAAACCGCTCATTTCCGGCATTACTATATCAAGCAATAGTAAATCATATTTTTTATTCTTAGTCGCAGCAAGTGCTTCCATAGGGTTTGTGTATGAATATATGTTGTAATTCTCATCTTGAAAAATCTGTTTTACAAGAAGAGCAATGGAACTATTGTCGTCAACAATAAGAATTTTGTTTGGCTTTTTTTTCATACAAATTTCTTTCATACTGTTATAGATTAGGATAGCAATGTCGATACTTTAAAAGGAAAAATTTTCGGGCATGTTATTCTTAGCCCCGGACTATAAATTGTAATTCTTATTTTAAAATTTTTATATTCCCCACCCGGGTAATTATTCTTTTAATCCTCCGGACATTATATCGTTAATAAAATATTTTTTCCCCAGAATAAATATTAAAAGCACGGGTACAGAGAGGATAACCGAGCACGCCATCAAGTCACCCCATTGGATTACTTCTCTAAAACTTCCTTTAAATTGCGCCAGAGCAACAGGCAGAGTCATAACTGATTCTGAGTTTGTTACAATTAACGGCCACATAAAACTGTTCCAGGATGTAATAAAAGTAAATATTGCCAGTGTCACCAGTGCAGGCAGCGCTGATGGTAAAGCGATTTGAAAAAAGACCTGTACAAAGCTGCAACCGTCTATTTTTGCGGCATCTTCAATTTCTTTACCTGTACCCAAAAACCATTGACGCATCAAAAAAACACCGAAACCTCCGAACAAACCCGGCAATATAAGTGCCTGATAAGTATCTATCCAGTTAAATGTTCTCATAAGAAAAAATAGCGGGATAATATTCACCTGTGGCGGAATCATCATTGTTACAAGAAATAAAAAAAATAATGCATTTTTGTATCTGAAATTTGCCTTTGCAAATGCATATCCTGCCATCGCCGAAAATAATACCTGAAAGAATGTCGTAGCTGCAGAAACAATGGCGCTATTTAAAAAATATACGGCAAACGGAATTTTTTGAAAAATATTGATGTAATTTGAAAAAATAACGGGTTGAGGCAGTATTTTAGGAGGTTGAGCAAATATTTGTCCTTCTGTCATAAAAGAAACACTTATCATCCACAAAAACGGCGCAATCATTGAGATTGCACCAGTGATTAGTATAATATAACCCGTAATTTTTAATATCTTGTTCATTATGCGTTATTTTATCATAAATTCTTTAAAAAATACGTAAAGAAAGTTTAATAGAGAGGGTTTTAGGGGTTAATTTTTTTATAAAAATATGTTATACTACAAATGTAATAAAGGAAAATAGATTATGAGCAAAGTGCTTTTGTTGAGTTCTGAAAACAAACCGTTACGGATTTGCAGCTGGAAACGGGCGCTTGTTCTGTTGATAAAGGGTAAAGCAAGATGGGATGAGAGTATAAGGAACATTGAGGATATGATTAATATAGACAATACCCTTATACCGAGAGTAATAAAGTTAAACTATGAAGTTGCAGTTCCACCGTTGGAGCTGCCTTTTAGTAAGGAAAATATTTTTGCGAGAGACGAATACACCTGTCAGTATTGCGGCAGAAAGTTCAATGCAAAAGAACTTACTCTCGACCATGTATATCCAAAATCACGTCTCGGACCTGATATATGGGAAAACATAGTCACATGCTGTAAGGAGTGTAACCAGTATAAAGCTGATAAAACACCTAAAGAAGCCGGTATGAAACTTATGAAAAGACCTTGCAGACCTAAAGACTATATAAAATTCGAAATGCAAAAGTATTCTGATGATTCCGGATATTGGGAACAGTGGGCATCATAAGCTTTCGTAATATGTTTTTAACAGTACTGCATCCTTTTCCATTATTGGACTTTCACAAACAACAACACCTTTTATTGAAAAATCTTTAAAGGCTTTCATCAAATCTTTATAATTCATGTCGCTTTCTTCGAGCAATAGATGTTTCTTTTCGCCCTTTTCTCCGTATTCTATACCGGCGATGTGTGCATGGAAATTTTCCAGCGCATATGAACCTATTTCATTTCCTATAGTTTCAAACACTCTGGCAAATTCGTCATATGTGTTATACTTGCCGTTTGTTCTTGCATGAAGATGAGAAAAATCTACACAGGGAAGCACCTGTTCAAACGTTTTTGAAAGTTTTACAATTTCATCGACGTCACCCCATTGAGTAGCTTTTCCTGTTGTTTCCGGTCTGACCCATATTTCTATATTTTCTTTTTGCAGAGTTTCGATGATTTCTGCCATAGATTTTTCAATCTTTTTATAAACATCATCTTTTTGCATACCCATATAAAATGCTGCATGGTATGTTATACTATACCCGCCTAATGATGCTGCCATTTTTGCCGTATCAATAATGCGTTTTTTACTTGCTTCAATTTTTTCTTCTTCTTTAGAATTTAAATTTATATAATACGGACCGTGCGCAGTTAAAACCATATTCTTTTTTACAGCAGTTTCTCTGACCAATTTTTGATTAGGGGGAGACATTCTGACACCATGGACAAATTCAAGCTCCATACCATCCAGTTTTAATTCTTCTAATATATTAAAAGCTTTTTCATAACCGGCACCTTCCGTGCAGATTGGCTGACCGGCCGTAGTAAATCTAAGTTTATCCATTATCCTAATGTTTCTCCCGGCTGTGGTTTAAATGTATTTATAAATTCTTTTGCATCAGTTATCATATATGACCCGAATTGGAGTGTTTTGATTTCTAAAATACCGTCACCTGTGGAAACACCGAGTACATCTTTTGCATAGCATACTGAGCCGGGAGGGTATTTTGTTTTTTTATGTACTGCATCTGACGAATAGATTTTTACAAAAATTCCTCTAAATGTCGCCATTGCTGAAATAAAAGGATTTAGTGCACGCACAAATCTTTCTATCTGTTCTGCACTATTTTCCCAATTAATATAATTTTTGTAATTTTTATTGTCTATCACTGGTGCTTTTTTAAAATCGCCTTGCGGCTGCGGTGTAGAAGCCGGATGCGGATTTGTTTCATATTTTTTGAAAAATTCTGCAATCATATCTGCAGCGATATAATTCTGTTTGTTAAAAAGTGTCCCCATTGTTTCTTTTGGGGATATAGCTACTTTTCTTTGCCATATAATATTTCCGGTATCAAAATTTTCATCCATATAATGAAGAGTTATACCTGTTTCCTTCTCACCATTTAAAATTACATTTGAATACGGATTCCCTCCTCTATACTCAGGAAGCAATGAAGGATGACAGTTTATTATTCCGCCTTTTACTATATTTAATAAAGCAGGAGGAAATTTTCTGTTATATGAACAAACAATACTAACATCGGCATTTAAGATTTTTATTTTATTTAAAAAATCCGGTTCATCCAGTGATTTTTCATAATTAATAATGTTCAAACCGCAACTGTTTGTATACTGGCACATAAGATTATATGTGGGATCAGAACGATGCGGAGGAACTACTCCGACGATATTCAGTTCTTCCTGCACAAGCTTGCTCAGACAAACGAGTGCCATATCCGGCATTCCGAAAAATAAAATTTTCGTTTTATACATACTTTCCAAAACAGCCTCCAATATAGTATCCCGCACCTGCTGCAATAATACAGGTCACAATGCTGACAATCATGTATATTAATGCAGTCAGAATTTGTCCGTTTCTTAAAATATTAAATACCTCGACTGAAAATGTAGAAAAAGTTGTAAGTCCACCGCAGAAACCTACTGTTAAAGCCAGACGCCATGCGGGATGAATATTTGTTTTTTGTATAAAAAATACAAATAATAAGCCGAGAATAAAACTACCTGTGATATTAACCAGCAGAGTTGCATAAGGAAAGTTCAAGGAAGTATATCTGGTAAATAATGTGTTAACCAGATATCTCATTAACGACCCTAAGCCGCCTCCAAAAAATACTGCCAGTACGTTTAACATACATCAATATTACTATATAATGCGGTTTTATACAATTATTAACCTTTAATCTGAAAAGGACATTTTTCACATCTTGCCTTTGGTACAAGTATCAGATTGTCCTCAAGGTCATACATTTTTGCGATTCTTGTAACTAACTTTGAGTCACAAACAGGGCATCTCAAATCTTCCACATCGTGATTAAGTATTCGCTGTTTTATTATGGAAATCTGTTCCGTTTCCGGAAGCAACGATAAATCAGGATGTTTTTCATGAATTTTAATATCTGCGGGATTAAGCTTTAAACCTCTTGCCAGTTTTTGTCTGATTGTTGATGCCAAAAATAGCTCTTCTCCGCTTTCTATTTCTTCAATGGTTTTTATTGGCAAGCTACTCTTTTTTGCCAAACCGGTTTGCGAAAGACCTATTTTCTCCCGTGTTTCTGAAACAAATTGAGCAAGAGACATATCAGATTTTTTAATCTTTTTCTCCGTAGACATGCTCTAAGCAAGCGCTCCTTCTTTTGGTTTTGATGAACCGGATGATTTACCGTTCTTTGAGTCCTGCTTTTCTCTCCACCAGTCAAGTAATGTGCTGGCAAAGAAAATACTTGAATATGTACCTATAGCAATTCCGACAATCATTGCGAATACAAATTCTTTTGTGGTTTCTCCACCGAAAAAGTATAAAGCGAGCAGCGTGATAAGTGTAGTTAAAGAAGTGTTTATACTTCTTGCTAGAGTCTGGTTAACACTGGCATTAACTATTTCCGGGAAAGAAGCTTTTTTAGCAAGAAATCTGCAATTTTCTCTTATTCTGTCAAATACAACAATTGTGTCATGGTTTGAAAAACCGATAACAGTCAATACCGCAGTTATAAATAATGCGTCAATATGTACATCGAACAAAATGCCCAGAATAGAAAATACACCTAGTACGAACAATGCGTCATGCGCAAGTGAAATCAGCGCAATTACTGCATAGTCAAGCTGAAAACGCAAGGTTAAATATGCAACAATCCCTACGAATGCAAGTATCAGTGCAAACATTGAATTTTTAAACAGTTCGCTTCCAAGAGTCGGTCCTATAGAACTTACCTGAACCAGCTCTGCATTTGGATAGTCCTGTTTGATTACATTGCCGATTTTTTGTTCTGACTGTTTGTCATTACTTTGAAAAGCTGTTTTTATAGAAATAATACTGCCGATATTGTTTTCTTTGTCAGTATTTTTTGTTATAGCATTGTTTGATTTTAGAATCTGAATAACAGGATTCTCAATCCCAGCTTTTTCCAGATTGGTTCTTATTTTTCCCATTTCTTCATTGCTGACATTATCAGAAACAGTATACTGGGTAATCGTACCGCCCGTAAAATCAATACCAACCTTTACAGGAAAATGGGTCGGGTATTTAAGGATTGAATATCCCATAGCTACTAATCCCGGAACGACCAGTAGCAGCGAAAGTCCAAACCATACCCATCTGTATTTTACAACGTCTATTATTTTTTTATCATGCAGGATTGTTTCATTCATTGTTTATATTCTCCTTAATAATTTTTTAGTCTGATTAGTCTAATACACCGAATTTAGCTTTTTCTCTTTTTGTTTCCTGAACTTCATAAGCTTTTCCGATGTCACTCTGTTTAAGACCAAACCAGCCAGGGTGTTTGAGTTGACCTGCGCCGAACATCAGGTGCATAAAGTTCTTTGTTACCGTAATAGCTGTAAACATACTGACTAAAACACCTATGACAAGAGTTAGCGCAAAACCTTTGATAATACTTGTTCCAAGGAAATACAATATTACGCAGGTGATAATTGTTGTCATGTTTGAATCGAAAATACTTGTAAATGCACGGTCAAATCCTGCATTAATCGCAGTAAATAATGTTCTGCCGGATCTCAATTCTTCTTTCGTTCTTTCAAAAATCAGGATATTAGCATCAACTGCCATACCAATACTGAGTATAAAACCTGCAATACCTGCAAGAGTTAATGTAACAGGAACAATTTTGAAAATGGCAAATACAATAAGACTGTATATGATTAATGCCATATCCGCAATCAAACCTGGTAATCTGTAATATAAAAGCATAAACAACATAACAATGCTGATACCTATCACACCTGCTGTTTTACTTTTTGCAATACTATCCGCACCGAGAGTCGGTCCTACAAGACTTTCTTCAATAATTTTAGCCGGAACCGGAAGAGCACCTGCATTAATCAGGTCAACCATTTTTTTAGCTTCTTCATAAGCAAATCCGCTATCTCCGCCTGAAATCTGTGCATGTCCGCCGAGAATAGGTTCTTGGATTACAGGAGCAGATTGCATTTCACCGTTAAAGAAAATTGCCATAGGTTTTCCGACCAGTTCCTGAGTTAATTTTCCGAATTTTTTAGCACCATCCGGTTTGAATTCCAGTGAGACAACCCACTGACCGTTGTTGCTTGTTGAAACCATTGCTTTGGAAACATCTTTACCGCTCAAGCCCGTAGAAACCCAGCTGGTAGTTCCATTAAAGCCCTGTGCTTCTTTTTTGAACTCAAGTTCTGCTGTTTCACCAAGAAATTCTTTAGCTTTTGCCGGATCTTTGATACTTGGAATTTCTATCATTAAACGTTTTTCACCAATTTGTTGGACAGTAGTTTCAGAAACACCGAGAGCGTTAACACGGTTTTCTATTGCATATTGCAAACTATCCATCATTTCAGGCGTAATTTTTGCTATTGTTTCAGTAGTTTGAGCCTCAAGAATTAGTCTGGAGCCGCCTACAAGATCAAGACCGAGTTTAGTTGGTTTGTGTAATATAACAATAACGGCTGCAATAACAAGCAGCATTATAGCCCAAAACATAATTTTTTTATTTTTCATAGCCTTGCCCCTAAATCTAGTAATTTGACTTCATTATTTTAACAAAAAAAATAAATTAAAGCCAATAAAAATAAAGAAATTACCCTGTTGGATATAGGACTATACTTTTGCATCTTGAATCATTTTGTTAATATGGTAAACAATATTATCTGCCCAGGCATGTGATTCAGCGTATTTTTTATTTATATTTTCAATTGTTTCAATATTTTTATTTATATAGTTTTTACTTATATTTTTTGCCAGATATTCTAAACATTCATCAACATTATTGAATTTTTTAATAACATATTTGCCATTCTGGCGTGTTCTTATACCTGCGACATTGTTTTTTGTTTTTGCAGCTTTGCTTTTTCCGCCGCCGGACTCAACAAGAGTAACAGCTGCAAGGAATAATGCATTTATGCCATACTTATCCTGTAGTTCAATTAATTTTTTACCTTTACCTTCAAGTACTCCGCCTTCAAAATATTTGTTAAAAATATCTGCTCTGCCATCATATCTGGTTTTTGAAACATTGAGTTTTGTATTCACTCTGCCGTAGGTGCCAAGTGCAAGAGCTCTTGCCTTTGTTTGTTCTTGTTTAAATTTTTTAAGCAGCAGTTCATACTTTTTTGATATTTCGTTGGATGAATAATAGTAAGGACGGTTAATATATGTTTCGTCGCGTTTTGCAATATAATCCGGTTCATTTGTGAGTTTGATATTTTTTATATCAAAAGTATCTGTCTGTAGTCTTGATGGTCTAGTCTGAGGTTGGGCAATAGATAGTGCAACCGCTACAGGCAAAACCCTTATCATCTGCATTCTTCTATGTGTTGTATTTTTTTCTTTACCTTTAAAATTAAAATTTGTATTAATTATGTTATTAAACACTTTCATTTCAGCATCTCCATGTTCTTCCATTATATGCTAAAGACGCTGAAAAATTTTTTTTGATATTTTTTGAAAATTTTTACAAAATTTATTACTATGCCATCATCTGATTCATACAGCTGCCTACAACAAATCCCCAGTTATTATTTATTTTATTCGGATCATTGTTTGCTCCGATTGGACAATATTTTTTGTGGATTTGGGCAATAGTTGTCAAATTCTTGTCTATATAGTTTGTTTTAATCAGTTTCGCCGTATATTCAAGGCATTCATCAACACTATTAAATTTTCTGAAACCATGTCCGCCGGGATTTGTAATTCCGGTAAGATTATTATTTTCTCTGGCAAGTTTGCTTTTGCCGCCGGATTCAGTTCTTGCTATAGCAGCAATAAATGCGGCATTGACTCCGTATTTCTTCTGCAATTCAAGTAATTTTTCCCCTTTGCCTTCGAGAAGCCCTTTGCCTTGTAATTGTTTATTGAGTTCTTCGGCAGTACCCGTATAAGGAGTAGTTACTGACATATTCGAATATTTATGATTGTCATATGATTTTACATTACCGTTTGGTACGAATTTATCTGTTGCATCAGGCTGCGCAGAATTAGTTTTGATACTGGTATCAAAATTAAAATCAGGTAATTGAAACAAATAACTGTAATCAGGAATAGTAGTGTTAAAACCACTGAAATCAAAGGAGGGCTGCTGCATATACGGCATATTAAATGCATTCATCATATTTTGCATAGTAAAGAGCATTGAATAAAAAGAATCATATCCAAATCCCGGGTTAAAAGCCGGCATTTGATAAAATCCGGTATTAAACATAGGTGTTTGGTCATAAGATTGCTGCTGACGCGGTGTTGTTTTTTCTTCATAACCCTTCAAGAAAATGCGTTTTGCAAGCGGTGTCAGTTCAAAACTCATCCCTCAATTATTCCTCTCTTTATCTCTCAATATACCTTATATATATAAAAACATGAGATTTAAAAAAATTGCTTACAAAGATGTTTTTTTAATATTTTTGACAAAATTCACAGCTTCTTCTTTTGTTGTCACTTCAGAAGAAATTTGCGCTTCTTTCAGCAAATTCACAATTTGTCCGAGTTCAGGTGACGGTTTTATTTCCAAAATTTGCATAATTTCGTCGCCGCTAAGAAGTTTGGGCAGAGGTTTTAGAGTGTTTTTGGAAGCTAAATATTTTTCCAATAATATCTTAAGCCCGTTTATATTTTTTTCTATCATTTCTTCTGTAATATCGGGACCTTTTGCTGAAAGTCTATCTGCATATGCAATGGCAATAAGGTCTATAACTTCATTTTCCATTTTTCTAAAAAATCTTAATATGGCTTTTTCATTGGTAATATCCAGAGTCGCAACATTTGCCGGATAAAGATGATATTTAATTATTTTTTTTATGTAATCTATTTGTTTATTTGAAAATTTTAAATCTTTCAATGGTTTTTCAACTATTTTTGAGCCGACATCGTCATGTTTTATAAACCTGTGTCTTCCGGTTGACTCCTCTATTTCCCAGGTTGCGGGTTTCCCTATGTCATGTAAAAATGCAGCGAGTTTCAGATATGCAAGCCGTGGAGTTGCTCCGAATAGAATTTCATCAAAATGTTTTTTGACTTCATTATTCGCTTTGTCATAATAAATTTGAACATTATCAACAACGCTATAACAGTGTTCAATCAGGCACAAATGATGATGCGAATTCGGAGGAATTTTTTTTATTTCCGCGACTTCCGGAAATATCAGTTCTAGCATTCCGTATTCATCCATTTGCTTCAATGCATTTACACAATTCCTACCGAGGAAAAGTTTTATTAATTCTGCATTTATCCTTTCCGGAGCTGTTGTTTTTATTAAATGAACACAGTCTTTAATTATTTTTTGCAAGTTTTCATCAAGTCTAAAACCAAGCCCGCTTTCGAATCGGAATGCTCTGAGCAGTCGTATCGGATCATCGGACATATTTTTTGCCGAGATTTCTTTAACAATTTTATTTTTTATACTTTCAATACCGCCGTATAAATCAATAATATCGTGACTCTGAAGATTAAAAGCAAGAGCATTCATAGAAAAATCTCTGCGTGCCAGATCGTCCGATATATTTTCTCCCTCAATATCTGCTATGTCGATGTAATCTTTTTTGTTTTCAAATACAACTCTATAGATATTATTAATATCATCCAGTGTTACAAAATATCCTTTTATGCTGTCAGCAATGTATTTTGCAAGTTCTTTTGCTCTGCCAGGTCTGACCGCCAGATCTATATCTGAGCTGTCTTTTCCAAGAAAAAAATCTCTTAAAAAACCACCCACTATGTATGCTTCTTCATTGATGTAAGGGTTGATTTTTTTTATTAAATGATGATTTTGTATTTTTTCTATTATATTATTCATCTTCCCACTCATAAATGACATTTGAAAGTGCTTTTATAACGGCGGTTTCCGCACGTAGAATAAGTTTTCCTATGCTGACTTTTGGCAGTCCGTATTGTTCAAACATCTTTATTTCTTCCGCGCTGAAACCTCCCTCCGGTCCGACAATAACAAGAATTTTCTCTTTCTTAAATTCATTATGATTCTGTAAAAAATCCTTTAATGTCGTGTCCTGAGAGCGCTCAATGCAGGCTATTTTTATCTTATATTCCTGATTTTCGAGTATTTCCTTTAAACTATTTAGTTTGAAAATAACCGGTCTATCAGCCCTTTCACACTGTTTAGACGCTTCATCAGCAATTTTTTGCCATTTATCAGTTTTAGAATCAGCAACGTTTTCTTTTATTACGCAATTATCGCTTATAAAGGGTATAATCCCCTTAACACCCAGTTCTGTCGCTTTTTGTATTAATAAGTTTTGAGCATCGGTTTTAAGAACGCTCTGGGCAAGATAGAGGTTTAGATTTAAGCTATGATTAGATTTATATTTTTCTACAACTTTAGTTGTAATGGTATGAGAAGAAATCTCAATCACCTCAGTTTTATATTGAATCCCGTTTTCATCAATCAAATAGAGAGTTTCGCCGATTTTTATTCTCAAAACGCGAACAAGATGATGAAAATTCGCATCGTCTGAAATGCAGATTAAATCGTTATTTATGTCTTTAGTACCAATGAAAAAATGCGGCATAAGCTGTTTTTGACCTTTTACCTACTCTGAACGGATGATTTCTCATACTAAAGTATAATACACTTAAAATCTATTTATATCAATACTTTTCAGGGATTTTAGAAAGATTTTTTTAAAAAAACTATACTAAAGTATGAGAAATAAATTTCGATATATTAAGTGTTCAAAGATTCAGTATTACAGAAAGAGAGAAAGAGAGAGAACAAATGGGAATTTATGTAAACACTAACATCAACTCCCTGATCGCACAAAGAAGCTTGACAAGTGCAACTACTAATATGCAGAATGCAATTACCAGGCTTTCAACCGGTCTTAGAGTAAACCACGCAGGCGATGATGCTGCAGGTCTTTGCGTAGCTCAAGGTCTTGAAACTCTTATCAGAGGTAACAGCAGAGCTAAGTTAAATATTCAAGACGGCTTGAATATGATGTATATCGCAGAAGGCGGTATGGAAGGTGTAACAGAGGACTTACAGAGAATTCGTGAATTGTGTATTCAGGTAGCAAGTGATATTTATTCACCTGAACAGAAACAAACACTGATGAACGAAATTCAGCAAAGACTCGAGGATATCGATGTTATCGCAAATACCACTTCATTCAACGGTGTTGTTCTTACAAACGGAACAAATCCGGAAAAAATGACAATCCAGTCAGGATGCGGATCTGATGAAGTAAACAACTCAATTAACATTGCACCTGCTTTGACCAACATGTTAACATCAGCTCTTGGAGTTAAGCTAAATATCGTTGCAATTACTGAAACAGTTGATACGACCGTATCTGTAGGTAATATGACATATACCGAAAATGGTGTTGTCGGAACAGCTATCAATGGTAGCAACTGGGACAGCGACATGGTTCGTGCATATATTGCAAAACTCGATGATGCTATTAACCTGATTTCAGAAAACAGATCATCTTTAGGTGCTTATCAGAACCGTCTTACTTCTGCAAGCAACAACCTGACCATAATGAACGAAAACTATGAACAAAGTAAATCTCAAATTATGGACGTTGATATGGCAGAAGAAAGTGCAAATATGGTTAAGTATCAAATTCTCCAGCAAACATCAGCAACAATGTTGTCACAGGCAAACCAGATTCCGTCAATTGCATTGACACTTCTTGGAGCATAATGACCTTTTCTAAGGTTTAAATATAATTTTATAAAGTCCCTAAAAAGGATCTCTCTGCGCCGGTAGGTTATCTATCGGCGCCTCTCTTGTGTTTGGGGAGTTTTTATTTTATTTTTTTTCGTTGTTTGTTATAATTTTATTGAATTCACAATTATTTTTTAGAGAGTAAATATGACAAAATTCAGATTTTTAACCTCTGGAGAATCACATGGAAAATGCCTAAATGCTATTGTAGAAGGTGTTCCAGCAGGTTTTGCTATTAATAAAAACTTTATTGACAACGAACTGACCCGTCGTCAGGTAGGATACGGCCGCGGCGGAAGAATGGCTATAGAAAAAGATGCTGCCGAAATATTATCAGGTGTGAGATTTGGCGTATCAACAGGTGCTCCGATTTCTCTGGAAATCCAAAATAAAGATTGGGAAAACTGGGAAATTTCTATGTCTACGGCTCCGGTAGATTTGAACGATGGATATGTTCAAAATATTATAAAAAGTCGTGAAATTACGCGTATACGTCCCGGGCATGCAGATTTTGCAGGAGCAATAAAATACGGTCATCTTGATATCAGAAACGTACTGGAACGCTCCAGTGCACGCGAAACAGCTACAAGAGTCGCTGTTGGAGCTATTGCAAAAAGTATACTTTCTGCTTTCAGTATTAACGGATTTTCACATGTTACAAGAATAGGCAAGATAGAAGCGGATAACAAAGATTTGATGTTTCAAACGCTAAAACTAAAAGCAGAAAACTCTGATCTCAGGTGTGCTGATGATGTTGCTTATGAAAAAATGAAAGCAGAAATTGATACAGCTAAAGAAAACGGAGATACTCTCGGAGGAGATTTTGAAGTAGTTTTTGAAAATATACCTGTGGGGCTTGGTTCATTTGTACACTGGGACAGAAAATTGGATGGTCTTCTTGCACAGGCGGTAATGAGCATTCCTGCCGTAAAATCTGTTGAGATAGGAAGAGGAAAAGAATCCGGACAACTTTTCGGTTCGGAAATGCATGACGAAGTATTCTATGAAAATTGGAAATATGTAAGAAGAACAAACAATGCCGGCGGACTAGAAGGCGGAATGACAAACGGTGAAAATCTCATTGTTAAAGGAACGATGAAAGCTATTCCAACAATGAAAAAACCGTTAGATTCTATAGATATTATATCTAATGAAAGCTACAAGGCGCATTTTGAACGTTCTGACGTCTGTGCGGTGCCTGCATGTGCTGTTGTTGCGGAGGCTATGGTCGCAATTGTTCTTGCCGATGCTTTTCTGGAAAAATTTTCCGGAGATAGTTATGGTGAAATCCGTTGTAATTTTGATAACTACCAGAATTATATGAAAAAAAGGTAGGACATGAAGAATATTGTACTTATTGGAATGATGGGTGCCGGAAAAACTACTGTAGGCAAAAAATTGTCAGCATGTCTGAAGGATTTTTCTTTCATTGATATGGATAGCGACATAGAAAAAAATCAGGGCGTTACTATTTCGAAAATATTTCAAGAGCATGGCGAGTCTTATTTTCGCGATATTGAAACAGAATTTTTAAAGAAATACTGTGCTCAAGAAAATTTAGTTATTTCTACGGGCGGGGGAATAGTCGAAAGAGCAGTAAACATTGAAATAATAAAGAAAAATAGTGTTATTTTTTATTTAAGTGCGCCGGCGGGAGAACTTTTCGAGCGTATAAAACACACAACGCACAGACCGCTGCTTGATAATCCTAACCCGTATGCTAAAATTAAAGAACTTCTCAACAGACGTGTTCCATACTATAAAATGGCAGATTTTGAAATTGAAACATTAGATAAAGAAGTTTCCCAAATAACGGATGAAATTTTAGAAAAGTATAAAAGTTATGAAAAGTAATATTTTGACTATAAATATCCCCGAAAAATCTTCATATTCATATCCAATAATTATAGGGCAGGATATGGATTATTCCGGATACATAAAAGAGTATACAAAAGCCGGTAAGATTCTTGTTGTTACAAACAGAACAATCTTTTCGTTATATGAAAAAAAATTGAAATCTGAAAATATGCATTATGTAGTTCTTGAAGATGGCGAGGAATATAAAAATTTTGATTCTTTAAAGAAAATTATAGATGCCGCGATAGAGTATAGACTTGAAAGGCGGGATTGCATGGTCGCATTTGGCGGCGGAGTAATAGGAGATATAACGGGATTTGCGGCGGCAACATATTTGCGTGGAATTGATTTTATTCAAATACCAACGACATTACTTGCACAGGTAGATTCATCTGTCGGCGGTAAAGTTGCAATTAACCATGAAAAAGGAAAAAATCTGATAGGTGCATTTTATCAGCCAAGAGCTGTTCTTGCTGATATAAATCTGTTGAAAACACTTGATATCAGGCAGCTGAAAACGGGTCTTGCTGAAGTTTTGAAATACGCATTTATCGAAAAATCCTGCGGAGCTGCTTTGAATTACAGATTCTATGATTTTTTAGATGCTTATGACAGTAATATTTTTGAACTCGATTATGATATTTTAGAAAAACTAATTTTGATTTGCTGTACGTTAAAAGCTTCAGTCGTAGAAAAGGATGAAACAGAAAAAGGATTAAGAGCTATTTTGAATTTTGGGCATACATTTGCCCATGCTATTGAAAATCTTACGAATTATACAAAATATACCCATGGAGAAGCGGTTGCCGCAGGCATGCTAATGGCGTCAAAGCTGGCATTAAAGCTTAATTTAATTGATAGAAATTATTTTGTAAATATTAATTCACTGATAAACAAATATGAATTAGTACCGGAAATGCCGGAATTTGATAAAGACAAATTTTTTGATGCAATGCGCTTAGATAAAAAAGCGGATGCCGACAAAATCAGGTTTATACTACCGGATTCCGATTTTTCAGTCAAAATGGTTACGGATATAGATGAAACACTGGTAAAAGAGTGTATTGAGTTTTAAGAAACTATAGCGACACCGGAGCTTGTACCGAGTCGTTCCGCACCGGCCTGGAGCATTTGTATTGCCTTTTCTTTGTCTCTGATACCGCCTGATGCTTTCACTTTAAGACCGTGAGGAGCAACCGTTTTGTACATAAGCTCAACATCTTCTGTTTTTGCCCCAATACCGTTTTTTACAAAACCTGTAGAAGTTTTTACAAAGTCCGCATTTGCTTCAACACAGATTTCACAAGCCTTTTTAATCTCTTCTTTTGTCAGCAGGTCTGTTTCCAGAATGACTTTCAGTGTGTGTGTACCGCATGCCGCTTTTACCTTCTTGATATCAGATTTTACAAGTTCATAATCACAGTCTTTTAGCGCAGAAACATTTATGACCATGTCTATCTCATCGGCACCGTCTTGAATTGCAAGTTTTGTTTCAAAAGCTTTCACATCAGACACATTTGCTCCGAGTGGAAAACCCACGACAGTGACTATTTTTACGTCAGAGTTTTTAAGCTCCTCTTTTGCAAATTTTACATTACACGGGTTTACGCAAACACCTTTAAAATTGTATTTTTTAGCTTCTTCAAAAAGTTTCTTTAGCTCTTCTTTTATTGCGTCCTGTTTCAGGAGTGTATGTTCAATATGCTGTTCAATATTTTGCATGTTTAGCTTCCTTTATTCGATAATACTAAGTATTTCCGTTGATTTGAATTTTTTTGGCGAAAAATGCTCAACGTAAGATTTCATAAGATTAAAGCAAAATTCACAAACCTTTTCGTTTGCCAGTTCTTCATACCTGCTTTTAGTTTTGTAATCAAGCTGTAGAAGAGTAATCATAAAATCACGCAGTTTGTAGTGAAGTTTAGCTGCATGAAGTGATTTGATTTTGCATTTCGGACATACAATACCACCTTTTTCGGCAGAAAAATATATATTTTCTTTGTCTATAGGGCAGCCGCATTCAACGCAATTCTCAAGCTCCAGAGAGTATCCTGTTATATGCATAAGCTTTAACTGGAATTTTAGAACAGAAATCAGAAGCTCGACTTTATTTTTGGACTGTGAAATGCTTTGCAGCGTTGTATAAAAAAGGTCGTATATTTCAGAACTGTTAGGGTCGTTTTCTATTCCGAAATTATGAACTATCTCGGAGCAATAAATCGAATAGAACAGCTTGTTCATATCGTTACGAGTGTTTTTAAAGGTGTTTATGGCTTCAGCCTGACATATTGTATCAAGATTTTTGCCCTTATGCAGCATAAGCTTATTCGCAATAAGCATATCCATTCTGCCGCCAAGTTTACTGGTCGTCTTTTTTACGCCCTTTGCCACACCCCTTATTATGCCTTTATCCTTTGAATACATGACTATAATTTTGTCAGATTCACTAAGATTGTAGGATTTCAGGTTAATAGCATTTGTGACAAAGTTTTGCATTAAAAACCTCTAAAACTGGATATTAATTTTCTCAACAGTGCCTTGATAAGCGCCCCTGAGCATCTGTTCAATTTCAACTTTGTTGTCACTGACTTCGATAGCCGTTTCCTGACTTATAAGACCTGCTTTAAGCAGTTTAATCAATGACATGTTCATTGTAATCATGTCATTGTATGAACCTTTTTTGACGAGGTCATAAACCTGTTCAAGCTCATCCTTAACAATAAAGTCTTTGATTGTCGGAGTAACAACCATAATTTCGCAAGCAGGGATTCGACCGGATTTGTCTTTTTTAGGCAATAGTTTCTGAGAGATACTACCGCGTAAAGTATTGGCAAGCTGCTTTCTGATGTGATCCCTGTCCTGAGGTGGGAACATGTTAACGATTCTGTTTACAGTCTGAATAACATCGTTTGTGTGAAGCGTGGATATAACAAGATGCCCTGTTTCAGCAGCTTTCATAGCGCTGGTCAATGTTTCCACATCCCTTATCTCACCGATTAGAATAACATCAGGATCCTGACGTAGTGCATATTTTACACCATCAGGGAAAGACATTGTGTCGATTTCAACCTGTCTCTGGGTTATAATTGATTTTTTGTTAGTATAGATAAACTCAATAGGATCTTCTATCGTTATTATGTGTTTTTGCTCATTCTGGTTGATAAGGTCAATCAGGGAAGCAATTGTAGTCGTTTTACCGGAGCCGGTCGGACCTGTAACAAGGATAATACCGTTATGAAAATTTGCAAATCCTTTTAACGTTGGCGGTAGCAATAATTCTTCAATAGAAGGTATTTCATACGGAATTATACGGAAAACAAGTGCTGTATGACCTAGCTGTCTTGCCAGATTTATTCTGAATCTTGATACACCTTTAATTTCATAAGAAAAGTCAAGATCAAACGCTGATTGCACTTTAGTTTTCAAATATTTGGGCAAAACAGTATTCAACACATGAGACAAATCTTTTTCTGTAACGGGCGGTAGTGTAGTTCTGATAATTTTCCCGTTTTTTCTTATTGCCGGAGCTTCATCTATACGTAAATGCACATCAGAAGCGCCTTCTTTAACAGCTTTTGTTAAAAAATCGTTTATATTCAATGTATTTTCCATAAAGTAAATTACTCTCCTCCATTAAACATTCTATAGTCTTTTTTGCCAAATTAAAAGCATTTTATATTTTTTAACAAAACTTTACTCAAGTTTTGAAAAAAAATGCCGAAATATAGAATATCAAACCAAAGATATGCGGTTTGTGTGTAGTTACATTATAGGAGGCGTATTTCGTGATTTCAAAAAACAAGTACTATGGGATGGACACTTCAATTGAAGAATTGGAGGAAGATCTCCGGGATCTCAAATGTATGTTCAACGAGAAGAGTTTTTTAAAGACAAGAAAAAAGGAGAAAAAGTTCAAAAACAAAATAGTCTGGGAACAATAAAGTAAAAAATTAAATAAGTTTTTTTAAAAAAGGACAGCACAAGCTGTCCTTTTACGTATAAAAACAAAAACATAGAATAATATTTTTAGGAGTAGGTTGGGTGTTAATACCCCAACAACATCTGATGCTGGTTTCTGTAGGGCGTATGCCAGACCTACTCCCTACACGCCTATATTAAGCTCCTAAAACACCAGGTAGGGGCATAAAATCACGATTCTATCTCTGAGTTTATGCTATACTCCTTGCGTGCAAGATCCTGAAACAAGTTCAGGATGACACTTGGTTGTTTTTATAGCACTTTGGGTTGTTTTTATGGATTGCCGCGCTCACTCCGTTCGCTCGCAATGACGTGTCATTTTGCGCTTTCGTTCGCCGTCATTGAGAGTGCCTGAAAGGCACGAAACAATCCGGTCTGTCAGTGTCGCTTGTTTTTACAATCTATACGCCATGTCATGCTGAAGCGCTAATTCCGGAGCGCCATTATTATCGTCTGTATTCAGCATCTTACCTACTTGGTGTTTTGCGCTACCTTTCGCGTCCGTAAGATCCTGAAACTAGTTCAGGATGACACCTTGAGATGTTTTTATGGATTGCCGCGGTCGTCCTTCGGACTCCCTCGCAATGACGCACTACTTGTCGCATTTTTTCTCCGTCATTGCGGCGGATTTCCGGACGGGTGAAACCCGGGGAGCGAAGCTCGAAGCGAGTACTGGCGAAGCCAAATGAGCGGCAGAGCTGAGCGAGAAGGAAATCCAAGACAGTGCCTGAAAGGCGCGAAGCAATCCAGTCAGCCGGCGCCGCATGTCTCTACAATCTACACGCCATGTCATGCTGAAGCGATAATTTTGGAGCTCCATTATCATCGTCTGTGTTCAGCATCTTACTGGCTCGGCGTTTTTTACTATATACCACGCTTGTAAGATCCTGAAATCTCTCGTTTCGCGTATCATTCCTAATTTTGTGCTTCAGGATGACTGTTCGACTTTGGTTCTATTCACTTTTCAATTTTTTACAATGGTGCTTTTTCACCTTGTTTTCCAAATGCGACGATTTCGCTTTTTCTTGAAAACAGGGAACTTTTGCGCAATTTCTCATGTTCCCTGTTTCTCTTTTAGTTTATACTCTTTTCGACCCTTTTTCTATTCTTATTTAGTTGGATTTTTCTCATACTTTGGGTGGAGAGGGTGCAATAAAAAACAAAAACGTCTGCCCGTAAAAACAAACAGACGCTCAAATTAGCCCCCAAAAATTTTAATAATCTCTCTGGCAGATTGAACTAGCATAAACTGATAACATTGCTATACCGCCAAAAATGAGATTAATTCCCAGCAAAATACCAACAGTCACAAGCGCTGTTCCAGGCATGCCGTAAATAATAATGAATGCAAGTATAAACTGTACAATTGCACTCAAAATACCCATCCACCAGTATTTCATTATTTTTCTTGACTGTACGGACATGGTTATATAATTAATACCATCCAGAATAAAATATAACGCAACACCCATAGTCAATACCAGAAGGTTGTATAAAGGATACATAGTCATATAAATCCCTGTAATAATCAAAAGTAATGCTATAATCATTTGAAGCCAGAATTTTTCGATTTCATCACGTCTAACAATAGAATTGATTAACTTATAGATACCTACAACTATCAAACTCATGCTAATCAAAAAACTCAAGGTTACAGTTGAAAATCCTGGCATTATTATAAGCAAAATTCCCACTATCATCAGAAAAACGCTTTCTACAAGAAAACTTCTGCAAAATCTGTTTACCATTTCAGCCATAATAAAATAACTCCTTATATATTGATTTAATTTTATCGAACATCTCATTTTAAACATCCACAAAAAATTAAACATTAACAAAGAGTACTATCTTTATTAATCTCAAAGACTAAATAATTAAGATTTTTCATAGGGTCTTGACGATTGGAAAGATAATATGGATAATTATTACACGAACAATTTGACGAAAAATTGTTTTCTGAAGTAGTTAGGAGAAGTGTATGAAAAAAATCGAAAAACTGTTTGCACTCTCGTTAGTCTGTGCTTGCATAGGAAGTGCAGCTTTTGCGGGATGCAAAACCCCCAAAACAGAGGCTTATGCTCACCCTACATTTTTCGGCGCTCAATCTCAGGCAACAGTAAACGACACTGATGTCTACATTGTCGGTTCAAAAGCTGAAAAATCCAAAAACCAGATTTCTGTAGAAAACAAAGACAGTGTTCTTGTTGATTCATGGGTAAAAGATGTTATGTCTTTAATTAAAGACAAAAGCAAAAACCCCAACTTTAACCCGAAACTCCCTGTCCTTCGTTCAGAGCTCGCTATTATCATAGCTGAAGGTTTTTCTCTTGATCAAAAAGGAACAAAAAACTTTAAAGACATCCCGTCTGACTATTGGGCAAAACAATGGATAGACAAAACAGCTTCTGCCGGTGTTATGATAGGCTATCCGAACAAAACATTCCAGCCTGACCAACCCATTACTAAAGCAGAAGTTTTTGCTACAGTAGCACAGATGATTGCTGTACCAACAGACAGAAGTTTGACAGTACCTGATTTTCAGGGTAAAGAAATCAAGTACATTCCGAAATGGGCTATTGCTCCTACAAAAGAAGTCGTAAATTCACAGGCTCTTGAACAGGTTCCAAACCCTTCAAAAGTTAATGATGACGAATATCTTTCAAAAGAACAGGTTGCTTATCTCGTTGGCTGGTTAAGAAGCAATTTGAACAACTCAAATGTTGCAACTGACCCGAATGCACCTGACGCTATCAAAAATTACAAACCAACTTGCCTTGATATCAAACTGGCAAACAGAATCAGCGCAAAACATTCTAACATCGGCGACAGATTCACAGCAAAACTGGTTAACGATGTAACTGTAGGCGGACATACTTTCGCTGCAGGCTCAAAAGTTTACGGTAAAGTTGTTGCAGTGAAAAGACCCGGTTTCAAAAATCCCGGATATGTAAAAGTTAAATTCTTAAGCATCAAGGATAAAGAAACTTGTGTTGACTTCCCGAAAAATATTTCTAATGCAACAGCAGAAAAAATCAAAAGCCCGAACTTCCTTGCAAGACTCATCGGTGCTCCGCTTTCTACAGCAGCAAGAGTCGTTGGTGTTGCAGGTCGTACAGGTGCGTCAGGTGTAAATGTTGTAGGCAACGGACTTGAACAGTTCGGTGATCAACTTTCTAACGGAACAGTTGAACTCCTCTCTTTACAGCCTGTTGCAGGCGTTAAAGATTACGGCTGGAGTATTGTTACTATCGGTAAAGGTGTTTACGACATCTGCAAGCTCGCTGTTAGCGGTGTATTCGGTGTAGTTTATGAAGTAGGCGACGAAATTGTTTACCTCATTCTTCCGAGCAAATCTAACGAATCAAGCTTGAACCCCGGTGAACAAATGCGCATTGTATTCTAATTGATATTAGATAAAATACATAAAGCAAAAAAGAGGTCTGATTTTTCAATCAGACCTCTTTTTTTTATTGATTTATCAATAATTAAACAAGATTTTCAATTGCCGCTTTTATACCCGAACCGACTTCAAATTTGTGTCCGAGTTTGTACAGGCTGGCTTCAAGAGACGCAACAGCAGCAAGTACATCTCTATCACAAACAAACCCGAGTGTACCCATCCTGAAAATTTTATCTTTCAGGTCATTCTGTCCGTTTGCAACTTCAATATCAAAATCTTTTTTGAGTGTACTTCTGATATCAGGAACAGAAATTCCTTCAGGAGGATAGATAGAGGTAATTGCATTAGATGCAATAGAATCATCTTCCACCATAGGTCTTAATCCCATTGCCTTTATGGCTGCACGCAAAGCTTTAGCATGTTTTGCATGACGGTCCAAAGTGTTTTCCAGTCCATCTTTTTTTATCATTTTTAGAGCTTCATGCAATGCAACAATCAGATTTACTGCCGGTGTATACGGAGTAGAATTTGCTCTTACCGACTTTCTGTATGCGCTCCAATCAAAATAGAATGAGGGATGTTTGCATTCTTCATGCATTTTGAATGCCTTTTCACTTGCAGCCAAAAATGCCAATCCCGGAGGAATCATAAAGCCCTTTTGTGAACCGGAAACAAGTACATCAATTCCCCATTCATCCATTTTACACTCAATTGCTCCGACCGAAGTAACACCATCAACAACAGAAACGGCTCCATGCTCCTTTATTATTGATATAAGTTCTTTCAATGGATTTGTAACCCCTGTCGAAGTTTCGTTATGAGTCAATGTAACTATTTTTATTTCTTTATTTACATCAGCGTCAAGTCTTTCTTTCAAAACTTTTGGGTCAATAGCCTTTCCGGGTTCAACCTCAATTTTTTCAACCTCAGCACCAAGAGATTTTGCGATTTTTGCCCATCTTGCACCAAAATTGCCAATAACAAGCGAAAGAACTTTGTCACCTTCATTGACAAGATTAGAAAGTGCACCTTCCATTGCGCCTGTACCGCTGGATGTATAAATAAAAACATCATTTTGAGTTTGAAATAACCATTTCAAATCAGCATATGTTTCTTCTAAGATTGCCGAAAACTCAGAACTTCTGTGTCCTATTGGATGCTTTGCCATTGCAAGAAGCACGCTCTCCGGAACAGGTGTAGGTCCCGGAATCATTAAAAAATTTTTATCTTTCATTCATATACCCCCGTTTAATTATATTTACCCGTACATTCTCTCATATTTTTCTTATTAAATAAAGAAAAACTTGAAAAATTTAGAATTTATAGCTCTTTCAATTCATTAATGACAGCTGTGTCCGCAAGAATGTCCTTCACCGTGATGATGTTCTCCATGATGATTGCAATTCGGTGAAGTTGTTTGTTCCAGCGTTCCCTCTAAATAAGCTTTAACAGCATTATCAGCATTGCCGGTAATACCTGCAAAAATTTCAATACCAGCTTCTGACAGGGCGCTTACTGCACATCCGCCAATACCGCCACAGATTAGTCTGTCAATATTTTCAGACTCTAAAAGCTGTGCTAGCGCACTATGACCTTCGCCATCAGATGACAAAACATGTGATGAAACAATATTATTGTTTTCTATTTCATAAATTTTAAATTGTTCAGTATGTCCAAAATGCTGAAATACATCACCATTTTTGTCAAAAGTAACAGCTATTTTCATTTTTCTCTCCTTAAAATAAACTAACAAAATTTATAATACATCAAAATCAACAAAAAAATCAGATAATTAACGGCTAATTTATACTTATAAGTTGGTTGGTTTCAAAAACCGCATATAATAAACTAATTATTTAGGCAGTGTGAACATATCAGTTTTATGCAAAACAGAGAAAATCAAAAAATATTTCTAATAATAAACCTTTCATATTTTGGTGATGTTTTGTTGACCAATACGTTATGTCAAAACATAAAACTTAACTATCCGGACTCAAAAACAGTAATGCTCGTAGACAAATCTTTCTATGAAGCAGCAAAATATCAATACTGTGTTGATGAAGCAATATACTTTGATAAAAAAGGAGAAAATAAAGGTCTTTTAGGTTTATTAAAATTCGTAATTGGCTGTAAATACAAAAACAAAATTTATGCCTCATTTATTATGTATGATAATGAAAGAGGAATATTAATTTCCACTCTTTTAAATTCCCGAAAAAGAATCTCCGGTCCAAACAAAATCTTCAAATGGCTTCTGACAGATATTCATTGGGAAAGAAAAAATGAACTTGTACATATGCAGGACATTAACGGTGATTTCATAAGAACTCTCACCGGAAAAAACGGTGAGATACTACCCATTAAATATCAGCCGAATCAGGAGAATGATGAACTGATTGAAAAAATTAAAAAACAGTTTTCGGAAAAAGAAATTATCGGGCTTTGTACAGTAAGCAAACAAAAAGCAAAGGACATGCCTGTAGACACAGCCATAGAGATTATAAACAAATTAGCATCACAAGACAAAACAGTTTTTTATTTCGGTGCCGGTAAAGAATGTAGAGATTATGCAAATGAACTGAAAAAAAGAGGCTGCAGAAATTTTGTAGATTTGACAAATGTAACAACAATTAGTCAGCTTGCAGGCATAATGCAAATTTGTAAAGCTGTTATCAGTATAGATACCGGAACAATGCATCTTTCGTATGCAACAGGTGTACCAACTGTCTGTATTTTTTACAAAACAGAAATGATAGAAAAATGGGCACCAAGGAAATCACTTTATCCGCACACAATAATAATTGATAAAAACTATACAGCTGAAAATATTTGTAATAAAACAATTGAACTGATAAATGAATAGCGAGAATGTATTTATTTTGTGTATCTTTGCACAATTGTATCAAGCTTTTTGCTTACAATACATAATGCATCCCGATATTTTAGAAAAAAACTGCCGTCACGTTTAACGCTTTTCAGGTCTGCCCCAGTTAAAATACAAGCCAACTTTATGATATTATTATCAAAACCAAGTTCATCAGCATATTGCATAACTATTTTATTTTGTTCTATATCACTTACCGGTCTTTTCTCTCCTGTATGTACATCTAAAACCTGCTTATTACACTGTTCTAACATATCATGATTTTTAATAAGCAGATAAATTCTTGAATGCATAGTTTCTGGCAAATTAAACTTTTTCAAAATACAATACGCATCATTAGCAGAATTTGTCGGATGAGCCTTGTCTATACTATATTCTTCCTTAGAAATATCATGTAAAAGAGCACTGATAAGCAACTCATACTTCTGCTGCACGTTCAATTTTTCAAAAAAAGAATCCTGAATACACTCACGAATAACATTAAAAGTATGGATATCAACCGTATAACTATGCGTTTTGTGCTGTTTTTTACCAACAACAGAATAAAACTCGGGCAAAGCATTAAACATATCCGTAAAAACATCTGCCATACTGTCAGAAACAAATTTTCCATCACTCAAAACTCTATTTTCAACAGTAAACTTTTTTACTATAGATTCTATTTTTTCTATTATAGGCATCAAATGTGTTGAATTTTTTTCAAAAACACTCTCATAACTATCAATACATACCGGATAACCATACAACACAATTTCTCCGGAATCCCTTATTTTTAATTGAAAGCCCACCAAATCCCATATTTTCTCAGAATCATTTTTATCAATATTTTCTATTATCTGTTGAATATCGTTAATAAAATTATTTCTGGGATATTTGATTGTTAGCTTAAAATCCGGATGTTTAAGATTAAGATGACAAAACTCAGAGCTTTTAAAAGATATAGCATCAAGTGCTCTAAAAAAAGATGTCTTTTTCTTTTCTTCAAGTGAACGGACATCAGTGATTGTTTTTGTTGTCTGTTTATTAATAATCATATACCAATTATTATAATTCTCTTAAAATAAGATTTTCAAACATATAAAATATTTTACCGTGTACATGCCTGGTATAAAGTATTTCACAACAATATCCAATAATATAAAACAAGCCAAAACCAGTAATAGCTTGAAAATTTAAGAAAAAAAAGAGCCTTTCGGCTCTTTTAAAATGGTAGCCGAAAGAAAATTATTGGAACCAAATTGTCACCAGTTGAAAATAAAAACGTAAGATGAAAAAATTATACTTCTGTTTAACTTAAAAACTTCGTATTAAATAATAATTGCTGTGACGACACGATAAAGAAGTTTAGTTGTTTCTTCATCCGCTGACTTTACCATTCTAATGATTTCTTCTTGAATGTCCTCTTTGCTGTTGTATTCTGTCAATAGCAGCAAGTCTGATAACTGCAAATTGAGTTTTTGAGCATAGTTTTCTAAAAGATTTGCAGAAGGAAAATTGCGACCATTTTCAACACAGCTTTGATGTTTCGGATCAATGCCGACCATTTCTGCGAGTTCAGCCTGCTTTAAGCCCTTTTTAACCCTTATCTCTCTTATACGTTTGCCTAATTGCTTTTTTAAGTCCATATCAATGCCTCATTTCAAGTTTAAACTACAGTACTCGCAATCTAAACAAGAAATTACATAGTCTTTATTGACTAACGATTACTTATAAGGTAATGTAATATGTGAAATAGGTAATGATTTGTTACCCTAATCTATGTTTTACGTAAAAGGAGTTAAGTATGTTTTGTAGCAATTGTGGAAAAGAAGTTGATGATAAAGCCGTTGTTTGCGTACATTGTGGCTGTGCTGTAGGAAATTATGGACAAGCAGCACACAATCAAGGAAATATAACCATAGTAAATTCCAACACAATGAATGGAGTAAATGTTAGGAACAGAAGCTGGCTAGTTACTCTTATATTAGCAATATTTGGTGGAATTTTGGGTCTTCATAGATTTTATACCGGATATTTTGGGATAGGTATTCTACAATGCGTATCTTTTGGTGGATTTCTAATATGGTGGTTAATTGACATAATAGCAATAGTATTACATTGCTATGAATGCGCAGACGGTGGCAAATTAGTATAAAATTAAAGATTTTAATTGGAGTTTTATCTTATTGATATTTTTTCATTTTAGATAAAAACAAAGCCTCTGTAATTAACCGGCAAAGATTTATTAAAAAAGTTACAACAAACCATATACAAAAAATAACACCTGTTACTGATGGAAATGACTCATTAATTATTATCACAGAAGAATCAGATAAACTTATGTAATTTAGTGACTAGAAAACAGAGCTAATTACAGCATCACATATAAACAATTTAAAGCGACGGTTATAGTATGGATGACAAGTATATTCATAAAAAAAGAGCCTTTCGGCTCTTTTAAAATGGTACTCCCAAGGGGATTTGAACCCCTGTCGCATCCGTGAAAGGGATG
>CALUSL010000007.1 GCA_944323425.1 Candidatus Gastranaerophilales bacterium | reverse complement strand
GCTACGATCCCACACCATATTCAATTTTCACTTCGGGTTGTAGCTCAGTTGGTTCTTAATCTAAAGAACGTTCGCTCTCGCTCACTGGGGCTACGATCCCACACCATATTCAATTTTCACTTCGGGTTGTAGCTCAGTTGGTTCCTAATCTAAAGAACGTTCGCCTTTGGCTCACCCGGCTAAAACCCTTTGTCGAACTATTAATTTTTCAACGTAAGTTGATTATAATCCGCTAAAAAAATTTTTTCAATACTTTTTTTAAAAAATTCTAAAAACAATCTGTGTTGACTACGACATACGATATAGCTAAAATAAAAAGAAGCTGAGAGAAAGCAGCATTTGCCAAAGATAAGGAATGTCCAATGAATATATTAATTGTCGGCTCGGGCGCAAAAGAATATACACTTGCAAAACTATTTTCTAATTACGACAATGTAAACATTGTATTTGTCGCACCGGGCAATGATGCTATCGGCGAATTTGCCAACTGCATAGATATAAAAGCAAACAATACTGATGAACTGTTAGAATTTGCAAAAGCAAATGAAATCGATCTAACGATAGCATCATCAGAACAGGCAATAATGTATGAAATTGCAGAAAAATTCAATGATGCCGGTCTTCTGATTTTCTCACCTACTGCAACTGCATCAAGAATATGCACAAGCAAATCAACCGGCAAAAAATTCATGTACAAAACAAAAATCCAAACGCCCAAGTTCGGTATTTTTGACAGAGAAAACATGGCTATAGACTATGCCAGACGTTCAAAATATCCTTTACTTCTAAAAACGGACAACCACCTGCCCGGAGAAAATACAATAATTTGCAGTTCATTCAAAGAAGCAAAACGAAAAATTGAGGATAGTTTTGCAAACTTTAACAAAAAAATTGTGCTGGAAGATTTTGTTGAAGGTCAGGAATTTTCCTATTACATAATAACTGACGGATACAATGCAATGCCTATTATGTCTGTTGTACCGTACAAATACAATCTAAACGGAAACGGAGGGTTAATAACATCAGGTATAGGAGCATATGCACCATTTTATATGCTTGACACTGAACTGGAAAGTCGTATTTTCAAAGAAATAGTTTATCCGGCTCTGGACTCTCTTGCTAAAAACAAAACAAATTATGTTGGGGTTCTTGGAATTGATATTATTATTGATAAAAATAAAGAATTGAATGTACTTGAGTTCAATTCATTTTTCCAGGAGCCAGATGCCCAATGCATTCTTGAACTTTTGGACTGCAATTTCCTTAACCTCATGAAAGCCGCAATTGCAGGCTCGCTTGCAGATGATTATGCAGAAATACCCACGAAATCAGGATATGCCGCTTCTGTAGTACTTGTTTCCGGCAACTATCCAGCAAATTTAAAAAGCGGCTCTGTTATATACGGGCTGGAAGAAGCCGGAGCTGAGGATGTAGAAATTTCTCATTTTAAAACCAGAAAAAATGTATATTCAGAATATGAAACACTCGGCGGCAGAGCCATTGCTGTCACAAGTTCAGCTTCAACGCTGGGACGTGCGGTTGACAAAGTTTATGAAGCAATTGAACTCATCAATTTTGACGGAATGAAATATAGAACAGATATTGGCAAACGTTTACCGGCAGGCATCTTATGATAGTAAAAAGAAAATGTGCAGCATGCGGAGAAATAAAAGATCGCAGTGAATTTATAAAAATTACGCGTGTTTGTGACAATGGAGAGATTGTGATTGAACCGGACTCGAATACGTTCGGACGTTCTGTCTATCTTTGCAAAAACGAAAATTGCATAAAAGGTGCTTTCAAAAAAGACAGAATTTTTAAAGTATTGAAAACGAAACGAAACGATTCATTACAGAATAAAATACTGGAAACTCTTGAGAATTAAGATAGACAATTTTTTGTTCTTACCCGTTTTATAACATATATGGTTAGCGTTAACAGTCTAAATGGCAATTTGCCTGCACGTCAATTAAATAGTAAAGACAAAGCAATCCGGACATCAGACAAGATTGCATCTGATAGTGAAAATAAAAGCTCGACAGACAACAAAGCAAGCAGCGACGCAATAACAGCGAATGCAAAAGCATCAATTCTTATAAAATGCGATGACATACCGGAAGAATATAAAAAAATTTTAAATGATTTTGAAAAAGACAGCAAAATCACAAAACTTCCCCGCGCTGAAATATTTGTTATCCTGAAAAAGCTTGCAAGTATGGAAACTCAGGAACGAAGGAATGCCGAGTGGCTGTATCATTCCTTTTCCGATACAGGATACATTGAAAAAATACTGGACAATCCAGATTCTTTCAGAAAAGTGGTTAAATACGCAAAATTTATAGTAGAAAATGATTTTTTGCGCCAGAAAAGTGACAAAAAACTAAAAAATACTCTGGCAACAAGAATTGCAATAATGCGATATCGAGACCCGCAAAGCTGGCGGAATCTCGTAACCTCAAAAGGTTATAAAGCAATCACTGAAGGTGCTGTCAGGCTGGATTTTATCAAAAATCTTGAGGCAGACACTGTTGTAGATGACAATTATTTTTACAACAAATTTGACGATTTCGAAACGAATACACGTCGTGCACTTGCAGCAATGAATGTTAGCGGCGAGTTTCAGGAAAAGTTTTTAAAAATTGCTGATATAGATATGTCAAAAGTTCCGAAACTACTCGCTTCAGTGAACATAATGGACAAAAAATTGGCTGTGCAATTATTTGATTTGGTTCTGGATACAAAACAAAAAATTGATGAAACAGCTAAGGTAAAATATATCAGACCATCAGAATACCTTGATTTCTTTGATGAAAGCCTGAAAATGTTGGAGCTGGCAAAGAATAACCAAGAAGCAGCGAAAAAACTTTTACAACTGGAGGGAAAAAATATTCCTGAAATCACCAAAATACTTGAAAGAGTAGACAAAGAGCGAAAAAATCAAGATATAGCCCCCATAGTAACAAATGTTATAGATGATTTTCTTCAGGCCTCCGCTGATAATAAAAATTTTTCAATAAGTGCTTTGTCCATGTATTCCTCTAAGATAGATAATTTTTTTACAACAGATTATTACAACAAAAAAATCAGAACACCCCTGATTTTAGGAACAATTTGCAGTAATTACTATAATGGAATATCATCTAACAACCCTGATTTAAAAACCTTTTTATCTTATATAGACAAAAATAATATTCAACTTTTGGACTTTCTGGTCAAAGAATATCCCCAAAAGCCGGAAATACTGGAACAACAAAAAATGCTGTTATACTATTCATACGGACTTGGAGAAAGCAGCGCAAAATTCTTTTCATCAGGCGCCGGTATACAGGATTTTGCAAAATTAATACTGGATACAGCCAACGTAAACGGATTTCAATATGCGGGTATTGTTAAAGAAGTATTAAGAATAAGGCTTGATTCACAAGAATTGTATGAAAAACTCAAAAACAACGGAATTTTTAAACTAATTAATGACAAAACAATTCCCATACAAATATTAAGTTATCTGAACAGACATATGGATTTGAACAATAACGTGTACAAAGATGCTGAAAAAGTTCTGAAAGGTGAGTCCATAGTTCCCGAATTTTCTGCAAATATGGACAAAAATGAAATACTTAGAAACACAAAAGAAGGAGATGTTCTGAGTATAGAAGGAAAAATGTATATTAATAACGGAGAAAAACTCGTCAGATGGAATATATCAAAAGAAAAATATCTGGAATTATTTCCGCCTGTTATACGTTTTGCATCAAAACAGGCACAGCTTGGAGACTGTTATTTTGTTTCAGTGCTGGAAAATATGATGTCAAAACCAAAATTCCGTGTAAAATTGTATGAAATGTTTTCTCAGGATGGAGAAGATATAATCGTTCACCTAAAAGGACTGGACGGGTACAGATACGAAAACAAAGTCAGGTTCAAAAATGGAAATGTAGAACAATTTCCGCACAAACAGCAGCTTCAGGGTGCAAAGGGATTCCAAATGCTGGAGCAGGCTTATGCAGAATGCGCACTACGAGAGAGACTATATGATATTATTCCCGAAAACGAAACAATGTCTGTAAAAATCAGCCGTATAAAAACCGGCAGCGAACGTCGTGCAATGCTGGATTTGCTGGGATTGAACTCGTTGTCAAAAGAAGAAGTTGATTTAAAGAATATTGGAGAGTTAAAAGGAAACGTCATTTCTATTGATGTTACAAAATCAAAAGAACCTCCGGAAGAACTTCTAAGAGATGCAGGACGAATCGCAAATAAAGATAATGCAATGATTTTCTTTTCTATGAAAAATACAGAGACTACTGCTCCGGAAAAAACAATAAATAATGAGTACAATCTCGTTTCAAACCATACTTATGCAATAAAACGCTATGATGAAGCTACAGATACTCTATATATAACAAACCCCTGGAACTGTGCAATTGACATAAAAGTACCGGTTTCTTTACTTGCCCAATATACCAGTTATATTAGTGCAGGTATGCTTTAAGGTGTAATCAAAACTTTTATAGCATCGCCCCGTTCGTGCATTTCCAGCGCTTCTTTTGTTTTTTCAAGAGGCATTCTTGCTGTAATTAGCTTGTTCACATCAACATCTCCGTTTGCAATCAGCTCAAGCGACTTTCTGAAATATTCCGGCGTATGATGAAAAACACTAATGACCTTTATTTCATCATAGTGCAGCATTTTTGTGTCAAGATTCACTGTCGTGCCGCTTTTGCAGCCGCCGAAGAAATGAACAGTACCGCCGCGGCGGACTATTGAAAACATTTTTTCCCATATTTCAGGCAAACCAACGCACTCAACAGCCACATCCAGCCCTTTTCCTTCATCAGTAAATGATTTAAAGATTTTTTCAGGATGCTGATATTTTTTAATATCTATTATTTCATCAGCAAGCGCAAACTCATTTGCCAGCTTCAACTTCAACGGATTTCTGCCCGCAACTATAACACGTGCACCCTTTAATTTTGCAAGTCTTGCAAACATAAGTCCTATCGGTCCAATGCCGAATACTCCCACGGTGTCGCCCGGGTTTATGCCTGTTCGTTCCACACCATGAACCACATTGGCAAGCGGCTCAGTAAATGCAGCTTTTTCAAAACTCAAACCGGTCGGAATTTTCAAAAGGTTTTTTTCAACAATACGCTGAGGAATCGTTATGTACTCAGCATAAGCACCATTTAGCAGGTCAAGATTTTCACACAAATTGTACTGTTTTCTTTTACAGAAAAAACACTTTCCGCAAGGAGCCGAATTGGCCGCAACGACTCTGTCCCCTACTTCAAAACCGATTACATTTTTCCCTACTTTTTCCACAACACCGGAGAATTCATGCCCGAAACCTGACGGAGTATGTTTAATCAGAACCGGATGTCCCCTTCTGTATGTTTTTATGTCAGTACCGCAGGTAAGTGCTGCTTTTATTTTCACAAGCACTTCATTATCGTTTGGTTCTTTTACATCAACTTCCTCGAAACGAATATCGCCGGGGGCATAGAAACGCATTGCTTTCATTTTCATAATTTTATATATGCCTTTAGTGTTCTGTTACTTATTGTATCTTCTATCGCAAGATTCAGTTCTTCCAATGCATAAGCTGTTGAAAGATATTTTACGTTGACCTTTCTTGTGCATAAAAGGTCAAAAGCCTCTTTTAAATCTGCCGGTGACGGAGAATAGCTGCCCATTACCGTTAACTCTCTGTAATAAATATCATTGTTCGTATACCCAAAATCATTCGGTATTGACGAGAAAACGAGTATCGTACCGCCGTCTCTTACCGCTTTAAGAGCAAATTCAAGCGCTTTGTCGGAACCGGATGTCATAAACACTATATCTGCCCCGTCTCCGTCAGTCATCTCTTTAATTTTTTCAGAAGTAGTATCATTATCCTCAAACAATATCGTCGTATCGAAGTTGAGGTTTGATCCGATTTGTACACGTTCTTCAATCAGGTCACAGCCGATTACAGTCCCCTTATAAGCTTTTGCAGCCTGTCCCATCAAAATACCGATAGACCCCATTCCGATAATCAAAACGTTGGAGCCTTTTTGCACATTTGCACGTTTTACCGCTCTTACACAGCATCCCAGCGGTTCCATAAAAGAAATTTCAACGTTATCTATTTTTTTAGGTACTTTGAAAACCGTATTATTAAGATGTTCCGGAGTAACATAAATATATTCGGCAAAACCGCCGGGCTGGATATTCGAATCTTTAAAAGCGCGGCACATCGAATAATTATGGTTATTGCAATATTTACATTTCATGCACGGAATATGATGCCCGAGGACAACCCTGTCACCTTTTTTTATTTTTGAAAAAAGTCCGTTTTTTATTTCTACAATTTCTCCGACAACCTCATGCCCGAGAACCTTGCCGGAAACACCGTGGTTAAATTTTACGATATCCGAACCGCACAAACCGCAGCCAAGAACTTTTATTATTGCCCCCCGTCCTTCAAGAACCGGCTTATCAATTTCTTTTATAACTATCTGCTGATTTTCTGCAAAGGCTGCTTTCATTTCCCTATCCTTTTATTCATACTTTTGTGTGAGACAACTTATTTTATCCAATTTTACCACTAAATTTATTTTATTTATATAATATTATTTGTAATGAAGAATTTGGATGATTTTGAAGAAGATATATACAAATGCTCACGCTGCGGACTCTGCCAGACAGTTTGTCCTGTTTATAAAGTTACATTGAACGAGTGCTCTGTTTCCCGCTCAAAATTCAATATGCTAAACGGCATAATAAAAGGTGATCTGGCTTTAAATAAAAAAATTATGGAGTATATGGAACTGTGTCTCGGATGCAATGCTTGTAAGGAATTCTGCCCGAGCAGTATAGATGCGAGAGAAATTTTTACGGCTGTCAAAGCAGAATACAAAAGAAAGAAACCGGCACTGATATCGCCCTATTTGATTTTTAAGATATTACTCTTATTCGCAGGAGCAGGGTTTTCCCTGTACAGATTATTAAGACTTGATAAAATCACAAATCAAATATTTAGAGGGACAGACAAACTTTTGTTTAAACGCATACTTCTGTTTAACACCCTTGCAAAAAAGAACTTAAAAGAAAAGAAAAAAATTTCTTCGTCTAAAAATACAAAAACAAAAAAGGCAGTGTTTTTTAAAGGGTGTTTTAACAAATACATAAATAACGATTCAGAATGTGCGGTAAAAAAAATATTAAAAAACACAGATATTGAACTTATTGAAAAGCCATTCGAATGCTGCGGAATCAGCCTTCTAAGCTCGGGAGAAGAAAAGGATTTTCTCAAAGTTGCAGGTAAGAATCTTTCGCTTATTCCTGAAGATTGTGATTATGTTTTGACAGATTGTGCATCATGCAGCTATGTTTTAAAGTCATATGAAAAATATTTGCCCTCAAATATTACCCCGAAAGTAGTCAGCATACTGGATTTAATAAAAGACAAAACAATTTCAGTAACAGGAAAAAACATAAAAATTACAGCTCATAAACCCTGCCATGAAGATTCGGATTTTATTACTTTAATAAAAAATATAAAAGGTACGGATTATATTGAAGCAGAAAATTTTGACAAATGCTGCGGATTTTCAGGAAAATTTGCCCTAACCCATCAAAAAATATCAAGAGAAATATCAAAACGCAAAGCTCAAGATATGATAAAAACCGGTGCAGAGTTTATCTTAACAAACTGCCCCGCTTGCAAACTCGGATTGAATCAAGGATTGATAGAAACAGGAAACTGCGAACAGACAGTAATGAACGTAGTTGAATTCATAGCACAATACTGCAGAATAGAACAATAGTTGTAACAGTTTGTGCGCAAAGGCTATTGACGCAAAAATATTTTATTGTTACTATGCTTGTATGAAAAAAAGAAATTCTTTAAACTTAAATAGAAATTGGTGGCGCCTGTAGAGAGTACAGGTGTATAACGCATATAATTTTTTATGAAAGACCTGTACTGATTTAATACGTACAGGTTTTTTAGTTTAAAGAAGGTAACAGATATGCACATCACATTAATAAATACATTAGCCCAACCGTTAAAATCAGCAGCAAAATTCATAAACCATCAAGAACAGGCATCAGGACTTTCGACCTCCAGATTTATTCAAGACACCGGAACATGCCTGCTGCCCAAAGCTGTATTTTCAAGAAGCTCCGCGGATTTAGCAGAAAATGCATTTCTTGAATTGACAGAAAGCGGACTTGTCTACTTTGCACCGGCATTAATCGGAGAAAAAATTTCAAGAAAGATTTTTTCCAAAAACCTGGAAAAAGCAGCAAAAGAACTTGTTTCAACACCTGCAGCAAAGCTTCTGGAAACAAAAAGCCCGCTGAATAAAAAAATACTTCCAGTAAAAGCAGGCATTGCTCTGACAGCTATGCTGATTCCCCTTACCGAATTTACCCTGAACTATTTCAAAAATATTTTCACAATAAAAGCATTTAACAAAGCAGACTTCAATAATATAGCAGCTCTGGAAAACAAAAAAGAGGACAAAACGCTCCAGAACAAAGTTGAAAAGAGTGCGAAAAAGAACATTATACGCGCAGCCTCTGTATTTGCAGGATGTGTCGGACTCGGTGCACTTATTGCAAAAAAAGGCGCAAACTCAAAGACATTACAAAATATAAGTGAACTCATACTTGCCCCCGGAACAAAGCTTTTCAAAAACAACAAAAAAACAAAAGACTTTTTCAATAAATATTTTAGTATTGATTTTGCACAGCAGGACGGAAAACTCGTGCTCAGCAAAGGACAACTGACATCCTGTGTTCTCATAGGAGGAGCAGGATATTTCGGTGCATCAAAAGACAGAGGAAAACAAAACTTTCTGGAAACATTATTCAGATTTCCGGTAGTCGGTTTTTACATAATAACAGGCAGCGAACTTTTTGAAAAAGGATTCAAAAAACTTCTTGTCAAACTTGGTAAATGCAAAGAAACCATCGGAAAAAATCTGGAAGTGCCATCATTTGAAGAACTTTCAAATATTGCAAAAAGCGCAGCTGCAAAAAATGGAACAAAAGCAGAAGCAGAATTCAAAAAACTGGCAAAACAAAAAACACTTATATCCGGCGTGCCTTTCCTCTTTAGCATTGGTTTTATGGGATTTTTTGTTGCAGGTATCTCTAATTTCTTTACAAAATACCGTTTTACAAAAGAGCAGAAAAATCAGCAGCATCCGTCTCATCAGCAGCTAAATCCGACATTTAAAGCTTTTCGGATATAAAAAAAGCGTTTAGTATTTTACCAAACGCTTATATTATTCATTTCATATTTAGTCTAGTTTTGCACTGAAATTTTATCCGTTTTACTCTTTCTCTCGATATCCCCCGGCTAGTCTAGTTTCGCCCTGTGTTTTTTTTAATTTTTAAATTCCCCAAATCTGTAACCGTTTTTATGCTAATCCAGCAGTGCTTCAAGGATTGCTGCATTTTTGGTTGCAATAGTATTTTCACGAATTCTGTTTCTGTGAATGTATGTTCTCAACGCTTCACGAATAAGTTCGCTACGAGAACGATTTTCTGCACCGGCAACTTTGTCGATTTCGTCTAAAAATTTTTCTGGCATTGAAATAAGTACTCTTGACATTTTTTCCTCCTGTGGCTTAATTAATCTCTCTTTATATCTCTCGTACTTATATAAACACACGGCAGAAATAAAAATTGCCACTTTTGTATATATCTTTTATAGTTTATGTAACATATCTTAATATATCCTCCGAAAAGCCCTATCGTTACTGTATAATATTTTTACAATGAAAGATTTAAATTTAAAATGTTACGCTCATCTTGGTGACGCTGTTTATGAAGTATACATTAGAGAAAAAGTGATTCTGTTAACCTCTAATCTTGCAAAACTGCACAAAATTAATACATCACTTGTTTGTGCTGCATTTCAGTGCGAGCTTGTGGATTATTTGGAACCATATCTCACAGAAAGTGAAAAAGACATGCTAAGAAGGGGCAGAAATATTCAGACATCTTCAGCAAGACGAATAAATCAATCTCTGCACCGCATAGCCACAGGTTTTGAAGTGCTAATAGGATACTGGTATCTCAATGACAGACCCAGACTGCAAGAGGTTTTCGAGCTAATTGATAAAAATCTTGCTTCTAAAAAGTTAATATAACTTGTATTTCATATATGTGTGATTTATAATCAAATTACTCACCATCCTCAATGCAGATAAAAAATGCATTATGAAAGGAAACAAAATGGCAAATATTAAATCCGCTAAAAAAAGAATACTGGTTGCAGAAAGAAACAGATTGAGAAATGTTGCTGCAAAATCTGCTATTAAAACTGCATCAAGAAAAGTTCTCGAATTAGCACAGGCCAAAAATGAAGAAGCTTTGAAACCCGCATTAAGCAATTTATATAAATTATGCGACAAAGCTGTTTCAAAAGGTATTTTGCATAAAAATACAGCTTCAAGAAAAAAATCAAGACTTACGATTGCCGCCAACAAACTTCTCACTAAGTAATCGTGAGCTTGAAAACAAAGACGCGCTTCTGCTTTTGCAGGGCGCGTTTTTGATTTATATAATAAAATTTTAGTGAACAAATCAGCCTATATTTTTTTTGAACTCTTTGCCGCCTACAATTTTCAAATGCCGCTCACTGCCTTCCCCGACGCTTTCGGATGAAAGATTATGCTGCTCAACAAGTTCATGCTGCATTTTTCTTATTTGTGTATTCTGTGGTGAAAGTTCAACATCCTCACCATCTTCGAGCACCTTCTTTATTGCTTCTTTTGCTTCATCCAGTGCTTCTTCTGTTTCATCGTGAAACACACAGACATTGTCATCTTCTATGTTCAAAGCCTCTTTGAGAACTTTTTGCACCTGTGATGTAGAATTAGAACGGACATAATACACAGGCAGTCTGTATTCGTTTGCTATGCTTAATATTTTATTCCCGCCCTTAGCAAAATTTTTGTGGGCAATAATAATATCCGCGTCATCAATATTTTTCGTCAATTCTGCATCAAGATTCAAACGTTCAATAGCTTTATCAACGATAGAGCGGCTGACAGCATAAATGTATATCTTTTTATAACCCTTTGCCTGTTTTACATATTGTTGTCTTGAAAAACTAAATTTCAAGCTATCAGAAGCTTTATTTACTTTTTCATCCAGCTGGTTAATCTTATCGACAATCGTCGACGGCGCACTCTGATCAACTTTTCTTATCTCGGGTTTTATTGGCCATCCTCTTAATATGCAATCAACAGCTTCAGCCGTATCAGGATAAACAGCAAGCGTATTTCGGTCAATAATTTCAATGACAATATCGAATGTAGGCTGTTTTTCACGTTCCAGAACAGTTTTTTGGCATGCTCTGCGTTTTGCTTCATCATCACCAAGTGTGACAGATTGGATACCCCCGACCAAATCAGAAAGAACAGGGTTTTTAATCAAATTTTCGAGTGTATTTCCGTGAGCCGTCGCAATCAACATAACGCCACGCTCTGCAATAGTTCTGGCAGCCTGAGCTTCGGCCTCAGTACCTATTTCGTCCACAACAATAACTTCCGGCGTATGGTTTTCAACAGCTTCTATCATAACATCTTTCTGAAATTCAGGCTGTGTAACCTGCATCCTTCTGGCATGCCCGATTGCCGGATGCGGAGTGTCACCGTCACCGGCAATTTCGTTAGATGTATCCACAACAACGACTCTTTTATGCAAATCATCTGCAACAAGTCTTGATATTTCTCTTAACTTTGTGGTTTTGCCAACACCCGGACGCCCTAAGAACAAAATACTTTTATTTTGTACGACGAAATCCTTTATACACGCGATAGTTCCGGTAACAACCCTACCAATTCTGCAAGTAAGACCAACTATTTTCCCCTGCCTGTTTCTAATTGCGCTGATTCTATGAAGTGTCCCCGGTATGCCCGAACGATTGTCACTGGTAAATTCTTGCACTCTGTCCGTAATATATTTTATGTCCTCCTCAACAACATTTTCATCACCTATGTATTCAATGCTGCCGTCAGAATGCCTTATCTCTGCCTGACGACCTAAATCCAAAACCAGCTCAATTACGTCAAAGAGTTTGTCGGCATTTACATATTTTGTTATTTTCGGGGGTAAAATCTCAATTAACCTATCAAGGTCACTGTGAAATTGTACGTTGCTCATATTTTCCTTTCAATCAGCTCAGACTATCAGCGCTTTAGAAAAAATCTCCTCTTTAAATTTCTTACTTACATTTATATTATAACATCATTTTCACTTAGTAACATTATCTTCGATACTACCATCGTAGTAATTTTACATATCTTTATAAAAACAATCAAAAATATTAAAAATAAAGCTCCTTCTCTATATAATTTTTATTTTGACAAATTTTCAGTTCCGGGGAATTTATCCTGTCCTGTTCTGATTTTTGTAATCAAATATTGAACTTTAGGAATAATTGTAGACAGGAACAGGGCGGAAACTCCCATTGCTACTCCCATATACAAACCATTACGTCTCATGTTGCGTTTGTTGGCTTTGAGCATGGTCTCCCAGTTAACTTCTCCATTTTCAGCCATTCTGACAATTGATTTGATGTAATCAAATATATGTTTACGCTCTGATTCAATTGAATTTTGAGAAATATACTGATATTTATCTGTCAATCTGTTAGGATGACCTTTCGAAATCCAGTTATCCGAGGTTTTAAATATATTATTCAAAGTAGTTTTCATAAAGTCAGCGTCACGTGCAACACCGCCTTTGAAGATATCTTCTGCCTGTGAGCTTGTAATAACTCTATGAATGGTGAGCAGCTTAGTTTCTTTATTCTGTTTTGTTATTTCAGGCTGCAGCTCTGACATTTTTTCACCAAGATTAATAAGCTGTTGAGCCTTTGTCTCATCTTTTACATTTTCTCTGATTATTTTCTTATAATCTTGCAAATCTATAACATCGACCTCTGGCTCCGGAATCAGATTAAGCCGCTGAGCCCATTTGTCAGATTTTATTTCAAACAAGCCGAATAATTTTTTACGCGCAGGAGCAGGTTTCGGCGGGAATAGTTTTTCAAAGAGTACTTTCTCCTCACCATCAAGTTCTGCCTTACCCAATGCAAATCTTTCAAACTCTTCAGCGTTCATTGCTGTCTTTCCTGCTTCTTGCATTTTTGCGAGCAAATGATTGTGAACTTCAGCAGAAGTAGTCGGATTCAGAACGGTATTCAATCCTTGATATTTATCATGTTTATTAAATTTATTAAACAGCCAGTCAGTGCTGAAGCAGTAGAATATTATTGATACAAGGTCTCTGAAGAGAATTTCTATACGTTCATCCTTGTTTCTTGCATTTATAGTTCTGCCGCCAACAGTACCAACATCAGTTCCTAAAAGTTTGTAGATAGCATTTTCATCAAATTTTTGAATAATCTGTGTCAAGGCAGCAGCAGAAACACCAAAAGACGGATTTTTTCTGTTCTCTTTTTCTTTAAATTCGTTTACAGAATTTATCGAAACAGTCTGCGCCTTCATAGCCTGATTTATTTTGTGAGCACCATTTGCTATTATCATCGGCTTTGCGGGTTTCAAATCCGATTCTTTTTCATTTTGCACTACAGTATTATTTTCCTGCGTATTCTGCTCGGGTTTGTTAGTTTTATTACCATGCTGGAAAATATATTTTGTGATAGCCTGATTGACTTTTGGTACAACAAAGCCTATAAATGCACACGCCGCAATAAGGCTCAGTATAACCTTTCCAAAATAGAAGCTGGCAAGACGTTTTTCTCCAAAATATCTATTTCCGAGATTATCAAGTACAAAATTTTTGAACGGTTGTCTTACATTGTCATGCCCGACGTCTATAGCTGTTTTGGGCATGTGCATAAATTTCTGTCCGATAGACTGAATAAGTTTGCCGAACAAAGTTGCCCCGAAAAGCCAGAAAATAGCACCGAGAGATTCTTCCGTTACACGTTCTCTTGCTTCAACAAATCCGTCTCTTTTATATGCCTGATATGTTCTTCCGAGTGTTACGGTAGATTCCAGAAGAATCACGGGGAGTATAACTCCGGGTTTTCTCAAACTCGTAATAAAATTTCTGGACTTGGATAGGTTGGCTGTGTATTTAGATATGTCATTAAGTTTAATATTCAAAATGCTATCTCGTTTACTATCATCTTCGATAATTTATAAATAACCTCAAGATTATTTTTGCATAAACAAGCCATGATATTTAGTTATATTGTTACACTTATTTACATAAATTAGCATTTCTTTTGTTTTACAATATGATAGTTAAACATGTAAAAAACAGGTGAATGTTCCGGATATAAGAAAAATAGACCGGTACAAAGCCTTCGGACGTAAGGAGAGACTAAAGGTGGATTTAATTACTTTAACAATAAAATTTCTTAAAATGCTAAGCAATATATTCGGAAGTTACGGACTCGGAATAATAGCGCTTACAGTAATCATGCGACTGGCTATGTGGCCGTTGAATGTTTCACAGCAGCGCTCAATGAAAACAATGCAGCAGCTGCAGCCGAAAATGAAAGCAATTCAGGACAGATATAAAAATGATCCGACTACAATGCAGCGTAAAATGATGGAATTTTATAAAGAACACAAGTTCAATCCTATGGCAGGATGCCTTCCGCTGCTTATCCAAATGCCTATATTTATCCTGTTATATTCATCACTAATGAGTCCGCAGTTTATATCGCTTGCAGGGCATTCAAAATTTTTATTTATAAACAGGCTTGATGCCACGTTGAGAGGCAATGCAGGAATCTCTCAGGACGGAAGTTTCAGCGTGACAAAAAATGATACTTTTATGCTCAATAAAAATATAAAAGTATACGTAGGTGATGAAGTATTGCAAGGTGCAAAACTTTCTAATCCAAAAAAGGCGCTAAAAATCCAGGGGGATATTATTCCAGGGCAGCCTGTTGACTTTAAAATCAGTCTCGATGAACTTGATTTGAAATTCAGCCAGCTTGAAAAAGTAACAAAAGCCGAAGTAACGGTGACAGACAACAACACAAGGGAAGTTGAAAATGTTACATTTACAAGACAGGGTTCCATACTTGCCGCATCAGTCCCGTCTATCGCTGCTAAATCATCATTCAATGTCGATGTATTAATACTTGTAGCAATATTCGGCGCCACAATGTTCCTGACCCAAAAAATAATGATGGCAGCAAACAAAAATGTACAGGTAGATCCTGCTCAGGAAGCAATGCAAAAAACGCTTGGAACAATGATGCCTGTTATGCTTACAGCGACATTCCTCTTCATCCCGATACCAGCAGGCGTATTGCTTTACCTCATATCAAGCAACATCATTCAGGTTGCTCAGACAATGATTATAAACAAGCAGCTTGATGTAGAAGAAGCAAAAAGAAAAGCGATGAAGCTGCAGGATGTTGATCTTTCTAATTCCAAAAAGGTGGAAGCTAAAGAAATAAAAAACGTAGATAAAGCTGATAAATAGCAACAAAAAAGGACAGATTTGATATCTGTCCTTTTTTATATCTATTATTATATTCTATACCCAATCTTCAAGATTTTTCGATTTTTTCCGCCAATCCTTGGAGACTTTTACATTTAGTTCAAGATAAACTTTTTTCTCCAGCATTTTTTCGAGTTCCTGACGTGCCTGTGTACCGATTGTTTTAAGCATTTTGCCGCCCTTGCCTATCATTATGCCTTTCTGGCTGTCATGTTCAACATGGATTTGTGCAAGAATTCTGTCTATATTTTCTTTTTCTTCATATTTTTCAATTACGACAGCCACACTGTGAGGAATTTCATCTTTTGTATTAAGAAGAATTTTTTCTCTGATAACTTCCTGAGCAATTGAGCGCATTGTCTCATCTGTCAGTTCATCTTCAGGGTATATCGGTGCACCTTCCGGGAGTTTTTTCATAATTGAAGATATAAGAGTATCAATATTTCTACCTGTTTGCGCAGATATTTTGACAACAGGAAGATTTTCTTGAAAAAGTGTTTTATAAGACAAAAGATTTTGTTCTCTTTTTACAATATCTTTAATTTTGTCAACCTTGTTCATTACAATAATCACCGGCGTGCTGGTTTCTGAAAGGATGTTATTAACTATCCACTTATCACCGGCTCCCGCAGGTTCAGACCCGTCAACGATAAATAGAATTACATCTGAATCAGGAATAGAGAATTTTGCTTCATCAAGCAGAAACTCACCGAGTTTGTCGAGAGGTTTATGAATTCCTGGAGTATCGATAAAAACTATCTGCCCGTCTTCATTTGTATAAATACCTTTTATTCTTTTACGTGTAGTTTGAGCCTTGTCTGTAGCTATTGCAATCTTTTGTCCGAGTACTGTGTTCATCAACGTTGATTTGCCAACATTCGGACGTCCGACTACAGCGACGAAACCTGATTTGTATTCACCCATAATTTTTACCTTTTTATTTTTCATTCTACACTAAACATTTTTTGCGGTTAAGGTAATTGACACGGGGCATATAAAATTTTAATATTATAATAATTACAAAAATATCGGCAGGCTCGGGCAGGGGGCAGAAACTATGCATGAATATTATTTTAAAATAAGAAAAAATGATATAGAATTCGAATTTTCAACAAATGATAAACAGGCGTATGAAGAGGAAATGTATAACTGGGTAAGAGGTTTTACATCACAAAAAGAGCAGGAAAAAGTTTCCCGACCTGATTTGTCAGCAAAAAGAAGCGGTTTTATTGATGACATACGTAATATGGTCAGAATTAATGAAATAAAAATTCCTGACGCAAAAACCAGCACAGAAAATTTTGATACACTGCTCGAAGAAACTATGGCTCAGCCCAAAACAGAAGTAGTCGAAAAAACACAGAATACTTCATCTTTTGAAGAATACGTCCAATCTTTCCATCCGTCAGAGCAGATGGACTACCTGATGATTACAGGGAAATACATAATGGATATTGAAAACAACGAACGTTTTTCGATAAAACAGCTAAATTCAAAACTTGTGCCGTTGACAGGTATTCCGGTTGATCACACAATTATAAAACAGGCAATGGAAGAAGATTTGATTCGAATTATCCCTGATTTAACAGGAATGAGTGACGTTACAGAATATTCTCTGACTGATAAAGGAGAGGGATATTTTGTCCAGTAAGAAAAAAATTGCTGTTGCACTAAGCGGAGGTCTGGATAGCAGTGTTACTTGTCTTATTCTGAAGTCACAAGGATATGACGTTGTTGCTGTCACCGCAAAAATGATTGACGATGATAATTTTGAGCAGGTGGTAAAAAATGCACGTGCTGTTGCTGATAAATTAGAAATACCGCATTATGTTCTGGATTTGAGTGAAGATTTCAAACGCAATATAATAGACTATTTCGAAAATTCATACAAAACCGGCAGGACACCTAATCCCTGTATTATGTGCAACAAAACCATCAAATGGGGAAAGTTGTTTGATTTTGCCGTGAAGGAACTGGGGTGTGATTTTATTGCAACGGGGCACTATGCAGATATAAAAGAAGAAAGCGGAGTTTTTAAACTCTATCCTGCAAGTGATACAAAAAAAGACCAGTTGTATTATCTTTTTGAGCTTTCTCAGGAACAGCTCTCAAAAACTAAATTTCCGCTCTGCGGCTACCTGAAAGATGATATAAGAAAAATTGCTCAAGAAAACGACCTCCCGTCAAAATCCTCAAAAGAAAGCCAGGATATATGCTTTATTAAAAAGCCAATGACAACAAAAAAATATCTTCTTGAAAAATTCGGAACAAAAAAGGGCAATTTTATTCTTCAAAAGAACGGAGAAAAACTCGGTGTGCACGATGGATTTTACCAGTATACAATCGGGCAGCGGAAAGGTATAGGAATCGCATACAGCGAGCCTTTATATGTATCGGGACTTGATGCGGAAAGAAATATTGTTTTTTGCGCAACCTCCGAAGAATTATACAAGAATAATGTATCTTTAAAAAATGCAAAAACTCAGTATCCTTTGGAGAAAAAAGAATTTCCGGCGCTTGTAAAAATCAGATATAATATGACAGCAAAACCGGCGAATGTTCAGTTGTTTGATGACGGAAGTGCCCTGGTATTGTTTGATGAACAAGTATCCGCTATTACTCCCGGACAGGCATGTGTATTTTATGACAAAGATGACGGTCATTTAATCGGCGGCGGCTGGATTAGTTAGCTTTGTTCAGCCAATTTAATTTCGTTTTCCAGCAGACGCGGCTCAAATGATAGTGTATCAGAATTGTTCAACGCTTCCTTTAATTCTGCAATATATTCATCTTGATTTCCGGCTTCTTTTTGGAGACGCGCCAGAGTATAGTGCAGATTTGCATCATAAGGATTCTGATGAATAGCATCTAGTAAAATTTCGGTTGATTCGACAAGATTATTATGCTTAGCCATTATCTTTGCAAAAACAATTGAGGCTTCATTGTCTTTCGGATTTAGCTCAAGAGTTTTTTCAAGAAAATCTATAGCCTTTTCTTCATCTCCCTGCTCAAAATAAATAGAGGCAAGATTATAGTAAGCCCAGCTGTAATCAGGAGACATTTCAAGAACTTTTTCGTAAAATTCTATAGCCTTCTCTCTCATACCGAGTCTGTCATATGCGAATGCCAGATAGAAACAGTCAATGTAATCATTGGGATTCAACTCAAGTGCTTTTTCCAAAAACGGTACAGCAAGCTCATATTCTTCTTTATGAGAATAGGAGTAACCCAGATTAAAATATGAGTTTTCATCTTCCGGCTCTTTTTCGATAACAGAATGAAATAGCTCAATAGCTCTATCATAATCTCCATTCTGGGCATAGGCATAACCGAGATTGTACATAAAGTCAGGTTCATCCGGCTGCAGTCTCAAAGCATTTTGATATGAATATATAGCTTTTTCGGGCTTTTTAAGATTTTCAAGAACAATGCCCAGATTATAATGCAGTCTTGGATCCTCTGGAAAAGTCTGCAATAAATAATATAACTCTTTCAAAGCCTCTTCATTAAAACCGTTCTCCATAAAAGCACTGGCAAGTTCTCTTCTCGCCTGAAAATTTGTAGGTTCTTTTTTTACCTGTTCCGCTAACTTTTCTATCTCAGAAATTTTATCCATAAATGTATTTTAGCATATAAAATAATTGAAACATACGATACAATGAAGAGTTTATATTGTATAATTAGAAAGTGCTGTTTAAGTTGCGCAGCAAGGAGTTCAATAAAAACGGAAGAATTATGTTACAGGAAGCCACAAAAATTATACAGTCAGCATTTCATGACAGTTTTATAAAAAGATTGAGTTTGTATCTTCACGATTGCGTGAGAGAAGAAGTCCAGAGTTCAACGTTCAGAAATTTGAAACAGGATAAGGACAACAAATGGATATTTTTGCAGGGTGAAGAACAGCTTTTTACAAACTATGACACCCCTTTGGCGCTGGACGGCTCTGACAGCAGCCTTACAGAGTTGATGATACAAAGCGAACTAAGCCAGAAGGACAAATATCTCATATACGGCTATTTGTTCCTTGTCGGCAGCAATTCAAAATCAAGAAAAAGAAACGAATTTCTTACTCCGCTTTTGTATATGCCATGCAGGCTTGAGCGTGACGGAGTGAATATAAAATGTGTACTGCAAGATGAACTTCTGTCTTTGAACACAGGTGCTCTGACAGCACTTATGCGAAAAACCGATGATGAGGACGAAATGGAGCATATGCTCGACGGACTTCTTGAGGTAGTGCCCGATTTGCCTCTGACTCAGGAAAAACTGAACATATTTTTGACAACATTAAAATCTCTTCTTCCTGACCTTGAAATCAGTCTTAACCACGAAGAAGATGAATCAGAAAATAATGTCGAACGCGATGCAGAAGATTTTTATTCATCTCAAAAAATAAATTTTGATAATCTCGACGAATTTACAGAGGATATCCACTCATCAAAGCCATCTTACAAACTTGCCAAAGTAGCTTTGACAGGTCAGAGTGCAATAATATTGACAAAAAGACCGTCAATCACAGCCGGTGTACTGCATGAATTGACACAGATTGCAGAAAAACCTAGCGGAATTTTTAGAGAAACAGCGCTTTCCGTCGTAAATGAAGAATATTTACGCGGTGTGGGCAAAATGTTTGATAAAAACAGTAAGCCCAAAAAAGAAGAAAAAGACTTTTTCCCTGTGACTCCGTTATCACTCAGTGATTCACAGGAGGATGTAATAAGAAAAATCGAAGCAAATCCGCTTGTTGCTGTTTACGGACCGCCCGGAACAGGGAAATCGCAGACAATCGTTAATCTGGTTGCTCACCTGATTGCAAACGGAAAAACAGTACTAGTTGCTTCCAGAATGGATAAGGCTGTTGATGTAGTAGCAGAAAGGCTAAATGAGCTGGGTGCGCCGTTCCTTGCCCTTCGTGCCGGCAGACTGAACTATCAGAAACAGTTGAGTTTTAAGCTGCAGGATTTGTTATCCGGAAAAGTTGACATTGATACAGGCTACGAACAGGCAATACTTGTTGACACAGACGACATGCGCTCGCTTTTGAATTCAATAAAAGAACTTGAGAGTAAGTGCGAAAAGATTATTGCTTTTGAAAATGACTGGAGAAAAGTAGTTGATGAAAGAAAAAAACTGGAACAGGAACTCGGTAAAAATCTTTTCATAACAAGAAAACTCCAGAAAGATGAGATTGACACAGTTAAAAAGCTTCTTGAAAACATAGAAAAAAATACTGAAAAACGCAGTCTGTTCAGCGGTTTTTCAAATTCAATGAGCACAATGAAGCTGAAAAAAATATTGAATTTACCGAATTTAGCTTTACATGAAGAGTCAATGTACAGACTTTCGCAAGAGCTGAAAGTATCAGAGCTGGACTGTGAATCACGAATAATTGAAACAAGAATTCATAAAATCGGCAATATACACCAACTCTTGAGTCAAATTAAAGAACTAAAGAAAAAGCAAAAAGTTCTTGCTGTAGATATTTTAAAACGACAGAGAAGAGAAGCACTTAAAGGACTTTTAAGAGATCAGGTTAAACGCCAGAGACTCATTGTGCACACAAAATCTCTTGTTGAACGCAAACGCAATCTGCAAAACAGAATACTGGAATACGAAGACTTCAAACCTCTTCTTGAGGCATTTCCTTGCTGGTGTGTAACCACATACGCAATATCAGGTTCTCTGCCTATGAAACCGGGACTGTTTGATGTGGCAATTATTGATGAAGCTTCTCAGTGTGACATAGCGAGCTGTTTCCCGATTCTATTCCGTGCAAAAAGAGCTGTAATCGTAGGCGATGACAAACAGCTTCCGCACCTGTCATTCCTTGAAAAAGCAAAGGAACAGTCATTCCTGAGCCAGTATGAAATACCTGACAAATATCAGCTTATGTGGCGTTTCAGAACAAACTCTATGTTTGATTTAGCAAATTATTATTCAATGAATCCAGTGCTTCTTGATGAGCATTTCAGAAGCTATTATCCTATAATCCAGTTCAGTAACGAAGAATTTTACGGAAACCGTATCAGAATTATGACAAAAGATGCAGGAACGGATGATGTACTTGAACTGCATATAGTAAAAGAGGGTAAGGTAGACAGCGACTGCACAAGAAACATGCCGGAAGTCGAAGCGGTTTTGAGAAGAATTCAGGAACTTATACTGGCTGACGAAGGAAACGACGAACACCCGATAAGTATCGGTGTAATTTCACCGTTCAGAGGGCAGGTTGACCTTATACAAAAAGCAATTTCGCAGGTATTGACAGAAACGACTATCAGAAAACATCAAATAGAAGTTGGCACCGCTCATACATTTCAGGGGGATGAACGGGATGTTATGATTCTTTCGTGGGCTGTTGCTGATAACAGCTTTGTACAGAGTTTAACATTCCTGCAAAAACCAAACCTCTTCAATGTAGCAATCACAAGAGCAAGGAAAAAACTCATCTGTTTCTTATCAAGAGACCCGAAACTTCTGCCGGCAGGTCTTTTAAAAGACTATATTGAATACATTGACAGATATATACATCAGGCAAAAAGCGATGAATTCCAGAAAAATGTATACAAAAACGAATTCGAAAGAACTGTTGCTGAAACATTTATTATGGAAGGTTTTGAGGTACGTGCCGGAGTGGAAGCAGCAGGTGTTGTAACCGACCTTTTGATAAAAGATGAATACGGAAACGAGATTGAGCTGGAGTGTGACGGCGCTGAAGACAGCGTAAAAACGGGAATGCCTGATACTAAAAAGCAGACCATACTGGAACGTGCAGGATACCGGGTAGAAAGAGTTTCTGTCCGTGAATGGTCACACAGCTCAGCAGCTTGCATTGACAGAATTAAACAGATTTTGAGATAAAACCATGGAAAAAATACAAAAAGTAATGCTTTGCGGACTCGGCGCAATCGGTACTATTTATGCACTGAAACTCCGTGATGTATGTGATTTTAAGGTGATTGCGGACAATGAACGACGCAAAAAATACGAAAATAATCCCACAGTATTCAACGGCAAACCCTGCAAATTCAACTATGCAGAAACAGGCGACAAAGCTGATTTAATTATTATTGCAACAAAAAACAACGGATTTTTAGATGCTGTAGAAAGCATAAAACCTTTCGTCACTGATTCTACTCTCATTTTGTCTTTGCTGAACGGAATAGAGAGTGAAGAAGTGTTGAGAGAAAAATTCGGAAACGAAAAAGTTCTGGATTCTTACTTCGTCGGACATACAAGCACAAGACACGAACGAAATATTACTTTTGACGGGGTAGGGAAAATCGTATTCGGAGAAAAAGAAAACTCAACCCTGTCAGAACGCGTGTTAAAGATAAAAGAACTTTTTGACAGAGCCGGTATTAATTATGAAATACCTCTGGATATGGACTATTCAAGGTGGTATAAATTTATGATTAACGTCGGAACGAATCAGGCATCAGCTGTGCTGCTTGCGCCATATGAAGTCTTTCAAAAATCAGAACAGGCAATGGGATTTGCAAAAAATTTGATGAAAGAAGCAGAACTGATTGCAAAACTTGAAGGAGTAAAAAATTCAGAAAAAATGCTGCCGGAAGCTGTTTCCACCATAATGTCAATGCTTCCTGAAACAAAAACTTCAATGCTGCAGGATATAGAAGCAGGACGAAAAACAGAAGTCGATATTTTTGCAGGAACTGTTTTAAAACTCGCCGAAAAACATTCTGTTAGTACGCCATACAATAAAATTGTCTATGAAATTATAAAAGCAAAAGAATCTGTACATAATTTATAAAAAAACGACCCTTGCAAAATAATAGCAGGGTCGCTTTTTATAACCGTTTATTTTTGATTTACGTTAAGGTAAATCATTTATGCATTTGCTTGCTTCAGCGTATTCTTTAACCTTTTTGGTAGTGATACGTTTATTATTCAAGCATGCAGAACCGCCAACGCATCCGCCGGGGCAAGCCATTACTTCAACAAGATTGCCGTTTGGACATTGACCGTTTTTAGCCCAGGACTTCATTTCACGGACAGCTTTTGAATTTAAACCGTCAACGCTGGTCGGGAATATTTCTTCAAAATCCTTGCTGGCAACCTTAACAGACTCTGCAACGCCGCCTGTTACCGCAAAGTTTCTACCCTCTTTAGAAGCTTCGTGCGCAAATTCATAGTCCTTACACTGCGCAAGTTCTATATTCTTTGCGACAAACAATGCACCCATTTCTTCAAAGTTCATGACAAAATCAGTAACTCCGTCAGTCTGAGCTTCTTTTCTTTTCGCAACACACGGTCCGATAAACACAGTAACCGCATTCGGATCTTTTTTCTTAACAAGTTCTGCTGTATAGTACATAGGCGTTCTTGTTTCAGAGCGGAAAGGTTTAAGTTCAGGAACATGTTTTTCAACAAGCTGGTTATATGCTGCGCAGCACGATGTAGTCATAAATTCATCACCGCGTTCCATACGTTCATGAAAATCTTCCGCTTCTGTTCTTGCTGTAATATCAGCACCCTCTGCTACTTCAACAACTTCAGAGAAACCGGCGTCTATTAACCCCTGAGCTATTTTGTTAATAGATACGGGAAGTTGTCCGACAACAGCCGGTGCCAGCATCGCAACAAGCTTTTTGCCCTTTTTCATTTCTTTTAATATATCGAACATCTGACTTTTTTCATGTACTGCAGCAAACGGGCAAGCACCTACGCAAGCACCGCAGCTAATACATTTTTCAAAGTCGATTTCAGCATGTCCGTATTCATTTTTAGTAATTGCATTTACCGGACAAGCATCTTCACAAGGCACTTTAATTTTTACAATTGCGCTGTACGGACAAACCTGCATACATTTTGTACAGTTTTTACATTTTTCTCCATCTATTACAGATTTTCCATCTTTGATTGAAATGGCACCAAAACTACAAGCAGACTGGCATGGTCTTGCTACGCAGCCCTGACATAAATCCGTAACATATACACGGCTTGGAACACAGCCCTTGCAAGCCGTTTCAACAACCGTTAATATATTTTCATCCGGTTTTTCTCTTTCTACAGCTTTTTGTGCATATTCAGATAATGGCGTCATCTCATCATCAGCCTCAACGCTGTGACCGAGAGAAGCAATTGCGCGCTGTCTCAATATTGCACGCTCCTTATGAATACAGCATCTGTAGGGATTGTCCGCATATTTCGGACGCATTTCAAAAGGTATAATATCTACCGTTCTTTTTAAATCATTATCAAGGAAGGCTCTAATCAATCTGACGAGCACTTCACGTTTCAGGTGAGTGGTGTTACTTTGATTATCCATTTATCTTTCTTTCTAATACATTTAATACTTTCTCAACATTCGCTTCAGTTATTAATTCTCCGTCAACCTTTACAAACGGAGCTTTCATGTATGTAGCATTTTTGCATAAATCCATACATGTATTTGCTTTTACATCAACAAGGCTTCTGTATTTAGGCGGAATCAAAGTCTCCAATTCCTGAAGCTTTGATGCTCCCATTACAAAGCATGTTGTGCCCAGACATATTTCTATTTCAATCTTTTTGCCGGATTCTTCCATTTCTTCTCCTTAATCTAAATGTACAGCGTATAAAAATTTATATGAATTGCAGGTGTACCTTTTTAATATACCTTTCTGATAAAATTTTTTCCAGTTGTTTTACAACATTTTTACGAATTTCTAACTGTATTGGCAATAACGGATCATAGTGAGCTTCATTAAGCCTTGTTCCAACCATAAAATCTATACAATCAGAATCCAGCAACAATTCTACCAATTTGCCGGCGGGGTCATCAGGAATACGTCCCCCATCATTAAGATACTCCAAAGCCTTTGTCAATGTCAAAATACCTTCGGTAACAAGATCCACACCCTCAATATGAGAACACGCAGGAAGTGCTCCCGGACGCGGTCTTTCTGTTGTAATAGTTTTGTTCAAACAACGTGCAAGTAAATTAGCCGTCGTTCCGCCGCAGATAGCCTTCTTGCCGGAGAAATCGTTAAAAATTGCAGCATACTCTTCATCACGTTCAGCATGATAAGGAGGTCCGGTAAACACCAATAATTTTCTCGGTTTTCTAAAATATAGAACAGCCGCAGAGATATCATCTTTTGCTAGCCTGCCCGGTTCTTTTCTCTGTGCTTCTTTCACAATTAAACGGGCAAGATGTCTGCTGGAAACAGTTTTGTCCGTATTCAGCTCATCTTTTAAAAAGTTTATTAACCCCTCGCGTCTCCAACCAAGATGATACTCCTGCGTTCCGAGACCCGCCTGAGTCACACCGTCAGAGCAAAAAATAAGTCTGTCTTCCGGTTCAAGTTTGATTTTATACAGATGCATATGGCGGTTTGTAAATTTTTTGGAGGTTCTGATTTCCGGCTCATGCTCTACAACCTCGCCGTTTCTCATATGTATAAAATCAGGATTACCTTCTTCCACAATTCTTACAACCCCGCTGTCATCACAATCAATTACTGAAAATGTAGAATAGCTTATCTTTCTCACCTGACAGATAGGAAGAGTATTCATAATAACTTCGGTCGCTTTTGTCAGGTCTCGACCTGCAGCAATGAATTTCAGAATCATTGTTGCCGTCATATTGGCAAGAATATTCGCTTTTATCCCGCTGCCGAGTCCATCAGACAGAACAGCAATAACTCTGCCCTCATCGGGGTATCGTTTTGACATAAAACAGTCACCGAATGTATTTTGACCGTACTTTTTTTCCTGAACGCAGTCTATATCAATGAAAAAAGAATCATCAATCATAGGCTATTCCTTTTCTTCCGGCGCAGTCTCTTCATAACCTTCAGCTATCTGGCTTAGCAACAGTTCTGTATCAACCATGTGTTCGCCAAGCAGACAAGCAATATTTTGCACTGTAGCTACGTTTTTAGCGATAACCTCGTGTGCCTTTTTAGCAATTTGTTCTCTTTTCATTTCGGATTTGGTAACATCAGTTATTACAGCACCGACAATTTTATTAGGCTCAATACCGAAAATAGTTATATCATAGAGTTTTCCGTCAACCGGATATCTTTCTTTATGTATATCTTTTCCCGTTTTTAATGTATGAGTAAACAAATTAGCAAACGGAATTATTCTATCGAGAGCGCTTCCAGAGAGTCCTTCCGGTCTGCTTTTGAATATTTCATACAGGTCAGATGCAAACATTTTTACGAAAGCTTCATTTGCCTCTATAATATTCAAACTTGCATCAGCCATAACTATTGCAGAAGGCATACATCTGAGCATTGCACTGGCTTTTCTAATTGCCAATTTTCTCATATAAGAGACACACATTGAAGGCTCGGCATCTCCGTTTAATAAGGCTTCCGCAAGTTGTCTGCAGGTATCATATCCGCACCCGCCGCAATTTAATTCATCTTCTATGCTGTGCTTACCGATACTCGCCATTGCCGCAAGAATTTCTTCAACTGTATGTTTCGGACGTTTTATCGGTCTCTCATCGTAAACCTTTTCAACAACAACATCCGGTTCTGACGGCACGTGGTCTCTTAGTTTTATATGTCTTAAAATATCAGACATTGTAAGCACACCGGCTTTTGCCGATATTTTTGCAGGACCGTTTGCGCAGCCGCCGTCACATGCAAGTGCTTCTACAAATATCGGGCGGTCAATTTTGCTCAAGTCCATGTTTTCAAGAGATGCCCTGAAGGTATTTATAGAACTTACGCTGACAAGCTGAATATCTTTTGCGCATCCGGAAAGCCGCAAAGTTTTATTCATGCCGCCTTCAATGGGATAATACGCTCCCTCAAAAGCCTTTTCAGGAACAAAAACAGCGTCATCCTCAACATCCACTGTATTAAGGTCAATACCATCCTGTGCAAACCATTCCATCAGTTCTTTAAACGTCAGAGAAACATCTATCAAATCAGGATTGTGATCCGATTCGTTTTTCTTTGCAATACAAGGACCGATGAATATAACGCCTATATTCTCGCCGTATGTTTTTTTCAAAAATTTTGCGTGTGTTAAAGCCGGTGAAGCAATCGGAGTAATACAGTGAGCAAACTCGGGCATATAAATTCTTACATAATCAACAATAGCCGGACAGGCACTTGAAATATGTACTTTATTTTCACGTTTCTCAAGGATTTTTGTAACAGCAATAGACACTTCCTGAGCCCCTATTGCGGTTTCTGAAATTCCGGAAAAACCCAGTTTTTTCAATGCTGTAATTATTGTTTTAGAATCACAATCAAAAAAACCAGCCCAGCTTGGCGCTAGAGATACATAGACATTTTCTTTTGCTGTCAGTACAGCTCTTGCCTTTGTTATATCGTTTCTTATCTGCTTTGCATGTGAAGGACAAATAGTAACGCAGTGTCCGCAGGCAATACAGCGTTCAGGAATGACAGATGCATGCCCGTTTTCTATTTTTATAGCCTTCATGCTGCATTCACGTACACATTTGTAGCAGTCAACACACTCATTTTGCAGAGTATAAATAGGATACAGATTATTCATTCAGACCTCTGTTATACTTGTTGTGTAATGTATTTGCTCAAAACTTTCTCAAGATTTTCTTTTGAAGCACACTTGCACAATTCACCGTTTATAATAACATTTGGTCCTTCGGCGCATCTGTTTTCACATCTTCCGCCAAATATTTCCATATTAGCTTCGAGATGATGTTCTTTTATGAAATTTTCTATGAATTCAAGGTTAGCTGCATTTCCTCTTGCATAACATGAGCTGCCCATACATACTTTAATAGTGATTTTTTCGTTCTGTGTCATTTCTTTTCCTCGTTACTTAGTTAGAATGATTACCCTTTAAAATTTTAATGCATATATTTGGATTATTCAAGTTTTAGATTATTACTAACCGCTATTTTGTCATTATTCCACAAAATTGTGATTTTAAATCGTGATTTTTTTCTTTATTTGTTTTATACTCATATTTATTAGTGAGGATTTTATGAGTAAAAATATTCCTGAAAAAGTATCTAATCGTCTTACATTATACCATAGTATTCTTGCAGAGTATATGGAAGAGGGCATTGAATCGATTTCCAGTCCCCAGATTGCACAAAGACTCGGAATCGATGACTCTCAGGTAAGAAAAGACTTCAAACTGTTAAACAATGCGGGAAAATGCAGAGTTGGATATCTTGTATCCGAGTTAAAGGATTCAATAGAAAAAACACTAGGTTTTGCGACAGTAAAAGATGCTTTTATTGTCGGAGCAGGACACCTCGGACTTGCGCTTGCTAAATATGATAACTTTAATAGTTACGGGCTCAATATACTTGCCCTCTTTGACAACGATCCTCACAAAATCGATATTCAAGTAAACAACAAACAAATTTTCCACATATCAAAGCTACCGAATCTTGCGGAAAGGCTGAATGTGGAAATAGCAATACTAACTGTCCCCAGACAGTTTGCCCAGCAGGTTGCAGATTATATAATACAATCATCTAAAATAAAATATATCTGGAATTTCACACCTGCAGTGCTAAAAGTTCCACCTCACATTAAAGTCTGGAACGAAAATTTGATAGCAAGTTTTGTTCAATTTGCCTGCAAAGATTTTGAATAAATTATGTGAACTTTTACTTTTCTGTTTCGTTATATCAAATGAACCCCGATTTGTGATATACTGAACAAAAATTAGTGAAAATTATCGAGGGAAAAGGTGTGAAGTTAAACAGAAAAATCATAATATTAGGAATAATTATTCTTATACTTTCAATAGTTACAAAACTCCTCTATAAAGGAATAAAAAGTATAAAAATAGATGAATTCAAACCGTCTGCAGTTATTTTTGTGGTTGATTCTTCTGCCTCGAATCAGGAAGAACTCACAGAGCAGAAAAAATATTTAAAACAACTTTGTTCCCTTCTTGATCCGGAAGATAAGATTAAAATACTTAAAGTATCAGAAAATTCATACCTAATATACGAAGGAACACCGCATAACAACAGTGGAATACAAAAGGCAATGGAAGCTTTTACCCGATACAATCCGGAAGAATACGGAACCGCTTACGGTGAAGCAATAAAAAAAGCATTCGCACACTGTCTTACAATGAAAAAAGAGGGTTACACGCCTGCTGTTGTAGTCATAGGCGATCTTGAAAACGAAGGCAATGTTTCAAAACAAATAAACTGGAGTACATTGCCCGATAATGTTTCTGCAGTAAAAAAATATGCACCGGATATAGCAATGATGTTTGTATATGCGCATCCGGAAAAACTGGATTTAGTAAAAGAGAAACTTACACCTGTACTGGGTGAGAAAAAGCTTATTGTCTCGCCTGCCCAAAATGCAGACAGGGCATCAAGAGAGTTTTTAAAAGCAATTGGAAGATAAGAGGTAAAATAATATGCCGGTTATAATTTCATCATCAAAAAACGAAAAACATTTTCAGGAAAAAGAAGTAATAAATATCGGAACAACAGACAACTGTGATTTTAAACTTGATTTGGACTTTGAATTAATTCTTACACTTGAGTATAATCCGGCTGAAAATGTATGTAATCTGGTAAACACATTTTCAAACAGCAGAGTATTATTCAAAGGACAACCTGTTCAGAAACTTAGAATAGACAAAGTTTGCAAGCTATTGATAGACGGAACTAATGAATTCATAAGCATAAAACTGGCACAGGCAGCAGCACCTGTACAAAAAACAGTATCAATGATTGCGCAGGAAGATTTAACAGAAGATGACATGAAGGGGCTTTACGGAAATAACGTAAACACAGCAACAAGAATTAAAATTGAAAAAAGAAAAGCAGATATAGAAAAAGCAAGAGTGGCAATCATAAAACAGGTCGGATATGTTATCAATGACCTGAAAAATAAAATATCAATGAATTTCAAAACAGGTATTTTCCTGCATATTGCAATGCTATTCAGTGCTTTTATCTGTGCATTCGGAGTATCGAACTATCTGACCGGGCTTTCCATTGTGGAATCAAAGAACTATTTACATTTGCCCACAAACATCAAAGCACTAGTTATATTCACCATACTGATATTTGGTATATGCCTTGTCCTAAAACAGGGAGTTTTCCTATATCTTCAAAACAAAATTACAAAACAAATTTCAGCAGCCTCTGCTATTGCAGAAAAATTTATGCTAATAATATCAGGACTGTTCATAATTGCGTTTTATGCAATAAACCTCATATATTATATGAACATGAATAAAATGGCTGCATTTGCAGCGCTGGTCTCACTTCTGTTTACAGGAGTAATGGCAACACTCGCAATTGCCTGCGGATACTTTAAAAGCAGCAATGCAGAAATGACAAAAGAACTCGACAAATACGAATACCGTGAGGATTTTGAAGCAATTGTAAAAGAATATCAGCTCTGGATTGAAAGATATATAAACAATCTCAGCTCAACAAAAATAAATTACATAAAAGAAAAAATATTTAATCTGCAACTAAAATCAACCGGAGAAATACTTATCGGTATACTGACAGCGCCATTTCTTGCTTACGGTGTTTCAAATACGCTGGCAATGTGTTTTCCCGAAGCAGCAGGATGGGTAAGAATATCAGGCTTGCGTCTCAGTCCTGTTTTTCTTGTACTCGCAACATTTTTGATTATCTTTGCATTTTTCTCTTTTGTAAATGCTTTTCTATGCAGCAAGAAAATTCAGGCATCTCAGGTAATAAAAAATGACGGCTTCAGCGACTACCAACACCACGGTGTCACAATATACGGACTCCAGGCAGTCAGAAGAATCAACTCGGAAAGAATTCGTTCACTGACCATAGCAGTTGCAATAATATTTATTGAGTTTTCAATGAACATTTCCTACTTTATGACAGAAATAGGCGGAGACCTTCAGGGGTTGTTCCTGAGCCTTGTAGCAGCACTGGTTCCGACAGCATTGCTGATTGCTGAAACATATATGCTCAGCCAGACAAAATTCGACATTTACGTTCTAGATGAAATCAAATCAAAACTGGATAAAGATTAATGAATTTTTTAAAAGCAGCTATAATCTTAATAATAGCAGTGACAGCAGCAGTCATTGCACTAAAACCCGAAATGCCCAAAACAATTCGGGCTGAAAATGCTGATTTTAAACTGGAAATAATAACAGAAGAAGCTCCGGCACCTGTTCAAAACACGCTCAAAAACCATGTTGCAAGCGTAAAAGAGCACGCAAATAATACAGAAACAGTTATTGTCCAGCCAAAGCAAAAGCCAAAAATCATTACAGAAACAGTAGTTACTGTTCAAGAGCCAAAAAAAGTTCAAACACCCAAAAAAGTAAAACAAGAAGTAGTAAAAAAACAGGAGCCTAAAGCAGACACGAACACAACCGTAACAAAAGAACCGGAAAAAGCACCTCCGCAGAAAAAACTAACCCCGGAGGAAGAAGAAATTATAGCCTGGAACGAATGGAGAAGTAATCTCCAGAATCAGGTTATGAGAGATGTTGTACTGGCAGCTCCAATAGGTACAAGATTTGAGTTCTCTTTTACAGTAGACAAATTCGGACGTATATCTAATCTGAAAGTTTGGTCAAGAAATTCTCAATACACTGATATGGCGGTAAGAAAGATAAAACCGGTACTGCTGAGTTATCAGGGACAAAGTATTTTAAAATTTCCGGAAAAGTCTAAAAGAGTCATAACGAATGTAGAAGGCGGATTCACGATTGCCCGTACCTCAAGGTATTCCACGCCATCAGATTATTCCGATTACGAAAGAATAAAATAAAGAATTTTTATGCTAAAATAATTCAGTCAGGCGAAAAAAGAGGCAGAACAGATGTATAAATGTACGGAATGCGGTCAAATATATCAAACAAAACCTGATTACTGTGATTGCGGAAATAATGATTTTTCTGAAACAAAAGAGCAGAAACATGCAGAATATGTTCAAGAAAACATACCGCAAAAAGCACGAATTCCGTTTGAAAAATCTGACATAATTTCGTGGAGTATATTTGCTGTTTGTGTTGTACTTGCTCTGCTAATATGGATTTTTGCCTGGAATGAACAGCCGGAACCAAAAACGAAACAGACTCCCTCATCCTCCGTTCAAAAAACGGAAATACCAGATATTGACACAATATGGAACGACGAACTGCCTTCACCGGTTGAGCAAAAAAAAAATGAAGAACCGGTAAATCAAGAGCCTGCAGAACAAGAACCACAGGTAATAAAAATTATAAAAAATGTTATAGTTCAACCGCAAGAAACGCCTGCACCTTCCACAAAAAAAGAAGAAAAGCAGGAAGTAAAAACGACAAAAAATCGTCCCCAAAAGCCAGAGAAAGCCAAAACACCGGAACAGGTAAAGAATACTAAACAAACTGCTAAAGCACCTGTACCGAAACAAACATCCACTCAAAAAGCAGCAGACGAGGAGATTAAAAATTACAAAGTGGCTCTGAGAAGCGCTCTTTTTTCTAATTTAAAAGTAACTTCCGTAAAAGGTGAAGGCAGATGTGAAGTGAGTTTTGCGTTGGATTCTACCGGCAAACTTATTAACAGGAATTTTTCGAAACTCTCGGACAATAAAAGTATGAATGATGCTGTTTATTACATGTTTATGAGCCTGCCGCAATACTATCCGCCGCCGAAGTCATACAAAGGAGAGCAATTTACAATGACTTTTTATATAAATGACGGATATTATGAAATAAACTACAAATAAAAATCAGCTCATTGCAACAATAGCAAAAATACCCTAGACTATATCATTATACATTATAACCCTGTTTCGTCCTCTGCGCTTTGCTTCATAAAGAGCCATATCAGCATTTTGATAAAGCTGCTGCGGTGTTTCAATACTATCATCGTAACTGCTTACACCGACACTGATTGAGACGTTAATTGTTTCACCGGCGAGCTGCTCTTCCGTAATATTTATCTCTGTTTTTTCAACAGCTTTTCTTAGCCTTTGCGCGACAAAACCGGCTTCATTTAAAGTCGTGTAAGGCAAAAGAATACAAAACTCTTCCCCTCCATATCGTGATGCAATATCGTATTCACGAAGTTCCTGTTTTATAATATGAGCAACATTTTTGAGAACACAATCACCGGCAGAATGTCCGTAAGTATCATTAACCCGCTTAAAATAGTCTATGTCCAGCATTATGCAGCAAAGCGGTTTATTCTTACGTTTTGCCGTTGCGACCTCCTGATTAAGACGAATTTCGAATTGTCTACGATTGTTCAAACCTGTTAAAGCATCCAGCGTAGCATATTTTAACATTTGTCCGTAACTGTTTGCTTTCTGGACGGTCACAGAAATTTGTTTTGCAAGCAGGGTCAAATAATCAATATCAGAATCAGCAAGTTTGTCCATATAACTTCCGGCTGCAATTGCACCGATAACCTCATTTTCTGATTTTATTGCCCAGACTCCGGTCGTTCTGTCAGCTGTTATTTCAGACGGATGCTCGTCTGTTATACGTTCAATAAGCGTATATATACGTTCATCCTTACATTCCAGAGGCCAAACCAGTCTGAAATAGCATTCCTCATCCTTCATAAAGATATATATCAAATGGTCTGTAATAAATTTGTCCACCATTTCACCGATTATCGGAAGAATATATGTCAATTCATACTGTGTTTCAATAAGTTTCGCAATATTTTTCATAGATTTATAAAAATCTATGTTCTTTGCCATAGAGTCTTTCATTAGTTTATTTGAGATTGCAGCTGATATTTGCCTTATCGCAATACCTATAGAAAAAATGAAATCGTATTTTTTTACATTAGGCAGAACTTCATCAAAACTGAGTTCCAAAACGCCATTTAGTGTATTTTCTTTATATAGCGGAAAATAAACAATATTGTTTTCTTCTTTTAAACAGCTGTCAAAACAATACTCGAGTTCAAGGGCTGCACGATTAAAATCCAGCAGCACGCCATTCAGGATAAAGTTGTCCTGTGAGTTTTCAGAAAGCGTCTCGAATATTTTTTTTACTTTTTCGCTCTGCAAATTCTTGTCTATAATTATCCAACTTTTAACAAAATCACGTAATGTTGACGAAAATTCGTCCCACATAAACACCTGAAAATTTTTCACAAAAAGAAAACGCTCAAAAACTGCCTTCAACTCGTTTACGAGCACCTGTTCATCACAATTCTTTGTTAAAACATTTGATATCTCCCACAAAAAATTCAGTTCAGGTTTCTTTATATCAGTCATTCGGCTTGTCCTTTTTATTTGCAAAATACATTCTACCCGCACATCTGCTGAAATTTTTTCTCATTTCCTCCTCGTAGTCGTCAGATAGGTAAACTTTACCTTCCTTGTATACAAGCTGGCTTTCCTGATCCCAGTGTTCATCCTTATTTTGTTCGACAAGGAATTTGTACCTGTCCGTAGCAACAAGTTTCTGGTTGACCTCATAGATTATATCGAACACATAACGGGAAATAGCGAAATCAGTTTCCGTATCCAGAATCAGACTTGCTTTTTCCAGCTCATCAATTGACTCTTTATACTTTTTCAGATGTTTTAGGAGCAAAGCATGATTGTAGTGCGCATCAAAACTCATCGGTTCCAGTTCCATTGCTTTACAGTAGCCCTGACCGGCTTTTTTGTAATCCCCCAGTATATGATTAGCCAGTGCGTAGTTGAAATACAAATCAAAGCTTTTCTTCGTTCGTTTCATAGCCTTTTCATAGCATTCTATTGCTTTTTTTAAATAATAATTTGAAGTGTAAGTTTCTTCACCAATAAGCATTGATTTTCCACGATATGCAAGCCCCATATTATAAAGCGCAATTGTTTTATTGTCCCTTGTGGGTTTTACACTATTAAATATAAACGGAATATGAACGGTAAATCTTTTTGTGTTAAGAATGGTTTCATACTCTCTTATTGCAAGATCATAGTCTGCCAGCTTTTCAGATGCGACTATCCCCCTATTCATCCTGCACACAATATACTTCGGATCATACTCAAGAGCCTTGCCGTACTCGTCCACAGCAGCCTGAAAATCCTCATACTTTACGTAAATATTACCAAGATTGCATCTTGCTATAGAGTGCTCAGGATATTTATCGAGTCCCTTTTTGTAATACTTGATAGCCTTTTCCAGATTTCCGCCGCGCTGGGCTTTGTCGCCTTTATAAATATAGTAAAATCCAAAACATTTATTTATCTGCTTTTCAAACCATCCCCAGTAAAAAAAGATACAAAAAACAAGTAACAAAAACATTATTACCAGAAGAACCTTAGTGATGGTTTTTTGCAAGATATTTAAAATGAATTTCATAAGTATATTGTATACTTGAACAACTTTGTTAAGCAAGTATTAAATTTTTGTTACATAAAAAAGGCAATTTTTGAAAGCAAAAAACGTTATATACAATATATGCATAATTTATTGGGGAAAAACAGAGATGAGCGGATTTTTTTCATCAGGTAACATAGATGTTCAAAGAACAGACAATGGCTGGACATTTACCAAAAGCGGACGCAAAGGTAAAAGTACGGTATATCAAGTTACGGACACTAACGGCAACGGCAGATATGACAAAGGTGATGTTGCAAAACTTATAAAATCAGAACTTGGTCTGTTCTCCAGCAGAGATATGAACAACGCTGTCAGAGGTGTATATGAGACAGAAGGAAATGAATACAGTTTTGATGAGATGTACGGTCTCGCTGCTATAGAAGACCAGGGAGGCTATGGCAGCGAATTCAGCAGTTATAGAGGAAACACAAGTTACAGTTTTTCAATGGGCTCTTACATGAACCCTTATGGGGGTTTCCACTCATACTGGAATGCCACACCTTTAGGACGTTACTACAATATGGGATATAACAACCATAACTACTGGGGACCGGGGAACTATATGCAAATTCAAAGCTATACACCCGCAACGCAGAACAACGCACCGGTGTCAAATCCTTATGCACAATTACAAGACTTAGCTGCAAAACAAACAGAAGAGCTCAACAATCCTAACAGTGAAAATAACATAAAAAAACATATATATGAACAAATACAGGATGAAATTAACAATGTTGATGAAGATGGCTGCAACAATGAATTAACAGCCGGCAATCACAACAGGCTTAAAGAAATTATTGCAAAAGTTGATGAAAACTATCAGAACTTGACAGACGACATGGTAAACGAAAGCGCTGAGATTATAAATGCAGGTGCAGTCTCTACAAAAATGATAGAAAAAATGGAAGAAGTATACGTAGATACAGCTAAAGATCAAAAACAACGGGACAAATCCCAAAACGCAATTAATAATCTTGTCGCAAAAATTAATGACACACTGGACAAATATTGCAGTGCATCAGACGCAGACAAAAAGAAAATTTTAAGTGATTATAACTATGCCGAACTTACCGCAATCCTGATTGAATTTGATCAGGGCGATGTCGAAAAAATGGACACAGAAACAATTAAAAAATTCACTGAAAAAGTTATAAAAATAATGAATTCAGGTCCAAAAGATATTACCGAAGAATAAAAATCATTTATTTTTTCAAACGGGACTGTTTTTCTTTGATATCCAATGCTGCGTTATGAGCAAGAAGGTATACAGAACATGTTTTATAGTTCTTCAAATACCAGGAGCATTTCTCCTGTGCACAAACTATTTCCATTGAACTTCCTGCACTCATTAACGGACATATAGGTATAGACATTATATTCTCCTTTTGAATTTATTTTTTTAATGCTTCTGCCTGCTTATACAAATTGCAGTTTTCATCACGTTTTTTTTCATAATCCTTGTATATTCTTGTACGGTTTATTACTTCATCAAAGTCTATCTGATGAGCGTCAAAATCAGGTCCGTCAACACACGCAAATTTAACCTTGCCGCCGACAGTAACTCTGCAAGCACCGCACATACCGGTACCATCAACCATAATCGGATTCATACTGGCTTCTGTTTTTATACCCTTGCCTCGAGTCAATTCAGCAACAGCCCTCATCATCGGCATCGGACCAACGGCAATTGCATAATCTACCTTTTCTTTTGACATGATATCTTCCATTACGCCTGTTACAAAGCCCTTGGTACCTAGAGAACCATCATCAGTTGTAATAAACAGTTCAGTGCACGCATCCTTCATTTTTTCATTCCAGAATATCAAATCTTTGTTTCTTGCGCCCATTATCATATAGACCTTATTACCGGCTTCTTTAAAAGCCTTGGCTATTAAATAGCAGGGAGCAGCGCCATATCCGCCCGCAAGACACACAACTGTACCATATTTTTCAATATGTGTAGGCTGACCGAGAGGACCGACAACATCAGCTATTTCATCTCCAACATTAAGTTTTGCAAGACTTTTTGTTGTATAACCAACTGCCATAAAAACAATGGTCAACTCACCCTTTTCTCTATTGAAATCAGCGATAGTAAGAGGGACTCTTTCTCCATCCTCGTCAACACGAAGAATAATAAACTGTCCTGCCTTAGCATTTTTTGTCACAAACGGTGCGTCGATAGTCAGTTCATACTGATTCGGACACAACTCAACTTTCTTTAATATTTTATATCCCATATTTTTATTCCTTGTTATTTCCCCGTGTCAGTTAGTTTTTAAGTGCATCAGCACCCGAAACGACTTCGAGTATCTCCTGAGTGATAGCGAACTGTCTTGCCTTATTGAAGTCAATCGTAAGACTTCTTATCATATCATCAGCATTACTTGTCGCTGAAGACATAGCTGTCATTCTGGCAGCAAGCTCACTTGCCACTGCTTCAAGCAGCGCCTGATAAATGATATTCGTAATATACATCGGCACAATTTTCTGCAAAATATGATTCATATCCGGCTCAAAAATCATTAACGGATCAATGCCATGATGCTCTTCTCCGTCCTCATAATCATCGAGTTTATCCAACGGAAGAATCTTCCAGTCTTCGACCGAATATGACATCATATTTTTGAATCTTGTTGTCACAATTTCAATACTGTCTATTTTGTTTTCAACAAAGTCTTGCGCCATATCCTCTGCTATCACTATAGCATTTGAAGCGTTCGGCTCCTGTGAAATTTTTGTATATGTTTTTACGATTTCAACGCCGGCTTCCTGAGCCTTTCTTCTAATTCCGGAAAGACCTTTCTGACCGACAATATAAAGCTTAGCATCGATGTTTTGAGCTTTCAACTCCTGAATCTTTTTCAGTGTATATCTGATGACATTAGCATTATACGCGCCGGCAAGCCCCTTATTGGATGTTACCATCAACAGACCCGCAGTTTTTAACTCTCTTTTTTTCATAAGCGCAGGATAATTGTCAATAGCTCTTTCTATTTTCAAACCTGCAGCAGATGCATCACAATCAACCGAGTCAAGTACTCTTTTGAATGCACTAACAAGAGCCTTAGAAAACGGTCTGCCGGCTTTAACTCTGTTTTCTGATTTTTTAACCTTAGCCGCAGCAACCATTTTCATTGCTCGTGTTATTTTCTGAGTGTTTTTAATACTGTTTATTCTATCTTTTATATCCAATAAATTCGGCATTGTTCGTCCTTTTTGTATTTAGTTTATGCTGCAAAAACAGATGACTTAAAGTTTTCCAAACGTTCTTTCAGCGCAACTTTATCCTCATCGCTCAATGCAGATCCGGCATTTAATCGTGCGCTAAGATCTGAAAGATTTGAATCAAAATATTCAAACCATTCTTTTTTGAACTGAGCAATTTTCGTATTTGGAACATCATCCAGAATACCTTCGTTTGCAGCGAAAAGAATTGAAACCTGCTGAGCAACACTGAGAGGAGAATATTGAGGCTGTTTCAATACTTCAGTCAGTTTTTGACCTCTTAACAACTGATCCTGAGTAGCTTTATCAAGATCTGAAGCGAATTGAGCAAATGCTTCCAATTCTCTGAATTGAGCAAGGTCAAGTCTCAATTTACCTGCAACCTGTTTGATAGCCTTAGTCTGAGCAGCACCGCCAACACGGGATACAGAAATACCGGCATTTATCGCAGGTCTTATACCGGAGTTAAAAAGACCGGTTTCTAGGAATATCTGACCGTCTGTAATAGAAATTACGTTAGTCGGAATATAAGCTGAAACGTCACCTGCCTGTGTCTCAATAATAGGCAGAGCTGTAATACTTCCGCCACCGAGCTTATCATTTAACTTACAAGCTCTTTCAAGCAATCTGGAATGCAAGTAGAATACATCACCAGGATAAGCTTCACGTCCCGGCGGTCTTCTCAAAAGCAAACTCATTGCACGATAAGCCTGAGCATGTTTTGTAAGATCATCATAAACAATAAGAACAGCCTTACCCTGTTCCATAAATTCTTCCGCAATAGCAACACCTGCAAACGGAGCAATATACTGAAGCGGTGCAGATTCATCAGCAGTAGCCGATACGATAATTGTATAATCCATTGCACCATAATCTTCAAGTTTTTTAGCCAGCTGAGCAACAGTTGATGTTTTTTGTCCGATTGCTACATAAATACAAATTACATCCTGCCCCTTCTGGTTAATGATTGTATCAATAGCAATAGCAGTCTTACCGGTCTGTCTGTCGCCGATAATCAACTCTCTTTGTCCGCGACCGATAGGAGTAAGCGCGTCAATAGCAGTCAAACCTGTCTGAAGCGGTTCATGAACTGACTTTCTGGTAACAATACCCGGAGCAACACGCTCAACAGGTCTGGTTTTTTCATAATGAATATCACCCTTTCCATCAACAGGTCTGCCTGTAGGGCTGATAATTCTACCGATAAGTCCGTCACCGACAGGAACAGAAGCAATTCTTCCTGTAGTTTTTACAGTCATTCCTTCTTTAATTTGCTTGTATTCACCGAGAATAACAACACCAACGTTGTCTTCTTCAAGGTTTAGTGTAATACCGAGTGTTCCTTGTCCGTCATCAAATTCAACAAGCTCGTTTGCCATTGCATTTCTCAAGCCGTAAACACGAGCAATACCGTCACCAACTTCGAGAACAGAGCCAACATTGGACACTTCCATTGTTGAGTTATAGTTTTCGATTTTGGCTTTGATGATTGATGTAATTTCATCAGGTCTGATTGTTGCCATTTTGTTCTTCCTTATATATTTACGCTAATTGCTTTTTCATAGCCTGAAGCTTATGAGCCATCGAACCGTCTATAGTTTTGTCTTTGATTTTTAGTATAAGACCTGCAATAATTTCCGGTCTGATTTCATAATTCAAAGCAACTGATTTTTTCAGTTTCGATTCAAGCTTCAATTTCAGATTTTCTTTAAGGTCATTGTCTATTTCCACAGCAGAAATAACATCGACCTTTAATATATTTTTAGCCTCATTGAGAGAATTTTCATAACAAAACAGAATTGTGTCAATAAGGTTAAATTTGTTTTTATCAACAAGAGTATACAAAAGGTTCAATGTTACAGTAGAGATTTTCCCCTCAAAAACAGATTGGATAAGCTCTTTTTTGTCCTTATGAGATATAGCCGGATGAGCAAGAAACTCTCTCATCTCATCAGAATAATCATAAACCGTGACAACATTTTTCAAATCACTAAAAACATTGTCCAGTTCATTTTTTTCTTTTGCAATATCTAAAATTGCATCTGAATATCTTCTTGATAATGATATTAACCTTTTGTCTATATTTGTTGTCATTAAACTTCAAGCCCGTCTATTTCATTAATAAAATCACTAATAAATTTGCGATGGAGAGAATTGTCCCGTTCCAAAGCTTTCATAACCTGCTTCTGCGCAACCTCTACAGATGCATTACCGGCATTTTTCAGTACAACAGAATTCGTATGCTTTTCTTCAGCGCTAATCTGTTTTTCCGTATTGTCTTTTATTGACTGAACAAGTTTGTCTATTTCAGCCTTTGTTTTTGATTCATAAGCCTTTGCCGTCTGCTCGGCATTTTTCAAAATACCCTCAAGTTCCTGCGGAAGATTTTCCAAAGATTTTTCAACTTTTTGTAACTCTTCAGCAGAATCCTTCTTCAGAAGATCAGAATCTTCAATAGTTTTTTGTATTGAAGCTCTGTGATTTTCAACAGCCTGCGAAACTTTCATCTTATAAGCGATGAAAAGAAAGAAAGCCACCATTATAACGAAGTTAATCGCATTCGAATGTAATATATTATTCCAACTTAAATCAAGCATTCTTTCTAATCACCTCTTTAACTTCATCTTCGCTCAACGGGTCAAAAGCTACACCGTAGCCGACCAGTTTTGTTGTAATATTGTTTGCAATATCCGCAACATTAAAAGCCAGATTGTTTACAGTATTATTCTTTTCATCCGCTATAATCCGTTTTTTATCGTTAAAATAGCTGTTCATCTCGGCTCTCGTATTTCCGAGCATTCTTGATTCTTCTTCTTTTAAGGATTCAACGGTCGCTGCAACAATATCTCGTGATTTCTTATTAGCCTCGACAATTTTTTTATCTTTATTATCGAGAAGCTCCTTTGCGTGTTTTTTATGTTCATCAACAGCCAATTTGTTGTTGTCAATATAATCCTTACGTTGTTGCATTATAGCCAATATTGGCTTATACAATATCTGGTTCATAATGATAACAAAAATTACAAAACTTATTGATGAAACTAATAATGTTGCATTGAATTCCATTTAAACTGCCTCAAAAAAAGAACTAAATCATACCGCTCAATTTCATAGCGATAAACAAACCGTAAATAGCACAAGCTTCTGCAAGAGCTGCACCCAAAAGGAAGAAACCTACCGCTTTACCGGCAATTTCAGGTTGTCTTGAAATAGCTTCCAAAAGTCCTTTTGTCGCAACACCGATACCTAAACCAGCACCGATTGCACCGAAACCGATTGCAAGACCTGCACCGATATCAGCAAGACTGCCTGTTACTGTTGTCAATTGTTCTACTGCCATAATTTTCTCCTTTTTTATCTGATTTAGCTTGTACGTTTCAACAAAATCTTTCTAGTGTTCATCCTCCGCCGTAGCGAGAGCAACATATGCTGTAGCCAGCATCGTAAATACAAGTGCCTGAACAAAAGCTACAAAAACTTCAAATAACATTATCGGAAGCGGAAGAAGATATGCAAAAATACCAACAAAAGCCGCAACCAGCAATTCACCTGCTAGGATATTGGCAAAAAGTCGGAGAGCCAGAGTGAAAGGACGAATAACCATTTCTGCAAGCTCAACTATTGCTTCAACAATATCTATTGGATTAAAACTGCGCAAAAAGTATCTGATGCCTTTTGCTCTTACACCTTGATATACATAATATATTAAGACAAGAATTGCCATTCCTGCCGTCATATTAATGTCATTTGTAGGAGAAGCCAGCTCACCCTGTTTAAGATGATAAATTTTCCATGGCAGCTGTCCCATAAGGTTTGCGGTAACAATGAACAGAAACAGAGAAGCAATCAACGGTACATGCTTCGCTCCTGTTTTTCCTATCATAGATTCCGTAAGACCACCGAAGAAGCGAAGTATACCCTCAGCAATAGATTGCATTTTTGTAGGAATAATAGAAAGTTTTCTCGTTGCTAAAAAGGCAAACAGTATAAGTATTGCCATCGTAATCCACATGGTAATCAGCGTATCAACGTTAAAACTAAAATTACCTATGTTTGCTATCCAGTGACCTTCTGACATGTTTTTTCCTCTATTTCCGTGGTTATAATAACATTATTGTTTCACAAATACAAACATGCTACAATAAATTATATACTAACAATATTTTTTTGAATAGTTTAAATAGTTTAAATTTTAAGAATTAGTAAAAAGAGGAATTTATTATGAAAAGCACTAAGACAAAAAGCGGATTTACTCTTGCAGAAGCATTGACGACCCTTGTTATTATCGGTGTAATTGCTTCACTCACTATTCCGGCTCTCAATAATTCAACAAACGACAAACAATATTTCGCACAGTACAAAAAAGCTGTCTCTATATTTGCCCAAACAATTGACAGAATGAATGCAGAAAATACATATAAACGTAATAATATTAATAAATCTTTTGACAACTTCAAAAAATATTTTAATATAGCAAAAGATTGCTCAGAAAACGGATCAGCAACTGACTGCTGGGATTACAACGCTGACGACCAGGGACCATGTCCGGCTTCTGACAATGTATTTGTTGATATTTCAGGTATAGCCTGGGCACTGCCGACAAATCAGGTATGGGGATTTGCTGTTGATACAAACGGGATGAAGGGACCGAACAAATTCGGAAAAGACCGCTGGTGTATATTCTCTGCAGACAAAGATGGAGAATACAATGACGGAAGCAAAAAACCAATTACAGCATTACCATACCCAAACGAAGACTATACTTCAGTCTCTGCTGAATGTAAATATCCGCCTTGCTACTACCAATCCGCAATATCCCGTTAATACTATAATTATATAGAATAATTTAATGAAACTTTAGCCCGCTCGCTACGGTGAGCCGGCTAAAGTAATTTTAGGAACAGATAAGGAAGTAAAATTATGTTATTAGGTGTAAATATTGATCACGTTGCAACACTAAGAAATGCAAGAGGAGGAGCTGCTCCGGATGTAGTTGAAGCAGCTGTTGTTTGCGAAAAAGCTGGAGCAGACGCAATAACTGTTCATCTTAGAGAAGATAGAAGGCATATAAAAGATGCGGATGTCGAAGCTCTAAAAAAAATACTATATGTAAGACTGAATCTCGAAATGGCGGCAACTGATGAAATGCAAAAAATTGCACTGAGACTATTACCGGATAACTGTTGTATTGTGCCTGAAAAAAGACAGGAACTAACAACAGAAGGTGGTCTTGATGTAGCAGGACAGCTGGAAAAAATAACGGCGTTTGTAAAACCGCTTGTTGATGCGGGCATAGTCGTCAGCCTTTTTATTGATCCAAACAGGGAACAGGTGGCTGCCGCTGAAAAAACAGGAGCTCAATACATTGAATTGCACACCGGAAGATATTCCGAAGCATTCGGAACACCGGAAGAAGAAAAAGAGTTTCAGAAGCTGAAGGATGCAGCTGATTATGCAACAATTCTTGGATTAGGCGTAAACGCCGGTCATGGACTTACCTATGAAAATGTTCACAGAATGAAAGAAATTGACGGTCTGAATGAACTAAACATAGGGCATAACATAATTGCTAAGGCTATTTTTGACGGTCTAGATATCGCTGTAAAAGATATGAAAGACTTGATTAAGTAAAATTCTTTTAAGCTCATTAAATTTGGGCTTGATATTAAAACTTTTTTCAAGTATGCTTAAAAAGCAATATAAACGATTGAAAGGGAACACTATGTCAAAACAGTGTGATGTATGCGGTAAAAAATCTTTAAAAGCAGCAAAAATTTCTTTTTCACATAAACAAAATGTGCACAGACAAGAACCCAATCTGCAATCTGTAAAAGTTATGCAAAACGGTACAGTTAAAAGAATTAATGTATGTACTTCTTGCATAAGAGCAGGAAAAGTTCAACGCGCTGTATAAAAAAGATTTAAACCAGAAAAACAAAAAGTAAAGGGTCGTTTCAAATATCATTTATACGACTCTTTACTTTTTTTGAATTTTATTGTTATAATCAATGGATTAAAGTTGCATTCGACATCACGTAATAAACATGCTAAATTTTTACTGAGAAGCAATATGAATCCATATTTAAAACAATACAAACAAACTCAAGTAGAAACAGCACCAAGAGAACAAATTCTTCTAATGTTATATGATGGTGCGGTAAAATTTTTGCACCTTGCAAAACAGGGATTTGCAGAAAAAAATATAGAAAAAATTCACAATAATATAGTAAAAGCTCAAAATATTATTACAGAATTTCAGGCAACACTTGATATGGAAAACGGCGGAACTTTTGCAAAAAACCTGTTTTCTCTTTATGATTATTTGAACAGAAGGCTTCTTGAGGCAAATATAAAAAAACGTGAGGACTATCTTGATGAAGTAATCAGACATGTCACCGCGCTCAGAGACACATGGAGGGAAGCTATACAAAAATTTAAAGCATCAGGCGGTGTGCTGGATAGTTACACTACCGATAAATATTCAAAAAATAACGAATACGAAGAAGACGATGAAGAGCAAGACGATACTGACGATTCAGATGACGATGATGATGAATCCGATGATGGAGAATATGCATGAAAAAAAATCCAGATTTAAATAACTTAAAAATATTATACGGACAGCTTTACGAGCTTTCTATTCAGATAGGACAGCTTATTGACCGTGAATTATACAACGAATTAATCGCATATCTGAACAAAAAGGATCAATTACTAGCTCAGTCAAATGAACTTGTAAAAAAACTGGTAAACAACTCCGTCGATCTTTCAGAACTTGAAGAAATATGCAAAAAAATTGATGAGCAGGAGAGAGCAAATATAAACGCGCTTACTCTTGTCAGAGATGAAATAAAAAAAGAATTACACAAAACCTCAAAAAACACAAAACTGGTCAGTGCGTATTCCGGCGCAGAAGCTGTTCAGGGAAAAATTCTGGATTTTAGAGAATAATGAAACAACTTTTTCAAAACAAAAAATTAGCAGCAAAACTTTCTGTTGCGTCAAATGCACTTCTAATTATCCTAAAACTCATAGTCGGATACATATCCGGAAGTATCAGTATAATATCAGAAGCAATTCATTCCTGCAGCGACATGCTCGCCTCAATAATAACCCTGTTTTCTGTACATAAGTCAGAACAACCGGCTGACACAGATCATCAGTTCGGACACGGAAAATATGAAGATTTTTCAGGGCTGGTCGAAGGATTGTTAATAATATTAGCAGCGTTCTATATTATCTACGAGGTTGTAAAAAAATTCACAGGTGCCTCTGAACCGATGTCAAACGGATATCTTGCAATGGGTGTTATGTTAGTATCAGTTATTGTGAATATAATTGTTAGTGCATATTTAATGAAAGTTGCAAAAAATACTGATTCAATGGCACTTTATGCTGACGCCGAACATTTAAACACTGACATTTATTCCTCTCTTACCGTGTTTATAGGGCTTATTTGCATTCATTATACGGGAATTCATATTATTGACCCTATACTGGCGATAGTTGTATCATCCATAATTTTTTATACCGGATTTAAAATCTGCAAGGAATCCGTTAACAACCTGCTGGACGGTTCATTGCCAGAAAAAAATATCGATGAAATTAAAGAAATTATAAAAAAATATAATGAACATGGAATATGCGGAATTAAAGAAATAAAGACGCGTAAAGCAGGAAAGAATAAAGAAATAAATATAACACTTATACTGGAAGGTGAAAGAACTATAAAATTCGCACACGATTTGTGTGATGAATTAGAAAAGGATATAGAAAACCACCTTGGAAACACAGAAGTCACAATACATGTTGAACCTCTTGAGACACAACATATTAATCTTCCTAGTATGGCGGAATAAGTTTGAGTGCAGAACCGTTTTGAGCAACCTCAAAATTTGTATCAGTAAGAGACATTTGTTTTGTTCTGTCCCCTTCATAATCTATCGACCAGGCACCGAGATATTTCGGCTTTTCGCCTGTATAAGCATAAGCAAAAACAATAATTCTGTCCGGATTCAAAGAATCCCATCCTATGGGATAAATATCCCATCGTACTTCATTTAAATCCAATTTTTCATTATTCAGCCAGTAATATTTTATTGCTTCACGAACTTCCGGCAATTCCCTCATTTTCCTTGTTGTAAAATCATAAACAAGTAAATTAGTTTTCCACATACCGTCTTCGATTGATGCAATTTTTTCTTTAATTGCAAGCCTTTTACCGTCAGCAGACCAGTCAACTATTGTTAAAGTCTTTTGTAAATCAACAGTAAGTGCATCCATACCCGTCTTATACAGAGAAATAATTCCATCCTTTATATTTGCGTTTGCTATTCTTTCTTTAACCGGCTCGGATTCATCCAGCCTTAACACATAAAGTTCGGAAGACACTGTTTTCGACGCAGGATAGAAAAAAACAGAAGTATATGCAAGCAAATTATAATCAGGATTTGCAACCCCGATAGAATTAACTTTCCTTTTCTTTTTTAGATTTGACAGGTCTATATCAACCTGCCCCGGAGGATTGTTGTATTTTTGCAGAGTTATTTGAGGATCCGGAATTTCTACAATTTTTTTATCTTTTTCTACCTGCGGAGGAGGAATCTGTTTGTTTTTTTCTGCCTGTTTTTCAGCCTCTATTCTATACTCTTCCATAGTTTTAGGCATATTATTCTGAGGCTTTGGCTTTTTCTGAAACGGACCTGAAAAAGCTACCTGAGCCAGCGATACGGACAGTATTAAAAAACCGACAACAGGAAAAGCCAGTCTCATTTTTAAACAAGCCCCTCTCTCATGGCGGTTACAGCAGCCTGTGTCCTGTCATCAACATATAGTTTCTGTAGGATACTGTGAACATGTGCTTTTGCTGTAGCCCTTGTAATAAAAAGTTTCTGCGCAATTTCAGGATTAGACAATCCATCAACAATCAAAGCCAAAACTTCCATTTCTCTATCTGTCAAACCAAAAGAATTTTTACCTGTCTTGAAATTTGGCTGAGACATGCTATTTTCTTCTTCTTTTTGATTTTGTCTTTGCACACTGGAAAGCACAAGTCTGGCAATAGCAGGATCTAGCCAGGCAGTACCCTCGTTTACAGCAACAATTGCAGACGTCAGCTGCTCCGGTGTCGCACCTTTCATTATATAACCGTCTGCACCTGCAGCCAGCGCAGCAAATACATCGTCATCATTTTCCCTTGAGGTAAAAATCAAAATTTTCGAATTCAGGTTCAATTCTTTAATTTGTCTGGTAGCCTCTATTCCATCCATAACAGGCAAACCTATATCCATAAGAATAACATCCGGCAAAAACTCTTTTGCTGCCTGAACTCCCTGCAAACCGTTTTCAGCCTGGGCAACAAGCTCTATACCATCTGTTTTTTCAATAACAAGAGCAGTCCCCATTCTAATCATTGTATGGTCTTCAACCAGCAAAACTCTTATCGTCATATTATTTTAGCCTCTCTTTTATTCTCAATGTTTCAGGCAGTAAAAAAGTAAATACGCTTCCTTTTCCCAATTCACTTTCTGCCCAGATTTTACCTCCATGTGCTTCTACAATTTGCCGTGATAAATAAAGCCCGAGTCCCGTACCGGCAGAACGTTTCTGTGACGACCCCTGAGAAAATCTTTTGAACAGTTTGGTCACATCGCCCTTTGGCATACCGACACCCGTATCCTTCACGCTAATCTGCAAATCCATTCCCTGAATCTGTGCAAGAATTTCTATTGTACCGTTTTCCGGTGTATGATTCAATGCATTTCCGCACAAATTCAGAATAACTCGCCTCAATTCATTTCGGTCTGCGAATATTTCAGCGTCATCAAGATTATCCAGATTAGTAATAATTTGTATTTTCTTTTTATCCGCAAGCGATTGAATTTGCTGAAGACAATCGTCAACAAACTTCTTTAATAGAAAAGAAGTTTTACACAAATTCAGCTTTCCGGATTCATACTTGTAAACCTCAAGCAATGCATTCACCAGACCGAGCATATCCTCATTGCTCTTTTTCATTGTATCGAGAAGAGTTCTCTGGCGTTCCTCAATTTCACCGAGTGTACCATCAAGAAAAAACTGCAATGTTTGAATCGCAGCAAGAAGCGGAGTTCTCAAGTCATGTGTCAATGTAGCTATAAAATCGTCCCTCAATCGTTCCATTTCTTTCTGCAGACTTACATTTCTAACGACGCCGACATAATTAGTATTTTCCGAATTTTCTGCAAGAATCGGAGCAAAATTAATTTCTACAGGAAAACTCTTGTCCTCAATAGTATTTTTTAATTCAAGATTTCTTACAAGAATATTCTTGTCTTTCGTTATTTTTTCGAGTTCACTGCAAGAAGTTGTAAACAAATTGTCAATACAACTGTTTTCAAGCAAACTCGAACATAGTCCGGTCATATTTTCAAATGCAGGATTCACCTGAACTATCTTTCTATCCTTTGAAACAATAATAATACCATCAGCACAGAAGTTTATGATTGCGTTTAATTTTGTATTAGATTGTACGAGATCTTCTGTTTTTTGCAAAACAATTTCTTCAAGTGAATGAGAGTATTTTTCGAGCTGGCTTTTTGCCTGCGAAAGTTCTTCTATTTTTTGATTTAACGCAGAAATCAATCCGCTGCGCTCGAGTCCGTTTTTTATACTCAACAGTAAATCCGAATTATCCCACGGCTTTTCAATATATTTATAAATACCCACAGTGTTAATTGCTTTTATTGCATTTTCCTTGTCCGCGTATCCGGTGAGCAAAATCGTACTAATATCAGGATACATTTTTTTTACTTCCGAAAGAAAATCTATCCCGTTCATATCAGGCATAAGAAAATCAGAAAGCACCAGTTCAGGTACGTTCTCCTTTATATATTCCAGCGCCTTCTCCGGCTGCTGAAAATAATTTACATTAGAAAAACCTTCTATATCCAAAAGCATTTTCAGTGTAGACAGAACTATGCTGTCATCGTCAACAACTATTATTTTCCTTGTTTTATATTCATTGTTAGTCATAATAATTAAAGAATAGTCTATTTTTTGAGCTAAGACAAATATTTAACATTTTTTTTCATATAGAAAAATTTCATAAAATAAATTAACATAAATTAAAGTAATATTAATTTACATTTTGAAAATTATTCATATTTTGTATATAATTTTGACAAAAGAAGTAAAGTCTTAAAGGTTAAAAATATGGCAGAAAATAAACTTCCTTCAGGGGTGGGCAAAAAAATAGTCCAGGCTCTGAAAAAACAGGCAGAGATAGAAATTAATCCGCTTCCAGAACCGCCCAAACCAGCGGTTTCAGAAATTAAGGAACAGGATATTCAACAGGATTATTTCGAGCAACCCCAGCAAAATATCCCGGCTGACAACAGCTTCGATGACTTTGCAGTGCAGGATACTTTTTTTGAGGATACAGGAAACATTTTAAATGATTTCCCGTCTGCAGAAGATAATTATGTAGATGCAGCAAGCTTTGAATTTCCGCGGGCAAAAAATGTTTCTCCGGTGTTCGAAAAAGAAGATATTTTTGCAAAACCAGGAGTAAAACCAATAAATCATCCTCCGCAGCACACAATGCCGTCTAATGTCGCAGTGCTAAAGAGATTGATTATGCAGCTGCCTTCAGGCGTAACAAAACAAACCGGTGCACAAATCATCAGACAAACTATGGAAGCTCTCGGCATTTCTATGAACAGTGTCTTAAAAGAAGCACAACAGGTTCAAGACGGACTAAACGACAGTGCGAGAGATTGTCTTTCCACTATCCAACAGTACAAGGCAAATATACAGGCACTGGAAAAACAGGTGCAAGACTACAGAAAACAGGCTCTTGCTCTTAATGATTTAATCAGCCTGTTTATTCTTACAGACAAAAACAAATAGCAGAAATTAACATAAAAAGCTAAAGAATCCGGCGACCATGCCGGATTTTTTATTTAAAAAGTTTAACAAATTACATCAAATATACGATACTCTACATACCCAAAATCAAGTACTATTACTGGTAGGGAAATATGACTTGGGATAATTTGAGATACCTTTTCTCAGATTAGGGGTGATGAATTTGCAATTTGAACAACAGCAAAACAAAATAATATCATCATTTTCTAAACAGCTAAACCGTACCTATGACTGGTTTGACGCAAATTTTACAGAAAATCTTGAAATAGGTTCTTCTGATTTTTGGAACACAGAAATCACAGCAAAGCTCATGGGAATTTGTGAAAACGTAAATCTTCTTTCTTCTCAGGATGAATATTTTGTAACAAAAATCAGGTTGAACAAAGAACGTGCAATTTTCATAAGACTATCAAAACAGATTGTAAAAGAATTTTTACAGGATTCTATTGGAGAAAGCCCGACCAACAAAAATTTTGAGCTGGAAAAAATAACAGAATTAGAAGCAAAAATTTTGACAGGTTTTAATAATTATCTGTACAGGTTTTTTAGCGAAATATTACTACCACCATCTGAAATCCCCCAGAATACAGTAAATTATAATGAGTGCATTCTCACATTTTTTCTAGAAAACGAACAAAAACCAATCGGCAAAATGATAGTAACAGTCCCAGTTATAGCAGTAAAACCTGAAAAACTGAGAATTAGACACCGATTCAGCATAGATGATTTCAAAAACTGTCCGGCAAGATTTAACATAAGTGTCGGAAAAACAAAAATTAAACTAAATGACATAAAGCAACTGGAACCAGGTGATATTGTTGTGCTTGAGGACAGCAATATAAAACGAATGACACTGATATATGAAAATAAAACACTAAAATTCAAGGTCATACCGAATCCGGCGCTGATTAAAGATTTTGATTACGATGGAGGCAGACATATGGATGAAAATTCCGCAAATAATTTCAACATGTGGGACACTATTCAAGTCGACATGGGTGCAGAATTTGAAAAAGTAAAAATTTCACTTGGCGAACTAAAACAGATGTCCGAAGGACTTGTAGTCGACATTGGTTCGGTTTATGAAAACAAAATCGATTTAAAAGTCGAAAATAAAATTATTGCCTCGGGAGAATTGGTCATTATAAATGATAGATACGGGGTAAGAATCGATGAAATCTATACAGATGAAAAAGAGGATGCTCCCAATAATCAAGAGACAACAGACCCGGAAACTGACGGAGCAATAGATAACTCCCCTGAAAATGTAGTTGATGCACCGGCAGGTGAAGAAGATTTTGACTACAGTGACTTTGATGTAGAAGAAGAAGATATTTAGACAGGACAGGAAAATATGACAGGTTATTTAGTACATTTCGCGGTTTATACATTAGCAATGGTTGGGGCATTACTGCTCTGTTTTGTAATTTACAAAAGAACTGTAATGGATTCAAAATTTACAAAAAATCCGCAAAGCAATCTTGAGATAGAAAATGCTCTTAATATTTCGCCGAAAAAAACACTATATGTTGTAAAAGCAGGGGATGAAAAATTCTTAATTGCCTCAGACCCTGAGTGTACAACATTTCTGGCAAAACTTGATGCAGGAAATGCAGAAATAAAAAGTATAGAAGAGCAGCCATTGAATTGCACAATCGATGTTGAACCGGTAAATATAAAACCAAAACCGGCAAGAAGTCATGCAATAGACTACGGTGAAGTACTCAGAAATGGAAGAACAAACAAACAGCCAATGATGAGAGAAATCATCAAAAAATTGAACATTCCTGAATAACAAATAAAGGAAAATAAAATGGATAGTATTTTAAAAGATTTAAATCCTGTTATACAAATGTTAATAGTCATGACGGCATTTTCTTTACTGCCGTTAGTATTCACTTGTATGACAAGTTTTTTGAGATACACAATAGTTTTTTCACTGCTTAAACAGGCACTCGGAACACAACAGGTCCCGCCCGGAATCGTTCTTGTCGGTTTGTCTATGATTCTGACAATGTATACGATGAGCCCGGTTTTCCAAAAAATGTGGGAGATGGGTGAACCGTATTACACAAAAAACGGTGACATGGTTATGGCAATTGCAGAAGGCTCAAAACCACTCAAAGAATTTATGATGAAACAAACAAGACAGGAAGACATGACGTTTTTCATCGAACTATCCGGCAATGGAAAGCCAAAAACCCCTGATGACATAACAATCTGGCAGGTGGCACCGGCTTATATTATAAGTGAGCTTAAAACAGCATTCGAAATAGGTTTTGTTATTTTTGTGCCGTTTATTGTACTTGACCTTATTGTAGCAAACGTACTTCTGGCACTTGGTATGTTTATGTTATCTCCGACAATCATTTCACTCCCGTTTAAACTTCTTATATTCATTGCGGTAGACGGATGGAGCATGATAGTACACGGATTGGTCACAAGCTTTAATTAAGGAATATAAATTATGGAAATATTACTTGAATTTATGGGCAAAGGTCTGCTAACAATGCTAATGATATCAATGCCATGTGTATTGACAGCAGCATTTGTCGGTCTGATTGTAGGTATCCTGCAGGCTGTTACGCAGGTTCAAGAACAAACTATTGCTGCTGCACCCAAAATTCTTGCTGTTTTCCTTGTTTTAATGATTCTTGGTGTCGGATATATTAAACTTCTGACAAATCTTCTGCAAGAAGGGTTTGCTCTGGCATTTAACCAAATTCCGGCATCAGACAGTTACGTTCTTCCGGCAAACTACCACAGATATACAGTTCCCTTTGCAGAAGAAATGAAAGAAAGCCGATTCCAGAAACAGGAAATAGGCGATATTATGAGAAATCCCGGAAAAATTCCGTTTATTGACAATAATGAAAAAATCAAATATCATCCCTCAGACAGGATGCCCAATCCGAGTCCTAACTTTATAGAAAGAAAAAGAATAATGGAAAGATAATATGAAAATAAAACACTTTTTTTCAACATTTATTTTATTAGCAGCAATATCTTCCTCAAACGCATTTTGTGCAAATTCAACAGAAACGCTCATATTACAACCCACAGATACGGCTGTACTGTTTTTTGATGAAAGACCAATGGACCTGGAGGTATCTAATCCCGACATAGTAAAAGCTCAAACAATCTCAAACATATTCGCAAATGATTCAAAAGTAACTGTAGAAGCTCTTGATCTTGGCACAAGCAATCTTGTTGTAAAAACAAAAAACAATCAGTATTTATACAAAATAAAAGTGCAAGAACAGCCGCCCAAAGACACCTCTATGATACTGGATACACCGGACTAAAAATAAATGCTAGATACAATAATCAATACCTTTCCTAAATATTTTCCAGAATTCAACAGCGCACTCGGTGTTGGTATATTTATTTTTGCGCGAATACTCGGCTTTATGCGTTTTGCACCGGTATTAAACAGAAAAGAAATCATAGGGATGGTTAAACTTTCGTTTGCTTTAATTTTAACAATCATCCTCTCTCTTATTATAAAACCCACGGTAGTTCCATCAGGTTCTGCGCTAATATTAGGGTTGATTTTAAATTTTGTCGCAGGAGCAATCCTTGGTTTTATTGCGCAATGCATAACCTCTGCTATTTCTGCAGGCGGAGATATGATAAATATGCAAATGGGTCTTTCGTCAGCCACAGTACTCGATCCTACCACATCATCCCAAACTTCTATCATGGGAAACTTTTTTGCTATTTTTGCACTAATTATCTTTCTTCATGTAGGAGGAATGTACTGGCTTATAGCTGCACTTTTGAGAACATTTGAAATTTTTCCCGTATATGCTACGTCCATTCCCTTAGATCAGCTTGTCAATATGGAATACCTGATAAAATTAACAGCCAATGTTCTATACGTAGGACTTCAAATAGCCTCGCCTGTACTTCTTGCGACACTCGGTCAGGATTTGATTCTCGGTATAATTTCAAAAACCGCCCCTCAGGTAAACGTTTTCCAGCTCAGCTTTCTGTTTAAACCGGTTCTCGGCGCAGCAATACTTATATGGATAATGCCGATAATATTTAATGTAATAACCGACTATTTTCTGTCTTTTGCTAAAATTTTCTAAATTATAAATAATACGCTGCTGATTGACAGAGCTGAATTATTTTGTCTGCAAATATACAGAGTAAAACAGATGCAAGTGCGCAAGCATACAGAATGAATTTTGAAGAAACAATTTTTGTATCAATAGAGACTTCAGTATTTACACGCCTAAACATTGAACGAATAAGTTTCCAATATGCAAAAATCATAATTACACATGCCAGCATTGAAATAATAAGAAACGGCAAAAACAAAAATCCGGATCTGGCCACAGCAGAAAACAGATATAATTTTGCGACAAATCCGCTGGTTGGCGCAAGTCCGGCAAGCGCAATCAACACCGTCGTAAAAGCAATTACATAATATGGTCTGTGAAATATCAAACCGTTATAATCCTCGATATTGTTGAGTTTACAAGAATCATAAAACAGAATAATGGCAGCCCATACCCCGGTATTTACAAACATATAGCAAAGAATATAAAACAAAACACCCGAAAGACTAAAAACAGAAAAGACTCCGAGTCCCAGCAGCATTATCGCAGATTGTACGCTCATACTATATGCCATCAGCCTTTTTACTGTTGTTTGTCGTATTGCACTCAATGAACTGAAAAGTATTGTCAACATCGCAATACAAACAAACAAAATTTTCAAAACCGGCAAATAATTTATAAACACCAGCAAAAGTCTGGACAATATACCAAAACCAGCCAGCACCGGAATAGTAGACATAAAAGCAGCTATAGGATAACTTGCCCCCTCAAAGGTATCCGCAACCCAGCTCGAAAACGGAACAATACCGAGATTGAACAGAAATATGCTCAACATTAAAATTAAAGAGAATGTAAGCAGGATAAAAGAATTGGTCTGAGCAAGATAATCTCCGACTGCAGCAAACCCTATTTCCCCGCACAATCCATACAGAAATGAAAAACCGAACAGGAACAAAAGCGCTGCAACGTTTCCCTGAACAAAATATCCAAAGCTCAACTGCTTTGAATCAGGAGTCTTAGAAAAATTCAAAAGCAAATAACTGCACAATCCAAGCCCCTCTATAGAAAAAAACAAACCGGCAAAATCTGTCACGCTAACCGTGCACATAGCAAACAAGACTGCACATAAAAATACAGTGAAATATTCAAACGCCCTGTCACGTTTTTCCCGAATCAGGTTTCTCGATAACAATGTAAGGAAAAAAGCACTCATTAAAATCAGAATCTTAAAAAATATTGTATAAATATTTGAAACAATTTCACCGTTAAACGCAAAAATTTCCATATTATCGGGATCTATAGGCAAAAAGAAAGTTGCGCCAAGTGCCATTGTTATTCCGAGAAGCGTAAACCACTTTGAAAGTTTATACAAAGATGTGTTAAAAAACAAAGAGGCTATAAGACTAAATATTATAAATACTATAATAATGCTCTCCGGCAAATATGCGTTCAATATGTCATTCAAAATTCCATTCATAATTTTTTGCTTTACACCTGTAATATATCTAATAAGAAATTCGAAACTGATTGATAAATCTGTATAACCGACATCGGATACACTCCGAAATATATTATAACAAGACAGAGTGCAGACATAACACTCATTTCCTGAGGACTTAGATCCTTAAGTCTTTTCCACTGTTCCAGCAATACCGAACAAAATACTTTATAGAACAGATACATTATATAACCAGAAGCAAAAATTATCGCAAGGAGTCCTATTATTGCAACAATTTTTACCATCAATTCTTCTTCAAGATTTGATAGTATTGCACCCGATAATATCATTAATTTCGGCGCAAAAGTAATCAAAAAAGGTACACCTATTGCTCCAAAACAAATTATCAATGAAAAATACATACATTTTGGCATTACCTGCCCAAGACCGCCTAATGCTGTTAAATAAGTAGTCTTTGTTCTGAACTGAACCGAAGAAATCACTGCATATAATGCAGTAAAAACAATAGATAGAGACAGTGTCATAAATACAGCCCCGTTAAATCCAACCTGATTCAAACATGCCAGCCCTATCATAACGAATCCCATCATTGATATCTGGGCGTATGCAGCTATTTTCTTTATTTCAGGCTGAATAATAGACAATGCACCTGCATATATTATATTTACAACACCCCAGCACATCAATACAGGAGCAAAAAGCTTGAACACTTCAGGAAATATTTGCATATTGAATCTTATTAATCCATACACTCCGGTACTGAGTAAAGTTCCTGCAACCAGTATATTTACAGGAGCACTTGCTTTATTTTGTATATCCGGATACCAGGAATGGAAAAATACGAATGGAACCCGCACAACAAACCCGATAAGAAAATTAACAAATACAAAAATCTGAAACCACAGAGGATAAATACTTTCATCCATACTCAATGAATCTATATTTGCTGTTAAAACATTGCTTACCGCAAAATTATAATAATACAGGATAAGCATTGCAAAAAACAGAAAAACATTGGCTGTAAAAGAAGCAAGAGTAAACTTCATTGCAGAACTTCTTGCCTCTGAATTTCCCCATTGTGAAATCAAAAAATACAACGGTATAAGCGACAATTCCCAGAATACAAAAAACATAAACATATCTTTTGCGCACAAAATACCAAGTATTGCCGATTCAAACAGAAATACCATTGAATAATACAGTTTGTGCTTTGTTCGAATATGCATTTTGCTCAAAACAAAAGTTATCAGCACAATAAAAGCAGTCAGAATAACAAGAAGTAAAGATATTCCGTCTACGGCAAATTTTGCACTTATCCCCATTGATTTAAGCCAGCTTATATTGAAAAAAGTCAACTCTTGTTCATAAGACATTCCATACAATCCGGTATCAAAAAATACAAGAAACAGCATTGCATAAATAAAATGCAAACTAGCAAAAGCCTTGGCGAAACGTCTCACCTTGACCTGATGGTTAGGAAATTTTGGTATCAAAATCAGGATAGCCGCGGCTATCGGTGCAAATATCAACGTTATAAGTGACAGAAAATTCATACTAAACTCCTATATTGGAAACAGTAATATAAAACAGAAGAATAAATCCAAGTATTAACAACACCCCTATAAAAGAATATATTATATAGGACTGAACACCGCCTCCCTGGAAACGGCAGCATAGAAAAGAGAAAAATCGAATAACAAGTTCTACAAAATTCAAAAATGTATCCACAATATACTTTTCAAACCATCCGAACGCCCTGCATACAGGAATAAATATTTTGTTTAAAAAGCCTATGAACATAAACAGAAATATGATTATCAGTATTGTCCATATCCAATTTCCACCAAGATTCACGAAAAACGGCGTAAACCTCAAAAGGAGAAATAAACCTGACAGAAAAATCAATGCATTCTGAAACAATATAACTCTGGACTCTGAAGACGTAATTTTTGACACAAAAGTCAAATAAATAAATGCCTGCATAAATTTCATCAATACGACAAAAATCAATATAGAGCAAAATCCAACGAATAAAGGCTCGCTCATAAGCGAATTTATGCTCTCCGCAACCTGAATCATATTTGAAAACGCGAGGTTTGTACTATCCCATAGCTGGTTGTAAGTTACCGAAAAATACAGAATAGTCAAAACACAAAACAGAAGAGTCAAATCACCTATCCTGTTAAAAATAAACGATTTTATTGCAGCCTTTGATTCTTCTTTATTGGAAAAATCAAAATTTATCAAAAGGTATGATGCAACTCCCAATACTTCACAAAACATATATGACTGCAAAATATTAGAAGCCAGAAATATCCCGAACAAACCGAATATAAATAAATTTTGATAAAAAAGAAGTCTGTTATATGAATATCCCGCTCTTAATTTTTGCCATCCAAAAATTTGGACGAGAATATTCAAAATTGCAGCAACGCATAGAAAAATTCCGGACGTTCTGTCTATTAAAGTTCCCAGATAAAAATTTATATTATCATTCGCAAGCCACAAAAAGCTGCTTTCTACGTTAATATTAGTTCTTAGTGCATAAAAAAGAGCAAATCCGCTGAAAACAAAACAAATAAAAGCACATATCAAACTCAAAATAAACATCGGCTTTTTGTCAATTCTGCTCATTGTTACAGCATTTGCAGCAAGCACCAGACTCATAAGAAAGGGCAGAATTACCACCAGATTGATATTTTCAACACAAAATTCCATTAGTTCTCCTTGTCCTTAATTTTTTCAACATCAAGATATTCGTTTGCATGATAAACTTTCAAAAATAAAGCAAAAGCACCTGTTATCTGAAGCACTGTCATCACAGTTATCAATATACACATTATATTTGCATACTTTAAAGTGCTGTTACAAAAGCTGCCAAATGCCAGAAAATTTATAACAACAGCTATCGACACTACCAAAAGCGACATTACGATTCTGAGCATATTTCTGGAAACGATAACGCCCAGCATACCGACAATAAAAAGAACCAGAGCAAGAATCAGATAGTGAAGCAGCCCGACATCAAAAAATCCTTCAGTCATCAGTCTCCTCCGTATTGTTCTTCGTCAAATAAATATTCCTGAGCATAACACACATTACTAAAGTTATTATTATTACGAGATGGATAGAAAACATAAAGTCGGAAAAATCAACAATATCAACTGATTTTTCTTTTATAAAATCAAAAAATTCTCCGATGACTCCGCCAAATTCAAAACTAACATATAAATATGAAAAAATTCCAAATATAACTAGAGCAACAGATGACAAAACAATTTTTCTCACAGATGCAACTTTCAAAGGCAGAGTCCAGATTGTGATTTTTTTCAATATCAGCATCAGCATTATGCAAAGAAATAATCCGCACAAAATGAACTGAAACAGAGCCATAAAACCGGCATTCAACAGTCCGTATATGCAAGAAGAAAATAACAGCGTACAAAAAAATGCACAAAAAGACAGAAACATACGGGGAGAAAAAACAACGCCCACTGCACTGACAATCAGTATCAACGCATAAATATAAAAATAAACTGCCTCTGCATTAACCAATTTTGACGCTTCCTATTGTTGTTTATTTCCGTTAGTTTGTCTATATTATTTATATCATATTTTAAAGATGATATAATATAATATGTTGTGAATTATTAAGATTAAATTTTATTTTTGATGGTTATGAAAAAATTTTACACAGTGTTTATTATTTGTTCATTTCTAATTGGTATTAACGGATATAACATTGCCCGGGCAGCAAACAATGATTTCTGGCACGGCGAAATATCATTCGAAAACGGTGACCCTAAAGAAGCGTCAAAACAATACTGCATGCAGGCAGACAAAATTCTTAGATATTTCAATTCAATCAAAAATAAAACAAAGTCCGACGAACAAAAATACCTTACTGCTGCAAAATATTTTTATTATCAGGCGTCACGTGCTGATAAATCAAATACAGATGCACTTGTGGGAAAAGCAAGAATTGCTCTTTATGAAAACCACATAAGAGATGCAAAAAATGCCCTTTCTATAGCTCTAAATATAAATGAAAATAACCCGAAAGTTACATATTATTTTGGCGAAACTTTTTTTAAAGACGGAGAATTTGCAAAAGCAGTAGATTTTTATCTTCATGCATATACTCACGGATACAAAAATAATTTCTGGACAAACTACAAACTGGGTGTCACATACGAAAAACTGGATGCACCGGAAAAAGCAAAAGTGCACTACCAAAATGCTCTAAAAATAAACCCGAAGTCAAAAGAAGCCGCAGCAAGACTTGCCGGTCTTGATTTGATAAAAACGGATTACGAAGCATACCGGAAGAAAATAGAAGAAAACAAGAAAAAAATGGAACCGATACCGGACGAAGTTAACGCTATCCTCTTCGGTGACAAAAGAATGGAAGACGCCATTTTCAAAGCATATTACATTGCAAATCAACCCTTATACCTCAACGATTTATATCCTTATGATGAAAACGATATGACCTCCCTCTCCGATTTAATAATAAATCCGGAAGATAGAGAGTTTGTTATTGATTTAGAATATATATGTCCTGATGTTATTCCTGCCTCGACACAAGCACCGGCAGAATCTCTTATTATTCCTGAATCGCCTGTGGAAGAAAAAACAATCGATATCAAACCGCTTTCCCCCGAAAAAACGATTAAAGAACAACTTCCGGAGCTAAATACATTCAGAGGACAAAATAACAAAAACTAAAAACAGTTCATTCATATACAGTATATAAATTTTACATAAAAACCGTTACTATAAAAACGGATAAGTAAAAAAAGAGGATATACGTATGGCTGGAGTTTTAGCAACCATAAAAAAACTTTATAGCGGAGAAGGAGCAGTTGTAAAACACATCTGCTGGTTTGTATTAGCATTTTTGGGCGTTATTTTACAAGCGCCTTCATCATCTTCTGTCTCCTCTCCTGCTGATATAGGAGGGCTCTTAGCTTTAAGTGCAATACCAATAATCTACGGGTTAGTTCTAACCATCTACAGTTTCGGGTATAACTGTATAATAATGCACAACAGATTTGAAGAAGAAGGGAAACCGCTTGGATTTGATATTTTGCCTGAATTTGACATACTTCCGTTCAAAATTACAGGCAGAGCCTTTGTCTTAATTATAGTCTGGATGCTATATTCACTGTTATTGGCAATTGTAATTGCTATACCAATCCTTGGAATTTTTATATATCTGGCGGTAGTACCATTTATTGCATTTGCTCAAGTAGCCTACTCAAAAGAATTTAAAACAGAAGGACTTTATAATTTGTCAATCTTAGTAAAATTCTTCAGACTTTTCTGGTTTGATGCAATTTCTTTATGGTTCAGAATATTCATTTGCGGTCTGAGTGTTGCTATTATCTTGTTTTTAATTGCAACATTACTCGGTTTTAATTTTACAAATTTGATTATGACAGGACAGATTCCGCCGGCTCTTAATTTTATATTTGCTATAATGCAATATGTATCAATTGTACTCGGTTTTGTAAATGCTTACGGAATGGCAGATATATATGCAAAAAAATGGGATGACAGCTCATACTAGTCCAGTCTGATATCAGCAGCAAGCTTATGAGCTGACAAACCTTCCATATAAGCAAGTTTTGACGCACAGGGAATAAGTCTCTGTGCGTTATTACTATCCGCAGCCTGATAAGTTTGAATTTTAACAAAATCAAATACACTCAAACCGCCGGAATATCTCGCAACCATGTTTGTAGGCAGTGTATGATTTGTACCAGCACAATAATCACCAAAAACCTCAGCAGAATAATTGCCGACAAACAATGAACCATAATTTTTAAAACTGTTAATATATTGTTCAGCATTTCTAAAACAGAGCTCAAGATGTTCAGGCGCACGTTTTTCAGAAATTAGAATTGCCTGCTGTAATGTATCAACAATCACCGCACAGGATTTTTCAAAAGAAGCTTCTGCTATATCAGCAGTAGAAAGCGTTTTTAAATATCTATAAGCTATTTTTTTAACTTCATTTGCAAAACCCTCTGAAAAACAAACAAGATACGCTCTTGCATCTCTGTCATGTTCACACTGTGCCAGCATATCTGCTGCAACAAATTCAGGATTTGCACTTTCATCGGCAATTATAAGGACCTCTGACGGACCGGCAAGAAAATCTATACCACAATCCCCGTAAACCTGTTTTTTAGCAGCTGTTACGAATTTGTTACCCGGTCCGACTATTTTATCAACAGGACAGATTGTTTCTGTACCGTATGCCATTGCGGCTACCGCCTGTACCCCGCCCACACGATATATTTCGTCTGCTCCCGCCAAATCACAGGCAACAATAGTTACATCTTTTATTTTCGGAGAACATGCAACAACTCTTTCCACCCCTGCAACTTTTGCCGGAACAATAGTCATTACAGCAGTGCTGGGCAGAGGATAATTGCCTCCCGGTATATAGCACCCTGCAGAGTTTAAAGGAATAACACGATGACCGAGCCTCAAGCCGGATACATTAGTATCAAGATTGTTTAAACACTCAAGCTGCTTTGTCGCAAACTCCCGTACATTTTTTATTGCTGTTTTTATTGCGAAAATCGCGTTCTCATCTACGTTTTTATATGCCTCTTCTATCTCTGATTTGGAGACCTTTAAACGATTTAGAACTCCATCTCCGAATTGTTGCGAATACTTAAAAACGGCAATGTCTCCATTCTTTTTAACGTCAGAAATAATTTCATTTACGGATGTAATTGTTTCAAATGGAATATTTCTAAAGAAATCCTCGTTTAAGTTTTCGTAATTATAAATTTTCATAAAATTTTACCTGATTCTATCTATAAGGAATTTTACAGATTTTTGTACATCAGAGAAAGAAACATCGAGCGCACGCGGTTTAGGCAGAAAAATAAGTGACATATAATTCTCCGCATTTTTTAATGCATTATTTTTTATCTCAAGCCTGCATGCCTCACGAACAAGTCGTTTTATCCTGTTTCGTTTTGTCGCGCGCTTGTGCAACTTTTTGCTGACAACAAAGCCTATTTTTGTTGGATAAGCAGCATCTGTTTTCTTTTTTCCGATATAAAGTGTCAACAGACCGTCAGAGACCACCTGTTTCTGTTTATATGTTGCATCAAATGCCTTTGTATTTTTCAATCTGTACTGTTTTGGAAGCATAATATTAATATCAACTCTTACAACAACAGACCTATCGAGAGCAATAGGTCTGTTGTAAAAATTTTGATTAATAAACGAAGCTACGCTCTTTTCTTAGCTGTAATAGCCAGTTTGTGACGACCTTTAGCTCTTCTTCTGTTTATTACTGCAACACCGCTAGCAGTAGCCATTCTGGCTCTAAAACCGCTAACATTCTGTCTTTTTCTTTTTGTTCCTTCTAATGTACGTCTCATTTTTATTGCTCCTTGAATTAAATTTATTGCGTTGTATCATGATAAATAACACATGAATGAAAGTCAAATATAATCATAAAAAAGGTTACGCAATATGAACAAAACAGTAGGATTTATAGGCGCAGGGAAGATGGCAAGCGCTATTATCAAAGGATTACTTGATTCAGAACTATTCACAAAAGAGCAACTTTGTGCGGCTGAAATAAATAGTATAAATGCACAGAAAGCAGAACAAGAATTCGGTATAAAAATCACTGACAAAGCCGATGATGTTGTGAAGAATAGTGACATAATTGTAATTGCGACAAAACCATTTGCAGTAAAAGAACTGTTAGAGAAAATCAAACCATATGTAACCGAAAAACAAATAATTATTTCAATAGCTGCCGGTATATCAACGCATCTAATTGAATCCGCTTTAGAAAAGAATGTACAGGTAATAAAAGTTATGCCAAACACACCGGCGCTTCTCGGTACCGGAATGAGTGCTGTATGCAAAGGTAAATACGCAACTGATGAAACACTAAATCTTGCTATTGATATGTTTTCAAAATTAGGAAAAGCTATTAAATGTGAAGAAAAAGACATCGATGCAATCACCGGTGTAAGCGGTTCAGGACCGGCATTTTATTACTACATAATCAATGAAATTGCACGTGCCGGAGAAAAACTGGGTCTTGATTACAAAACATCACTTACACTGTCTGCCCAAACAGCTCTGGGTGCTGCGAAAATGATTTTGGAGACAGGACTTACACCTGAAGAATTAATAACAAATGTCACTACCCCAGGCGGCACGACAGCTGAAGGCAACAAAGTATTAAATGAAAGTGATATTTCTAAAGTTCTCCATGAAACAGTAAGAAAAACAGCTGAAAAATCTGAAGCAATGGCTAAAGAAGCAGAAAAAAGAATTAAATTAAGAAACGATACTTCTTCTCATTCTGTCAGAACGATTTGAGCTGAGAATGTTTTTCAGTTTCATAATTGCCTGCGCATGAAGCTGACAAACTCTTGATTCGGATACACTAATAGTCTCACCGATTTCTTTAAGAGTCATATTTTCATGATAATAAAGAACCATTATCATTCGTTCACGTTCAGGAAGCCGTTTTAGCGCCTGTTGCAGCTCCTGTTTTACATCCTTGTCGACGAGCTTGTCCAGCGGATTTTGAAGCTGCTCATCCTGAATTGTATCGATTATTTCCACGCTCTCATCAGCTGCACCTTTTTTGTCATAAATAGAAGTAACCTGCGTTTCTTCCGCCATTAAAGCATCAACCTTCTCTTTTTCTATCCCGAGAACATTGGCTATTTCTGTATTAGTAGCAGCCCTGCCAAGAGTTTGTTTCAGTTTTTCTGCAATTACCTTTATCTCTTTTATTTTCTTTCTTGTGCTTCTAGGTATCCAGTCCTGAGAACGAACCTTATCTATAATCGTTCCTCTGATACGCATAAGAGCGTATGTCTCAAACCTTGCCCCTCTATCCGGCGTGTATTTTTCAATTGCATCAATCAGCCCCTCTACGCCGTAACTCGTAATATCTTCAAGAGAAAATGTTGTGGGAAGATTAAGCTTTACACGGCCTATTACATATCTTGTCAGATAAATATACTGCACAATCAATTTATCACGCAAATCCTTTTTTGTTTTATCTGCGAGATATTCATTCCACAATTCTTCTAACTCACTGTCAGACAGACGTTTTATCTTATTATAGGAACTGTATTCTAAGTCTTCACTCATCTAAAATATCCTAGTATATCCCAAGCCATACCTTAAATATAAATAAAAGGTGATAAGTACTTATAAACATTCTACTCGTACAGAAAAAATACAAATCATGTATATGTATGACATTTCTATATTCACATAAGATATTTATATGAGATAATTTGTACAAATATCTAATACAAATATTTTCAAAAATCTATAAAATAAAGATAAAAGGAGTAAACAATATGATTAAAGTCGGTGTTTCCGGTGCAATGGGAAAAATGGGAAAAGAGGTAGTAAATGCCGTATGCAATTCTGATGACTTTGAACTAGTTTGCGCAGTTGATGTGATTGAACTTGATACAGAAATATGCAAGGACGTCAGAATAAAAGGAGATTTAAAAGCCGCAATACAAATAGCCAAACCCGACGTAATCATTGACTTTACCCAGCCAAAATTTGTCTTCGAAAATGCAAAAATATGTCTTGAAAACGGTGTGCGACCGGTCATAGGAACTACGGGTCTGTCAGAAGAACAATTAAAAACACTAAAAGAAATGACAGAAAAAAACAATCTCGGATGCTTCATTGCTCCAAACTTTTCCACAGGCGCTGTTTTGATGATGAAGTTTGCACAAATAGCTGCAAAATATTTTGATAATGCGGAAATAATAGAATTGCACCACAATCAGAAAAAAGACGCTCCATCTGGAACAGCCATAAAAACAGCTCAGATGATGGCAGAAGAAAATACAAGTTTCTCAAAAGGCAACTGTGATGAGACAGAAATAATCCCCTGTTCAAGAGGCGGAAAAGCTAATGCAGATATACGAATTCATTCAGTCAGAATGCCCGGTTATATGGCATCACAGGAAGTTCTTTTCGGTTCTGCCGGTCAAATTCTATCAATCCGCCATGATTCAGTTGACAGAAAATGTTATATGCCGGGTGTTCTTTTGGCGGCAAAATACACGGCAGAACATAATGAATTTGTATACGGATTAGACAATATATTATAAAACTGTGTACAATTTACAAAAAAATTGGTACAATTATCTAGCATATGTGTGCGTACAGGACGAAATTTTATGATTAAAATGCTAGTGCTGGATATTGACGGAACGATTTACCGAAAAGATTTTTCGGCTTCTCAGGCTGTAAAAAATGCACTAAGAACTCTGACAAATGAAGGAATAAAGGTTGTACTCGCTACAGGAAGAATGTTTTCCGCAACTATTCCTATCGCAAAAGACATAGGACTTACTTCTCCAATAGTATGCTATCAGGGCGGTTTTATAAAAGAATGTTCTGAAGCAGGGAAAGTACTACTCCAAAAAGATGTTCCGGAACAGTATGCAAGAGAAATTATAGATATATTAAGAGAAAAAGATATTCACTGTAATTTATATATGGATGACGGGCTTGTTGTTGAAAATGATAATGAGACAATAAAGCGCTATACCGATGAAAGAAATGTAAGGTACAGTGTAGTTGAAAGCTTTGATAATGTTGATTTAAAAAATATCAACAAAATGCTTGCAATAGACACTGATACAAAAAAAATAGAAGATTTGCAAAAACAGCTTTCGGAAAAATACTCCAAAGATTTATACATAATCCGCTCAACCCCGAACTTTTGTGAAATTTCGAATATCGAAGCAACAAAAGGCAATGCTATCAGATATCTTTCGAAATTGTGGAATATAAAAAAAGAAGAAATTATGGCAGTCGGAGATCAGGATAACGATATCGAGATGTTAAAAGCAGCCGGCATAGCTGTAGCAATGGGTAACGGAACAGAAGAACTTAAAAAAATCGCCGACTACGTTACTGATACAGTGGAAAATGACGGTGTTGTAAAAGCAATTCAAAAATTTATTAAGGAGAAAATATGAGATACAGAATAGGTCAGGGTTTTGATATTCATCAGCTGGTTGAAGAAAGAGACTTAATACTGGGCGGTGTAAAAATAGAGCACAGCAAAGGTCTGCTCGGTCACTCAGATGCAGATGCACTTTGTCATGCAATTATTGACGCAATGCTCGGCGCACTTGCTCTCGGGGATATAGGGCAGCATTTTCCCGACAACGACCCGCAATACTACGGATGCGACAGTACAGACCTTTTAAAACAAACTAACTACCTTGTCGTAAAATCGGGATACAAAATAAACAATATTGACGCAACAATTAAAGCCCAACAGCCGCGTCTGGCACCGTTTATTGAACAAATCAGACACAGTCTTGCCGACATATTGAAAATACAACTAAATCAAATATCTGTTAAAGCAAAAACAATGGAACATCTCGATTCTATTGGAGAAGGCAAAGCTATTGCCGTTGATGCTATAGTCCTTCTTGAAGAGATTGATATCGATATGAAATTTGATGTAAAAAATCACAAAGATTAGGCACATCAGTATGCAAAATATTAAAAACATTTTTAACGGATAACAAAACTGTTTTGTTATCCGGTTTTTTATCTTTAAACGGAAGATAAAACAGTTCCATAGGATATGGTTCACTCTTTGCCGGATAAAAATAGTTAAAATTTAAATTGTATGCCCCGAATTTTTCATAGAACTTTATTCTTCTCAGTGTATCCGGAGCGGTCTCATCCGGCTGCTCAAGTTCGAGGTAACATCCATTATAATCAGAAAAATAAGTTATAAAATTTCGCATTATCTCACTGCCTTTTCCCTGCGAATGAAAGTGTTTGTATACAGCGAAATAATCAAGCCACAGAGTGTTTGTTTCTTTTTCTTCAACAGCAAGCATATAACCGTATTCACACAAAAAAAGTTTATAAACTCCGCTTTTAAATAAATATAAAAAACGCTCATAAGATTTCAGCTCACAAGGCGGAAACTGAAGGCACATATCCTCATAAACCCCTAAAAAGTCATTAATATCACCGGAAATTTTTATATCTGTCATAAATCTTATTACCCTTCTGTGGTATATCCCGTAAGCCGAATATATATTATAATAGCGATGTATAAACAAAATTACAAGGAATCGGCAAAATGGATACAGTAAAAACAGCGGCATTTGCAGGAAAATTTTATCCAGACAATCAGGAAAAACTTGATGAACTGATAACAAAACTCCTTATCCAAACTACCCGAGAATATAATACAAAAACACGTGCTATGATAGTACCCCATGCCGGATATATGTATTCAGGAAAAACAGCAGCAGCCGCTTTCGGGTACCTGAACAAAAATGTAAAAAATATTTTTATAATTGCGCCGGCCCATAGACTTGAATTCAGGGGTATTGCTCTATCAACATACGATTATTTTGAAACGCCCCTCGGTCAAATAAAATTAAATAAAGATTTAATAAATGAAATATCATATGATGAAACAACAGACTTTCTGGACGATGCCTACGCGCAGGAACACTCAATTGAAGTACAACTGCCTTTTCTGCAAAAAATACTTCCGCAAGCACAGATAGTACCGCTATTATACGGTCAGATACCGTATCAGAAAATTACAGAAATTATAGAAAAATACTGGGAAAATAAAGACAATGCATTCATTATATCAAGCGACCTGAGCCATTTTTATTCACAAAAAGACGCTCAAAAAATTGATGAATATACGGCTGAAATGATTGAATCACAGAACATTGCCGACTTTCATCCTCTTCAAGCGTGCGGAAGCACCGGCATAATAGGGCTTGTACAATTTGCAAAAACAAAAGCATATTCCTTGATAAGAACAGATTTAACAACATCAGGCGAAATCTCAGGACCAAATGATTCTGTAGTTGGTTACGGTGCATGGATACTTGCCGAAAAAACAAAATCTTTATTCATCAAAGAACAGTTCTCAGATCTGGTATTATCTATATGCAGAGAAAGCATCCATGCCGGAATCAAAACAGGAAACTCTCTTGATGTTGATGAAAAGATGTATCCGCAGGTATTTTACGAACAGGGAGCATGTTTTGTAACAATCACTCTAAACCAGCGGCTTAGAGGTTGTATGGGCTCAATTTTCGCTCACAAACCTTTGCTGAATGACCTTGCCCAAAATGCATACAAATCAGCTTTTTCTGATACAAGATTTACCGGTCTTACAGAGGAAGAATTTTCTCAAATAAAACTTGCTGTTTCATTGCTATCAGAGCCTGGAATTATTGAATTTAGCGATGAAAATGACCTGATGGAACAAATTGAACCTTACAAAGACGGCATAATAATCCAGGACGGAAACTACAGCGCTGTGTATCTGCCTTCTGTCTGGGTACAGCTGCCTGACAAAAAACTGTTTATGGAGTCATTAAAACAGAAAGCAGGACTACCGGCGGATTATTTTTCAAAAACATTCCGCGCTTACCGTTTTCATACAGTCTATATTGATGAGTAACTACTTCATTAACGTATTGGTTAAAGGCTCAATTTGGTTACTGAGCTCATCTCTTATCGTTTCAACAAGAACATGTTTCATCGGTGATTTTTCATCCTTTTGCAGATAAACCTCTTTTATCCCCGCCTGAACAATAAACCTCTTGCATAAAATACAAATAAATTCATGTCCCCAGATATACATTGTTGCATCTTTACATCTGTCCTGACCAGCCTGAATAATTGCATTTTGTTCGGCATGTATGCTTCTGCAAGTTTCATAACGGGTACCTGATGGAATATTGTTCTCTATTCTGTAGCATTTTCCAAGCTCATAACATGAAATTACCTTTGAGGGAGTGCCATTGTAGCCTGTTGCTTTAATTTTTTTGTCCTCACCTACGATAACAGCGCCTACTTTCGCTCTAAAGCAGTTTGAACGTGTAGAACATGTTTTTGCTATCTCTAAAAAATACTCATGCCATGGTTTTATCATAATTAGTACCTTCTTTTCTTTTTAAGTGATTCATATTTACAATTTTGTTCCGGAGAACATTTTACACAAATAGATATATTCGATTCCTGCCCCTGCGCTTTTGACAATTGAGCAAGAAGAGCAGTGAAATCAGGCGTCATCTGCGGTCCGTACTGTGTACCAACCATACTTCCATTCGACAGCATCCATCCGTCAGGACACTTTTCCTGCCCGATAAAAGTCATCATCATACCGGGTGGTATATTGTCGAAAGAACTTGAACCGTCATCTTTTATCCATCCAATATCTTCTCCGTCCATGTTTCGAATGAAAAGTTTTTTGTTTATATGAAGCGCGCTCACAGACACAGACCCGTCATCTTTCACCCATCCGAGAGGTTGACCGGACAAATCTTTCAAGGTAAGTTTGCCAATAACTCTCAGCCCTCTGTCATGGGAATCATCTCCGACAGCCACATCTCTGTTATCAACAGGAGCTATAAATTCATGCCTGTAATCCTTCCACAGACCAGCCTCAACTTTTGTCGTTTTTCTTCTGGACTTTTTTGTAAGTACCGGCATGGATACAGCAACAATGATTGACATTATAAGAAGAACCATCAGCGCCTCAGCAATTGAAAAGGCTTTCTTTCGTTTCATGTAGCATTTCTCCACTCTTTTACAATACTCATTTTAGAGGTATTTTGGCGTAAAGTAAAGACAAAATTAAAAAATAAAACTAAAAAACCAACAAATAGAGGAAAAAAAGTACTTGCCATAATTTAAAAATCACATATAATAAGAAATGTACATTAGAGAAGGGGTTTAAATACTATGAACAAAGAAGAATTAGTACAAGAAGTTGCAAAAAAAGCTAAAGTTACTCAAAAAGAAGCTGCAGATGTAATCAATGCTTGGATGGAAACAGTTGAAAAAACTGTTGCTAAAGGCAAAAAAGTTACATTAGTAGGTTTTGGTACTTTTGAAGCTAGAAAAAGAGCAGCAAGAACAGGCCGCAACCCTCAAACAGGTAAAGAAATCAAAATTGCAGCAAAAACAGTTCCTGCATTCTCAGCTGGTAAAAAATTCAAAGAAGCTGTTAACTGCAAATCTTGCGCTAAAAAATAGTTTTTTAAAAAAAACGAAAAAAGCCGCCAATAAAAATTGGCGGCTTTTTTGATAAAAATGAATCTTTATATAATATTAATTTGATTTTTTATTTTTATCGTTGATATAATAAAAAAAGGAATTATTATAAAATACAGGGGCATAAATGAAATCTTACAATGTAGCTGTTTTGGGAGCAGGAATCTGGGGCAAAAATCTTGTCCGAAATTTTTATAATCTTAACTATCTTCATACAGTGTGCGATATGGATGAAGAAAATCTGAACAAAGTTCGGGCTGAATACAAAAATGTCAATTTAACAAGAGATTTTAATGAAGTTTTAGAAAATAAAGATATTGACGGTGTCGTTGTCGCCACCCCCAGCCACACTCATTACAAAATAGTCAAAGCTGCGCTGATGGCAGGGAAACATGTCTATGTAGAAAAACCTATTGCAACAGCAATATCAGAAGCAGAAGAGCTCACCAAAATAGCAAACGACAAAAATCTTGTTCTTATGGTCGGTCATCTGCTTTTATATCATCCTGCTGTTAATAGATTGAAAATGATTGTTGATTCCGGAGAACTCGGTCAAATCAGATATGTACAGAGTGACAGGCTCAATATTAATTACTTCAAAAATGACAGAAGTGTAATGTGGGATCTGGCACCGCATGATGTTTCAATGGTCAGTTACATTCTCGGCGAAAAGCCGAAAAGAGTTGTATCTGCGGTAGGAACAAGTTCCGAAGGCAACGAAATTATGGATATCACGCATATCGATATTGAATTTGAAAGCGGCGCAATGGCTCATATTTCAGATAGCTGGATACACCCGCAAAAAAGAGTTAATCTAATGATTCGAGGAACAAAAGGCAGTGCGGTTTTTGATGACACGCTTTCTGAAAACAAACTACAGGTTTTCCAGAACAGTACACCAAATTCAGCAAGCAACATTTCGCTTGATTATCTCGAAATCGAACCGCTGAAACTGGAATGTGAACACTTTATTAAATGTATTGAGCACGGACAAAAAGCTAGAAGCGACGGCGAAAACGGATGTCTGGTCGTCGGTATTTTAGAAACAGCAGAAAGAATGATGCTCGGGGATAAAAGAAAACTTCTTGACGAGCACGATTTTGCACTGTCCAGAAGCAAACAATAGGAAATCAATCGGGAGAGAGTTTATGGCTAATTTAATTACTATTATAAGAATGATTATTGCGTTTATAGCAATCGGACTTTTATTCTTTCAAAACGCCGCTTGTTATATAACAGCATTTATACTGACAGCAATTGCAATATGGTTTGACGGACTGGATGGTTTTGTTGCCAGAAAGCTAAACGAAAGTTCTAAATTCGGAGCTGTTCTCGATATTCTTGGTGATAGAGTTGTTGAGAATATTTACTGGATAGTATTTGCGGTTCTGGGCTGGGTGCCGGTATGGGTGCCTCTTATTGTAGTCACAAGAGGTATTTTGACAGACGGAGTAAGAAGTATTGCTCTTGAAAAAGGATATACCGCATTCGGTTCAACAACAATGATGAAAACAAAACTCGGACATTTTCTTGTTGCCTCAAACTTTTCAAGAGGCAGTTACGCAGTAACAAAGGCTCTGGCTTTTGCATTAATGATATTATGCAATTTCCCGTTTGCTAATATAGTTCTCTTCCTTGACGGAAGCGACCCTACAATGTCCAATGCAATAGTCCATAACTGGGAATTATTCCACAATATTTGTATAGGTATCTGTCCGTTCGCTCATTTCTGTGTTTATGCGGCAGTTGCGTTCTGTGTACTCAGAGGACTTCCTGTACTAATTGAAAGCAGAAGATTTTTTGTTGAAGATGAAAATAAAGAGTAGTTTCAATATAGTTCTTGTTGAACCGGAAATACCTCAAAATACCGGAAACATTGTACGTCTTTGCGCATGTACAAACAGTAAACTGTTTTTGATTGGGAAACTCGGATTTTCCGTAGACAGCAGACACCTGAAACGTGCAGGATTGGATTACTGGGATTCTGTAGACATAAAAAGAATACCTACTCTCGAAGAACTACAGTCACAATATCCTGACAAAAATTTTTATTATCTTACAACAAAGTCTAAAAATGTATACACGGAAAGAAATTTTACGAATGGCGATTTTTTCGTATTCGGTCCGGAAACAAGAGGTCTGGATGAAGAATTATTGAAAAAAAATTCAGCTATGGCAATAACAATACCAATGAATGAAGGTCAGAGAAGTCTAAACCTTTCAAATTCCGTAGCTATTGTAGTATATGAGGCAATAAGACAAAATGGCTGATGAAATAACAAAAGAACTTGCGGCAAGTTTGCTGCCCCGAAGACCAGAAAATTCCCACAAAGGAACTTTCGGAAAAATTCTAAATATTTCCGGCTCTGTAAACTATCAGGGTGCCGCATATTTGTCATCAATTTCTGCTCTAAAAACAGGAGCAGGTTATGTAACTCTTGCTGCTATTCAAAAGGTTATAGACAATATTGCTGCAAAAACTCCGGATATAACTTTTCTGCCTCTCAGAGATTCTTACGGACAATGTATAGCCAGCGATGCATTGTCTGAAATTAGAGACATAATAAAAGATTTTAATGTAATATCAATCGGCTCGGGGCTTTCTGACAAACCGGCAGCTATGGCTTTTGTTGATGAAGCATTGAAATACCTTAGTGAAACAAATATGCCGGTTGTAATTGATGCAGATGCATTGAACGCAATATCTCACCTTGGTATTACAAAAATACCGTCTAATTCTGTAATCACTCCTCATCCGAAAGAACTCTCAAGGTTGTTAAATATACCTGTTGATGAAATTCAAAATGACCGGGTTCAGTATGCAAAATTTGCTGCGCAAAAACTTTCCTGCACCGTTCTTCTCAAAGGGAAAAATACAGTTATAGCATCGGACACAGGTATTTTCATAAATCCGACAGGGAACTCTGCTCTTGCAAAAGCAGGCAGCGGAGACGTCTTGACGGGAATAATATCCGGTCTTATTGCACAGGGTGTTTCTGTAAAAGATTCGACAGTTCTTGGAGCGTATTTGCACGGTCTGGCAGGAGAACTGGCATCAAGAGAACTTTCGGAATACAGTGTACTCGCGTCTGATATAATCAATTACATACCCTCAGCAATTAAAAACATACTAACTGTCTAAATCCGCTCTGAGGACTTTTGCTCCTTTTAAATATACGTGATGTATCTCTTCCTGCGATTTTTCGGTATTTATTACAACCAGAACGCGCAGACATTTTTCCAGACTCCCATCAATACATAATTCGTTAAAACACATCATAGGAATGCGAGAAAAATCAAGACACTCTCTGGCAAACTTTGCAGGAAATGCACTTTTCAAATCATTTGTCAGTGTAAATATAACATGAGAAACGTTGTTTAGGTCAATATTATTTCTTTTGATTATTTCAGAAAGAAGTTCAACAGTGGCGTCTTTGATAAACTCCGCCGTATCAGCATCTACAGTTATTGCACCTCTTATTCCTCTTGAGTACATTATTTTACCTCATCCGCAAAAATATCGCCGCTTTTTATTTTTGCTCCGTTTGCCCAATCAAAGGGGCTCATTTCCTGTTTCCCTTCCGGTTTTATTTTAGTTACAAGCAAAACACCATCTTTCAGACAAAGTTCCATACCATCTTTTGATAGTTTGCTTATCGAACAAATCGGTCCTTCTTGCTTACAACGTTTTAAAACTTTAGATTCAGTTATTTTTATAATTTTCCCGTTGCAGAGTGTATAAGTAGATGGCCAGCTTTTCATTGCCCTAATTTGATTATGTATTTCATCTACACTTTTACTCCAGTCAATGGCACCGTCTGTTTTCTGAAATTTCTTTGCAATAGTCACGCCTGTTTCGTCCTGCTTAATGGGGACAAGAGTGTTTGTATACAACCCTTTAATCGTTTTATAGAGAAGAAAAGGAGCTTTGTCGCTTATAATTTCAGAAAGTTCTATATCCGTCATTTCGTCAGTTATTTTAATTTTCTCTTGCATACAAATATCGCCGGCATCCAGAGCAAGAACCGTAATCATTGTAGTAATACCTGTTTCTACTTTACCATCATAAATTGCACGCTGAATAGGATTTGCACCGCGATATTCTGGCAACAACGACGCATGGAGATTTATTGTAGCAAACTTAGGTATATCAAGGACTTCCTGCGTCAAAATCTGACCAAAAGCAAAAGTTACAAAAAAATCAGGCTCAAGTTCCTTTAATTTTTGAATAAGTTCTTTGTCATTTTTTATAGACTCTGTTTGAAAAACAGGAACAGCATTTTTCAAAGCGCACTCTTTAATCGGCGGTGGAGTCATTATCTTTCCCCTTCCCGCAGGTCTATCCGGCTGGGTAACAACTGCCTGAATCTGCATATCATTAAAGTTCAGCAGCTTTTTCAAACTGTTTACAGCTATTTGAGGCGTGCCCATAAAAACGACTTTAATCACTTATTCTTCCTCCTGAGGAAGTTCTACCGGATTTTCAAGAATTTCTTTTTCCAGTTCATCCTCTTCAATAAGGTGAGTTTCATCGACATGTTGCAATCCTTTTTCCTCAAGAATTTTATTAGCCTCTTCTATATTTCTGCAATGGTCAATAAAAAGTATTCCGTCAAGGTGGTCAAATTCATGCTGAATAGCTCTGGCAAGAAGTGAACCGTCAGTTGCTTCTTTTACAAAAGGTTTTCCGTGTATATCGAGAGCTTTAACCATTACATTCTTATATCGTCTGACATTCGTATAAGCCTCAGGAAAACTCAAACATCCTTCATAACTATTTATTGCCCCGGATTTTTTAATAATTTTCGGGTTAATAAAAACAAGAGGACAAAGCGGCTCATTATTTGTAGAAACATCTATAACAAAAACTCTGAGGTTTTCACCGATTTGAGGAGCAGCAAGCCCTACTCCGTTTTTTGCATACATTGTTTCCAGCAAGTCATGAACAAGGGTTTGGATTTTTTTCGAAATTTTAGAAACTTCTTTTGATTTTTTTCTTAGTATTTCGTCTCCGTACGAGATAATTTTTTTTATAGCCATATTATCACCTTTATATTTGCATTGCTTTTAATATGTCATTCAGTTCACTGGATGTTTTTTTCACTTCACAACCAGAGTATTTTATTGCGGAATCAGGGTCTTTTAGTCCGTTACCGGTAAGTATACAAACAATTTTCTTTCCTGATTCAATCAATCCCAGCTTATTTGCCTTTATTACTCCGGCAACAGAAGCAGCACTGGCAGGTTCAGCAAGTATACCTTCTGTAGAAGCAAGAAGTTTGTATGCTTCAATTATCTGTTCATCATTTACAAAGTTAATGATGCCGCCCGATTTGTCTCTGGCATTTTCAGCCTGTTTCCAGCTTGCCGGATTGCCAATTCTTATTGCGGTAGCAATCGTTTCAGGTTTTAAAATACGTTCACCTTTTACAATAGCAGCCGCGCCTTCAGCCTCAAATCCCATCATTTTGGGCAAATGCGAAGTTTTGCCGATTGATAGAAATTCTTCATATCCTTTAAAATATGCCGTTATATTTCCTGCATTTCCAACCGGTATAAAATGATAATCAGGAGCGTCACCGAGAGCCTCGCAAATTTCAAAGGCACCTGTTTTTTGCCCTTCTATTCTGAACGGATTTACCGAATTAACAAGAGTTACCGGATATTTTTCAGAAATTTCTATTACACGCTCAAGAGCCTCATCGAAATTACCCTTAATCGCAATAATCTCCGCACCGTACATCATAGCCTGCGACAATTTTCCAAGAGCTATATACCCGTCAGGAATAAGAACGAATGTTTTCATACCAGCTTTTGCACCGTATGCAGCAGCCGAAGCACTGGTATTTCCTGTTGAAGCACAAATAATAGCTTTTGCGCCGGATTCTTTAGCTTTTGTAACAGCCATGGTCATTCCACGGTCCTTAAAGCTGCCAGTTGGATTTGAACCTTCATATTTCAAATAAATCTCACAATCAAGACCGATTTTTTTAGCCAGATTATCAGCTTTTATGAGAGGCGTGTTTCCTTCATTAAGCGTCACAACAGGCGTCGTATCGCTGACAGGAAGATACTGTCTGTATTTGTTAATCAAGCCTTGATAATGATTTTTTTTCATTTTTTACTCCATTACTCTTATTAAATTATTAATTTTAACTATATTTTTATTGTTCTTCAACTCTTCTATAGCCTGCTGTATATTGGCTTCCAGACTTTTTTCCGTAATTACAACAATTTCAGCCGTATTTTTATGATCAACACCTTTTTGAAGAACGCTGGAAAGATTTATTCCTGATCTGCCGCAAATTTCTCCTATACAACCTATAACGCCAGGCACATTAGCAGCGGTAATAGAAATGTAATACTTGTTAATAGTTTCATTTATAGGAATTTGCACAGCATTGACAGTATGGTTGCATCTCATCATAGGAAGCGGTTTCGGGCATTCAAGATTCTGGACAATAGCAAGAATATCACCGAGTACAGAACTTGCTGTAGGCATTTCACCAGCCCCGGGTCCCGCAAACATAACTTTTCCTACCGGAAATCCTTCAAGAAGAACCGCATTTGTCACATCATTAATTGTTGATAGGGTATTAGAAAGGGGAACGAGCATCGGATGCACCCGAACATCTGTTTTTCCATCGTTGTTTAAAGATGCAACAGCAATAAGTTTTATACGATAACCTAATTCCTTTGCGAATTTTATATCATTTGCGCTTATTTTGGTAATACCTTCACGGTAAATCCTGTTTATATCCACTCTCTGTTTAAGTGCAATAGTTGCAAGTGTTGCAATTTTATAAGCAGAGTCAAATCCCTCCACATCTCCGGTAGGATCCGTTTCCGCATATCCAAGTTTTTGCGCCTCTTTCAAAACTGTTTCATAAGAAACGTTTTCTTCTTCCATTTTTGTAAGGATATAGTTAGTTGTCCCGTTGAGTATACCGGCAATTTTACTTATTTTGTTGCCGGCAAGAGTTGTTTTTATCGGCATTATAATAGGTATACCGCCGGCAATTGCCGCTTCATATAGAATTACTACATTTTTTTCATTGGCGAGACAAAAAAGCTCTTCACCTCGTTTTGCAAGAAGCTCCTTGTTTGCGGTAACAATGTGTTTACCGTTTTCAATAGCGGTTTTCAACAAATCATAAGCAGGATCAGTGCCGCCAATAACCTCAACCACAATTTGAATATCTTTGTCATTTACTATCTCAAAAGGGTCATCGGTAAGAATTGATTCATCCAGTCCTTCTATATTTCTTTTTTTGGATAAATTTTTAACGGCAATTTTTTTTATATTTATATTACCAAAATCCCTGAGAACCTTCACCACTCCGCCGCCTACAGTTCCCAGCCCTATCAGTCCGATATTTATTTTATTCATTCTAACCTCTGCTTTTTTGTTATATCAATATTAAAGCATAAAAATGTCTATGTGTTTATTGTAAAATTTTGCATATAATAATAAAATTGTTTTAAAATAGTATTAAATAACGGGCATGATGTCATGCTTTAAAGAAAAAATCGGAGGAGAGCAAGATGAAGAAGCTGGTATTAATGTTAGCTGTTGCAATGTTTATTGCGGGAGTCCGCGTAAATGCCTATGATGAATATCAACAACCAGTATCTCCATACTATACGTCAGGTGTGCAATATTTAAAATCACATCAGTATACAAATGCTATAACAGAGTTGAAAAAAGCATTGCGTGAAAATCCAAATGACACTTCTGCAAGAATTCAGCTTATCAATGCATATCTTGCACGTGCTGCATATTTCAACAATAAGGCAAAACAGTATAACAAATCAGCTAATGACCTTCGCTCCGGTTTGTTTTATATGAAATACTATTCTACATCACCAATTGATGCAGCAATGATGACTAATATTCAAGCAACTGAAAATAATCTCAACATAGTTATGAGTTCTGTAGATTCCGATAATTCGCCTAAAGCAAGATTCGAGAGAGGAAAAACATTACGTTCTCAGGGTGAATTCGCAGCCGCAGCTATTGAATACCATGCAGCGCAGCTGGATTCTGCTTACAAAAAAGATGCATCTGTTGCACTCGGAGATATTTACTATATTTTGAATCTGAATGAACAGGCAGCTAATTTTTATGAACAGGCAATAAAATGTGATGCCTCTAACGTTGAAACTCACCTAAAACTCGCAAGAGTCTATGAACGACTGGGACAAACAGACAAAGCAATAAATGAATACAACTGCGCTTTGTCAAAATCTGACGAAAATCAAGATATTCTTCTATCTCTTGAAACAATATGGAGACAAAAAGTTGCGGAAGAACCGGAAAACGCGGAAGCTCACGCAAACCTCGGTGCTGTTCTGCAGAAAAAAGGTGATTTAACAAATGCACTGACAGAATACCAGACAGCAGAAAAAATTAATCCAACAAATGTCACAACAAGAATGAATCTCGGTACACTCTATCAGCAGCAAAACAATTTTGATGCAGCAATTCAGGCTTATGATTCGATTTTAAGACTATATCCAAACAACAAAATGGCTTACTATTACAAAGCACAGTGTCTGAAAGCACAGGGATTAAAAGATGCGGCAATACAGAATTACAAACTAGCCCTAAATCTGGATACAAATGACGAAAATATAAAAAGTGAATTGTTTGACATGTATAAACAGACAATGACTCCGGATGAACTGCTTGCCTATATGTACACAGAACTCCAAAAGACTCCGGGCGATTCACTTGCTACATACAATTATGCCTACGAACTTCACAAAGCGGGAAAACTTGATGATGCTGTCACATATTACAAACAATCAATAAAACTTAACCCGAATTATCCAAATGCTTATATAAATCTGGCACAGGTTTACAGGCAAAAAAATGACTATGCTGCAGCAAAACAGATACTTATCGACGCAAAAAGCCTTTTCCCTGAAAACGGAGACATAAAAAAACATCTTGCTTCGGTAGAAGCAGAAACAGGCTCTATAATGTTCAGTGAAGCAGCAAAGCTTTATCAACAGCAAAAATACAACGAAGCTATTGCAATATATAACAAAATACAACCTGCAACAGCTGAATCAAATCTTGGTCTTGGTGCTTGTTATCAGGCTTTGAATAATTTTCAGACAGCAATAGAATATTTCAAAAAAGCATTTGCTCTTGACGGTTCGAATGCTGATACTGCATATTACATAGGACTTGCTTATTCAAATATGGACGATTTTGCAAATGCAAAATTATACGCGAACAAAGCACTTTCTATTGACAAAAACAACAAAAACGCAAAAGACCTGCTTACTTATACGATAGAACAGGAAAATATAGCTCTTCTGGATAAAGCAATGGGATTTTATGAAAAGAAACAGCTAAACGAAGCTCTTAAGCTGATAAATCAAGCCCTTGCACAGGATTCAACAGACGCAAATGCATATTATTACAGAGCACTGGTATATGATGAGCAGAAAAAATACAATGAGGCTATTGCAGATTACAGCAGTGCTTTAAAAAACAATCCCGAGATGACTATTGTATATTATGCAATGGCGATAGACTATGATTATTTAAAACAGTTCAAAAACGCGCTTACAAACTACAAAAAATTCTTAGCCACAACAAAAGAGCAGAATGAATACACAAAATATTCAGAGCAGAGGGTAAAGGACCTGCATCAATATGACACCCCCTAGTCTGAAAATCGGAAGTGTGGAAGTAAATAGCAGAGTAGCGCTTGCTCCTATGGCGGGTATTACGGATGTTGTTCTAAGGCAGCTGATTAGGAAATATTCAAAGAATTGTCTTTTAACAACTGAAATGATTAGCTCAGAAGCACTTATGCAGAAGAAAGGCGGAGAGATTCTCGAATACAGGGAGAATGAACACCCGCTGGCTTTTCAAATTTCCGGTCACAAACCTTTTATGATGGCAAAAGCAGCAAAAATGCTCACTGACAGAGCGTCTATAATTGACATAAATATGGGCTGCCCTGTTAACAAAGTAGTCAAAGGCGGAGATGGTTCAGCATTGATGAAAACGCCTGAACTTGCCTCAGACATTGTAAAAGCGGTGAAGGATGCAATTGATCTGCCGGTTACTGTAAAATTCCGGCTCGGGTATACAGCAGACTCAAAAAACTATATGGAATTTGCCAAGCTTATGCAAGACTCCGGAGCAGATGCAATGACCATACACTGCAGAACACGCTCACAGATGTACGGTGGAAAAGCAGACTGGCAGGCATTATCAGAAATTAAAAAAGAAATAACTGTACCTGTTTTTGCTAACGGAGACATCTCCGGTCCTGAAGACGCAAAAGAGTGCCTTGCCCAATCCAATGTGGACGGAGTCGCTGTTGCCCGTGGAGTTCTTGGACATCCTGATTTAATTTACAGAATCGAACACTTTTTCAATACCGGAGAAATCATTGAGTCCATTGACACAAAAACACGTATAACACTAATCAAAGAGCATTTAAATGAAGAAATAAAACTCCGTGGTGAACTTGCCGGCATAAGGTTCACAAGAAAATTTTATCCGTATTATATAAAAGGTGTACATGGAGCACCGGCATTAAGACACGCGCTTGTGACAGAAGACAGTTATGACAAAATCATTAATATTCTGGATTCAATAAATGGATAAGAAAGAAAAACACTATTTTACATATATAATTTTGACCGAGAGAAATACTTATTATTGCGGATATACCGATGATTTAGAAAAACGTTTTGAAAAGCACAAGGCAGGTCTCGCCGCAAAATACACCAGAGCAAACAAGCCAATAAAATTCGTTTATACAAAAGAATTTTTGACAAAATCAGAAGCAATGAAAGAAGAATGCAGAATAAAATCACTTACGCGCAAGCAAAAAGAAGAACTAATCTACGGTGACAAAGCATAATTGCCGAATTGGATACAGATAGAGTCTCCGGACATTGAACAAACTGCATTCTCCAACTAAAGTATGAAAAAGTTCAAACTTTAGTTCAATTCATTTTTCATACGTTTTGCGTCATAATACATTCAAAGGGATAAATCGCTATACAATTCACAGCAATGACAGAGAATAAAAACATAAAATTGATGCGTCATTGCGAGCGAACGAAGTGAGCGCGGCAATCCATAAAAAACGCAAATTGACAATTGAACCAATGTCATCCTGAACTAGTTTCAGGATCTGACAACTCCGGAGTCGGGCACTAAATACCCGCGCCGGTTGACTGGATTGCTTCGTCGTTTCACTCCTCGCAATGACGAAGCAAGAAAACGTCATTGCGAGCGAACGAAGTGAGCGCGGCAATCCATAAAAACAAACAAATGAGCAACACAGGGAAAGCGTATTATGATTAGCACTAATTTCAATCCGTCAGTTTTAACGACGCAGCGAAATCTGAATATTGCGACTAATACCTTAAACACAGCTCTTGAAAGAATGAGCACGGGGTATAAGGTTAATTGTGCTGCTGATGATGCGGCTGGCATGTTTGTTGCTTCTAATCTTAACAGAAACTTAAGAGGGCTTTTACAGGCTCAGAAGAATGCTCAGGATGGCATTTCTCTTTTGAACACGGCTGACGGCTCTCTTTCTAATATGACAAATATTTTAAACAGGTTAAGGGATTTAGCCGTGCAGGGAGCTAACGGGGTTTATGATGAAAGTTCTCTGGGTGCTATGCAGGATGAAGCCGAGTCTCTTGTTGCACAGTTGAGGCAGATTCAGAATGGGACGAGTTTTAACGGCAGGAA
>CALUSL010000006.1 GCA_944323425.1 Candidatus Gastranaerophilales bacterium | reverse complement strand
GCAATGATGTTTCAGAATAGCTATTGCGGGTTATGCATAGATGATATTCAAGAGCATTTTGAGTGTTCAAGACGTTCAGCAGAACGGATGAAAGCACTTTTGTTTGACTTGTTTCCTGAAAAAGTTGAGGAAGTTCCGACATCTGACAAGAAAAAACGTTGGCGGTTTGTTAAAGGCACAATGAATGCTTTAATATCTTTTACTGCAGATGATTTTGCAAACCTTGAATACTTAAAAGGCTTGTCAACAGATGAAAATAAACAAAAACAACTTGATGAATTGGTTGCAAAAATCAAGGCTTTGACACCTCAGAAGAATTTGAGAACACTTGATACGGATGTTTCAGCTATCTTGGAATCAGAAGGCTTTGCAGTAAGACAGTATTCAAGGGCAAAAGCAGACCCGAAAGTTTTAGAACAATTAAGGTCTGCTATGCTTGCATTTAAAAAGATTCGTTTTGATTATCCGATAAACGGGGAAACAAAGTCTATTACGCTTAATCCTTATGGGCTTGTTATTGCCAATAAATATTACTTAGTCGGATTTAACGAATATGTGAACGCTTTAAGGCAGTACAAAGTCGATAAAATCAGCAATCTGTCAGTTTTAGATGAATATTTTGAAAAAGACGAAAACTTTTCACTGACAGATTATTGCAACAATTCATTCGGAGTTTATCAGGAAAAGCCTTTAAACATAACACTTGAATTTGATAAATCAGTAGCAGAAGCTGTTTTGACCTACCATTTTCACCCGACACAGAAGATGAAACAGCTAGAAAACGGAAATATACAGCTAAAATTTACCTCAGGCGGAACTTATGCAATATGTCAGGAACTTTTTAAATGGGGCTGTAATGTCAGAATCCAAAAGCCTGCTGAGTTACGAGAGTATTATAAAACATGTTTATCAGATGTGCTAAATATTTATTAAATAAAAAATAGTATGTAGTAAAAAGTTTAATTAAAAGAGGTCTAATATGGATAAGGATGAAATTGAAAAACGTAAAAAGGCTTTTAAAGAAGAACAGGAAAAGAAAGCCGAACAATCTGAAATTGCTTATAAACGTTCAAAGTTAATAAGTAAATATTGCGAAAATTGTAAGCATTGGAATTTTTATGCTGAGAAAAATGATATAAAACAGTGTAAACTTGAAATCGACCCAATAGAAGTTGAGAATATAAATGACTGCTATGAACCTGCCGGTATTGTAGATAATATCAGTAATATTATTCCAAAAAATGAAGAAGAAATGAAAACGGCAGCCGGCTGTCTTGGACTTATAATTAAGCTTATTATTATTTTTGTAATTATAGTTTTTGTAGTCTGTCTGTATGAAGCATTTAGAATCGCAAATAATCCTACAGAAATGTTGAAATATCAGATTACAGAAATGGAAAAGCAGCATAAAAAAATGGCTGAGGAAGGTAATAAAATCAATAATGCACTGTTTGGGGAACCTACAATGTCAAATGAAGAATACCAGCAAATGCTTGAAAAAGAGCGTAATAAAAGTATAACAGACGTTTTACAAGAAGAACAAAATAAGCAATCCGCTCAGAATGCACCATTAGGACTTGAAGATACCAATACTGTAGAAGGATTTTTTAACGGCTGCGGTTGTATAAATTTAGATACGGAAATAATTCCTCAGGTAAAAAAAGAATGCAAGCAGGGTGATACAGATTGCTACGTAAAAGTAGAAGAAAGGCTTTGCCGTTGGAACTAAGCCATTTGACGTTTTTCAGGCTTGTTATTATAATTAAAAATTAAAATTATAAGAGTTACTTGATTTTCAGGAGTTTTGCAATGATTATTAGAACCGGAGATAAGCAGGATTTGTGTATTTTAAGTATTGAACTTGAAAATTTCAAATCATTCTCTGGTAGTTGCAAAATTCCTTTTGACAATCAGTTGAATATTATTACAGGTGCAAAAGGCTCGGGCAAAAGCAATATTATTAATGCAATAAATTTTGTATTTTCAGAAGATGAACCTGAAAATTTAGAAAACTATATTACGGCTGGAAAAAATTATGCAAAAGTTACGGTTGAAGTTTCTACATCCAATTTTGATAACAACCGGATTAACAGTTTTAAAATAACAAAAGAAATAACAAAAACCACCGGCATTTGTAAATGTATTACTTCTTATACAGGTGACAGTGATATTAGTAAAAGTGAATGCAAGACATTTGCAGCTTTCTTTTATGTAATTGGACCACACCTGATTGACTGTCCGCAGTATCATAATATGGATACAACCTTAGAAAAAGCAATTTCAGTCACTAGTAAAAATACTCAGCTGATTGTTGTCAGCAACAAAAATATTTCAACCGCTGATGAAACAATAACAGTAAAAAAAGATGAAAACGGTTGCTCAATAGTTGACGTTAGAAATGTTGATTATTATACGAAATACTTTAGAGAATGGGCTTTTTTAAGGAAAATATCAGTTGAAACAGCTTTGAATATGATAAAACAACAGCCGGAAGTTAAAATAAAAGAATTTGTAGATTTAACACATGCAGAAATTGAAATAATGCTGAAAAAATATAAAATCAGACCGGATGAGCCTCTTGCCTGTGACTTCAAGGACGGCAACAGAATTGAAGAACGTGAAATCGAATTTTTCAACCTGATTAAAAGAGGCTATGAGGCAAGAGAGATTGCACATGAACTTATGGTTAACCCTTTCGTTGTCAAAACCAACGTAAAGAAAATTCTTGCTAAAATATTACTACACCTGTATCCGAATCTAAAAGAAGATGATCTACAAATTAAAATATAAGATTAAATTATCTCATTTCCGCTATCTGGGTTAAACGAGATTAACATTTTAAGGTATTTTAAATATTATTTATTTAAATTTCTAATTAGTTTTCTTTTTTGTTATAATTCTCTGAAAAGGAGTTTGTATGGCAAGAAAATATTGGGTAGAAACAACTTTACAAGGTCTTTCTGAAGATGAAATTGTAGACTTGTTCTCAAAGTATATCCTTATTTTTGAGAGTAATAGTAAAACAAGAGGGATTTATCTGTGTGGTAGGTTTGTTAAACTTTCGCCTCAAGAGTACAAATTTTTAAAGGCTGTTTTAGAGTTAAAAAAAGCTAAAAGAGGCGAAAGCCTAATGAAATCTATAGGGGCAATTTGTAATTCAAAGAAATATAGCTTGCAAGATTATTCTTATATTATAGCAAAGAATATTAAAGAGAAAATAACTAAAGCATTTAATAAAGAAAAATATATGATGACTGCAGAATTCGAAGATATTGAATATTTAAAGAGGGCAGAAAAAGAAGAGAGGATTAAAGCATTAAAAGAATCTATTGCAAAACGAGAAAAATTAAGATTAGAAAAATATAAGAACAAAACCTATTTTGTTATTCCAACTTCAAACTCTGTTTATTGGTTTGACTTAATAATAAATGATACTGCCGACAATCAAAGATTAGTATCAACAATATCATATACGGGATATGATGACGACATGCAAGAGGTAGATCTAAACGATTACCTGGATAAATTAATTTATTGTAAAAATGGGCGTTTTAAGGCTTTGTGGCCTTTTGCTAGTAAATATTAAGAATAATTTATTTTTTTTTAAATTTTTTACGCAAAATAGCATATTCTGCAAACTCTCAAGAAAAATTTAAAAATTTAATCTGTCTTACTATATAGGTATAGCAAGACTTTTGACGTTTTTTGTTCTATTTTGTTTTTGACTAGGAACTTGTTTGAAAATAATTTCAAAATCTGCTTTAATCAAGATATAGCAAGGGTTTTCAATGTTTGACGAAAATCATCTTGTGATATTTAATTTATTTATTATATTAAATATTTTGTACTTTGAAAATTGAATAATATATAATACTAGCAAAAAAAAATTGTGAGATGAACCCACAACTAAAATATTTCTTCAACCATTATAAATTAAAGACAAGCAAAAATCAAGATAAAGATGTGGTTCATCTCCTCTTAAACAAGGGATAGGAGCTTTCCTATACCCTAGCTGCGGCATGCAAAATTTTACAAGAAGAAAGGAGGGTGTATGAACCGCAAAGCTAATATCGAAATGTGTTTTGCTCTATTTCGATGTAAACAAAACCAGAAAGTACCTGCAACTAAACACGGATATTATGATGCTCGAAAGAACCTCAACATTAATGAGCTGATTAAACCTAATTTTAATGTCGCTATAGCCTGTAGATTATCAAATATCTTTGTTCTTGACCTTGATGTGGATTTAAGAAAAGGATTAAATGGTATAGAAACGATTAAAAATCTTGAAAGACAAATCGGAGAACTGCCATTAACTTTAACCCAATCTACACCAAGAGGTGGAATTCATTTGATTTTCAGCGATGATGGGATTATAGATCCGATTGGTAAAATTGGTAAAGATTGCGACATTAGGTGGAACGGTTATATATTATGTGAACCAAGTTCTATCAATGGCGTATCTTACCGATTTATCAAGGGTATTGATAATAATGGCAATATTACAATAGCCAAATTACCACCGGCATGGTTAGATTACATCAACAAAACAAAGCAAAGCATAAAATTTGTTCAAGATACTTGTGATGAGCATAATCAACGAAACGTAATTGACGGTGATTTCAAGAAAATGTACGACAACTGTCTTTTTATAAAGTATTGTGTTGATTGTGCCGCAACGCTGGATGAACCGTCATGGCATTTATTTGCTTGTGTTTTAAACTCATTATCAAACGGAGAAGCTCTTTTCGACTTTTATAGCCGTCCTCATCCTGACTATAATCCAATTTTGGTCAAAAAGAAATTCACAAATGCATGCAAATATCACGTTACTTGTCAAACAATAGAGCACATTTTTGCAGATTGTGCTTTTTGTAAACGAAATAGAAAGGAAAACTATGGAAAATAAACCAACTAATGAAATAACAAGCCCAATTGATTTTGTGAAAAATCCTTTTATAGATATTTTTTCTTCATATGAAAAACAAATAAAAGCCTTGAATTTTTTAAGTGATTACAGTTTTAAATATAGCGAAAATTATGCAAAACCTGATAAAAATAAATTTTTCCTGGAAATGTTTGGTATCATTGTTTTCGTAAATTTTAATACAGAAATTATCCGAGTGAGAAAAAAAGCTAACTTTACCGTAGAAGAAGTATTTGATGTAGTACACATCTATAACAATTATAGCAATCAAGATGATTGTCATTACTTATCAATAAGTCTTAAAGCCAGTAATGGTTATATTAAAAAGAATATTAAAGTTAGCCACAATGCAAAGTTTGATGTAAACAAATTCCAAGAAAACTTAAGCCAAAATGACAATTATTTTCAAATAACTTTTACTGCTACAGAATTCAAAAACTTCATGGAAGATTGTGTACTGTCTAAAATAGAAAAAACAATTATTGTCTACGAAAACTGTGGAATAATCAAGTCTCAACAATTTTTAGGTGGAGATTTTCTTATTGATAAAGGCTCTGTTTATAGGGCAAATGAAAGCGGATTAATACCAACATTAGAAAAGAATGTATTTATAAAAGCAAATGATGAACAATGCTTTAAACTTCCAAAATTAAGCACTAGTAATAAATCACCACAATGCATAGCTAAAAATTTCATTAAAAATACTTGTGAAAGTTGGGGAGCCAATGCGGTCTTGGCATTATTAGCTATTGGACATATGATTATGGGGCTATTTTTTAGTACTTTTAAAGAAAAAATGGGTGTTCCCATACTCATCATTGCAGGCGTCAGTGGTAGCGGTAAATCTACTACTGTAGAAAATGGTAATGCTATTTTCGGGATGGATGAAGATTTTTTAATTGCTGGTAATTCTACTGTATATGGGCAGTTAACTTTAACTCAACTTGTAAACGGAATGAACATTTGTATAGATGATTTATCTGACACTATCATTGAATCAAAAGGATTTGCAAATTACTTAAAAGGTATGTTTAAAGCTGTTTCAAGAGCCAAAGGTGATAATAATGATAAAAAGAAGATAAATAAAAGACCAGCTTGTTCACAGGCTATTTATTCAACAAATAGTACATTACCGGATATTCCAGAGCTTGCAAATAGAGCAAATGTAATAACTATCATGAAAAATTCGCTTAATACTGATAAATTTAAGTATTTTGGTGAAAACAGAGAGAATAGGGAAGAGCTTTCTCTGCTACTTCCAAAACTCTTAGAATTTGATAACGATTATGTCATTTCTATCCATAAAGAACTGGAAAATTATTTAAAACATTATTTAGACAATAGTGTAGTACCGAGAATTTTTTACAATATTGCATATATGTGGACAGGTCTAACATTATTGGAAGAAATCGCAAACTATACTCCAGAGAATATACATCTTGAGATTTTAGAGTATGCAAAAGGTGTTGTTGAACATTATAAAGAACTTCCAACTCCAATTGATATGCTTATAGATAGTTTATTAACCCTTAAAAATCATAATATTATTGCTAATGAAGTTCATTATAAAGTTAAACAGACTGTTGACGGAAGGGTATATTTAACTTTTCACAAGGATACAATGTTATGTGCATACAATCATTTTTTTAGAGATGAAAATCGAAAAATTAAACTAAGTGTTTTTAACAATTACCTAAAATGTGACTATAGGGTGGTTGAATTAAGTACAACAGGATATTATAAAGGAACAAGAAGAAATTCAGTTGTTTTGGATATCACAGAATTTGCAGATGTATGGGAATTTTCAGGGTTTAGCCCTTCTTGTAATAGCAATGTTAATACCGAAAACTCATTAGCAGAGCTTGAAACCGTATTAGGTAATCTAAGTAATGATGAGTAATTCACCCCTAATTACCACTCAAATATACACTATTGTTTATTTTCTGGTGTTGTTTCTGGAAAAGTAATAGTGTAATCACAAAAATTTTATTTTTATAAAAAAGGAGAAAATATGGAAAATATAAATCGAATTCCGAGAATTTATAGCCTAGATGAAGTTTCAAAGATTTTAGGAATTCCAAAAGGAACACTTTATAACATGAAATGGAAAGGGCAACTTCCTTGCATCAAGATAGGTAAACGAATAAAGCTTACAGAAGAACATATAATGCAGATTCTCAATAACGGGGGAAATCTTTATGTCAATTAAAAGACGCTATCATACAAACAAAGATGGAAACAAGGTTGCCAGTTGGGGATATGATTTTTATGATATTTTCGGCAAAAGACATCAAAAATCGGGCTTTAAAACAAAGCCCGATGCCGAAAAGGCTCAATCAGAGGCTATGCAAAATGCAAACGCCGGCAGCACTTCAATACAAGATAGAAATATTAAGTTTAAAGAGGTTGTAGAAAAATTTATTACTTTATATGCAGAGGTGAATTTAAAGCCCTCAACAATCAGAAGTTATAAGGATCATTATAATTTACATCTAAAAAATTTCTTCAAAGATATAAAGCTTGTCGATATAAATACTCTTATTATAAGTCAATTTATAAAACAGAAACAAAAAGAAGGTTTTTCAAATAAAACAATTAACAATATTCTGACTTCAATGGGAACCATTTTTAACTGGGCTATTGAAAATGGGTATATTATGTTTAATCCTGTGCAGAGAGTTAAAAAGTTGAAAGTTGAACATATAGAAATGAGTTTTTTAACAAAAGAGGAAATAGACGCTGTTTTGGATTTCTCACAAAAGAATTATCCTGACTTTTATCCTTTGTTATTAACTGCAATATATTCAGGAATGAGGCGAGGAGAGATATTAGCCTTAACTTGGGACTGTGTCAACTTTAAAAAATCAACACTAAAAGTTACAAAAACGTTGCATAAAGGAATAATAACAACTCCTAAAACAAAAAATTCTATTCGAGAAATTAAAGTACCCATTAAACTTATGGATGTATTAAAAGATTTAAAACAAAAATCTAAACCAAATGAGATGAACCTTGTTTTTTCACAATCAAACGGTAAATTTATGGATGCTGATAATATGATTAAAAGGAGGTTTAATAAAGTGTTGGACGGAGCGGGTGTCGCAAGAGTGAGATTTCATGATTTAAGACACACCTATGCAAGTCTGCTGTTGGCGAAAGATATGAATATAAAATACATACAAAAACAAATGGGACACGCTTCTTTTGAGATTACAATGAATACATACGCTCACCTTATGCCTGAAGTTTATGCAACTAGTGAAATGAAAATAAATGAGTTGATATAGTTTAAGTTGTTGCAACTTGTATGTCGGATTTCTTTATTAATATATCAGTATCTAATTCAAATTTTTTTAACAAAAATTCAACATAAGATGCTAGTGATTTTGTTGCAAAAGGTGATATATGTATTTCAGTATGACCAACTTTAAATAAATCCTTTGGTGATATTTTTAAAAATCCGCCATTGCAATTATTATTTTCAGCAAACATTTGTATAACAGCACGTTCTTCTTTTTCATATTTGTAATACTCTATTTTGAGAGAATGTATCAAGTCATAAAAAGTTCTACAGTTATTGCAATCTTTTAATTGCTTTGCATATTCTATAATTTTGTCACGTGATTCATATCGCATTTTTTTTAAGAATACTCGATACTTCCGAATAGAGGTACCATCTTCAAAGACAAAAGTTGGTTGCTTAAAAATATTCAAAAGATGTTCCTTTGCAAACCTTATAGCTATTCCTTGATTTATTTGTTGGTTCCCATTTAAGTCGGTTGGATATATTTTCCATAAAGCATAGCTTTCAACGATATCATTTGTGAAAGAACAAATAAATATATTTTGAATTGCATCTTTGCATATACTCGAAAAAGCATTTTTTGACTTTTCAAATTTTTCATAAAACTTTTTCATTTTTTCTACAACGGTAAGGATTTCTTTATCTTCGTTTATGATTTTTTCAACTTCAGGTGTTAACCTTTTTACAAAGCTAATTTCTTCTTGTAATTTATTAGCATCATCATGTTGGAATTTTAGATAATAATCAAGTATACAGCATTCATCTGGCTCAATATTTTGCTTTAAATTATGAATTGTAGTGAAATACAAACCATTGTTTTCTAATATAGAAACAAACTTGTCTAAAGAGAGGTATTTCCAAAGATATTCTTGTTCATACATGGTTAATTCCTTTAGTGACAATTTGGTGACAATACGCATATTTTAACACAAAAAAGAGGATTTCAAAAACCTTGAAACCCTCTTAAATAAAATGGTTGCGGGAGCTGGATTTGAACCAACGACCTTCGGGTTATGAGCCCGACGAGCTACCAGACTGCTCCATCCCGCGATATTAAATTTTCAGATTCGATACTTGCCGGAGCAGTCTTCCAGACTTACCTCTCATTCGAAATGACATTTAGTCATTTCTCATTCGGCAGAGTATCAAGAGATATTTAATTTTCAATTATAATATCCTTTACAATATAAATTATTAAACGCTGAAAAATATTTTTCAACCCCGATTACAAAAAATTACAATCTGGCATTGAAAATCTTGATATGATAGAATATCCATATGTCTAATGTTTTAATAGTCGGGGATAATGATGAACTAAATACCATCATTGAATCTGCGCTCAAAAATAATTCAATAACAGCAAGCATTGCACTGACTGAGAATGATGTTTTGAAAAAGCTGGAAGATGAGCATGTCAGCATGATAATTCTTGATGCAGGCATAAAATCTTTTGATGCAGCGATATTGAGCAGAAAACTCAAAAGCTATACACATCTTGAAAATATTCTTGTGCTTGCGGTGATTGAGCCTGATATCGATAATCCCGATATTTTAAGAACAACAAATGCCTATATAACAAAACCTGTGAACGAAAAAATTCTTCTTGCGACAGTTAACTCGAATTTGAAACTCAAAAAGTCTCTGGACATACTTTCTCAGAACAATAGTGAACTCGCAAAAAGCCTTTACCAGCTCGATGTTCTGTATAATACCAGTGCTCAGTTTGCAGGTTCTCTGGATAAGCAAAAGCTTATAAATATACTGATTGACGGGCTTGATAAGAGTTTGAGCTTCTCTTTATCGTATACTCTTGTTTTTAACAGCGAGGAGAAGATTGACCTTATTATAAATTCGTTGAACGATGTATCTCCGCGACTTTTGCATTCTTTAAAAATGCGGGCTATTCTCAGCTATAAGGCTCTTTTCGATAAAAAAGAGATACCATATGAAATAAATGTTGATGATATTAATGTGATAAAGAATATCAAACATCCGCTTGAGGAGTATGACCTTAATATTTTAAAGTTTGACAATCTTTTTGCGCCAATCAGGGTCGGTGAAAAATTCTTCGGTCTTATAGAGGTCTTTAGAGATACTGAATTTTCTCAGGAGGATACAACCTGTTTCCAGACTCTGGCGCGGCAGGTCTCTTTGCCTCTTGAAAATGCGGCACTGTATGAAGAAATAAAAAATACAAATACAAAACTGGAAAAACTTGAACGTTTGAAGTCGGAGTTTACATCAATCGTCTCGCATGAACTTAGAACACCTCTTACGGCAATAAAAAACTCTCTGGATATTATGCTCAGCGGAAAAACCGGCGAAACTACTCCGGCAATGAATAAATTTCTTGATATGGCAAAAAGAAATGTAACAAGACTTTCGGGTATAATTAATGACCTTCTTGACTTGACCAAGGTTGAGGCTGGCAAGATGGACTTCAGGTTTGAAAAGGGAAGTATAAATGCGCCTGTTGAGTTTGTGAAAAATACATTTGAAAATCTGGCAAAAGAAAAAAATATTACTCTTGTTTCGGAAACAGAACCCGAGCTGCCTGAGACTTATATTGATTCACAGCGCCTTGAACAGGTTATCACAAACCTTGTATCCAACGCCGTTAAGTTTACGAATGAAAACGGAAGTATCTTGATTAAAACTGAAACGATTTCTGCTGATGATATAGACAGAGAAAAACTGTTCGATGTTAAAAATCCGGTTTTCTATAAAAATTATGTTAAAGTATCGGTCAAAGACAGCGGAATAGGGATTGCACAGGAGGATATCCCGAAGGTTTTTGATAAATTCCAGCAGATAGAAAATTCTTTGAGCAGAAAAAACGGCGGCACAGGGCTCGGGCTTCCTATTGCAAAACAGCTTATTGAAGCGCACTCGGGCTTTATATGGGTTGAAAGCGAACTTAATTGCGGTACTACTTTTAGTTTTGTGATTCCTGTACTCAGTGAAAAGGAAAAATTTGAACAGGATTTTGTTCAGGCTGTTGAAAAGAGCAAGACTTCCGGTAATAATCTGCTTCTTTTGAAAATCAGCGAGGAGTCAGGCGTAAATCCGTCGATGTCCGATGACCTTAAAGAAAATAAAATATCAATAATAAGAAAGACTACAAATACAAAAGAAGTCTTTTACGATGATGGAAACCGAAAAAATATAATGGTGTTTATTCCCGAGGCGGATAAATTTGCCAGGAATTTTATCGAGAAGAAAATAGAAAGCTATGTGGAAGGCGAGACCTGTAGTGAAAAATATGATATAGTATATTCAACGGTACTGTTTCCGGAGGATGGGGACAGCGCTGAAGCTTTGTTGAAAAAAACGGATGAGTTAATAGAAATGCAAAAAAGGGGACGAAATGAGTGAGACGAAGAAAATTCTCATAGTTGACGACGAGCAGGATATAGTTGAGACATTGAAATTTATGCTTGAGGCTGAGGGCTATGAGTGTTTTTGCGCCTATGACGGAGAAACAGGGCTGAGTCTTGCAAAAGAGATTATCCCCGACTTGATGATACTGGATGTGATGATGCCGAAAATCAACGGATACAAAATCAGCCGTCTCTTGAAATATGATTCGAAATACAAAGATATTCCCATTATCATGGTTACTGCACGCTCACAGGAAGAGGACAAACTCATCGGGCAGGAAACCGGCGTAAATGAGTATATAACTAAACCTTTTGAACTTGATGAGATTATTAAAAAAGTGAATGCGTATCTGGGGCAATAATGGAATTTACTAGAAACAAAACGCTTGAAAAGCTGAAATATGATCTGGTCCGTGACAATCTTATAAAATACGAAGAACTGGAAACGGCGGAACAGGTTGCACGGGCTCAAAATATAAACCTCGGTCAGGTGCTTATAAATTCCGGAATAATACAGGAAGAAAAACTGCTGAAATTCCTCGAGTCAAAACTCCATATACCGTATGTAAACCTTGACGACTATTCTCTGGACAAAAAATGTCTCGGTTATATAAATTTTAATAATGCGCAGAAGTATAAAGTAATCCCTCTGTTTGAAATAGAAGGTATACTGACTGTCGCGATGTCAGATCCTCTTGATCTTTTTGCCATAGACAAGATTGTAGAAGATGCAAAATGTGAAATAGAACCGGTTATTTCTTCAGAGGGGGCTGTTCTTAAAAAGATTGAAGAATATTACCACAGCACCAGCTCTGTAGGTCAGATTTTTATAAGCGATGATCAGCCGAAGTATGACTGGCGCGAAGAACTTCACAGTGAGGATCTTTCGGACGAACATATTCAGAAGCTCATACGGGCAATTCTGAAACAGGCAATTTCAGAGGATATACATGAACTTTTCCTCGAGCATATACCCAACGGTCTGAGTGTGAATTTTAAGAAAAATTCTCAGATATATTCGACCGGAGAGATTCCGACCATTCTTGTTTCATCTTTTATTGCAAGACTAAAAACATTGTCGAATCTTGACCCGACCGTATCTGAACTGCCGCAGCTCGGGAAATTGTGTTTTAAAGTGGACAATGTTCCCCTTATCGCAAGCATTTCTGCCTTTCCTACAATTCATGGCGAAAGAATATCTCTGAAAATATACAAACCTCCGAAAACATTAAAAGAAACGGGGCTGAACGAAAAACAGATTTCTATAATAAAAGATTCGTTAAATAAAGCCGGTATACTTGTTGTTTGCGGAACCGGACTCAGCGGAAAAACTCATATGGTTTATTCTATACTGCTGGATACGGCAACGGAGCATAAAAATGTTATGACCATAGAATCCATAACAAAATACGACCTTTTGAATGTAAACCAGTGTGAATTGAACGAAAATATAGGTTTTAATCTTGATAAGGCAATGCGTTTTATTGAATTTCAATCTCCTGATATTTTATACTTTGAAGGCATAAATTCAAAAGAGGGGCTTGATTACTTTACATCGCTGGTGCTGAAAGACAAAACAATAATTACCGAGTTTATGGCTGAGAATATAGCGGATCTTATGAAAAAAATGTCTTTGCCTGAGTTTTCCATGTTTAAGTCACTTTTAAACTGTCTGATTTTTATTCACAGCAAAGACAGTATCGAAGTCTTTGACAAAACGGCTCTCGAAAAGTATTTTGGCTAAGATTTTCCTTTTTCTGTAAAAATTGGGAGGAATATTGTTAATGTTCCATGTGTCAAAATGTGAACTTTTTCCATTTTTTTTCCGCTTGTTGTAATATAAAAATGACTATTTTGAATAATCGATAGGGGGAGATAATATGGAACTGGATAAAATAAGAAAAGAAGACCCTGAGGTCGCTGAATATATAGTAAAGGAGCTGGAAAGACAGCAGAATACGATTGAGCTTATAGCAAGTGAAAATTTTACATCAGAAGCTGTTATGGCTGCTTGCGGAAGTGTTTTAACTAACAAATACGCAGAAGGCAAACCTCACAAAAGATTTTATAACGGATGCGAGAACGTGGATGTAATTGAGGAACTCGCCCAAAAGAGAGCATGCGAACTTTTTAAAATGGATCATGCAAATGTCCAGCCGCACAGCGGTGCACAGGCAAATATGGCAGTTTTTATGTATGCATTGAAACACGGTGATACAGTGATGGGAATGGATTTGTCCAACGGTGGTCACCTTTCTCACGGGTCGCCGGTGAATTTTTCCGGACTTTTCTACAATATTGTCAGCTATGGCGTAAATGACGAGGGCTGTATTGATTATGATGAGGTAGAAAAACTTGCTCTGGAAACAAAACCGAAAATGATTATTGCCGGTGCAAGCAATTATTCTAAAATCATTGATTTTAAACGATTCAGAGAAATTGCGGATAAGGTTGGCGCATATCTTATGGCTGATATTGCTCATATTGCGGCTCTCGTGGCTGGCGGTGTTCATCCTTCTCCTGCCGGTTATGCACATTTTGTGACTACTACAACACATAAGACACTCAGAGGCCCGAGAGGCGGTATAATTATGTGTGACGCAGAACATGCTGCAGGCATTGACAAAGCTGTATTTCCGGGTATTCAGGGCGGACCTCTTGAACATATAATTGCAGGTAAAGCCGTTGCTCTTAAAGAAGCATTGCAGCCTGAATTTAAAGAATATGCCGCACAGATTATTAAAAATGCAAAGGCTCTTGCAGATGCACTTATGGACGAAGGCATGGATATTGTGGGTAATGGTACCGAAAACCACTTGATGACGCTGGATTTGAGGAAATTCAACAAAACCGGCAAGGATATAGCTAATGTTCTTGAAAAGGTCGGTATTACCGCTAACAAAAATACAGTACCGAATGATCCGCAGAGTCCTTTTGTTACAAGCGGTGTCAGATTAGGTGCAGCGGCTGTTACGACCAGAGGCTTTAAAGAAGAGGATATGGTTGAGGTTGGAAAAATAATTGCTTCAGCAGTTACCGCATCGGATAATGAAATTGCACTTCAAAATCTCAAAGAACGTTCTTCAAAATTATGCAGAAAATATCCTCTATATCCTGATATGAAGGCGTAAATGAGGATATAAGGGAAACAAAAATGTTTGATTTTAAATTGACAGATGCACAAATAATCGGAGCAATAATTTCATACCTGCTGGGAGTTTTTATTGTTCCGTTTGTAATTTATTTTTCAAAGAAAAACAATCTCGTTGACAAACCAAATGAGAGAAAAATTCACCACGCGCCGATTTCACGTCTTGGAGGTATTGCAATATGGCTTAGTGCAATGCTTACATTTCTTATGCTGGTTGTGTTGAGCTACTATCCTTATGGAAAGCTGCTTTCGGGTATACTCCTCGGAAGTTCTTTGATGTTTTTGCTCGGTCTTGTTGACGATGTGTTCGGCTTGGGAGCGAAGTTTAAGCTTCTTATACAGATTTCGATTGCGACGATTGTGTTTTTGCTCGGGGTCAGTGTAACCGCAATATATAATCCGTTCGGCGACCCGCTGCAGCTCAACGCTGCTGCGTCATACATAATAACGGTTTTGTGGATTGTCGGTGTAAGCAACGCTTTAAACTTCATAGACGGTGTGGACGGTCTTGCCGGTTCTATTGTAACAATTAGCGCTGTAACTCTGGGGCTGATTGCTGTTACTATAGCCCCGACAAATGCGATTAGTGCACTTATTGCGTTTATTCTTGCAGGGTCAATGCTTTCTTTTCTGACTTACAATTTCCATCCTGCAAAAATTTTCATGGGAGATTCCGGCGCTTTGTTTTCGGGATTTTTACTGGCAACTCTTTCTATAACAGGCGTTATGAAAACACCTGCATTAACAATGATAGTTCCTGTATTTATCCTGTCCGTGCCTATTCTGGATATTACTTTTTCGTCTTTGCGTCGTATTTTGAAGGGGAAATCGCCTTTTACTCCTGATGCAGAGCACATACATCACAAACTGCTTCATGCCGGTTTTTCTCAGAATCAGACTGTTTTGACGCTTGCTACGGTCGCTGTGGTATCCGGTGCGATTGCAAGTTTTATTGTCAGTTCTTCTGTTACTAAATACTTTATTTATGCAATTGGTATTTCCGCAATCATGCTGTTTTTGAGCTTCCTATCCAGCAGGGTTAAACGGGGATAAATGCCTTTTTAGTGTGATTGGCGAAAATGTTGCAGGGGACAGCAGGGAAAAAATAAAGTAGAATTTACGTATGGCAAAAATAAGAAAAAGATTCATAATTCCTTTATCCTGTGCACTGGTTCTGGTGTTCGGTATAAGATTTTTCGGTGCGGAGATATTTACAGCCATTGCAACGACAGATTTAAATAAAGAGCATTATAAAAGTGCGGTTAAATTTGCAGATGCAGCATTGTACCTTGAGCCGGAGAATAGAGACGCAAGGCTTGTTTATATAAAGTCTCTGACGAAGATGGCTCCGTCTTATGCGAATCAGAAAGCAATTTTTGACTTTACCCGGTCAAAACAAAATGATGAAGCGGACAGGATTGCTGAAAAAAAGATATCGGAGTGGAGAGATTTTGCACTGAAAAAATCAGGTGAAAATTATATCTATAATGCACCTATGGATACAAAGGTTGTGCACTGGGATAAGAATACTTTTCCGTTGACAGTACGTTTTTCCAGAGAAACAAGAGTTCCTGAATATTATGAGATGAAAGCAAGAACGGCTTTCGATACGTGGCAGCGGGTATCTGACGGCTTTTTCAGGTTCGACTATACAGAAGGGGATGCGGATATTGAAGTAAAATTTGTTCCATTGAGTGTTTCTTCACAGGGACAGCAAGGGCATCTGGGAAATCCTGCTTTTACGACTCCGGTCATAAAAAATAACAGATTGAAAAAAATGGTTATATACCTGCACGATAGAGACAGGCATGCCCGATATTATCCTCAGGATGCAGTTTATACTTTTGTGCTTCATGAAATTGCACATGCTCTGGGCGTTATGGGGCATAGCCAGAATGCAAACGATCTTATGTACATGTCTAATATGGCAACTGTAGTCACGGGTATAGAGGCGAGTATTACCGAGTCGGATTTGAATACGCTGTATCTGCTTTACAATCTTGTTCCGGATATAACGAATACTACTGAATATGATACAAAAGGGCAAATATATGCACCGGTTGTTCTGGGCTCGGAAAAGGATATAATAGCAAGAAAAATTGATGAAGCCCAAACTTACATAAAAAAAGCTCCTTTTCAGATTGGCGGATATATTGATTTGTCTGTATTGTATGCAAGAGTAGAGGATTTCGACAGCGCGGAAACAATGCTTGAAAAAGGTTTAAGTGTTTCCCGAAGCAGTATGGATAAGTATTTAATTTATTACAATCTTGCTGTTCTATATATGGAAAAGAATGATAAAAATGGTGCATTGAATTATGCACATCAGGCTCAGGCTATCAGTAATAATCCGGAAATTCAAGCATTAATCTCTGAAATACAGAACGGATAATTGCATAGCGCGAACCTCGCAGGGGGGAATCCGCTAAAACGGTCCTTCTGCTCAATATTATGCCTCACTGAACTTTTCTCTTACGCTCTTCTCATTAAATCAGAAAGTTTCAGCTCTTTTGTAACCTTTCTGGAATGTACGGGCTGCCTTACCGGTGCGGGTTTTCTGAATCCTGAAAGACCTACCATTGATTTATCATCTTTTTGCAGCATAAATAAATCCTTAAAAAAATTTATAATCTCGCTCACGTTTCGTATTCCTTTCTCTATCACTCGTCTAATTTATTTATTTTTCTAATTTTTTTCGGCTTAATTTGTGCATACCATATATTAAAACCTTTTTTTTAGTTTTTTATTCCCCGATTATGCTATATTGGAAATATAAAATTAAACAAAAATCTGATTTCTAAAAATGACCGATACTGTTATAAAACTAACCGAAAAAGCGTGTGAACTATGCGAAAAAGAGCTGTCCGGCTCTGAACTTTTCGACTATATAGAAAATGGCACAGACTCTGAAAAACAGATTTGTATACTGAAAATTTCTCATCTTGAATCTCAAAAAGAGGCAGATGTGCTGCTTTTTCACCTTACAAACCAGCATGGAACAGTGCGAGAGGCTGCTGCCGAAAAAATAAACGAGCTTATGAAAAAAACTCCTGACTTTTTTCAAAATGATTTTGCACGTGAAAAATTTTTGCTTGCGGTAAATGATGTAAATCCTAATATTTGCCGTCTGGTTATAGATATTCTGCCTCTTCTTTGTCCGGAGCAAAAAGAAAAATTTTTGAATTCGCTGTATGATTTAACGCTAAAGGTAGCAAAAGAGGCGGAATCACTGAATGTAAGAAACAGAAGCCACATTTATACAAAAAAAATTTTTAATCTTTACTGGTGCCTTGAGGCAATTGCTGAAACATCAAACGGGGTATGTGAAAAACTTTCGGAGATTATCAGATGGAATTACAAATCAGAGGAATACACTGTTCGTGAAAAAGTTGCAAAGATAATAAAAAAGCTGAATGTAGCGGAGTTTGATGATATTCTGAATATTTTAAAAACAGATGAGAATTTTTATGTACGGTTTCAGATAGAACAATCCCTCTAACCCCCACTACTCTCCTTTTTACTGTTGGGGTACTGTTTTTTGAAATGTTGACCGGCAGGCATGTTGGAGATTATAATTTACATATGATAAAAGATTTAATGTTTGATAACAAAACCATCTCCTCTTTAAAACAAATAGTCGGAAGCGAAAATTTAATAACAGATAAGGAAGGCGTCTACGCCTATACTTTTGACTGTTCACATACCCAAAGTGCTTATAACAAACCCGTTATGGTCGTTTTTCCTGAGAACACAAAACAGGTTAGTGACATAGTAAAATTCGCCGCAGAAAACAATCTCCCCGTTATACCCCGCGGCGCCGGAACAAATCATGCCGGCGGGTGTATGCCGCTCAGAGGCGGAATTATTCTTCATTTTTCAAAAATGAATAAAATACTGGACATAAATCCGGGGGATTTAACCTGCAGAGTCCAGCCCGGTGTGGTTGTCGGAGATTTGCAAAAAGAGGTGGAAAAGTTCGGACTGTATTATCCGCCGGATCAGTCAAATCTCGCTGTTTCGACTGTAGGGGGCGGGATTGCGCTTTCTTCAGGCGGACCCAGAACTTTCAAATACGGTTCTGTTAAAGATTATGTAATAGATTTGGAGATAGTGACAGCGGACGGTGAAATTCTGCATACCGGCGCAAACACTGCAAAAAATGTAACAGGACTGAATCTGACCCAGCTTATTGTGGGGTCGGAGGGGACGCTTGCGATTGTTACCGAAGCTCTTATGCGTTTAATCCCGAAACCTGAATTCAAAAATGTACTTCTCGTTTATTACGACAGACTCGACGATGCGGTCAATAGTGTTACAGCCATATTACAACACCATCTGCTTCCGGCTGTGGTTGATATTATTGACAGAAAAACAATTAATACAATAGAAGATTTTATGCCTACAGGGCTCCTTTGCGATAAAGAGGCTGCGCTTTTGATAGAAATTGACGGAGACAGAGCTTCTGTTGAATATCAGCAGGAAAAAGTCATCGCGCTATGCAATGAAAATTCAGCAGCTCATATTGTGTGTGCAAAAAATGAAGAAGAGCAGGAAAGAATATGGACATCACGACGCTCTGCATTCGCTGCCTGTGCAAAGCTTGCGCCGAATGTTATCACGGAAGATGTTGTTGTTCCCCGCTCAAAGATTTATGAACTGGCAAAAGGAATAGAACGCTTAAGTGAAAAATATGGTATAATAACGCTTATTATGGGGCACATAGGAGACGGAAACATTCATCCTAACTTTGCGCTGGATTTGAGAGACAGTGATGTGAGAATACGATTTGAAAAACTAAAAAAAGAACTGTTCGAGCTTGCTGTTTCACTCGGCGGCACGCTGTCAGGAGAACACGGCATAGGATGCCAGAAGTCTCAGTATCTGAATCTCGTGCTTTCTGAGAACACTTTCGGACTTATGAAAAAGATAAAAACAGTTTTTGATCCGAAAAATATTATGAATCCCGGAAAATTTCTGTAAGGAGTTTATTATGAAAAATTGTGTTATTTATTGTACTGTGCAGAGCGATTTTGCGGCAAGTCTTATTTCTACTACGCTTGTTGAAGAAAAGCTCGCGGCGTGTGTAAGTATTATTCATAATGTTGTGTCTGTATACAGCTGGGAGGGTATGTCTCAGACGGATAATGAACTTATTCTTATGATAAAAACAAGAGAAGAGTTATTTGACGATGTAAAAAACAGAATACTTGAACTTCATGATGCACAGCTTCCGGAAATTATTGCAGTACCGATAACAATGGGGCTTGATGGATATATGCAGTGGATTAGTGATGAAACTCAACACAGAGAGCAGCAAACGGTCGAAAATGGAGAGGGATAAAGAGTTTTTAGAAATGATTCGTTTTGTTTCACAGATGGGTATTTCTGTGAAAACGAACACCAGAGCACGCGGGCATCAGGGATTTTTTATGAACGGAAGGATTGATATTTCGTCGACTCTCGATGTTCAGCGAAAAAAAGAAGTTCTGGTGCATGAATTTGCTCATTTTGTGCATACACTTGTTGAACCGGATGTTATGCGTACACATGGCACACTTCAGCGGCTTTTTCTTACGGAAAATATCGGAACTATAGAAAAAGAACTTTTTGAGATAACATACTGCGGCGGAAAGATTCCGGCACTAGAAAAAATTGATGCATTAAAAAATAAAGTATCTGAAAATATAAAAGGGCTGGATAGAAAAATAAAGGGCAAATATCCGGATTTTAAACGTTCATCAGCCTTTTCGCCCATAGAAAGGATAATAAAAAAAACTGACGCAAAATATCTTTTGAAGTATGACCGCGTAAAAATAAAGGGTGCATGGGGAATGCAGGAGAGAGTTTTTTCAGTACACGACGTAGAGAAAAATTTTCCGTCATTCGATAGCGTAATTTCGGATTACATACTGCTAAAATCCCAGCAAAGGTACCTGAGAAGGCTTTCTTCAAGAGCTGCACGGCTCAATAAATATTTTAAACGCCCGTCTGAACTTTTTGCGAGATTTGTGGAAGGATTGTACGCAAACCCTGAAAACGTGAAAATTATCGCACCTTATACATACGCAAGATATTTTGAACTTCTGGGGGCAAGGCATTATCCGTATTTAAAAGAATTCTCTGACAGATTTTTCAGAATCTAAAAGTTATGCGGAATAAAAATTAATAAGAAAAATATCTGTCAAAGTCAACGTCATCAAAACTGCATAATAGTCTAAAAACTTCGTCATCTTCATCCATGCGTTGAAAATTGTATTCATCGAACTTCCACAATTTCGGATTAATCCCCCGCACGCGTACAATATTTTTATCCAGAAGAATTTTTAGCTTTTTCTTTACTGTTTCAAGCGGCATGCCCAGAGATTTTGACAGTTCTACAGCAGAAATTCCGTCATCATTGCTGCATTTTTCAGGCGTCAAAAACATCAGTTCAAGTCCGACGCTTTTTAAATCTTTGTCTTCTGAATCACTATCGTTGAACATATTTTAATAATAGCGCAAGCATATTGTTTGCGCCAGTACTTCACAATTGAACGTGCAGAAACTCAGGGTTGTACAGGGAAAAGCCTCTGCTCAATCTCTGCAATGCGGCTTTTTGACGAATCAGTGTCCTGTGATTTCAGCCATAAAATTTCAAATTCGAGCGCTTTTTCTATTGAAATTTTGTTTAGCGCGCATCGGTCAAAAACTATTTTTCTGGTTTCAAATCTATGAAAACCATTGAGACTTTCAAAAAATTTCAATGATTCAGCGGACACAGAACCGCCGACAACCAGCTTTTTCCCGCGGGCTGATACAGCCTTCAAAACTGAAGCCGCACAGGAAAGACATTGTTCGCTTTCTGCAAAATTTTCAGGAGCATTGATAGAACGCCCGAAATCAGTTCTGCCGAACACCACTCCGTCCAGCATTGAAAATTCGTGAGCAGAAACGATATCATCAATAGCTGAAAAAGCAGCTGAAGTCTCAATCGAAATATAAAGTTCTTTTTCGTTGAGCGCAAATTTGCAAGCCCCGTTCAAAAACTTACGCAGCGCATAAGCAGATTCAACCATAGGTGCCACTATAATATCAGCATCGAGTTTTTTTGCATCTTTCATATCCCTATATGCAGAGCATCCGCCGATTTTTAGTGCGAGCTTTAATCCAGCCTCCCGTGCCAGATTCTTTATCAGCTCAACTTCTTCATACGCGGCGCATTCTTCTTCAAACTCTGATTTGACAGCAACAGCACCGAGCTGTTTTAGCTCTTGCAGAAGGCGCTTTATATCATCCCTGTAATTCTTGAACATAATTTTATAGTAGAAAATAGTATACCTGCTGTCAAGCCAAAACACCCAAAATTGAAGAAATCAGCTTTTTTGAGAAATAACGGTTGAGGTGCTCAGGTTTTTTTGCATTGAAAAAATCATATCGGGGCTGCTCATACTTAAAGATGAATGATGTGTATAAAAATTTTGTATAAATACAGTTTAATGCTATAATCGTGATACGGTAAAAATATCCGAAAATTTTGGGCTGTTTTGAGGCTCAAAGTTTTAGAGACACTAAGGTCAGCATCCGGACGGAGTTGTAATACGGAGTGCAAGACCGTATAAAGATAAGGATTTTAAAGGAAAGCACAATGAACAAAAGTCAATCTACAGGTATCTGGATTATTGTGACACTGCTTATTTTGAGCCTTGCTGCCATGCTGTTTCCAGGCGGAACTACCAGCACGCAGGACATTTCATATACGCAGTTTCTGAAGAAAGTTAAGGCGAGCGAAATTGCGTCGGTCAATATTGATAAGGACGTGCTGATTGCTAAGCCTGTTAAGGAAATAACAAAAGAAGAAAAAGCGCCTAATGTTATAAAACAGGAACACAAGCCGCCTCTCATTCAGTACCGTGTTATGATTCCGATGAATGATGCGACACTTTACGAAACACTTGAAGCAAACAATGTAGATGTCAGCGTGAAAAAGCCCAGTGATTCGTCTCAGGTTTTTGCTGTACTGTCTACTTTCCTTCCGCTTTTGCTGATTGTCGGTTTTATTATTCTTATGGCAAAAACTCTTCAATCCGGCGGCTCTCAGGCTATGTCTTTCGGTAAAAGCCGCGCAAAGCTTATGCTGGATAGCAAGGTTAAAGTTACATTTAACGATGTTGCCGGTATAGATGAGGAAAAACAGGAACTTGAAGAAATTGTTGATTTCCTCAAAAACGGAGAAAAATATCTTAAACTCGGGGCCAAAATTCCTAAAGGTGTTCTGCTCGTAGGTGTGCCAGGTACAGGTAAAACTCTTATGGCTAAAGCTGTCGCCGGAGAAGCAGGCGTTCCGTTTTTCTCTATAAGCGGTTCTGATTTCGTTGAAATGTTTGTCGGTGTAGGTGCTTCCAGAGTTAGAGACCTGTTTGAGCAGGCAAAAAAACATCAGCCCTGTATTATATTTATTGATGAAATTGATGCAGTGGGTCGTCAGAGAGGTGCCGGCATGGGCGGCGGACATGACGAAAGAGAACAGACTCTGAATCAGCTGCTTGTCGAGATGGACGGTTTTGATGAAAATACAAATATTATTGTCATAGCTGCAACAAACAGACCTGATATCCTTGATAACGCACTTTTGAGACCGGGCAGATTTGACAGGCAGATTGTTGTTCACAGACCTGACATTCTCGGCAGAGAACAGATTCTTCAGGTTCATGCGAAAAACAAACCGCTTGCTCCCGAGGCTGACCTTAAAGTGCTTGCCAAAAGAACTCCGGGATTCACGGGTGCTGACTTGCAGAATCTGTTGAATGAGGCTGCATTGCTTGCCGCCCGTGCAAATCAGACAACAATTTCTATGCACTTCCTTGAAGAAGCAATAGATAAAGTTATTGCCGGTCCTGAAAAGAAAAGCAGAATCATCTCAGATGAAGAAAAAGAGAATACAGCATACCATGAAGTCGGTCATGCTCTTCTGGCTAAATTGCTGAAAAACACTGACCCGCTGCATAAAGTGTCTATTATACCGAGAGGTATGGCTCTGGGCGTTACTATGACGCTGCCTGAAAAAGACCATTTGACACTGAAAAAAAGCCAGCTTCTTGACAGAATCACGATGCTTCTGGGCGGCAGGGTAGCTGAAGAAATAGTTTACGGTCCCGAGTCGATTACGACAGGTGCGCAGAACGATCTTGAAAAGGTTACATCAACTGCCCGCAAAATGGTAACAACATACGGCATGTCTTACAAAATGGGTAATATGACCTACGGAAAAAGCGAAGATCATGTATTTATGGGCAGAGATTTCGGACATACAAGAGATTTCTCCGAAGAAATCGCTGCTGATATTGACAAAGAAGTTAAGAAAATTGTTGATGAACGCTACAATCTCGCTAAAGAACTTCTTCTCGCTAACCGTGATATGCTGGAAGTAATTTCTAAAGAACTTCTTGAACGTGAAACACTCGATGAGGCAGAGTTTGAGGAGTTGATGAGAAAGGTTGAAGAATCCAGACATCAGAATGTATAGTTTTTAGTATACGAAAAAAGCCCTTTGCATTAGCAAAGGGCTTTTTTGTCAGTTAAACCATTCATTTTATTGCAACGTTTAAGCGGGTGATTGACAAACTTCATTAATTTTTGTAAATTGTAAATCCAACAATCGCAAATTATTTTATTTTCGAGTTTAAATATAAATACCCTAACTCAATTTTTTTATAGATAAAGGAGACAAAAAATGAGAATTCCCGCATTAAAAGCAGAAAACGTACAGATTTTAAGAAAATTAGTCGATAAAGTACCGGTCGAACTTAGAAATGCTGCACGTGCAGAAAGAAAAAATTTAATCAGAATGGAAAAAGAAATGGAAGGTTCTTCTTCTTACGCAGTTGCAAGAGGTGCTCTTAACGCAAATGCTGAGCTTGCTGCTTTTGTTGATAAACTTAATGCAAAAAGTGCAGTAAGCTTCTATCAAAGACAGCCTATCGGCAAAATTGTTAATCCTGCTCCTGTCGCACAAGAAAAACGTTCTCTTCAATATGTTTCTGCTTCAATGATTGAAGATACAGCAAACTCTCAGTTACAAAATGACTACATGGCTAAAAAATTACTCAAGTAGTTATTTCGCTGATATGAAAAATTTGACATAGCGTCATTTAATTTTTAAGATAGGTCTATATATTTATGTAGACCTATTTTTTATGGAGTTTAGATGAAAAAAGTTTATCAGCCGAATTTGAAAATAAGGGATGTGAAGATAGGAGAGTACGTTGCCGGTGGGGACACATCATTTTCTTTTATGACTGAAAATGAAAATTCCGCAAAAATTTTGACTGCTCTTGAGATTCCCTATGTCTATGATGCTTTTTATCCTGATTTGTTAAAAAAATACTGGGGTGCGGATAGCTTTGAAAAAAGACTTGAAAAAGCTGCTGCGTATGATGCCGATATTTTTTCAATAAAATTTAATGTAACAGAGATAAATGAAGATGAACTGAAACTTGCCGTCAGGATGGCAGAGAGTGTTGTAACGAAAACATTGATACTTCGCGGTGCGAACAACTCACAGATTGATAAAGAGCTTCTTCCTCTGCTTGCAAAGGCTGCAAAACGACCCGCAATTATTGCTTTCGGTGAGGATGGCACATATGAGAATATCGTACCTGCTGTAGTTGATGGCGGTCATATATTGTCTTTGCGTTCTCCTATAGATATAAATCTGGCTAAAGAACTGAATATACTCTCATCCGATATGGGGTTAAGCCCGGATAAAATACTGATTGACCCGGATACGGGCGGACTCGGCTACGGTCTTGAGTACGGATACAGTATTATAGAACGAATAAAACAGGCGGCGTTTGACGGGGATACAATGCTTAATATGCCGATAATTGTTTTTATCGGAGAAGAGTCTTACAGAGCCAAGGAAGCAAAAAGTAAAAATTTCTCTGACGGATGGGGCGACTACGAAACACGTGCGCGGCTGTGGGAAACTTCTGCCGCTTCAGCGTTGATTTCAGCCGGTGCAAATATAGTTGTTCTCTGGCATCCGGAAAATGTTAGTGTCATAAAGGAGCTTGTGAAATAATGGGCAGTGAACTCAGCGGTCTTCAAATTTTTAAATACCTCCCTGCAGCAAAGAAACTGCCGGATGCAAACTGTAAAAAATGCGGATGCCCTACCTGTATGGCGTTTGCGCTGAAACTTGCGAAAAAACAGATAGAAATTGAAAAATGTGCGCTTGCTCCGGAGGAGCTCAAGGAGATTGTGCACGAAGCCGTAAAAATAAAACAGCATGAGTACACAATCGGGATTGAGCATCCGGTAAAAACCGGCGGAGAAACTGTGATGTTTCGCCATGACAAAACTTTTGTGAACAGAACTGTTTTTGCTGTTACGTTAGAGAGCTCGGATGAAAATTTTGATAAAAAACTTGAACGAATTAAAAATTTTCAAATAGAGAGAATCGGCGAAACTTTTAAGGTGGATGCGATTCATCTGAAAGATACGGGAAATTTCCTTTCATCCGCTGCTAAAGTAAAAAAATCCGGCTTTCCGGTGATTGCGGAATCTGATGATACAGAGGCTTTGATTTCTTTAAAAGCGGAAAATCCTTTGATTATAACAAAAAATTCCGACAGTTTTAAAGAAAATCTTGTTGCCGTGAGTGCCGAGGATATAGATTCTCTCGAAACTGCTTCAAAAGAAAAATTGAAAAACGGTTACAAAAAAATTGTTCTGAATCTGCCGTTGAAAAAAATCAGGGAAACAGTGGAAGAACTGACATACATAAGGCGTATGGCTGTTCTTGAGAAATTTGAACCAATGACGTTTCCTGTTATGGTAAAAATTCCTCATGAAAAAAATATTGCAAAAACTGCGGCTGCAGCATCACTTTTGATATGCAGATATGCAAATATAATAATTTTTGAGGACTTTGATGAAGCAATGATGGCGGCTCTTTTTACTTTGCGCCAGAATATTTTCACAAATCCCCAGAAGCCTTTGCAGGTAGAATCAAAGGTCTATGAATTCAATGAACCTGATGAAAATTCTCCTGTTATTTTGACAACGAATTTCGCTCTGACATATTTTGCTGTTGCAAATGAGCTTGAATCGCTTCCTTTCGGTTCATATCTTGTTGTGACACCTTCTGATGGAATGAGTGTTTTGACCGCGTGGTCTGCGGATAAATTTACGGCGGATATTGCGGCAAAAACAGTGAAAAAGTTTAACCTTGCCGAAAAAGTGAAACGGAAGGCTATAATTATACCCGGACTGTTATCGCATATGAAAGATGAACTGGAGAATGCGCTCGAGGGATGGGAGATTATCGTCGGAACAATAGAGGCGTGTGAAATACCAGATTTTATAAAATCTCTTGACTACACGAAAGCATAGGCGCACGGAGCTTTCTAATTTTCTCTCAGTATACCGGTATCGTAAAGGTGGCATTTTGCAAAGTGGTTTTTTGAAAATGCGATGTTTTTGGGAGATTCCTGTTTGCAAATTTCCATTGCATAAGGACATCTCGTATGAAATTTGCAGGCTCTGGGAGGATTTTTCGGCGAGGGAAGGTCTCCTTCGAGCTTTATTGACTCAATATTTCTTTTTTCTCCTACTGTTGGAACAGCGGAAATGAGTGCTTTTGTGTACGGATGTTTCGGGTTTTTGAACAGTTCCTCTGCCGGAGCAATTTCAACTATCTCTCCCAGATACATCACCGCAATTCTGTCAGATATGTATTTTACGACTCCGAGATCATGCGAGACGAACAGAATTGTGAGCTGCATTTTTTCTTTCAACTCAAGCAAAAGTTTTACAATCTGTGCCTGTATACTTACATCCAGCGCGCTAACGGGCTCGTCCGCGACAAGAAATTCGGGTCTGAGAATAAGTGCTCTGGCAATTGCTATTCTCTGTCTTTGTCCGCCCGAAAATTCGTGGGGATATCTGGTCAGAGTTTCTTCATTGAGACCTGTCATGTTCAATATGTTTTTGATTTTTTCATCAATAATTTTTTTATCCCTGATTCCATGTACAACAAGAGGCTCTCTCAATATCTCTTTTATTGTCATTCTCGGATTCAGGCTGGAGAATGGGTTTTGAAATATGAGCTGTGCATTTTTTCTGAAGGCTTTTATTTCTTTTTTGTCGAAATCCATTATATTTTTATTCTCAAAAAGAACTCTTCCTTCAGGTGTAATCAGCCTGAGAACAGCCTTTCCAAGTGTTGATTTGCCGCAGCCGGATTCTCCGACAAGCCCGAGTACTTCACCTTTGTATATATCAAGCGATACATGATTAAGGGCATGGATGTATTCTTTTGTTTCATTGAAAAGACCTGATGATACAGGATAATTTACTGACAGATTTTCAATTTCAAGAATTTTTTGCATACGCGTATTATACTATTTTTCAGGAATTTAATACATACCCGATATGTATAGTAAAAAAATGTAAATACTTTGGAATTTAAAGCAAAAATGTGTTATGTTTATTTTTAAGGCTACATCTAAGTCGAAATTATGAAGAATCAGAGATTGATTGGGGAGACTATACATTGGCAAAACCAGCATTCAGACCGGAAATAAAATACGACTATTACAACAGTCCTCAGAGATACTCATCCAATATCCGTTCTGCAGCGCAAAGACCTATACGTTTTGCAAAAAAGAAAAAAGCAAATCCTGTTGAAATTTTTGTGCATATTGCTTTTGCTCTGTTATTGTTTTTTATTGTCGCTCCCAATTATTACGATACAGTTACACGTCCGATATTTTTAAGACAGCAGAAATATCCTGCGGTAACGGTTGATTATGACACTTTGTACCGCCCGACATCGGCGTATTTGAATAACACTCATTTTCTCGGTAAGAATTTTCTTAATCCCGTGTTTGTAAAAAAAGCTCAGATGTCGCCATTGTATGAAGCGGGTACAATGCCTGTCCTGGAAACAAAACTGAAAAATCTTGCACGACTCTATCCCACAATAACTCCGTCAGTGTATGTATGGGATTATTCCACGGGAAAATCCGCTTCGCTGGATAGTGACAGAATTTTTTCCGCTGCCAGCATAATTAAACTTCCTGTACTTCTTCATCTGTTTAAATCCATAGAAGCCGGAGAAATTACGCTTCAGGACAAAATCCAGATGACTGACTACTATCGTTCTGAAGGGTCGGGAAGCCTCCAGTTTAGAGGTGATAGGGCTGTCTATACAGTGGATGACCTTGCGAGGGTAATGATTACGGAATCTGACAACTCTGCAACAAACATGCTTATGTCTGCTACAGGCGGTATGGGCTCTGTTAACAACTCTTTGCGCCACTGGGGAATGTTTAGGACTCGTGTAAACGACTGGCTCCCCGATATGGCAGGTACAAATGTTACGACGGCAAAAGAGCTTGCTACAATGCTCTATAATATCGATAATTCAAAATTCCTTTCCTTAAAATCAAAAGAAAAAATAGTTGATTATATGAGTCATGTACACAATGACAGGCTTATTCCTGCAGGGCTTCCATCCGGTGCGCTTTTTGTGCATAAAACCGGTGATATCGGTAAAATGCTGGGTGATGCCGGTATTGTTTATGCGCCCAACGGCAAAAATTATATTGTTGTAATGCTGGTAAACCGTAAGTACAACGCTCCGGAAGGTAAAGATTTTATTGTAAAAGCCTCATCGCTTGTGTATAATCATCTTACATCACTTTAGTTATGAATTTTGTTGAATAAAATCGGCTGGTTTCACTAAACAAAACAGGAGTTTATTATGAAAGAATACAAAATAGCACTACTCGGCGGTGACGGTATCGGACCCGAGGTTGTGGCGCAGGGAGTAAAAGTTTTAAACGCTGCGGGAGAAAAATTCGGTATAAAATTTGAGTATGAAAAAGCGTTGATTGGCGGCTGTGCATACGAAAAAACGGGAACCCCGCTTCCTGAAGAAACTGTATCGCTTGCAAAATCATCTGATGCGGTTTTCCTCGGCGCAGTAGGCGACTGGAAATATGATACGCTCCCTCCTGAAGTCCGTCCGGAAAAAGCTCTTCTCGGCATAAGAAAAGCTTTGAATCTTTTTGCGAATCTGCGTCCGGCGATTGTTTATGAAGAACTTGTTTCTTCATCTCCGTTAAAACCCGAAATTGTTAACGGCGTTGATATAATGATTATCAGAGAACTGACCGGTGATGTGTATTTTGGAGAACCCAGAGGTGTTGGGGTTATAGATGGCAGAAATGCCGGATACAATAATATGATTTACTATGAAGATGAAGTGGAGCGTATTGCACATGTTGCTTTTAAAACGGCAATGAAACGAACAAAACGTCTATGCTCTGTTGACAAAGCGAATGTTCTGGATGTTTCAAGGCTCTGGCGCGAAGTTGTAATTCGTGTTTCTAAACAGTATCCGGAGGTTGAGTTGTCTCATATGTATGTTGATAATGCAGCAATGCAGATAATCCGCGCTCCAAAACAGTTTGACACAATTGTGACAGGAAACATTTTTGGCGATATTCTTTCAGATGAAGCTTCTATGTTGCCCGGGTCTCTGGGAATGCTTCCGAGTGCAAGCCTTTCTGATACAAAACTGGGTATGTATGAGCCGATACACGGTTCTGCTCCGGATTTAAAGGGTAAAGATGTTGTGAATCCGATTGCGACAATACTCTCTGCTTCAATGATGCTTAAATACAGCTTTGATAATGACGAAGCTGCACTCGCTATTGAAAATGCTGTGAAATCAGTATTAAAAGCCGGATATCGGACTCCTGATATAAAATCAGAAGGTTCAACAATCATAGGTACAGAAAGAATGGGTACTCTTATTGCTCAGGCAATACTTTCATAGATGTCCGCTCATTTAGAGAATCTGTCAGAGAATATTCATACCTGTCAAATTTGCTCTGCTCTTTTTTATAGCGGGGCTTTTTTGATTGACTGGGTTTTTCTGGGGTATTTTGAAGGGGTTGTTTCTGTCTTTTTTATTATGACCAGCTCTCTTGTATAATCTGTATCCAGAGGCAGATTATATTTTATAATATCTTCTACTCTGCCGCCGAGGATTTGCATTGCATTTTTGGCGTTTTGAATTTCTTCGGGGCTGTTTTTTGATTTGTACGCAACAAACCATCCGTCTTTTTTTATGAAAGGCAGTGCATATTCGAGTATTATATTCAACGGTGCTACGGCTCTGGACACGGCAATATCAAAAAATTCCCTTTTTTCTTCCTCAAAATTTTCAACTCTCATGCACAGAGGATGAAGATTTTCGAGCATAAGTTCTTTTTTTGCAAGTTCAATAAAACCGATTTTTTTCGCAATAGAATCCAGCGGATAAATCTCAAAATTTTTAAAGAATACAGCGACCGGAATCGCAGGAAACCCGCCACCTGAGCCGATATCCAGAAGTTTTAGTTTTTCGTTCTGCAGGTTATTCTTTTCGAGAAAAAGATTCAGCGCCAGTGAATCAAAAATATGTTTCTCAAACAGTACGTTTTCATCATTTTTGCTGACAAGGTTTGTGTGTGCATTGTAAATTTTAAAAACCGAAATAAAGTCATTAAGCTTTGTGCGGTCTTTTACCTTGCAGTCAAGGTGGAGTTCTGTTTGTAATGAATCAAATTGCATTTGTTGTTTCCAGTATTCTCTTAATAACGTCGTCTTCGAGCATCATATTCAGCTCTTTTGTCCTTTTTTCTATTATATCAATATTATCAGGAATTATCCCCTCTTTTTCTGATATTTTTTTTGCGAGTATAAATGCTTTAAAGGACTTTTCAAAATTTCTCATTTCATAATAACATTCGCCTGCTTTTGTATAAGAAGAAATAATATAAAATTTTTCATTCAGCCTTTTTGCGCAGGAGAGTGCTTTCAGCGTGTAGTTGAGTGATTTTTCAAGATCTCTTTTCTTGAAAATTGCCGCCAATTCTGTACAGATATAATAAATTCCGTCGTAATTTGTATTTTCTAAATCTATTTTCAGTGCACTGTTGTAATTCATTGCGCATTCTTTCACATTGCCGCGTTCTTTGTATATTTCTGCAAGATTTGTATAAGCTGATGACAGATATGGATTTTCTTCTTTTATTTCAGTGCATTTTTCATAGTATTTTTTCGCCATTTCCAGCTGTGCATTGTCATCGAGAATCAGTGCATATTTGAAATAAGCTTCGGCAAGAAATGCGGAATTGTGAATTACTGAAGCCATCTGGAAAGCTTTTTGATAGTATAGAACTGACTTTTCAAGATTTGAGGAATCTTCTTCTATTTCCGCAAGTGCAATGTAAGAATATCCTATTATGCTATTTGAACAGGAATCGGGGTTTTGGATAAATCCTTCGTATATGCGCCGCGCTGCTGTGTATTTGTATGATTCTTTGTATATTTTACCGAGAGCCAGAAGTGCAAGGTTTGCGCTGTCTTTGTCGTTTTGTTGCCGGTAGTACTCTATCAGCCTGTTGCTGTATAGAATTGCCGAATCTATATTGCTGTTTTTTTGTGCACAGTTGATTAAACCGCTGAGTATTTCGCCGAGCAGTTCTTGATAATTTCTTGAACGCTTGTTTTCGTATGCAAGCAAGTATTTTTCATACGCCTCAACGTATTCATGTTCGTGCTCAAGCGTTTTTGCTTCATCAAGTATCTCTTTCAAATCAATAATTTTTTCGACCGGAGCCTGCTGAACTTGTTCCTGAGAGCCTCTGTTTGCGCCTTCTTTGTTTAAATCTACGGGAATTCCGAGAAGTGCAAGCTCTTCCTGAGTTAGCTTGTATTTGCTTTCGACGGTTTCTTCTTTAGGCATTTCCGGAGGTTTTTCCGGATGATTTTTTCTTGGCAGAGGAATTCTCGGTTTTTTTGCGGCAAGGCTCCTGTTTATTTTCCAGTCTGTATTTCCGCTCATGTATGTCAGCAGTGATGCGTTAATATCCTGCTTTTTCTTAGGCATTTCAGCCGGCAGCAGTGCACTGTGGTATGCAATCTGTGAGCGCATTGTTTCTCTGGAGAGAGGAAGCAGTCGTTTTGCCGGTTTTTGCGGAAGTTCTGCGTTGTAAAAATCAAGAAGAAATTTGTGCAGTTTTATTTTGTCAAAATGAGGAATAATCCCGTAGACATAATGCTTTATTTCAGGTTTCAGGAACAAAAGCCCGTTTTCTTTTGAAATAATAAGTTTTTCTATAAAATAGCCGAGCTGTTCTTTTGTTATCAGTCCGTAGTTGAGCAAAAATTCTTCTGTGAGTCCGGTATTTATAACGGCAAGCAGCTGCAATGTCTTTTTGTATTTGTCGGGAACAAGCGAAGTTAGTTTTTGCAGGATAAAATTTTTGAAACTCAGATTTTTTGATTTGTATTCGGAATAAAGCCTTTCTATTGAGATGTTAAGCGTTTTGGCTATACTTGAGGTATAAAAAACAAAATTTATATCACCGTCTATGTCTTCGTATAGTGTCCTTACTTCTTTCCGGGAAAAAGAAATTCCGTTGTACTCAAAAAGCTTTTCTGTCTGGTTTTCACTAAAAGGCGGTATGTCAATCGTAAAAACCTGTGTATCCGTATTAATCGGTACTGAATCATTTACTGCGCCTATAATTTTTATGTTTTTTAATTTGGATAGGTACTCGATAAAGCTTACAATATGCGGTCTGTTTTTCTCTGTAATATTCTCTAACGAATCAAAAAATACAACTACATTCCTGTTTGTGTGAGAGAAGAAGTTAGATATTTTTTGTACAAGGGAATGGGTTTCAATTTTTGGAATACTAATTAGACCGAGCCTGTAGTAGTGCTTTAAGTCATTGAAAAAGCTCAGAAATATATCATCAACAGTGGAGGCTTCAAAAAATTTGAATCTGAAAACGAGAGTTTTTTCTTCGGTGTTGTCCAGAACGAAATTCGTCATTTCCGTTTTGAAGCATCCTGATTTTGATTTTATCAGGCAGAAATCATTTTGTTCGTCCAGAATGAATTCGGCAATCCTGCTTATGGAGTCAAGTGATTCTGTTAAAATAAAGTTTCCTTGTGCTTTTGCTTTCAGCAGTTCATACATTTTTTGCTGTTTTTCCAAAATCCTATCCATGCAAGTATTTTATCATATTTGTATAAAAGGGGCTACAAAACTATGCAATATTAGAAGAACTTATATAAATTCGTTCATTTGTTGCTGCATCGAAAAATAGAAAATCATTCCGGTTGACTCGAAGGGTTATCGAAGTAGCAAATTCTTTTCTTGCGTCGAGTTTTGCTGAACATTTTGCACCGTTAATATCAAAATATGCAATTTTTTCGCTGCCGAGCATTTCTGAAATATCTACTTTCGCACCTATTTCATAAATATTTTCTTCGTCTGAAAAGATAGTGTCCATTTTTTCCGGACGTATACCAACAATAAAGTTTGTTCTTCCGTTGAGTGCCCTGTGCTGCGCTTCTGTCATTTTTATTCTGATACCATTCATGACTATTTCATTTTCCTGAAGTTTTACCGGTATGAAATTCATGGACGGCGAACCTAAGAAACCGCCTACGAAAGTATTCGCAGGAGAATTGTATATCTTTTCCGGTTCATCTATCTGTTGAATTTTACCTTTGTCAAGAACAACAATTCTGTCTCCCATCGTCAGAGCTTCTGTCTGGTCGTGGGTTACATAAATAAAAGTAGTCCTGAGTTTTTCATGCAGTTTTTTAATTTCCGAGCGCATTTGCACTCTGAGTTTTGCATCAAGGTTTGACAGAGGTTCATCCATCAAAAAGACTTTAGGATTCCTTACTATTGCACGTCCGAGAGCGACTCTCTGTCTTTGTCCGCCGGAGAGCTGTTTCGGTTTTCTTTTTAAATAAGGTTCCAAATCCAGTATTTTCGCGGCTTCCAGTACTTTTTTTTCGATTTCCTGTTTTGGATAATTTCTCATTTTAAGCGGAAATGCAATGTTTTCATACACTGTCATATGCGGATAAAGTGCGTAATTCTGGAAAACAAAAGCTATGTCTCTGTCTTTCGGGTGTACGTTATTAACACATTTTCCATCAATAAATATTTCGCCTGCGGTTATGTCCTCAAGTCCTGCAATCATTCTGAGTATCGTAGATTTTCCGCATCCGGATGAGCCGACAAGCACAAGAAACTCTTTGTCTTTAACGAAGAGGCTTACATCATCGATAATAACCTTTTCGTCATATTTTTTGACTACATTTTTGAGTTCAACATTTGCCATCCGCTAAATACCTATTTTTTCACTCGGGATAATGAATGAGTATGTTGTTCCCTCGCCTTCTTCAGAAGAAACCCACATTTTTCCTTTTAATATGCGTATAAAATGGTAAATAATCCCGAGAGAAAGCCCTCTTATCAAAGATTTTTTTGAAATATCGTCATCAGCATTTGCATACGGGTCAAATGCCGTGTACATTTCATCTTCGCTGAGTCCTTCGCTGCCGTCTGTTACCTGAAACATCATATATGTTTTATCGCCTGTTTCCGGCATTACAACCAGACCTGCTGCTTTGACTATTTCAATATTCGGAGTGCTTACAGCTACTCTGATTGCGCCTTTATCAGTATTGTTTATCGCATTTTCGATGAGTACAGTAATAACCTGTTTTATCAGTGCTTCGTCGCTGTAGCAGCTTCTTTTTAAAAGTCCGTTTAAATCAACTGTCAAAACAAGCTTTTTCTGTTCGGCTTTGAGTTTGTATTCGTTAAATACATTCGTAATCAACGTTACGAAATCAAACATTTTCAGATTGTAATCATACAGACCTGCTTCCAGCTTTGTATAATCGATAAGTTTTTGCATAAGCTCGAGAAGCTGTTCGGAATTTTTGTTGATTATTTTCAGGTATTTTTCCTGCTTTTCATTGACGTCACCGCCCAGACCTTCAAGAATTGCCTGAGAAAAACCGACAACCGAATGCAGCGGAGAGGTCAATTCATTGGAAATTTTTGAGAGATAAACATCTTTGTTTTTTGTGTGTTTTGTCAGATATTCGTGTTCGAACATCAATTTGCTGAGCATTTTTTGCGAACTTGTTTCGTCTCTGACCGTGATGAGGATTCTGTCCCGGACGGGCATTCTCGATGCCATAATTTCCAGATACAGCTCATCTTCCGGATTCAATTTCGAGCGGACTATTGTACAGGTTCCTGTGTCAGCCAGTCCTTCGATGAGTTTGTATCCGCCGTCAAACATATTAAACAGTTCTGCTGTATCAAACTCTTCCGGTGTCATTTTGAAAATATCAAGCAGTTTCTGGTTTGCCTGTAAGATTTCTCCTGATGTTGATATCATCATCATTGCTTCAGGGTAATATTCAAAAGGTATATCATCGGTCTTTGCCGGTTTAAAAAATAATGATAGTAAATTCATATAACGTCTCACAATACTGTTAAATATTATCACATTTTCAAAGTTTTATAAACAAATTGTTTAAAATAATTTATTTTTTATATAAAAAGAGCCTTTAGCGCAAGCAAATCTTCGTATGCAGCACCGGCTTCCGCCAATTCTTCGGCGGTAATGCCAAAAAGGGTAATAACGGATTTTGTATCCTCTCCAAAATCATTCTGTTTGAAACGTTCTATAACGTGGATTACCGCATCTTCTCGTTTCAGTGTTCCGTTGAGTGACAAATTCCCTTTAGTACAACTGTAAAAATTCCGTTTTTTAGCCTTTCCCATATCTAAATTTTAATTCAAAAAATAGATAATTAAAAGCCCGCAAATCTGCGGGCTTAATATTTATAAACTTTTTAAATATTCATCGATTGCTTTTGCTGCCCGTTTTCCGGCTCCCATAGCGTTGATAGCGTTGGATTCGCCTACCGGCGCAACGTCACCGCCTGCATATACTCCTTTGATGGAAGTTTCTCCGGTTTCAGGATTTACGATTATATAACCACGCTGGTTTGTTTCCAGATCGAGACCTTCGTTCTCGGCTGACTTTTGAATAATCGGGTTCGGACCTGTTCCAAGAGCGACGATTATTGTATCAAATTCCATATCTTCTGTTTTTCCGGTGGGTACTGGTTTTCTTCTTCCGCTTTCGTCGGGTTCTCCCAGCTCCATAATTTCGAGTCTGAGCGTTTTTGCATAACCGTCTTCTCCGAGAATTTCGACAGGAGAGTGAAGAAATTTGAATATTACGCCTTCTTCTTTTGCGTGTCTGATTTCTTCAAGCCTTGCCGGCAGTTCGGCTTCAGTTCTTCTATATACAATATAAACATCTTCATATCCTACACGCACCGCGGTTCTTGCTGCATCCATCGCAACGTTTCCGCCGCCTATGATAGCCGCACGTTTTCCGACTTTTAACGGGGTCGGTGTGTCAGGGCTGTTTGCGTGCATGAGGTTTACCCTTGTCAGAAATTCGTTTGCACTGTATACACCGTTGAGGTTTTCTCCCGGGACTCCGAGCATTTTGGGCAATCCTGCACCGGAGCAGAGAAATATTGCGTCATAACCTTCTTCTTTTAGCTGGTTAATTGTTATTGATTTTCCGACAATGACATTTTTGAAGAACTTAACACCTATGTTTTTAAGCGAATTAAGTTCTCTGTCCAGAACTGTTCTCGGAAGTCTGAACGGAGGGATGCCGTATCTTAAAACACCGCCGAGTTTGTGCAATGCTTCAAAAACCGTTACCTCATAGCCGAGTTTTCTCAGGTCGGCAGCTGCTGTAATACCGGCACATCCAGAGCCTACTATTGCAACTTTTTTGCCTTTTTCTGGCTGGATGTTGTTTTTTGCATCTGTGTTGTCTCCGACGTATCTTTCGAGTGCGCCTATGGCTACGGATTTTCCTTTTATACCGAGAACGCAGTTGCCTTCGCACTGTCTTTCCTGCGGGCATACTCTGCCGCATACAGAGGGCAGAAGGCTCGTTTCTCTTATTATATCTCCGGCTTTTTCGAGATTGTCTTCTTTTATTGCCTGAATAAAATCAGGAATTTTTATATTAACAGGGCATCCCTGAACGCAGCGCGGATTTTTGCAGTTCAGGCATCTTGATGCTTCAAGTTTTGCCTGTTCGGGTGTGAAATTGCTTTCAACCGCATCAAAATTTGTTCTTCTGACTTTAGGATCCTGTTCTTTTGGATGTTGTCTTTCTACTTTTTCCATTTTTATTTTAACTCCATAAGTACCCGTAAAAATTATATAATAAAAATTTTGTTATGTTTACACGTCCATATAATTTTTGATTTCCCACGGTGTGACCTGTTTTCTGTATAATTTCCATTCTTTTCTTTTTGTTTTCAAAAATTCTTCAAAAATATAGTCTCCGAGTGCCGCGCGTGAGAGCATACTTTTCTCAAAATTTTCAAGAGCTGAAAACATGTTGCGCGGGAGGCTTTTTATTTTTCTCATTTTTATTTCGTTTGAGGAGAGCAGAAACAGATTTTTTTCCATTGGTTTGGGCGGATCTACCCTGTTTCTTATTCCGTCAATACAAGTCTGCAGCAGTACAGCAAAAGAAAGATAAGGATTTGTGCTGAAATCCGGAGAACGGAGTTCCAGTCTTGTTGCGGAGCCTCTTTTCTGAGGGATTCTAACGAGCGCACTTCTCGTGACTACCGACCAAGCCAGATACACCGGAGCTTCATAATCCCTGACCAGTCTTTTGTAACTGTTTACTGTTGGGTTTAAGACGGCAGTAATCCCGTTTATGTTTTTCAGTAAAGAGCCTACTGAATACAGAGCCTCATTTGAGAGCTGGTAGATATTGTCTTTTTGGAAAAATGCGTTTTCTCCGTTTTTATCGAGAGATATGTTCAGGTGCAGACCCGAGCCGTTGACTCCGAAAAGTGGTTTGGGCATAAACGAAGCAGTAAAACCGAACATGCCTGCGGTCATTTTTGCAATATATTTGAAGGTCATAAGGTTGTCTGCTGTTTTTAGTATATTGTCATATTCCAGATCCACTTCGAACTGGAGCGGTGCGGCTTCATGGTGGATTGCGTCAAACTCCAGCCCCATCTGTTCCATTGCAATGACCATCTGATTCAAAACTTCTTCTATATTTTCTTCTGAATTCAGGTCGTAATATCCGACGTGGTTGAAAACATTGTTCAAAATATTGTTGTTTTCATCTGTTTTAAACAAAAAGAATTCTATTTCCGGACCGATGTTCATCGTGTATCCGTAATCAGATTCCATTCTGGCTATAATCTTTTTTAAATTGCAGCGCGGACATCCTTCGAACGGTGTGCCGTCAGCGTTGTAAATATCACAGATAAAACGAGCCGTGTTTCTTAGTTTCGGTATGTTGTCGGGGTATACTTTGAATGTGCTGATGTCCGGATAGAATACAAGATCCATTGTCTCATTTTCTCTGAATCCGGAAACTGATGATCCGTCAAATGCAATTTCGTTATTTAAAACTTCGTTTATCCTGGAGGATGGCAGCATCAGGTTTTTTATTTGCCCTCTTATATCAGTAAACTGCAGGGCTATTGATTCGATATTTTTATCCCTGATTGTTTCTAGTATGTCTTCACGGTTGTACATATCTCAATTATCAGTCATACAGTGCTTTTTAGTCAAGTAAAAATAAAAATTTTTTTTATTTTTTATTAAATGTGTATGTAAAACGGTTTGTCCTGAATTTCATATCTTTTTTGTGAAAATTTGTTTTCTTTATGTCTATGAACATATAACCAATTGTAATAAGAAAAAATACTGCTTATTCTGAAGTAAAACGAGGTGGGTATAATGAAAAAATTATGTGCGTTTCTTCTGGCTTTCTGTTTCTTTGCAGGTGCTGCAAATGCAGAGTGCAGTTATCGTATGCAGAAAAAAATGCTGAAAAACAACAAATCAGTCAAGAAAAAGGTAATAAATGCACAAATAAAGGGAAAATTGCAGGCAATACAGGAACTTTCGGCTCAAGACCCGTGCAACACTCCTGAGACAAGAAAGAAAATTCTTCAGTACCAGCAGCAAATAGAAAAACTTACGAATTCAAAAATGTGCATAAAGCAGGAATACAAAAATTCACTCCGTGCTCTGAAGGCTTCCCGCTAAACTATTTTTCTGAAAATAAGAGAGGTGTTTATTCCGCCGAAAGCAAAGTTGTTCGACATAATTACATCCGTATCGATTTCTATTCCTTTGCCCGTAATATATCCCAGCGGCGCACAATTTTCGTCAATATTTCTTAGATTCAGCGTTGGTGAAAACCATTTGCTGTTCATCATTTGAATGGAAAGAATAGCTTCTATTGCTCCGCAGGCTCCGAGAGTATGTCCGGTGTAACTTTTCAGGGAGCTGAGAGGAACTTTTCTTTTGAAGATATCACAGGTTGCGATACTTTCCGCAATATCACCGTGCAATGTCGCGGTACCGTGGGCGTTGACATATCCTATATCATCAGGGGAAATGCCGGCATCTTTTAGCGCAAGTTCAAGTGCAGAACCCATTGTTTCATGATTCGGGTTTGTTATGTGCGTTCCGTCTGTTGATGTGCCGAAACCGATAACTTCTGCATAAATTTTTGCGCCGCGTTTTTTTGCATGTTCATACTCTTCAAGAATTAATGTGCCGGCGCCTTCTCCCAGCACAAGCCCGTCTCTGTCTCTGTCAAACGGTGCGGGTGTTAGTTCGGGTGTGTCGTTTTTCAGGCTTGTTGCGTAGAGTGTATCAAATATGGCAATATGCGAAGGATGAAGTTCATCTGCACCGCCCGCTATCATAACTGTTTGGTATCCGTTTTTTATTGCTTCGTAAGCGTATCCTATCCCCATCGAGCCTGATGTGCAGGCTGTAGAACTGGGTATAAGTCTGCCTTTTGTCTTAAAATACAATGAGATATTTACTGTTGTAGTCTGAGGCATCATTTTTATGTAAGAGCCGGAGTTTACGCAGCGGACTTTTTTCTCAACCTGCATTGTGTAAAAATCAATTATTGAATCAAGAGAGCCTGACGAGGAGCCGTAACTGACACCTGTTTGTCCGTTAGAAATAATTTCGTCGCCCAGAAGTCCTGCATCTTTTAGCGCTTCTTCTGTCACCGCCGTACTCATCACGGCTACCTGTCCCATTGTTCTTGTTACTTTTCTGTTAAAATGGGCAGGAGTTGCAAAACCCTGTACAGGCGCAGCCAGACGGGTGTTCATGTTTTCAAAATCATCCAGTTCGCTCCAGCGTGTGACACAGTTTTTGAATTTATGCAAATTATCAAACGCACCCTGAACGCTGCAACCAAGCGGACTTGCCAGCGCCATGCCCGTAACAACTACTCTTTTCACAGGTACAAACCTCCGTTTACAGAAATAACCTGCCCTGTTATATATGAGGCATCTTCGCTAAACAGATAATTAACAAGGCTTGCCACTTCTTTTGCCTTGCCTGTTCGCCGCATAGGAATCATCTTTTTCACTTCATCTACCGGAACATCTTTTATCATATCTGTTTCTATCATCCCCGGAGCAACACAGTTTACTGTTATACCTCTTTTCGCAAGCTCAAGGCTCAATGCCTTTGTTGCTCCGATGATGCCGGCTTTTGAGGCGCTGTAGTTTACCTGACCTCTGTTTCCTGCCAGCCCCGAAATTGAGGACATCGTAACGATACGACCTTTTACCCGTTTTTCAATCATTGGCATAACAATCGGTCTCAGAACGTTATAAAAGCTGCCGAGATTCGTATCAAGAACATCGTCCCATTCTGATTCTTCCATAACCGGAAAAACATTGTCTCTGGCTATGCCGGCATTCAAAACCACACCGAAATACACCCCGTTTTCTTCAATATCTTTTGTAATAATATCGAAACATTTTTGTCTGTCTCTTACATCAAACCGGAGAATTCTTGTGTTTACACCGAGGGCTTTTATTTCTTTTTCTGTTTCTTGTGCTTTTTCAAGGCTGCTGTTGCAGTGTAGTACAATATCGTATCCGTTCTTTGCCAGATACAATGCCGTTTCTTTTCCTATCCCCCTGCTTGAACCGGTAACTAAAACATTTTTGCCCATACTACCCCGCTTTATTCAGTTATAATTTCATATTTTCAATATCATTCGGCTGGTATACGTTGACAGTTGCCCTTGCGCATTCCATACCATCATTATAGATAAAACAATCAAACGAGACAAGTTCGTTATCTGAAAAAGCGAGTTCTGTCTTGATTATGTACGTTTTCCCAAGTTCAAATTTTTCAATATTGTTTTTGTATACCCTGCTTCCGAGCAAAAAACCGATTTTCGGCTCCCCCCCGCCGTTTCTGAAATACGCATAGCAGCCAACGGTCTGTGCCATAAACTCTATGCCGGCAAGCGGTGAAATACCCTTAAGGTTTTTGTCATAGAATATTTTTTCTTCTGTTATGGTAACGGACGCTTTTACTGTGTTTGTTTCCAAATCCACATCCAGAAGCTCATCAATAAGAATCATCGGCGGATTGTGCGGCAGTATTTTTTCAAGATTATATGCGGGCATGCACCCTCCTCAAAACCATTGCTGCATTTGAACCGCCAAATCCAAAAGAATTGTTCAGAACGTATTCCAGCTTCTGCGCTTTTTGATTTTTTTGAACAAGGTTGATTACAGGAAGCGTATCATCGTACATACCATCGTAAAAATGCGGCAGAAGATAGTTTTCCGGGTTTATTTTCTCATCCAGCATTGCACAGCACAAAGCTGTCTCAATTCCGCCTGCAGCCCCCAGACAGTGACCTGTTAAAGATTTTGTGGAGCTTGAGGGCGTTTTTTCTGCAAATATTTTATGAACAGCATGAGCTTCCATGATGTCATTGCTTAAGGTGCCTGTGCCGTGCAGGTTTATGTAATTTATGCCTGTTGGTTTTAAGCCTGCTTCTTCCAGCGCAATCTCAATTGCACGGGCTGCTTCAATGCCTTCGGGATCAGGTGTTGCACAGTGATACGCATCAGAGGTTTCTCCGATTCCGCATACGGCTGTAGCTGTTTTTGCGGGCTCTTTTTCTAAAACAAACAAAGCAGCTCCCTCTCCTATATTTATTCCATTCCGGTTTTTGCTAAAAGGAAGAGACGGGTTTTGAGAGAGAACCTCAAGAGAATGAAAACCGAATACCGGAGTTTTGCAAACGGCATCAGTCGCCCCTGTTATAACAGCATCGCACACTCCTGTGTCAATAAGCTTTTTTGCCGTTGCAAATGCTTTTATTCCCGATGTACACGCTGTAGACACACCGCTAAAATATCCTTCCAGTCCGAGATGATTTTTTAAAAAACCAGCCGGGTTTCCTATACGGGCATGTCTTATATCGCCTGATTTTTCATATTCATCAGCACCGGAGTTAGTTGTTCCTATAACGATACCGATTCTGTGTCTTCCGTATTTTTCAATCAGTTTTTTCGTGTCTATTTCCCTTAAACAGTGTAACAACAGTCTGTTGCAGCGAAGATTGTATACTTTATTTTCTATTTCCGGCAGCGGAATATTTATTTTTCCCAGCGGAAATGTTTTTCCTCTGACAATATCCGAATCAAACGTAAAAAATCCATTACCGCAATTCAGCGCGTTTTTAAAAATTTCATCTATACGGGCGCCGAGATTGCAGACTGCACTATATTCGTTTATATAGATTTCAGACATTTTCGGGTGGATACTCCTCTTTGATTTATGCAAAAATTTGTAATAAAATTTATAATAACACAAATCCAACCGGTTTAAAAAAATGTCTGGAAAAAGAGAATTGAAAAGAAAATTGAATTTTTGTATTAAAAAATATTCTTATGTAACAGAGGACAGTATTGATTTGTCTTTTATGCCTCCATTGTCACGCAGAAAACTTTCACTTGCGGACAAACTGGCTCTGTGTGCAATGAATGAATGTTATGAAACTCCGGAAGTGAAAATAGTTTTTGCTTCACAGTATGGAGAAATAGACAGACTGGACAAAATAATTACGCAATATACGGAAGAAAACGAAGTTTCTCCGGCTACTTTCAGCGGTTCTGTGCACAATAGTGCACCCGGCGCATTTTCTCTTTTGAAAAAAATAACCTGCAGCTATAACGCTATGGCTGCGGAGGAAAATACTTTTTCATCAGGTCTTGTTGAGGCGGCAGCCTCTGCGGGGGACACTGATATACTGTTTTGCTGCTGTGATACAAAGAATGAGGTTTTCGGGTTTTCATGTCTTATTACAAAAGATGAAGGCAGAAAATTTACACTAAACATCTGTGAATCTCCTGTAAAAAAGACTTTTGATAAGACAGAAATTGAAAGATTTCTTGAACTTATGAACGGAAATTCTGATATGTATTGGGGCGATGGCGGACTTTTCACGGTAACGGGGTAACTCTTATGAAAAGTGCAGTAAAAAAAATTGTGCGCAGTTTTGTTGTTCTTTTTTTGTTCGGGTTTTTCGGGTGCGGTGCTTTAATTATAAACTATATAATTTTTCCATGCGCGGCTGTTTTTGTGAAAAAGAGCGGAAGAAAGGCTTTTTATTGCAATGTCGTACACAAAACATGGGGATTTTTTAACGCGCTTATGGAAAAATCCGGTGCAATAAAAATAGAAACGGAAAATCCGGAAAGTCTTAAAAATATAAGAGGAAAAATTATTGTTGCAAACCATCCTAGTTTTATTGACATAGTGCTTCTAATCGGTATTATTCCCGATACAATCTGTATTGCGAAAAAAGAGCTGAAAAAGAATATTTTCATGGGAAATATTGTGAAATCCCTTTTTCTCATAAATGATGAGAATCAGGAGAGTATGCTCAAAGAGTCTGTGCATTTGCTAAGCAAGGGATATAACCTGATAATATTTCCGACAGGTACAAGAACAGCAGACGGTGAGACTCTAAAGCTGCACAAGGGAGCTGCAATGCTCGCTATACACACAAAAACGGACATCATTCCTGTTTATATAAATTGCAGTAGAAAATTTCTTTCAAAGAATCAGAAGATATATGATGCCGGTGAAGAAACAGTAGTGTACAAAATTTCAGTTAACGGAGAGATAAAAATTGAAGATTTCTCAAAACGGGATTTGACGGAAATACAGCTTAGAAACAGAGTAAACAGTGCAATAAAAGATAAAATCAGTACGCAGTTGAAAAATTGACATTAATCTCGGATTGGGCTATATATATTTATTATAAAGACAGAGGGACTGGAATTTTGGATAAATCAGAATTGAACACAGAGCTTGTAGAGGAACTGAAAAAGTTCATAATAGAGACTCTTGAGCTTGAAGATATTACACCTGACGATATAGAAACAGAAGAAGCGCTTTTTATCGACGGACTGGGGCTGGATTCTATTGATGCGCTGGAACTCGGTATGGCTTTAAAGAAAAAATATAATCTCAAAATGAGTCAGGACAAAGAAGAAAACAAAAAATATTTCTACTCTGTTAAAACACTGGCTGATTTTATTGAATCTCAAAAATAATAATTTACGTTAACAACAATAGATAAGGGTAATAAATTGAACGCAAAATACACTCGTGACGAAATATTTAATGAACTTAAAAACATACTTGTCAATGATTTTGAAATTGATGAAGATAAAATATTGCCCGATGCAAATCTTTTTGAGGATTTGGAGTTTGACAGCATAGATGCGGTTGATCTTGCTGTGCGTCTGCAGGATTTTACAAAACAAAAAATTTCTCCGGAAAATTTTAAGCAGATACGGACAGTGGAAGATGTTGTTGATGCTGTAGAAAGCCTTTTAAAATAGAAGCGGATATATGTTATGAAAAAGTACGGGTTTGTTATCTCAACACTGTTTACTTTTTTCATAATCGCCCTGTTTCATTTTACTCGCTTCGGCGGTCTGAAGCTGTATCCGGTTGTGGTAAATTTCGGGATTTTCTGGCTGTTTTTTTCATCGCTCTTCTGTAAAGAAACTATTATTCAAAAATTTGCAAAAATGACGGAAGGCGAGCTTTCCGAACCGGTAAAAATTTACACAAAAAATCTTACTTACGTATGGTGTGTTTATCTGTTTTTGCAGTTTGTTTGTTCGGTTGTTACCTGCTTTCTGCCGGATTGGATATGGATGCTTTACAACGGATGTCTGTCATATGTTTTTCTGGGATGCTTTTTTGCGATAGAATATACAGTCAGGATAGTTTTTAGAAGAAAAAATATTTTGTAGTATGAATTTTTTTGAAATATTTGATAAAAATGATGATATTAAACTAATCAAAAGTTCAGGGACAGTGTACACCCTGAAAGAGATTATGGCTCTTGTAAAACCGATTGTTTCAAAGCTTAAACAGGATGATAGAAAAAGTGCGGTCATTATTTCCGATAACAATTTTGATTTTTTTATAAATTTTCTTGCTGCAATATTTGCAGGAAAGGAAATTTTTCTTTTGGCAGACAAAAAAAAGCTGTTTCTTCTTGATTTTGATTATATTCTTCTTGATGAAGCTGATACAGCCGGTGATTTTTGCTGCAAAATAGAAAAACCGGATTATAACTCCACTTTTATTAATATTTTTACATCCGGCTCGAGCGGAAAACCTAAAAAAATAAAAAAGACTTTGAATAATCTTATTATTGAAGCGGAGGATATTTATGAAGAATTTAAAAAATATTTTCTACCCGAAACCGAAATAATAACCTCAACTTCGCCGAGACATATGTTTGCACTTGCGAATTACGTAATGCTGCCGTTATGTTTTTGCGGTGAGTTTTTGATTAACACAGATGAAGTTGTTTATCCGGACAGCGTTGAGACCGGCGGAAAATTTTTTATCACAACACCTTCTTTTCTTGAACAATTCAAAAAACATAATATAAAAATAAATGATTTTCCTTGTATAGTTATGACAGCTGGTGATAAACTGAAAAAAGAAATGTATGACTATCTGGATGGGGTTGCGATTTCTGAGATTTACGGTAGTTCCGAGACAGGTACAATTGCTCACAAAGAGGGCTTTGAGCAGAGCTTTTGCTGTATGAAAAGTGTATCTGTGTCGATGGATGATGCTTCACAAATTGTCATTAATTCACCATATTTTATGGAAAAAGATATTACTTTATGTGACATTATAAAGAAAGATGGAGAGGACGGATTTTATTTAAATAAACGTTCTGACAGAATAATAAAAATTCAGGAAAAAAGAATAAACGCAATGGAAATAGAAGAATATATCAATAAATCAGAATATGTGGACAGCTGCTACTGTGTAAAAAACGGAGATAAACTCGGCTGTGCAGCTGTTTTGAATGAAAAAGGCAAGCTTTTTTATCTTGAAAAAACCGGCGGCAGAACAAAACTCATAAAACACTTAAAATCTCTTGTGAAGGATAAATCAGAAATTATTCCTCAGAAATGGAAGTTTTTGCCGGAAATCCCGAAAAGCAAAACCGGCAAGGTTGATAAAGAAAAAATCGAATCGCTTTTTGAAAAAAATCTGTCTTTTCCTCTGATTCTTGATATCCAGCAGGAATCTGAAGCGAAAGCTGTTTTGAAAATGGTATTTTCTAATACCTGCAACTTCTTCAGCGGACATTTTGATGAATTTCCTGTTCTTCCCGGGGTTGTGCAGCTTTATTTTGCACATCTTTTTGCAGAAGAATTGTTCAAAATCGATATCTCAAAAGATACAGCAAAAAAAGTTAAATTTTCTCATATTATAAAACCTGATGAGGAGATTGAGCTGGTGCTTGATAAGACGGAAAAAAATATTAATTATACATACAAAAAGGGCGAAACTGTTTGTTCGTCCGGAACTTTTAATATTCAGGAATAGAGTATGAAAAAAATCACTTCAACATCTGAAATAACCGTGGAATTTTATGACCTTGACCCGATGAATGTGGTCTGGCACGGAAATTACGTTAAATATCTTGAAAAGGCAAGATGTGATTTGCTTGAGAAAATAGGCTATACCTATGATGATATGCGGGCGGAAAATGTGATGTATCCGGTTGCCACAGTTGAGCTGAAATTCGTAAAATCGGCGTTTTTTAAACAGAACCTTACAGTAGAAACTGAGCTCGATGAGTATCAGCCGGCAATGGTGATAAAATACAGGATACTCGACGCTGAAACAAAAGAGCTTTTGTGTAAGGCAAAAACAATGCAAATCTGCGTAAATTTACAAACAAGAGAATCTATATATAATGCTCCGGAAAATTTCGTAAAAAAAATAGAGGAGCTGAGCCGGTGAAAAAGTGTGCAATACTCGTTATAGCTATATTCGTTCTTGGCGTTTGCTGCGGTGCTGCCGATGTTTTTTCTTCAAAAATTTCAGCACAGAAAGCAGCTTCTCTTATGCCTGATTTTCAAAATGAGATGTGCAAATTTGAACAGAACAAATACCTGAAAACCTCTGAAGCTTCTCTGAAATCGGGCGGTGATTTTAAATTTATAAAAGATAAGGGCGTGATTTTTGAGACAACCTATCCGATAAAATCAACCACATCATATACTTCGGGTCAGAACAAACGAATAAGTGCAATCATAAAATCTATAACAAATAAAAACTACACATATCTTGAGAAAAATTTTGATATTTATTATACAAAATCCGGTGATTCCGGCTGGATACTTGCACTGAAACCGACCACGGCAGGACAGCTGAAGGGCGAGCTCGGGTCTATAATAATATACGGCTTAACTACGGGACATACCGGTCGTATCTCAAAAATGATTATTGATACAACAAACACAAAAACCACTATCAATTTTACAAACTGTAAGGCTGTACAATGAAAAAAGAAACAGTGTTGAATATACTTCGAATAATGTTTATTACGGTTGGTGTTGTAATGGCGGCTGCTGTTTTTGTATCACCGCCCAAAACCGAGACAAATATTCTGAGGGCAATTCTCTCCAATTCTGAAACGGATGAGCTGATAGTCGATTTGAGTCAGAAGCATTCCGGCAGACTGGGCGTTATTTTGGAATCAGATGAACCCGAAAATATAACAGAGACGAAAAATGCCTTTCTCGAAAAAATTTCTGACTCGAATTTTGAAGCTGATATCGCAAATACAAAAAACTTTAAACAGATTCTTAATACATATAAGGATTACTACAGGAACCTGCTGTCGCCAAAAACACGATATGAACTATCCCGTGATGATGTTGAGGCGGTCAAGCTGGAGGGACTGGAGAGAGTATACAATCCTTTGAGCGTAAACATTCTTCCGCTTGAAAAAGATCCGTTTTTCTTCTTTATTGATTATCTTCAAAGCCTTTCAGACGGCGACAATACCGGAATTCAGGAACGTGACGGAAAGTTCTATGAAATCCTGACATTGAATTTTAAAGACGAGATTGCACTTTCTCCCACGCTGCTAAATGAACAAATGAAAACGGTAGTCGGGGCAAAACATCAACTTGAAAAAAAACAAAAAGATACAAAAATCTATCTTGCCGGTCCGCCGGTGCACACATATTTCGCAAGTTCAAAATCGATGCTTGAGATTAACGTAATATGTGTTTTGTCTTCGATTTTTATTATACTTCTATGCAAACTTTATTTTAAATCTTTTAAAATTCTTATTCCGATTGCCCTGAGTCTCTCATGGGGATTTTTGTCCGGATATATCGTGACTGCGCTTGTTTTTAGGACAATACATATTCTTACATTTGTGTTTTCTACTACGCTGATTGGGATTTGTATTGACTATTCACTGCACTACTTTGCTCATAACAATGATATAAAACGAATTTTTAAAAGTCTTACAGCCAGCATGATTACTACTGTTTGCTCCTTTTTAATACTTCTTTTTTCTGATATAGAACTTTTGAGACAGATTGCCGTATATACCGCAACAGGGCTTTTCAGTGTTTATCTTTTTGTCGTGCTGTTTTATCCTGTTCTTTGCGAAAAGCTCGGTTGTGATTCGCTAAGGACCTCCGATGTTTCGAAACTGTTTTCTCTGTCGTTATCGAAAAGACAAAAAAGAATTTTTGTGCTCATAATCCTTTTCTTGAGCATAATAGGGCTTTTCCGCCTGAAATTTAATGATGATGTGCGTAATATGTATAAACCCTCAAAAGACCTGCTTGCCTCTGAAAAGCTGTATTCTTCCCTGAGCGGCGGGACACAGAATACAAAATTTATTATTACAAAAGCCCCTGATATCCAGTCGCTGCTGGAAAAGGAAGAGTTTTTAACAGGTGAAATCAGACAGCAGGATTATATTGCGCTGAGCAAATTTGTTCCGTCCGTAAATCAACAAAAGCAAAATCTTAGACTAAGGCGGATTTTGTATAAAAAAGAATTGAACAACTATGCTTCATTCCTTCCCGAAAAATTCAGACAAAAGCTGTTGACCGACAATGCACCTGCTGAATTTTTGATGCCTGAAAGAATTCCGGAACAGATTAGAGAAAATTTTCTCGTCAATGATAATCAATCAATTATTATTGTGAAACAAACAAATAAAAAACTTGAGGACAAAATCAAAAATACTCCGGGCGCAATGCTTGTTGACCTGCAAAAGGATATTTCAGACAGGGTGAAAGCCTGCAGAATTAATTGTCTACGGCTTATCGTGCCGGTTGTCGCATTCCTGTTTTTTGCCATGTCGTTTGTTTTTGGAACAAAAAATACGGCAAAAATTATTTTGCCGTCGCTTCTGGGCGGACTTTTCACGCTGTCACTTCTCGGACTTTTTCAAGTCGATGTGAACCTGTTTCATGTGCTCTCTCTGTTTTTGATTACCGGATTCAGCCTTGATTATTCCATTTTTAGATTTAATGATGCCCGAACGGAGAATATGTATCACTCGAGAGTTGCAGTGCTGATGTCCTGTGCAACAACAGTGTTTTCTTTTCTGCTTCTTTCTCTTACAAGTTTTAAACTCGTCAGTTCGCTCGGCTTTATGTTAGCATGCGGATTGATTAGCTCATATATTTTAAGTCTTATTTTAATTAACCCGAAACAGGAAACGTAAAACAATGGAAGAAAAACTCACAAAACCAAGATTCAGAAGACACAGAAAAAACAGAACTTCGAGCGTGGAAGCGCTGACAAATGCTCAGAAAATAGCATTTGCTCCGTTTACTTTTCAGGCTGTGGCTGCAATGCTGGATTTCAAAATCCTTCAGTCGCTTAACGAAGCCCCGAAAACAAAACAGGAAATCCAATCCGCCTGCAATGTTTCTAGATACACGACCGACGTTCTTTTTGATGCAGCGCTTTGTATAGGGCTTGTGGAAAAGGATGATGATGAAAAATATTCACTGACGCCGCTTGCGGAAGCGTTTTTGTTTGATGAAATGACACGGGTAAATTTCAATTTTGTTCGTGATATATGCTATATTGGCGCAGGCGAACTTTCTTCTTCTTTTCGTGAAAGCAGACCGGCGGGGCTGCAAAAATACTTTTTTGACTCGGAAACAATTTATTCAAAATTGCCGGAAATGAATGAAAAAATGAAAAAGAGCTGGTTTGAGTTTGACCATCATTATTCAGACGACTGTTTTAATGAAGCAATTCCTCTGATTTTTGAGTCAGCATTTAAAAATAAAATTGAAAAAAATATCTTTGATATTGGCGGAAATACAGGAAAATTTGAACGTGCCTGTATGGGGTATGACAGCGATTGCACTGTTACAATGATTGATTTAAAAGAAAATATTGACGTGGCAAAACAAAATTTCAATACGCCAAAATGCAAATTTTTTGCCGCAAATATTTTAAAAGATGACCTGCCGGCTCTAAGCGGGGCTGTTTTTATGAGCCAGTTTCTGGATTGTTTTTCAAGAAAACAAATCCTTAAAATTTTGAACAAAGTTGCGAAATTCAGCGACAGAGATACAAGGATATTTATTCTCGAACCATTTATAGACAAACAGCAGTTTGAGGGTGCAGCATATGCGCTGTCTCATATTTCAATGTATTTTACATGTATGGCAAACGGTAACAGCAAAATGTATAACGAATCCGATATGAAAGAAATAATTGCACAATCAGATTTAAAACTTGAAAAAGCGTATCAGAATATTGGAAAGTATGATTATACTCTACTGGAGTGTGTAAAAAAATGAAATGGTATCAGCAGAAAGAACGGGCTGCCGGTGAAAAACGGCTCATGCTGACATGGTATTTGTACAAGATTTTCGGAAAAAAGTTTGTACAGGTGATTGCCTGTTTTATTTCGTTTTTCGCTTTTGTTTTTTCACGACAGTTACAGTCTTACACAAAGAAAAATCTGTCGGTTATTTATGAATATACCGGAAATATGAAAGCAAAACCGACTTTTTTTAATTGCTGCAGACAGGTTTTGAACTATGCTCTTTCTCTTGTGGATAAAATGGAAGCGTTTTCCGGAAAGTACAACACTGACAAAATAATTTTTGACAAACCCGAAGACAAGCAGCTTCTCATTGAGGATATAAAAAAGGGTAAGGGCGTATTTTTTATATGTTCGCATGTCGGCAACATAGAAATATTGCGTTCTTTTATCGAAAATCCCAAAAATACTGTTAATCCGCATGTGAATATATTTTTAAGCGAAGAACAGTGCCGCATTTTTAACGGTTTTCTCCGAAAAATTCAGAAAATATCTGATACAACAACCTATGCCGTTGAGAATATAACTCCGGATACCGGCGCAGTTGTGAAAGAAAATCTGGAAAACGGAGATATTGTTTTTATGGCCGGTGATAGAATATCCTCATCAGGTACGGCAAGCACTTTTAAAACAAAGTTTCTTAACAAATCCGTTGACTTTCCCGTAGGTACGTTTAAATTTGCGCAGCTTATGGAAACGCAGATATATTTTATTTGTGCGGCAAAAAATGAGAGAGATACGCACAGAGTGTATGTGAAAAAATTTGTGCCGCAGGCTCAGAAAAAGGCGGCAGAATTAAACAGGCTCCATAGTGAATATGTGGATTTTCTTACAGAAATGACAGCTCTTTATCCTCAGCAATTCTACCATTTTTATGATATTTTCGGCTGATACTCAGTGATATATCGCTGCCGCAAAATACAAAATTTCTTACAATTTATGTAACAAGCCTGCAAAAAAAATATATTTGTAATAGAATAATAAAAAATATTTTTTACAGACTTGGAATTAACAGGAAGATGAAAAGCAAGATATCAGCAAAAGAAGCAATAAATCTGATAAAAGACGGTGCGACTATTATGGTCGGAGGTTTTTTGAGCTGCGGCGCGCCATCTACTCTTATTGATGAGCTGGTCAACAGTAAAACGTCAAATCTCACAATGATTTCTAACGATACAACATATCCGGATGCGGATAAAGGGAAACTTATCGTAAATAAACAGATTAAAAAGCTCATAACATCACATATCGGTACGAACCCTGAAACAGGCAAACAGATGCATACGGGTGAGCTGGATGTAGAACTTGTTCCGATGGGAACACTGATAGAAAGAATCAGAGCTAAAGGAACCGGACTCGGCGGTATTCTTACTCCGACCGGCGTCGGCACGGTGATTGAAGAAAACAAACAGACAATGGAAGTCGACGGGAAAAAGTTTATTTTTGAAAAACCGATAGGTGCGGATTTTGCGCTGATTTACGGCTCAAAAGTCGACAAATTCGGCAATGTATCTTATTATGGTACGACAAGAAATTTGAACACAATAATGGCTACGGCAGCCGATACGGTAATAGTTGAGGCAGAAGAATTCGTTGACTGTCTGGATCCGAATGAAGTTGTCATTCCGGGGCTGTTTATAGACTATATTGTTGTAAAGGAATAAAGGGGCTGATAACAAAATGGAACTCACAGCAGAAAGAAAAGAAAATATTTCCGCAAAAGCTACTAATCCGATAAATCATGAACACGGACTTTCCAAAGAACAAATCCGTGAAATAGTCGCAAAACGCGCTGCAAAAGAATTTAAGGAAGGCGATGTTGTGACTCTCGGTATAGGGCTGCCCACTGCTGTGGCTGACTATGTTCCGGAGGATATGCATGTTATTTTTCAGTCAGAAAACGGACTTCTCGGTGTTGGAAAAAGCCAGCCAAAAGAGAATCCTGATACAAGAATAACGAATGCGGGCGGCGGTTTTGTCGAAGCAAAATACGGTGCGTGTTTCTATGATTCCCAGATGGCTTTTACAATGATGAGAGGCGGACATATTGACGCTACGGTTCTGGGAGCTTTACAGGTTGATGAAGAAGGAAGTCTGGCAAGCTGGGTCATTCCGGGAAAATTTGTTCCGGGAATGGGCGGATCCATGGATCTTGTAGTGGGCGCGAAAAAGGTTATTGTCGCAATGGAGCATCTTTCTAAAGGAACGATAAAAATAGTAAAAAAATGCTCGCTTCCGCTTACTGCTTACAGAGAAGTTGATATGATTATTACCGAAAGATGCGTTTTTAATGTGGATAAGAATGGGCTTGAATTGATTGAAATAAACCCGATGTTCTCTATTGACGATATAAAATCCTCGGTAACTGCAGATTTTAGGGTTAGTAAAAATCTAAAATTTATGGAAGTCTAAATTCTACCGGAAACATCGATAGATAAGAGGAAAGGAATATTATGAAAGCATTAATTATTGGCGGCGGTGCCTGCGGAGCCTCTACGGCAGCAAGACTCAGAAGACTTGATGATAATGCAGAGATTATTATTCTGGAAAAAACGAACGAGATTTCAATAGCTAACTGCGGACTTCCCTATTATTGTTCTGATGTTATCGATAATGAAAACGTTATGCATGTTTCAAGTCCGGAAAAATTCAAAAACCTTTTGAATGTGGATATAAGAATGGGTGCCTGTGTTACGGATATTGACAGAAAATCAAAGACTGTGACCGTAAACGGCGTTGAAAAAATCAGTTATGACAAACTCGTACTCACTCCGGGCGCGTATCCTTTTATGCCTGATATAGAAGGTATTAACAACCCTAATATCTTTACTGTGCGTATGCTTCAGGACGCAGAAAAAATAAAATACTATATCAGACATAACAGAGTTAAAAATGCCGTGGTAATAGGCGGCGGCTTTATCGGTGTCGAAATGGCAGAAAACCTGACAGAAATTGACGGAATCACTACAACTCTGGTCGAAGCAGCTTCTCATATACTCCCTCCCGTGGATTGGGAGACTGCGGCTTACGCTCAGAATGAATTGAGAAAACACGGTGTGAATCTTGTATTAAATGATGCGGTGAAAGCAATTAAAGAAAATAGTGTTGTTCTGGCTTCGGGCAGAGAATTGCCATATGATATTGCTATTCTGGGTATAGGCGTAAAACCGGATACCGAACTTGCGAAAAAATGCGGTCTTGAAATAGGAAAAAGCGGCGGCATTAAAGTGAACGAGCATATGCAGACTTCGGATGCTGATATTTATGCCGGTGGAGACAGCGTGGAAGTTACTGATTTCGTAACAGGTGCAGATTGTCTTGTGCCGATGGCAGGTCCTGCAAACAGACAGGGACGCATTATTGCGGATAATATTGCCGGTATTAATTCTGTTTATAAAAAGACACAGGGCTCTGCTGTTGTGAAAGTTTTTGATCTCACAATTGCCTGTACCGGTGCCAGTGAGACTCAGCTCAAAAAAAACGGAATAGATTATCTAAAAACATTCACTATGGGCTTTTCTCACGCCGGTTATTATCCGGGTGCAACAAGAACCATGCACAAGCTGCTTTTTGATAAATCCGGAAAAATTCTGGGTATGCAGTCTGCCGGATATGAAAATGTAGAAAAGAGAGTAGATGTAATGGCTGCGGCTATACGTTCGGGATTGACGGTCAGCGAGCTTGTTGATATGGAACTCTGCTATGCGCCTCCTTACTCTTCGGCAAAGGATCCTGTTAATATTCTCGGAATGCATGCGGATAATATTCTCCGTGGATTCGTAAAACCGGCATATTTTGAGGATATAAACGACGATGTTTATCTGATTGATGTGCGTTCGGCAGAAGAATTCAATACAGCAACGCTCAAAGGTGCTGTGAATATTTCACCTTCCGAACTTAGAAAAAATTACGGTTCGCTGCCTGCGGACAAAAAGATTGTGCTAATCTGCAATACGGGATTTCAAACTTATGTAGCCTCGAGAATACTTTTGCAAAAAGGTTTGAAAGAAGTATACAGCCTTACCGGAGGTCAGGTATTGTACAATGAACTGCTTAAGGATAGGGAAGCCATGGCTGTTTGTAAAAGCGCTGTAGTGTAAAGTTATCTTCATATAACATTGAAAAATAACAAAAAATAATTATTTCGATTTTTACAGCAAAAAACAGTGTCACAGGGGAATAATAATGAAAATCGGAATAATAAATGTTAATTTCAAAGGAAGAAGAGAAGACAGAAATACAGTAAGCCAGCTGAAAACTGACAATGACTATTCTCTTACGGAGAACAATTCCTCCAGAATAAACAAAGCTATCGAAAATCTTTCAAACGAAAAGGGTGAGAGCAATGTAAGGTTTTTGATAGATGTTGCCGAGAATTTGACTTATTCTACGGGTATAGATACAGGCTTAAAACCCCGTCATGATTGGAAATTGAAACTAAAAGAAGCTGCTCAAAAATCGCTTACGGCTTCTGACCCCATAACGAGGGAAAAGCTTTCTCCTGTGCTGCACAAGGTTTTTGATTCAAAAAAACCGCTTTCTCCCGATGAGAAAGAAATTCTTGCATACAGGGATAATATCCTTAAAAATATTGACAAATCACAGCTTGCAGATGTAAAAAACCCAAATATAAAGGATATAGAACGAAACCTCAACTATTTTATTATTTCCTCAGAGACACCTGTAAAACAGAAAAAATACATTCTTAACAGGTTTGATTATTTTTTAAGTCCTGAATACAAAATAAATCCCCAGCTGAATGACAAAAAAACTCTTGTACTCGCTGAAATGCTCAATGACCTTGCCCTTAATACAGGCAAAAATACTGTTCCGAACACAAAAGCGATAAACCAGAAACAGCACGGTATGTGTGCGGCAATTTCTATTGCCAGAAAACTTATGTCGTACGAATACAAAGCAAAATATGTGGATATGCTGCTTTCTGAGCTTGATGACTTGGATGTGATTATGGCATATGACCTGACTAAACCTCGTTCCGGTAAAAAAGTTCCAATTCACAAAACCTATGTGGATTACAATGACGCACTCGCAAAGGGCTACAGAGTCGTTGATGCGTCTACCACAAACTGGATGCAGGCTGCAGGCATGTACGGTGCTGAAAACAAAATAGTTTCCGTATACACCCCTTTTGATGCAAATCATTATGATACTTTTAGCGACAGTTTCTTTTTCCGTACTATGAACAACAATTCAGGAGACAAACAAGTCTATTATCAGGCGCTTTTAAAGGCAAAAGAAAATGTTGATTCAGTGAAGGCTAATAATCTTATCAAATCCGATACCTATCATGAAAAGCAGAATAGGCTCAATTCTGATTTAAAAATACTCGGAGATTTAAACACTTCTATTAAACAAAAATTGCAGCAGGTTATACCATCTGTTTCAGGCAATAAAATGACAGAACTCTTTTCGGCTGTTTCGGGTTTGCAGGTGGATTTATCGGAAAAAATTGACAGAATGCCTGAAAACATGAAGAAATATCACTTTATACCGAACGAAGAAGATTCTGTTAAACTGAACAAAATAAAGAACTATATAACAGATTTTTACGGGGAAAGAGTTGATAAAAACGCACTTGAGAAAAATATCGGGGATATAAAAGATCTTCTTGAAATGTACAGGTCAGTTGCTGACGGCACTCATATAAAAAGCACAATGGCAGGGAAGATTGCAAAGGACAGAATGCTCTACGAGGCTGCGGCATCATACAGAACTGCAAATATAATGGCATTGAATGACGAGGATCTTTTGACAGATGCAATGATTCACTACAATCTGCCTGATGCGGAAACCCTGCTTTTTCAAAAAATCGATGAAATACAACAAAAAATAGAAAACGGAAACAGTTCATATGTAGAACATATTGCAAAAACATACGACATCAATCCTGACAAAGAGACTGTTCTCGCGGAACTTGATGAGTTAAAAAATGCCTTGTATGAGGCATTGACAGAACAGCTCGACGGGTTGTTCTATATGCTGGGTATAAATGACAGGATTACTGCATTAACGAATCAGGTAAAAGAGCTAAAAAACAAGGTTGAATCAGGCGACGAAAACGCACTGGCTCTTCTTTCCGAAACTTTAAAAACAAAACCCGACAAAAAGAAATTTACTCAAATTCTTTCAGAATACATAGAGATACTTGAGGACAACCCTGATTACGGAGAATATTGCGAAATTTATAATAACCTCGGGTACAAAAGCCAGCTCAAGTCTTTTCGAGATGCATTTCAAATAATGGCTGATGCATTGGATAATCCTGATGATTACTATAATGCAGCAATTATTGAAAATTTCAAAAAAGCAAATGAGATACCGGATAATGCAACCATTCTGGACCTTAAAAAACAGCTTGAATATATCAGCGGCATATTCAACGGACTTGCGGAAAGTGTTGCTTATATTATGTCTTCCTTTGATATAGTTGATGAGAACGAAAATTTGCTGGACAGTGCGAATCCAAGATTCTCTCTGGTAAAACTTATGGAAAACGAGGGGAAAATTGTTTCGGGCAAAGAACTCTTAAAACTTCGTACCCGTTACAATGCAATAGACAAACTGCGTTCTGCTGACGAATTTTCTTCAAGGCACGGAAAAATTTCTGATACGTCTCTTTATCACTATACAAAAGAAGAAAAAGAAACGCTGAAAAAAATCAAAAAGAATATAAACTTCATGTATTCTGACATAAACAAAGAACTCACCTCAATCTACAGAGAAATCAGGCAACCGCTTGAGGATTATGCGAGAAAAACAGGTGTAATTACAGGAAACTACTGGGTTGGACCGGAAGGACGAAGCGGGTTAACTACGGAACAGCAGACCAGAATTCTCCAGCAGCTGACAGATGAACCGTACAGAGCCGTAGAAAACGTGAATGATGCGGTTGAAATAATAAAGAACACCCCGCATTCAGGTATTTCAGATACAAGCGTATTTCACGACAAAATAGGTTTGCATTCCCAGTATATCGCTGAAATAGCTGAAAGAAACGGCAAAGATGTACTTTTTAATGACAATACCTGGGGCGGCTCCGAGCATGAAAATATCTGGGTAGACTCGGAGGGGCTTGTACGTACTGATTACAGCGACAGAAGAGGCGGTGAGTCCGGATATATTACTGATGATAAGTGGAGAAACGGAAATTACATAGAAGACCTTACTGAAAAAAGCGGAAAATTTGTTCCCCGTGAATACAACAGAAAATATCTGAACAACCATAAAGGTCGCAGCGAAGAGTACAAATTCCCTCTGTACTGGGATACACTTTTGCAGGGAAATCCAAAGCAGGCTGAGTCTATAGCTGCAGGTATAAAGGAAAATGTGTTCCTTCCTGATTCTCTTTTTATTGAGGATCTTGAAAAATTTGCTGCAACAAAAACAGTTCAGGACATAAAAAACGAAAAAATTAAAATTGACGGATTTTTGAACGCATATCATACGGAATTAAGGCAGATAACCGATAGGATAAATGAAACACCGTTTAATAAACCGATTCCGTCTGCTGCAGATTTTGATGCTTTGCCAGAAAATGATGCACTCAGACTGACTTTTGAAAAAGCGGCTCTTGAGATGTCAGGTGAATATACTTCGAAATGGAAAGAAATAGCGAAAGCGTCCAGCGTCTCAGGGCTTAAAAAAATCAAAGATGAACTCAGGCAGGAAGCGAGAGAAAGGTTTGATTATGCTTTTTCAAAAGAGCCCAAAGTTCTCTATGCCTATGCGCTTAACAAATCAAAAGCGCACATTGTTGATATAGTAAATTCAGCATTGAAAAACAATGGTATTAATCTTTCGGAACAGGATAAAGCTAAAATTATTTCCCGCACGGCTATGTATGAAAATGAGGAAATTAAAAACTTTGACGGAAGTCTTGCGCACACTATAGATTTTCTTGTTAATAAACTTTTGAAACAGTTTGACAGTGTTGTTCCGGATTCTGAAAATGCAAGAAGTGCAAAAGCTCAGATAAGAAAAGAACTCACAAAAGACGTCGGGGACGCGCTGTATTTTAATGAAAACGATCTGAAAAAAGATACAAAATACAATATTGCCATAAAAAATTACATCGATAAGAAATACAATCCCGAAACAAATGAAGATTTTGTCAAAATCTACAGAATGCTTCAGGATATGACGATTGAAGAATTCAAAAAAGAAACCGCTGATGTGACAGATGCTGATATGGCATTCAAAAATTACACCGGATATGACATTTTGAAGATGTACAATGTAGAAAATTCGCAGGTGAAATCGCTTGTGACAAATCTTGTTTATCAAAAACATCTTTTGAACAATCTCGACCTCTCAGAGACAACCCCGTCTTACAAATATAAAAAATTACAGAAAAAACTGTCCGGTGTTATTTATAATAACGGCAGAACTTTTGACGATTTGTATCTATCATTTAGAAATTCTTTGATGAGTTTGACCTATGAAAAAATGTTCAACGGTTTTAAGGATGAAGCCTACAGAAAATACAAAGTTCTGCCGGGTTATCCGAAAGTTGATGTTATGGGCAGAGAACAGATAAATGAAAAAGTGGACTCGCTGCTCGATGTTATCAGTGCTGTTTCCGTTGATATGCACAACAACAAACTTAACCTCGGTCTGTATGCAATGACTGACAGGCTGCATGATTTGTTTGAGGGTATAAAAGAGGATAGAGCGCTGACTGATGACGAAAGGACTATTGTAAATAATATCGCCGGCATGTTTACTACAGAATTCTTTAATGATAAAGCTCTTAAACGTTCTGTTGAGGCAGCTATTGACATACTTTCGCTTAAGCCTGATGCAAAACTCTCTGAATACAAAGCAATCTTTGCCAGATGGTATGACGAATCAGAGGCTCTGAAAAAGAACAATCCGCCTGAAAGTATAATGTCTACGCTTGATGAAATCTTTAAAACTGCCAAACAAAATCTGGATTTCATAGTAAGAATGGAATATCCTGAAAAATATCAGAATATTATAAAAGAAGATTTGCATAATCTCTTGAGAAATGCGGCAAAAAGCCGGAACACTTTCTATGACGCTATGCTGGGGCTAAGAAAACTTGAGAACAAAATCAATTATTCCTCAAAAGAGGATGTATCCGATGATGAAAAAACTGCATTTTTCAACAGGCTTGATGTCCTTATCCAGAAACTGAAAAGAGCAAAAGTCGTTCTGAATGACAATCAGTATAAGCGCTCAATGGAACATAAAAAACTCACTGATTCGACAGCTGCTTTTTCTGTGAAATTCGGGGTCGATATGGAAGAACTCTCTGATACAATACAGGAATGTATTGATAATCCTGAATTCACAAAGGACAAAGTGATTACGCGCATAGGCAGACTGGCTTCATCTGAGGCAATACAGCCAGGTCCTGTGTTTAATAATCTTATCGAAAATATTATGGAATACGGCTATGCGAGCAAGCTTGGCGGCATTTATTATAAAAATTTAGAAAATCATATGAATGCCCTAAATAATGTAGTCTCGAATTTTGTTAATGACTGCATAAAAGAAAATTATCAAGATGCCGTATCTATGAGTGTTTCTGACTTTATTGAAGAATCCCTCTCTAGCTCTAATGGCGATAGCAGACTTAAACAAACCGGTGAGTACTGGGAGGACAAACTCCGTAAAGATGCAGAAAAGTATCATATTTTGAAATATCCTGTTGATATTCTGGAAAGGTTCCTTACTCTGGCAGCAAAAGACGGCAAGATTGCTCAGGCAGATACACCGGAAGAAAAAAATAAGTATAATACAGAACTAAAAAGGGCAAAAGACTATCTGGATATAGCTATGGCTCTGGCGTCAGTTGTTGACATGCAGGAGCTTTTAATGGATGCCGTGTCTATCGGAAATCCGGCTCTTGTTGCTGAAAAATTCAAAAATCATGATACGGATTTAGTGGATGATGTAACGGGAATGCCGCTTTCAATGAGTGATGAAAAAGCGATAGATTATATTGTGCGTTCGCTTATACTCGAAAATGACAATGACTCGGCGGTGAATTTTGTTGAAACACTCGGGCTTACTGACAAATTTTTGAGAGCCGAAGATGAGATTTTTGATGTAGATGAAATCAAAAAGGATGTGGACAAAATTGTCGATGTTCTAAAGGAAACAAACGCCATAAATCTCATTCTACAGTCTGAAATACAAAAATATGATGAGTCCTGTGACAATGATGAGAACTTTATACAGCGGCTTGATGAAACAAAGCAATCAATTATTGAAAAGACAGAAGGAACGTCACGTCCCGAAGTAGTTAGAATGATTCTTTCATCTTTTGACATGCTGAAAGATGATATAATAACAAATCCCGGACTTTCAAAATATTCACTTCTTTTGGAAGCAATGGGCGCTCTTCAGGATTCAATAAAAGAAAAGACAAACAACGATTTGGAACCTACAAAAGAAAAGCTGGATATTTTAAATTCAATATATCAGATGATTTCGAAACTTCATGTTCCGGAATACACGGAAGGTTATAAATACAAAAAAAGTATAGACGAAAAATATGAAATATTTAGAGACTATAACAACAACGCTCTTCTTAATGTAGTGAATCATTCAGCAGGAATCCAGCTGATAGTAACCCAGTAAATATGCAAACCCATTGTAACTGACAGGTCGTAAATGAACTCTGGAAATTTCCGTTTTCCCAGTGCTTCGGTCCTGTCGGGACACGTTCCTGAATACTCGGATAAGACTAGCTTTGTCTTGCTATACAAGACAGGAATTTTCAGGGAAGAATAGGAAATACAAAAGAATTTATCTGTCTTTTATCTCCGGATACAGCCGCATCCGGCGCAATAACCTGATACACCACAGATAAGAGTGACTGGAACAAAAAAGCCGGTCAATTTTTAAGACCGGCTTTTATTAATTGTAGGCAAATTTTTTACTTATTATGGCAATCTGCCGGCTGCCTCAATGATTTGAAAAATAATTCTGCACAAGATGCAAATAGTCTTGCATCATATTACCAACGGAATATACATACCTTTTCATCTCTGTGTCATAGACGATTGTATGCTTATCAGAAGCGATATTACTTTCAGTTACATTTCCATATGAACTTTTAACCTCTTCTCTGGCATAATTAATTGCAGATTCCACAGCAGCTGCATCGTATTTATCTCCGAGCTTGTTCTGGAGCGTTTTTTTGATAGAAAGAGCCAACGTCTCCATTACGTCTCCGGCTTTATTGGAAAAACTGGTCTGAGCCTGTCCCAGACTAATTTCAGTCATCCCTGCTTTTCCATCACAGAGAATTTCGCAACAATTATTCTGGTTTTTAGATGACAAACCAGCATCATTAATAATAGCATTTATATCAAATGCTGCAGAATATTCCGCTCCTGTCGCTTTGGTCGGTTGCTTAGGTGCTTCCGGAGCAGAGGGCTCTTCAACTGAAGGTGTATCAGGCTTTTCTGGTGTTTCCTGTACAACCGGAGTGTCTGGTTTTGAGGGTGTTGGTGTATTCGGGGTTGATGGATTTGAGGGTGTATTTGGTGTATTCGGGGTTGATGGATTTGAGGGCGTATTTGGTGTATTCGGGGTAGTTGGGGGATTTTGTCCGGTTTTATCTTCGGGTTCCGGATCAGGTTCTACCTGAGGTGAGGTATTTGAATTATTGTTGGTATTATTGTTGGTATTATTGTTGGTAGCAGTCTGGTTTTCTTCTGTTTTCAGTGTGTTAAGGTTAGTTGATGCTGAGTTTTTGAGGTCTTCTGCTGTAGCGAGGGTTTGTTCGAGAGCATCAACCATTGATTTTGCTGCTTCATATGCATATGCTGCATTTATTGCTATACTTTTTTGTGTATCGGTCGCATTTTCACTTTCTGCCATTGCCTCAGCGCGTTCCTTTATTATTTCGAGTTTATTCAGACGGGCTTCTGCTTCAGTGAGTTGTCTTTTTATATTGTTGTATACAGTGAGTGCGTTTTGGTATGCTTCTTCTGCTTCGGCTACTGTTGATGCGTTCAATACCTGATCGAATACTGTTCCGAGTTGTTTTACAAATCCACTCATTGCTGAGGGGAGGTTTTTGAGGGCTTCTATATTTGCTTTAATATTTTCCATTGTTGGCTCAGTTTCAGGGTCTTCTGTTTCTTCTGTTTTACCGGTTTCTTTATCAAGACCGGATATTTTCTCAAACAGTGTTTTTATGATATTTTTGAGTTCTTTTATTTGGTTGGTTAAGCTTTCGATTGTTTGTTCATATTTGTTAGTTGTATTATTGTTTTCTGTGGAGTTATTGGGCTTGTCGTTTACTGTTGAATCATTGTCGGAGGATTCTCCTGCTGTATTGCTTTCTCCTGCATTATTTACCGCTGATGTTAAATCTGTTATTGATGCTTTGGCCATGATTTTTGCTATTGCATCGTAGGCTTTTCCGTATGATTTTTCTGCATTGATGAAGTCTCCGACTTTTTCATATCTTTCGGCTTCTTTTATATATTTTTGTGCATTTAGATAGTTGATATTTGAGGTATATTTTGGGTCGAGTAATTTGAGGACGGAAATATCTTCTTCGCCATTGAGCATAGCGGCGAGGACGTAGTCGGTTGCAGCTTCTCTGGCTGTTTTTGCTTCTTGTTGGGTTACGTATCCATTTTCTGATACTGTATTAAATATTTCTTTGAGGTTATTTAAGTTGTTTGATTCCAGATCTTTGAGACTGTTGATGTTTTGTTCACTGATTTGCATTTGTTCAGCGTATTCATTTATTTCCTTTTCTGCGAATTTAATGAATTCTTTTGTGACATCTGCCATTATGAAGGCAGACTTATCTTTGTTATTTTCGGCGTATTCTTTTGTAAAATCGCCGACGGAGCCTGAGAGGAGGTTAAGTATGCGGGAGATTTTGTTTGCATCAATTGGGGATGAATTTGCGTCGAGACCAAGGTTGCAGATATATTCCATGTACTGATCTACGACTATTGTCATTTGTTTGGATAAAGCGGAGCGGTTTGGCTCTACGGCTTCTTCCATGCCGGCATTTATTGCTGCCTGATACACCTGATTTTCTTCATCTGTTATTTCTACATAGACATATTCTTCGTAATCTGAATCTGTCATTTTATTTGCGTAGTTTATGGCTGCGGTATCGGCATTTGGGCGTACTGTTGAGTAACCGGTGTTTTGTTTGACTGTTACAGAGCTATCGTCTGTTACCTTTTTGCTGCTGTTTGTGTTTATTTGGGGATTCAGAAGGGTATCCATTTTCTTGTAAAATTCAACCATATTCATACGCATATCTCCTTATACTACTGGTTATGGTTTTTATCGGCATTCTTACTCTCTGTCTTTAGCATTTTCAGCCATTTTTTTTTGTTTTTTTTACATTTGTTTACAATAAAAAACGCAGATTTTATTCTGCGTTTTTTGATTTATATAAATATTTTATTTTATTAAAAAACAGACTTCAAAATATTTATCACAAAATCGACGGCACCTCTGTTTTCATCGAAGATTTTCAGTGCATCAGCGCAAGCTGTGTCATAATATGCTCTGTCAGACAAAAGCTTTTTCATTTCTTTTTTTAGCTCTTCTCCGGTAGATACAAGGGTTGCAGCTCTGGTTTTTGTAAGAAAAGCATAAATATCTTTAAAATTGAAAACACAATCACCGGAGAGCACCGGTTTTCCCCATATGTTGGCTTCAAGCGGGTTGTGTCCGCCGGTCGTTGAAAAGCTTCCGCCTATGAATGCAAATTCACAAATTGAAAACATTTTCATAAGCTCACCCATAGTATCGAGCATTATTATATCGTTTGCGGAAAAATTGTCATTTTTGCTTCGTTTGCCGTATGCAAGCCCTGTGTTTCTAATCAACTCTTCTACCTGCTGGTAACGTTCCGGATGACGCGGCGCAATCATTAGTTTTGTGTCCGGAAACTCTTTCTTTATGTCAGTGAATGCGTCAAGTATGATTTCATCCTCGCCTTTGTGAGTGCTTGCGGCAATAATAAGTCTTGACGGCTGCAATTCGTTTTTCAGCTGCTCTATTGCAGCGCTGTCAATATTCTGTGCGATATCAAATTTTAAATTTCCCATGCATTTTACTTTTTCTGCGTCAGCTCCGATATCTCTGATTCTTTCCGCGTCTGCTTCTGTTTGCATCAGGATACCGCTGTAGCGGTTCAGAACAGGTTTAAAGAAAAATGAAAATTTCTTATATCCGTTGTAGGAATGAGGTGAAATACGTCCGTTTACTATGTAAACAGGTATGTTCATTGTATTCGAGAGATAAACAAAATCAGGCCATATTTCTGTTTCCGCAATCAGTATCACATCAGGTTTTGCGTTTTTTAAGAAGGAGTACACTGAAAAAGCGAAATCGTACGGAAAATATGTTATTTCTGTGACAGTGTCTTTAAGCTTTTTGTTTGCAATTTCCTGACCGGTTCTTGTGGTCGTTGTCAGAATGATATTTGCGTCAGGAAACTCGAGCCTTGTCTTTTTAATAAGCGCTTCGAGTGCATTTGTTTCTCCGACAGACACCGCATGAAAGACTATAGTTTTTTTATCCTTTTTCAGGTTTTTAAAGTTGTAAAATCCGATTTTTTTGAAAAAACCGGCTCTGAATTTCGGTTTGACAATAAATGCAGCAAGGATAAGCGGTGATAAAATAATCGCAGCGCATATCAAAAAAATGTTGTAAATTAAACAAAATAAAAACATTCAAAACTCCAAACTACGTGATTGTATAAACTTTTCTGTAATAGAGCAGCGAGCCGAGAATAAACAGGATTACGTTAGGAATCCAGGCTGCCATCCAGGGCGATATAGCCATTGTTTCACCGAAAGACAGAGAGAGTGCTCTCAGCAGGTAATATAAAAATATAATCAAAATGCTGAACAGAAATCCCCTGTTATACCTGACTCTCGGCGGTGTGATAGCCAGAGGAACCCCGAGCAGAACAAGTATCACCGTAGTGACAGGGAATGCAAATTTGTTATACAGCTCTATTTTGAAAAGCGAATGTTCTTCTTTTGAGTGGTTTTTCTTGTTATTTTCAACATATTTCCACAGCGCAATGATGTTGTACTGTGTAGCCTCATCGTCAGTCAGTTTGTCTTTTACATCAAGCCCGAAGTTTACCACCGACTCGCCGAACCAGGTTGTATTCAGGACTTTTCCTTTTGTTGAGATTGTGTAAACAGCACCCCTGTTAAACTGCCATCCTTCCGGACGGGTTTTTCCGCTCTGGGATTGGATAATCTGTATAGTATCTTTGTTTGAAAAATCGAATACTGATACGTTTTTCAAAGTGTTATTTTCACAGCGTTCCACATAAAACAGCCTTTTTATGTTCGTTCCGTCCTGCAGCTCTTTGTAGGTGAAATTCTGTTTTCCGTTAGGAATGTTTTTTTGTCCGAGTGCCCATACCGCAAGGGTTTTCGACTGTGATGTCGTGATAGGTACAATCGTTTCATTTACAATGAACGTGAGAGCTGCCATTGCAATTGAAAAAATAAAAATAGGCTTTGCAATACGGTTCAGCCCGATTCCGCAAGCACGCATAACTGTAATTTCTGATGCAAGGCTCAGTCTGTTAAGCGTCATAACTGTTGAGAAAAGTACGCTCATCGGTATTGCCATAACAATAACTGCGGGCAGGTTCAAAAGTACTATCATGAGCGCGACATTGAAGGGGATTCCGTAGAGCGTGATTTGTTTTATCAATGTGATAAACGTATCAGACGCAAAAATAATGGACGTGAATACAACAATCCCCATTACAAAAATTTCAAGAACCTGTTTTAGTATATATTTATCCAGAATTGTAAGTTTATCAAAAAGTTTCATCTTTAATATCTTAGTTATTGTGACTTATATTATCTTTTTTTATGAAATTACAGATTTCTTCCAGCCTTTTGTCTTCCATTGCTTTTATTAAATCGTCTACAGACTTGAGCTTTCCGAGTGCAAAACCGGTTTCCGCAAGAAGTACACAGTCATTGCAGAGCCTGTAGTCGGAGTATGCAATAGAACCGGCAAGAGATGCTTCTTTTCCGCAGCAGTCACAGTCAAACATCTGTTCCCCGAGCGACGGATCCTCTTCAAGATCGTCCAGTTTCATCTGGGCAACCACCTGCTGTGTCTCTTCTATAATTTTTAATTCATCCTTTTTGTCCATAAATATTATTATACATTGTACTAAAAAATTTTGCGATAATAATAACAAGAATTCACAAAATTTATTGAATCGCACTTATAAAAAAACAGACCGGCAATCTTACCGGTCTGTTTGACTGTGTGATGTTTTTTGTTATGCTGCCGTATGTTTTCCTGCTGCAATATCAGGAAGTTCGTTTTTGTCATAACCGAATTTTTCAGTGTATTCGTAAATCGGTCCTTTTTTACCTTTTTGTGCCCAGCTGAAATCAACTTTGAGGTCATTTGTAATGACTTGATTGTATTTTTCAGGATGGTTGAAGTAGTTGTCGAGTATTTCAACGAGTTTGTCATAAATACACTGTTCGCTGATGTATGTTGCGAGATATCCTGTAGCTCCGTCTTCAATCGTGTCGTGGTATCCGCCTGTGTCTGTAGCGAGTATAGGTGTCCCTTTTGCGTCGCATTCTGCCTGAGAGAGTCCGCAGGGCTCTTCGTTGGACGGAGCTACAAATATTTGGGCAACGGACATGATTGCGGGATTTGGCAGACCTCCTTTGAGTGCAAGAACTCTGTCAAGACGTGCTTTGTTTTTGCCGTAATCCTTATTTTTTAAATCATATAAATATTCAAGTTCCTGTTTTTCCGGTGAAGACGGACCGCCGACCAGTACAAACGGCATCGGTTTTCCGGGGAATTTTTCTTCCCAGGTGTCAAAGAGTTTGAAAATGGCACCTTTGAAGTGTTCAAGACCTTTCTGGCTTGTTAATCTGTGTGCAAACGCAATCATCGGAGCCTCGAGAAATTCTTCTCTTGTTATTTTAAGCGGCGATTTGTCGTGACCGATGACTACGAGGTTCGGGTCTTTGTTTTCCATTCCGTATGGCTTTATAAATGCATCATAGAATCTGCCTTTGTTAATTTTTCGTTTCTCAATAATTTCTTCTATCGGTGTATTTTCGTCATATACCTCGAATTCGAGACCCGGAACTCTGTTATTTGTGGATACTGCAGCCATGTCGATTGTGTTTTTGTCATATCCGTTGATTGTGCCGGAGACCGTACCTATATCTTTTTTAATTTTTTCACCTGTTTTTGCATCTGTTTCATCAACAAGAATCTGTCTTGCCTGTAAAAGCGGCCAGAGAATTCCTGATTTTTTCGGATCGTTTATAAGTTCTTTTGTGTATGTTTTCGATACCGGCACAAACCAGTCTGACAGAGCAACACCGATGAATGCATGGTTGAAGTGTTTGTCTCCTGTTTTTCGTTTGAGGAGTACTGTGTTGCACATATCATCGTTGTCAGGGTTTTCTTCATTGATAATGCCGCTGTGCGCATTTTCCGTAATCGCAATTGCAAAGCTGTCAAACAGTGTGTTTATTATATTTTCTGTTACCCTGTTTTTACCGAGCTGTGAATCGTTGCTTTCATTTGATTTGCCCTGATGTTTCAGATTGTGTCCGACCATAACGACAGGTGCGTTTTCAAGAGCTTCTGATGTTTTCTCCGAGATTTCATTGTATGCATATTCAAGCGGTGCACGGTATCTCAAAAGACCTGCCATAGAACCTGCATGCCAGTCATTGAGCAGGAATGCGCCGGGTGCCTGTATTTTGTCAAAAGCTTCTCTGTTTGAGATTTTCATATTTGCAATACCGAGAAGCGCGAAGTCTTTTGGCTTTTTGCCTGCTTTTTCTGCCTCTTTGGCTTCTTCTTTTGCATATGACTCGGCAACTTTATATTTTGCAAGTTTGTATACGGATTTTGTGAAGAGTGCGAATTTTTCGGTTTCTTCTGCATTTGTTGTTGAGTCGTAGATGTTTTCGTTGAAATAGTCGTTGTTTTTGACGAAAACAAGAGTTTTCTTTCTGTCGTTTCCTTCTTGATCTTTGAAGGTTTGTTCTGTTGTGAAAAATTCGATTTTTTCTGTATGAGTTTCACCGTTTCTGTATACATGTGTAGAAGTTTCTGCAATTTTCGTCAGGTCGAATTTCTGGTTTCCGTAAATATAAGTATATTTTCCGTTTTCTTCGATAAATTCGGATTTATTCTTTTTGAGATACATTGGAATAAATACGGGTGAATCTATACCGAGCTGGATGAAGTTGTTCTGGATATCAACGGGGACGACACCGAGACCGCCCAATTGCATTGGCTTGTATTCAGCGGTGAGAGACCAGATTGATTTTAAGTTCGGATGGGTTTCTCTGTAATTTTTGATATCCGCAATTGTGTCTTTCTGGTTTCTGTTAAGTCTTTTTGGTGCTGCTTCTCGTATAAAATTGTAAGCTGCGTCTTTTCTGCCTTCATCTATTTTCATCTCATCATTCAGAACTTTGAGCAGGTTCAGGTCATAATGACGAACAGTATATGTGCTCATAACCGGATTCAGACCGACTTCTGTAGCTCTGATTGCGGTGTTGGCAATTGATTTTGCCTCGTTGATACCGTTATTCAGGGCTTCAACATTATTTTTTGCATCATATGAGATGTTTCTTGATTCGTAAGCAACGGCTTTCGCTTCATTTGCCATGCCGGCGAGTCCGTTAGCTGTATTTTTGGCGTCTTCGGCTTTTGAGAGAATATCTGTTGCCGTATTTTTTGCATCCGTAATTTCTTCGTCCGTATAACCTTTTTTTACAAGGTCTTCTTTGCTGTTTTTAACATATTCGTTTACGCCAAAGACGGAGCCGAGAGCAAGAAGCGCTCCGGTTAATGCTGATTTTGCAGAAATAGGATTCGTTCTTTTTGTAATATCTTTTGTTGCGTTCTTAACAGCTGCTGAAATTTTGTCTTCCAGACCCGACTGTGAGAACTGCTGTGCAAGATTGTCTACCGCTGTTTTCAAATCTTTTAACTGCTTTGAGCTTTTTCCTTTTGCGAGTTTGTATGAGACCGGAATGCCTACCGCGCTCAGTACAATCGCTGCAAGCCCGCTGTATTCTTTTACGTATGACGGAATTTTACTCTGCTGTTTTGTAAAAGTATCAGCTGCAGGCTGAGTGTTAAATGAAAGTTGTACAGGCTGTTGAACAGGCTGCTGAATTGGTTGAGACGCAGTCGTTTGTATTTGCATGGACTGCAAAAGATTTGATTGTTTAAAATTTGTTTCCACCGGAAACTCCCTTCTCTGGACTAAGTTTATCTCATATACATCTGTTTTTTCGGGCAGACCTTTTGCCGGTGTTTGCACGGTTTTACACACATTAACCCGCGATACGGCTGCTGCCGATGCGTTTAAATCCCGCAAATCTTGAGCGAAATTTTCTTACACACTTTATACAAAAGACCTGAATGACAGATTTTGTTACCTACCGGCATAATACAACAAAAATCGTAACAAATGGTAATATATTAACAAATATTTACGGAAGTTGTCATGAGGTACTCTGTTTATTTCTGCCGGAGCTGATATAAGCAGCATGAGCAAAAAATATTATATAAAATACCATGGAGTCACTTTAAAAGCCTCTTTTTCAAGAAGGTTCTGTTTGTATTCAGAATCGGGCAGCAGGCTTATATTTATCGGGTAATTTTCGTAAGCTTTTAGGTATTCTTCGGCTTTTTCTTTTTCTGCTTTGTTTAACGGTCCCAGCTGTTTTGCGTCGAGAAAGAAAGTTTTGTTCACAATAACCGGAATATCTTTTTCCGTAAAATCCGGTTTGTTCATTGCTGTATAAATAGCGTTTATGAAATCAACGAGTCCGATTTTCATTCCCTCAAGATCTATTTGTGCATTTTTGTATTTTTCCGGAAGTCCTTCATCTATTTCTTTTTTGATATTTTTTATCACAAATTTCTGCATAAATCCGGAGCCTTTTGCAAGCCTGTTTACAATTATTCGGTTCATTCGCTCCATTGCATTGTCCAGACGTGCAATTGTGAGATACTGTTTTGCGTGCACAAGTTCATGATTTACGGTTGCCGGCAGGTATGTTTTTCTCATGATAGGGTCAATTGCCAGTGTTTCATCAATTGTTAAAATGCCGGACATTGGATTCATCGCTCCGAGCGCTGAATCTGTCGGATTTTTTAGAGGTTTGAACTTTATATCTGATTTGTTTTCTCTGTTAAAGTCGTCAATTTTTTTCTGTTCTTTTGCGAGATATTTGTCTTTAGTTGCAAGACCATACCTGTATATGCCGTAAGTGAGGGCAAATAAACCGGTATATATAAGAAGAAGTTCTTTCAAAAATTTGTATTTCAGGATTTTTCCATCAATCGCTTTTTCAGAAGGCTTCATTTTCTTTATATAATTATAAATTTTTATACCTCGTACGGTTTCATAACTGAAACCTGCTATCAAAGGGACTCCCATCGTAAAGGACCGGAACAGAGTGGAAAAATAACTGTTTTTTCCGTTAGTCTTTTTGGTTTGGTTTTCGTTTTCCTGTAAAAACGTTTCAATCCATGGCTTTTCTTGTACGACCGGCTGCTTTTTCGGCTTTTTTGAAGAATAGACGGGCATTGAGTTATAAAAGGTGGAAAAATTGTTTATTTCGTTCATAGTTAAAATAAATCTAAACATAAAATTTTTTGCGTAATAAATTTATGAATTTTTGTTCAATAAAAAAGAGGCACCGTTTCCGGTACCTCTTTAATTATTTGCAGCCTCAAACTACTTAACGAGTTCGCCGATTGCTTTGAATACAGCCATTCTGTTAGCAGCATCTTTTTCTGCCTGAGCGTAGAGTTCATCAGCGTGGTCAGGGTTAGTTTTAACCAGTGATTTGTAACGACCTTCGCTCTTGATGAATTCCTGGTAGCTGCCTTTCGGATCTTTTGCATCCCAGCTGAAGGGCTGCTCGTTAGCAGGATTGTATCTGTAAAGCGGATAGTATCCTGCTTCGACGGCACGTTTCTGTTCTGTCTGAGTTTTTGACATGTCGATACCATGCGCAATACAAGGAGCATAAGCAAAGATGATAGACGGTCCGTTGTATGCTTCAGCTTCCTGGAATGCTTTAAGAGTTTGTGCTCTGTCAGCACCGAGAGCAACTGATGCAACGTAAACATAACCGTAAGACATACTCATCAAGCCCATGTTTTTCTTGTAAGTTTTCTTACCGCCTGTAGCAAATTTGGCAACAGCACCTGTAGGTGTAGATTTAGAAGCCTGACCGCCGGTGTTGGAGTAAACTTCTGTATCGAGAACGAGAATATTTACGTTCTGGTTTTGAGCAAGAACGTGGTCAATACCGCCGTAACCGATATCGTTAGCCCATCCGTCACCACCGATAATCCATACGGATTTGTCAGTAAAGTAGTCCTGAAGTTCTCTTACCTTAGCGAGGTCAGGACAAGGAGCATCAGCATATTTTGCAAGAGCTGCTTTTGCTTTATCCTGAGCGGCAATAGCTTCTTCTGTTTTTGAATTGTCGAAGTGAGCCATTGCGCCTTCAAGAGCTTCTTTCAGGTCTGCCGGTGTTTTTTCGTTTTCGAGAACTTTTTCAACGTAAGTTTTCAAAGTATCTCTGTTTTGATCTACAGCCAGTCTCATACCGAAACCGAATTCAGCGTTGTCTTCGAATAGTGAGTTAGCCCATGCCGGACCTCTTCCTTCTTTTGTTGTTGTGTAAGGAATTGTCGGGAATGTACCGGAGTAGATAGAAGAACAACCTGTTGCGTTAGCTACGATAGCGTTTTCACCAAACAACTGTGAAACGAGTTTAACGTAAGGTGTTTCACCGCAGCCTGCGCAAGCGCCTGAGAATTCGAACAACGGTTTTCTGAGCATTGCGCCTTTGATTGTTTTTGTAGTATTTTTACCCATTACATTGTCAGGCAGTTCGTCGAAGAATTTTTCATTTACAACTTCGCAAGCTGCTTCTTCTTTTTCGATTGTTGACCATGTAAGAGCCTGTTTTTCAGGGTTTTTGTTAGCAGGACACTGATCTACGCAGACGCCGCAGCCTGTACAATCTTTGCAGTAAACCTGAACTTTGAAGTGTTCATCAGCGAGAGCCGGTTTAGCAGGGATTGTGTTGAATGATTCAGGAGCGTCTTTGAGGTCTTTAGCTTCAATCAATTTTGTTCTGATTGCAGCGTGCGGACAAGCAGAAGCGCAGATACCGCACTGGATACAGTTTTCTGAATTCCAGTGAGGAACTCTCGGAGCGATTCCGCGTTTTTCAAGACAAGCAGTACCTGTCGGTATAACACCGTCGCAAGACATTGCGGAAACAGGGATGTCATCACCTTTTTGTCTCATTGAAGGTTCAATGATTTTCTTAGCAAAGTCTGATGCGTCATCCGGTATAAGTTTTACGTCATCAGCAGCGCAAACGCCGTCCAATGAAGCAGGAACAACAACTTCCTGACAAGCATCTACTGCTGCATCAATCAATGCAAGGTTCATGTTAACAACGTCGTCGCCTTTTTTCTTGAAGGTTTTCTTCGTCATTTCTCTCATACCTTCCAGAGCCTGTTCGAAAGCAATGATGCCTGAAACTTTGAAGTATGCAACCATCATAACAGTGTTTGCACCTTTGCCTCTAAGACCGGGCTGCTGTTCAATAAGAGTTTCAGCATCTACGTTGTAGAATTTGATTTTCTTATCGATGATAGTTTTTTGCATATCTCTTGTTAAGTGAGAGAATGCTTCTTCTTTTGACCACGGGCTGTTAAGAAGGAATGTGCCGCCTTCTTTGATACCTTTTAAGAGGTCGTATCTGCCGATATATGCGTGAGCAGAGCAGGATACGAAATCAGGAGCCGTGATAAGGTATGTTGATTTAATCGGTTTGTCGCCGAATCTCAGGTGAGATACAGTAACACCGAATGATTTTTTAGAGTCGTAAGCAAAGTATGCTTGAGCATCTTTGTTTGTGTACTGACCGATGATTTTGATAGAGTTTTTGTTAGCACCGACAGTACCGTCAGAACCGAGACCCCAGAACATGCAGTTTGTAGTTCCTTCGGGTTCTGTAACGATATGTTCTTCAATTTTCAATGATTTGTGAGTTACATCATCTTCGATACCTACGCTGAATCCGTGGAATCCGTTGTTTTCAAGGTGTTTGTAAACAGCGTAAACCATTGACGGAGTGAATTCTTTTGAAGAAAGTCCGTAACGTCCGCCGATGACTTTGATTTCTTTGTTTTCAAGAGCTGCAACAACATCCATGTAAAGCGGTTCACCGATTGAGCCCGGTTCTTTTGTTCTGTCAAGAACAGCAATACGTTTTACAGATTTAGGAAGAGCTGCGTTGAAGCGTTTTACGTCGAAAGGTCTGTAGAGTCTTACTTTAACAAGACCGTATTTAGTACCGCGTTTTGCGTTCAGGTATTCTATCGTTTCTTCAATAGTTTCACATCCTGAACCGATAGCAACGATTACGTCAGTAGCGTCAGGAGCGCCGACATAATCGAACGGATGATACTGTCTGCCTGTTACAGCAGCAACTTTGTCCATATATTCCTGAACGATATCAGGAACTGCGTCATAGTATTTGTTAACAGTTTCTCTGCCCTGGAAGTATACGTCTGTGTTTTGAGCGCCGACTTTACAAACAGGAGCTTCAGGTCTTAGTGCTCTTTTTCTGAACTCTTCGATATATTTCGGTTCAACAAGTTTCGCAATATCTTCGTAAGAAATTTCTTCGATTTTGTGTACTTCGTGAGAAGTTCTGAAACCGTCAAAGAACTGAAGGAAAGGAACTTTTGCTTTGTAAGTTGAAAGGTGTGCAACTAAAGCCATATCCATTTCTTCCTGAACGGAGTTTGCAGCGAGCATTGCATAACCTGTGTTTCTGCAGCCCATAACGTCTGAGTGGTCGCCGAAGATAGCGAGTGACTGAGCGGCAAGAGCACGGGCAGAAACGTGGATTACGTGCGGAAGCATTTCACCGGCTGCTTTGTGCATTACGGGAATCATCAAAAGCAAACCCTGTGAAGCTGTATATGTAGAGGTCAAAGAACCTGCTGCAAGAGAACCGTGAACAGCACCTGCTGCACCTGCTTCAGATTGCATTTCAGCTACTCTGACTGTTTTGCCCCATATGTTTTTCTTTCCTTGAGACGCCCATTCATCGACCCATTCACCCATAGTAGATGAAGGAGTGATGGGGTAAATTGCTGATACTTCGCTCAGAGCGTATGCAACATGCGCTGCGGCGTAGTTACCATCAACTGTTATTGTTTTTCCTGGCATAATTTAAATACCCTCCTTATTACTATCCTTTAATTATACCTACACGCCAATATGGTAATACAAACATGCATTTAATACAAACGGTGTATTTTCGTTGTTTAAAATTTTTTTATAAAAAATAAAATGCCGCACAGCTTCAGTGCGGCATTTTGTATATTTTATTCTGCTTTATTTAGAAATACGACCCGGAACAACAACTCCGCCTTTTAAGTTCTTTTTGTAGAACTCTACGTGCGGCTGAAGCACACTGTCAAGTACTTCAGGGAATGATGTTCCGTTCATGATTTTTTCTACTATTTCCTGATAAACAGTTGCGAATGCTCTGAGCTGTGTCATTGCACCGGCTGCTTTAGGAGTCAGCCCCATTCCTTTTGTTTCGATGTGTTCGATGAATGTTGCGCCGGTTACTTCGTATGATTTTGCAAGTGCGCCGATATAAGCGTCTGCATTTTCTTTACAAACACCGTTGTCCACAGGAACAGTGAGTGCAAAAACAAGTTTGTTTGCAGGGTTGAAGTGGGCTTCTGCGCTGTGGTGCATTGCATCAGGAACTTTTGCAACCTGTTTTAAAGTGTCTTTTACTGATTCGTTTTGCATCTGTGCATGCCAGTATACCGTGTTTTCAAAAATTGCACCCATATACTGATGAACAGAGGCTTCTATGCCGTTAAGTTTTGCATCTGCCCAGAAAATACCTTCTTTCAGGGCGTCGTTTGCTTCAATATCAGCATTCAGAGAAAGTTCTGACATTTCCTGTGCTGCCGAAAGCATTTCAGCCATATCTTCTTTTTTCATTCCTGCGTATGCAAGAGTGAACAGTGCGTGGTCATCGAATGCGGAGAATCTTCCGCCTACATCATCGTGGATGTACAAATCTCCAAGCCAGCCGTTTTCATTCGATGTTCTGCGGAGTTCGCTTTTTTCTGCATTTGCATCGGTGACTGCGATGAAGTGTTTGTTAGCGGATTTTTTTGCTTCTTCTTCGCTCTGCCCCTGTGATTTGTATGCTTCAATCAGCATATCAAGCACTCTTAAAAATCCGTCTTTTGTTTCAAATGTAGAGCCTGATTTTGATGCAATCATAAAGTTTGATGCTGTTACATCGTTTCCGAGTCTGTATAAGAATCTTTCAAGGCTTGATGAATCTACGTCTGAATAGAATTCTACAGAATCGTGGCATACATTCAATCCGTTTATGGACAGCATATGTTCAACTGTATGTTTTGAACCGCCTATACCCATAACGCTGAGTTTTTTTGCATTTGTTTGTTTTTTTAGTTTTTCTGCGAGTGAATAAATATCATCCAGTCTTTTAAGCTGTTCTTGCGGAAGGTTTACCCAGTTTAGGAACTGTCCTTTTTTGTTTGCTCTTGAGGCGAATTCGTTTACGAATTCGGAAACCTTCGCCGAGTATTTGGAAAAATCAACGCCCGTAAATTTAGTTGTGATGTCAGAATTTTTTGTAATCACTTTATGTCTCCTTTTTGTTTTAAAATCTTATTTTGTATCGTGTGTTAGTCGCTCTGTGCAACTACTTCCGTAAGCAAATCTCCGTAGCTGTTGAAATGTCCCGAGGTGGATTCGACTATATATCTGAAGCCATCTTTTCCCTCTATTGACTTTTCTGCACAATCCATTGCTTCTTCAAAATCTTCAAACTCGCCCACGAGTGTTTTGGAAAAATCAACGCCTTTCTGTTCCGTGTATACATTATACATGACTGAACTCCTTCTCTTTTTCTGATATAATATTACAAAATAAAGAAAATTTCTCAAAAATTTTAAAATTATAAAAATTAATGTTAAAATAAAATTGTCTGGAGTCGCCCGATACTGATGTATGGAAATGTTTTACACGCATATGGCACCGGAATTTACAAGATAGAGGATTTTGTATGGTAAGAAAACTGCTTGTTTTAATAATGCTGATTTGTGTCTCAAATTGCGTATATGCAGCTGATGCGCATCTGGACAATACATCAGCGCTTGAAGAAGAAAATACTGTTACCGAGGCTGAAATTGCGCGTGAACAGAGCATTCAGTCAAGGGTAAATGACATAGGTTCAAAGCTTCTCAATGCAAATAAAATTCAGGAAAGAATAAATTTTCTTTATGATACAAGAGCTGAAAAATCGCTGCTTGAGATAGACTCTACGGTGACAAGAAGGCAGGTCGTGCTTTATGATGATATGTACAAATTTACCCAGAACGATGATGAAATAGCTGCAATGCTTGCACGCGGTATAGTCACCGCACAAAGGTCGTATATGGGTGCAATGAACGGTTATTCCTCGGCTGTAAAAATAAAGGCGGCGCCTAAAAAGTTCGAGATGGTTTCTGACAAGATTGCTGTTGATTATATGGTGAAAGCCGGCTTCAATCCGCTCGGACTCATTACTTTGATTCACAAAAGCTGCCCTCAAAAACGATTTGACCGGTTTTCGAACAAAAATCTGACATCAAAACGGCTTGCTGTAATTTATGAATACATATACACAAAATATCCGTATTTTCTCGCAAACAACACTTATCTCGAAAACGAGCACTATCAGAATTTTCTTTTGACTTCCCAGCATAACAGAAAACTTCTCTATGAAAAAATCAAAACAGGCTCAAAGGAAGAACTTAACTATGAATAAATTATTTCTTAATTTTTCAATACTGCTGCTTTCTCTTTTGCTTGTGTCGGGAAAGTGTTTTTCTGCTGATATTGTGAAAGATGAGCTTGTGGAAAAAACGCTTGCCGGAAAAAAGTTTGAAAATCCTTACAAACCTTATAAATACAACTACGAGGATACAAGATCAATCCCTGTCAGGCTTTCTATTATTTCTGATATAAACTCCGAAAAAGATATTCAGGAGGGACAGGATATTGTTTTTATTGTAAGAAATGATGTGTATTTTAAAGGAAAGAAAATAATAAAAAAGGGTGACTGGGTATATGCAACGGTTGAAACAATTTTAAAAAGCGGTATGAACGGAATACCTGCAAGCATTATATTTAGTGATTTCAGATTTGAGGGGCTGGAGAGTGCAAAGTTCACTGATACTTTTGAAAAATTCGGTCAGGACCGGAGTCTCTGGGTTTTCCCTCTGAAATGGGCATTGACACCGCTTCCGCCAACAGGCTCTTTAACAAATTTTATTAAGGGCGGGCATGCAAAATTAAAAACCGGAGAGGTATTTGAGATTTATTACCATCCGTACTGGTAGTTTCGCGTATACTTTCTTTATACCTTCTAAACTCTACTGTTTGTATAAAAATAACTTTATTGTAAAATAGGAGAAGTTTGAGAGGTGTTAAAAATTGGAAAATAATTTAGATAAAGCAAGCGAACTTATTTCAGAAAAAGACTTTGCTGCGGCGAAGGATCTGCTTGACCTGATAGCGGGCGAAGATGAAAACAATGTTGAGGTTCAGAAAAACCTCGGACTTTGTAATGTTAATTTGAACAGAATGGCAGAAGCCAGAAAAAATTTTGAAAATGTCGTGAAAATAAACCCTGATGACGCTGTTGCCTGGTTTTATATAGGGCTGACAAGCGAGCATTTTGATGATCTGGAAACGGCAAAAAAAGCATATCTAAAAGTCATTGAACTCAGAGAAAATTACAAAGATGCCCACAAAAACCTTTCAGTCCTGTATCTTCGCGAAAAAGAGTTCGAAAAAGCTATCGAAACATCGAAAAAAGCAATAGAACTTGATCCTGATGATTACCAGAATTTTTATATTACCGGCACGGCGTACACCTCGTTAAAAGACTATGAAAATGCGGTAAATGCTCTTTCCGAGGCTGTTAGATTGAACCCTGAAAATGCACTTTTGTACAATAATCTCGGCTCCTGCTATCTCGGGCTGAACAAGATTGATAAAGCATTAGAAGCTTTTGACAATTCAATAAATCTGGACCCGAAAAATGCAATGACTTATTACAATCTTGCCACCGCCCAGCAGCTTAAAGGAATGAAGGAACTGGCTTTCGACAATTTTATGCAGGCATACGAGCTTGAGTCATCTGATTTTTATCTTGGCGGAGCTGCTCTAGGAGCATTTAATGCGGAAAAATGGACAGTTGCTGTGGATTTGTACAAAAAACTTGTATCGGCGCATCCTGAGAAACAGAATTATGAATACAAACTCGCCTGTGCTCTTGTTGAGAACAAACAGTACAACGATGCAATTCTGATTTTGAGAAAACTCACAACAATGAACCCGAAATCTGTCACAATGGCGGAAAAACTCTCGGACTGCTATCACCGTGCGGGCAATCTGAATGAAGCAAGGGATACACTCGCAAAACTTTTAAAACTCGGAAAACTCCCGCCTGAAGTCTATTACAAATACGCGCTTCTTTGCACACAAACAGGTGATACGGATAAGGCAGAAAATATTTTCAAAAAAGTTATACAGCTTGACCCTAACAATGCACCGGCTCATAAAGATCTCGGCGTTATTTATCTTACACGGCGCCAGTTTGATTATGCGGAAGAAGAGTTCAAAAAAGCATACGAGCTTGCTCCGGAAAGTGCAATGGTGTTATTCGAGCTTGCGAATTTCTACTATGCGACTAAAGATCATGCTCAGGCACGCGGGTATTATGAAAAAGCTCTTGAAAAAAGACCGGATATGCCCGATATACTCCTTTTTGCGGGTATGAATTATATTGAACTCGGGGAACAGGACAAAGCGCTCGAGCTTCTATTGAAGGCAAGAGATATTACTCCGGATGATGATATAGTTCTTTATCATATAGGACGTGTGTATTATCAGAAAGGGAATTATGAAGCTGCAAAACAGTTTCTTATGGATTCGTATTCTGTCTATCAGGGTGTTGACACGGCTAATCTTCTTGCTATGTCGTTTTTTGCGCTCGGCGAATATGAGCATTCAATGCATCTTGCAAAACACATACTTAAAATGCTCCCCGACAATGTGAATGCTCTCTTGCTTGCCGCAAAAACAGCAATCGAGCTTATGAAAATAGATGAAGCAAAAGAATATTTGGGAAAAATAATGGAGATATTTCCGGACCAGCCTGAAGCAAAAGAGTTGTACGGGAAAATCAAAGGAGAATAGAATGTTTGAAGTAAAAGTAAAAAAATCGTTCGCAGCCGCCCACCATCTGCTGAACTACAACGGCGAATGCGAAAACCAGCACGGACATAACTGGATAGTAGAAGTGATATTGCGCGGGGAAAATCTTGACAAATCAGGTATACTCGTGGATTTTAAAGTTTTGAAAAAAGAACTGTCAGAAGTACTTGAAAAACTGGATCATAAAGATTTAAACGAGCTGCCCTGTTTTAAAGACGTCAGCCCCAGCAGCGAAACGATTGCGAGATATATTTATAACGAATTAAAACAGACTCTGCCCCAGCTTTCTTCGGTCGCTGTGAGCGAGACTGAAAATTCAACTGCTCTTTATTATGAAGAATGGGAATAACAGGGGATAGAAGGATGCATTTATTACAGGCTGTTTTAATGGGATTAATACAGGGGTTGACTGAATTTTTGCCTGTCTCAAGTTCCGGTCACCTCGTTTTGACATCGAGTTTGTATAAATATTTTACGAACAGTGAGTTTATGCTGGGCAGCGGAGAAGAAGTGTTTTTCGATATAATTCTTCATGTTGGTACGCTGCTGGCAGTTTTTATTTTCTTTAAGGACGATATTATAAAAATAACCCGGGCATTTTTTAACGCCTGCTTGAAAAAAGATTTTTCTGACGCGGAATCAAAACTTGCCGTTTTTATTTTGGTCGGTACATTTTTTACGATACTTATTGCATATCCTTTGAAAATAGTTTCGGAAAAATTGATTAATCTGCCTTATGTTGTCGGGATTTTTATTTTCATAACCGGCTGTATTCTTTATATAAGCGAATTCATGTCTGAAAAATTCAAAGAAAAAACGGACAAAATGGATATGAAAAAAGCAATCCTTATAGGTCTTGCTCAGGGGGTTGCGTCGCTTCCGGGAATTTCCCGCTCCGGCTCAACAATAAGTACAGGTGTATTTCTCGGGCTGGACAGAGTCACTTGCGCAAGATACTCGTTTCTTTTGAGCATTCCTATTATCATAGGTGCGTCTATGTTCTATCCGATACTGGAACTTGACTTTCACGAAATTGCTAATTACAACTGGGTATCTATAATCGTAGGTTTCTTTGTATCATTCATTTCGGGCTTTTTATGCGTAAAATACTTTTTGAAATTTTTAGCAAAGCACTCAATGAAAGTTTTTGCTTATTATTGCTGGATTGTGGGCGCGCTAATGTTTATATTCTTTAAGTTTTTTGCATAATTCACACAAAATGATATATTAATTATAATTGCCATGATGTGTAAAACGGCAGAAATAAGTGAAAGAGGGCACCGGTATGGGACAAACAATTGCAGAAAAAATAATATCAAAACATGCGGGACACGATGTGAAAGCAGGAGAACTCTGTATTGCTAAAGTGGATGTTGCGGCAGTTCAGGACGGTACAGGACCATTGACCGTGCAGGAGTTCAAAAAAATCGGCAAAAAAGAACTTGCAAACCCGAAACGTACTGTTTTGTTTATTGACCACGCTGCACCCAGCCCGAGAAAAGAACTCTCAAATACCCATATGATTTTAAGAGAGTTTGCAAAAGAAACCGGTGCGGTTATGTCTGATACGGGAGCCGGTGTTTGCCACCAGAGGCTTATAGAAACGTTTGTAAATCCGGGTGAAATTCTTGTCGGTGCGGATTCGCATACCTGCACTTCAGGTGCATTAGGCGCTTTTGCAACGGGCATGGGGTCTACTGATATTGCTGTGGCAATGGCTCTGGGAAAAACGTGGATGAAAGTTCCGCCTACTTTTAAAATTGTTGTGAACGGTGATTTCCAAAAAGGTGTTTATGCAAAAGACCTGATTCTTCATTTGATAGGTCTGATAGGTGCTGATGGTGCTACTTATAAGGCGCTTGAATTTTCCGGTTCTACGATTGAAAATATGTCAATGTCCGATAGATTTACTATCGCGAACATGGCTGTCGAAGCCGGTGCTAAAGCAGGACTTTTTATCACTGATGAAAAGACGAAAGCGTATTTAAAAGAAAGAGGAAGAGAGGACAAATTTGTCGAAATCTATCCGGATAAGGATGCAGTCTATGAACGTATAATCGAAATAGATGCCTCAAAAATTGAACCGACTGTTTCATGTCCGCATACTGTTGATAATACAAAACTTGCAAAACAGTTAAAAGACGTAAAACTAAATCAGGTTTTCATCGGAACATGCACAAACGGTCGTATCGAGGATTTGAGAATTGCTGCTGAAATATTGAAGGGCAGAAAAGTGAATCCTGATGTGAGACTCATCATTGTGCCTGCGTCGAAAGATGTTTACCTCAAAGCGATAGAAGAAGGATTGCTGAGTATATTTGTAGAGGCGGGTGCTTCTGTTCTGGCACCGGGCTGCGGACCCTGTGTCGGAGTGCATGCAGGAATCCTCGGAGATGGAGAGGTTTGTCTTGCTACGCAAAACAGGAATTTTCAGGGCAGAATGGGAAACACAAAAGGATTTATCTACCTTTCATCTCCGGCTACAGCCGCATCCAGCGCAATAACCGGACATATTACAGACCCCCGGGAATTATAGTATTAGGATTGTTTAAAAAAGTTTTTGTAAACAAAACTTAACAAAGCATAAAATGTTAACATTTTTTTACAAACGTCAAAAGGCTTACACGACAAGCCTTTTGACGTTTAATGCTTCAAAAAAACGAAATATTTGTTAAAGTCGCCCAAAAAACATCCGATAGCTATTTTGTGTACAAATCAAAATAGAAAAAAAGGAGTGAAGTAAAGGTATGTCAGACGAATTAAGATTAGGAAAAAAGGGCGAAAATATCGATTTGTCCAAAATTAAGGGCGGTATTCGTCGCGACGATATTAAGAATGAGAAGTTGAAAAACATATTTGACAAATATGACACGGATGGAAACAAAATACTCAGCAGCAGTGAAGCAGCCGAGTTTATTGAGGATGTAAAATCCTCTGCAGAAAATTCAGTGTTTTCCAAACGGGAAACCAAGAAGTTTATAAAAAATGAATTCGGGAAGGGTAAACTTGAGGCTGCTGATGTCTGGAATTTTACAAACACGCTGGCCGAAGTCTCTGATGCAAAAGATTTGGCAAAATCGGAAACAAACTCCGCAGGACAAGAGGTTATCACCTATGAGGACGGTTCGATTGAAAGAGTTGACAAGGACGGCTCATCTGTAATTGAAACAAAAGACAAAAACGGAAACCCTGTATTTATCCATAAAGACAAAAATGGAAACATGATACAGAAGGAATATATTGATGAAAACGGCGCGTCTGTTGCTGAACACTACAAAACAAAAGACGGACAGCCGGTTCTAACTAACAAAGCTATAATTTCAGAGGGCGGAAATCCAAGAACATTTATAAATTATAAAGATGGTCAGCCTTCTTCGAAACAGGTAATGGACGGCTCGAAAACTACGAATTACGATATAGTCGACGGCAATGACGTGAAACGTTCTGTTACCGAAAGACTGGGTAATGGTATTACAAGAAAAACCGAATACTCAAAAACAGCTGACGGAGAACCTGTCGAAACAATTAAAGAGGACGGAAAACCTACTATTGTCAATATTACCCAGAAAGACGGCACAGTAAGACAGATTATCAGAGATGAAAATTCATTTACTGAAAATATTTTGAATGAGGACGGACACAGACTTACGCAGGACAAAACAGTAAATGACAAAGAATATCATCTCGACTACGACGGACAGGGCAATACAAAGGGAATTATTGTCCAGAACGGCGAAACAATTGACGCTATTGCAAAAAAATTCGGCGTTTCAAAAGATGCTCTGATAAAAGCTAATCCGGATGCTGTAAAAGGCAGCGGTGACGGAGCATATTTTGAGGTTGGTGCGGAGATTAAAATTCCCCGCGAGCTTGAGGCTGATGACAAAGCACTTCAGGGCAGAGCTTCAAAAGAAGAAGCAATAAAACAGTATGAAGAAGCAGAAGCAGCCAGAAAAGCTGAAGAGGAAAGAAAAGCTGAAGAAGAAAGAAAAGCCGAAGAGGAAAGAAAAGCTGAAGAAGCGCGCAAGCAGGAAGAAGCTGATGCAGCTGCCGACGCTAAAAAAGCAGAAGAAAACAAAAAGAATTATGAAGAAGGAAAGAAACTTGCCGGAGAAATCTTTGACGACATCGACGGACTCGGCACAAGCTCTACCTTTGACGGGCATATCAAAGAGATTGACAAAGATAACGTCGCAGGTGTTGTACTCGGATATGCTGAAAAATCCCCTGATGAATCAATTGCGGAGGCAATTTTTGACGAGGCCGGCATGAAACTGAATAAACGAAAAGAAGCCGTTACTCATATATTTAACAAACTCGTCGAAAAAGCTGAAGAACTGGGTATTGACACTACTCAGGCAAAAAAAGAATTTGAAGAAGCCATAAAGCTGAAACATGGCTATGCAAATAATGAGGACTTCGATGTTATCTTCAACAGCCTTGCCTCGGGTATTATGGGCAAAGGTAATATAACCAAAAAAGAAGAACAGGAAATTAAGGATACTCCGGAAACAAAATTGCAGGAAGAAACCGTAGGTATCCTTGAAGATACAGTAAATGGTGCAGAAGAAGCACTTGATGCGCAGCTCAAACACGACGGCTGGGTAGCTGATTTGTGGGAAGGCATGAAATGGCTTGTCGGCTCAGATAACCTTGATGAAAAGGTTAAGGAGGACATCGGCAAGTACAAAGAACAGATTGCAGAGTTAAAATCAGCAAAAACACCGGAAGAATTTAAAGCGAAATTTAAAGAAATTTTCGGCGTTAACTATGACCCCGCACTTATTAAGGCGTATCAGAAAACCCAGACTAAATTTGCCGCAGTTCAGGCTCTCCATATAATGGAAGAACAGTTCAATACCCAGATGAAGGATTTGCTGAAAACAGACGTTCTGGTTGGCGGCGAGAAAGAATACAATGAAGCCTTTAACAAACTTGCTGATTTTGTAGCGCAGGGCGACCGTGAAAAAGGCACAAAAGAACTGAACGACGCATTAAAAGAAATGGGCGTAGACGAAAACGCAACTCCGCAGGAAAAATACGCTAAACTCCATGAATTTGCCAAAAAGTATCAGGAGATGATGCATGATAGTACAATGGAGGCTACTGACGGCAAAGGATATGAAGCGTTTAAAACCGAGGCAGAACACGCATATAACGCTGCATTCGGTGTTAAAAACGATATCGCAAGACGCGTTAATGAATACAATACTTCCCAGCAGACAGGTGCGATGATTACGGGCGGTGTCCTTAAAGGTCTCGGCGCTCTGACTGTACTTATTCCGGGTGTCGGTGTTGTTGCCGCCTCATGTATCACGGCTGCTGTGAGCGCGTCAGTTGACGTTACAGACCGTCTGTCTTCTGAAGAAGGACTAAAAGAAGATGAAGTTTTAAATATTTTGAAAAATGCTGCTATTGACGGTGCGACTATGTTTGGTGGTGCAAAATTAGCAAAAATGCTTACAAATGTTAATGGTTTCCTCAAACTCGGCGGTCAGATTACAGGTGACGTTGCTATCGGTGCAGCGGCAGAAAAAATGCAGACAGGTGAAATTACAATAAACGGTCTTGTATTCCAGTGCGTATTCAGTGCCGCAGGTAACCTCGTAGCATTGAAAAACATGGGTAAAGCCCCTGCCGGGTCGCCTAAAGGTGCGCTGGAAGCACCACAGAGACCCAAAGGTGAACTTCCGTCCAAGGGAGTTGCAAAACCTGCTGATGCTCCTGACGGTGCGGGAAATACCGGAGCAGCAGGAGCTGCTGACGGCGGCACAGGTTCGGGCAGAACCGGAGCCTCAGAAGGTGCCGGAGATGCAGGCAGAACCGGAGGTGCTGACGCCGGAACAGGTGCAGACGGTGCACAGGGTTCAAAACGTAAAGAACGACCGGATGGTTCTTCTGAAGCTGATGATGCAGCAAATGCCGAAGAAGCAAAACGAGCTGAAGAGGCAAAACGAGCTGAAGAAGCTAAACGAGCTGAAGAAGCTAAACGAGCTGAAGAAGCTAAACGAGCCGAAGAAGCCAAAAAAGCTGAAGAAGCGAAAAAAGCCGAAGAGGCTAAAAAGGCCGAAGAAGCTAAAAAGGCTCAAGAAGCGGCAAATGCCCAGAAACAGCGTCAGGAACGTATTGACCAGCTTGAAAAAGAAGTCAAATACGGTGAAACTGCTAACGAAATCAAGCAGCAATACCAGAACCTTCTCGATGATTTAGCAAATGTCGATTTCTCAACGATGAGTAAAGCTGAGATTGATAAATTCAGAAAAACATTCATGAGAAGAATGTCTCTGATGACCCATCCGGACAGACTCGGTGAAGGCTATGATGACCTGTTCAAAGCTGTAAATGATATAGGTCAGGCTCTTGAGAGCGGTTCTATGAGCCAGTTGAATAACGCTCGCAAAAACTTCACGAAAATGCTTGACGATTATTCGAACAAACTCGGTGCAAACAAAGCAGAACTCGATAAACTGAAAGCTCAGGCTCAAGCTGATGAAGCAGGAGCTGCAGGAGCCGCAGATGATGCAGGCGGAGCGAACAAAGCTGATGATGCAAAAGCTAAGGCTGAAGAAGAAGCAAAACGTGCCGAAGAAGCAAAACGTGCCGAAGAAGCAAAACGAGCTGAAGAAGCTAAACGGGCTGAAGAAGCAAAACGAGCTGAAGAAGCCAAACGTGCCGAAGAAGCTAAACGAGCCGAAGAAGCCAAACGGGCAGAAGAAGCTAAAAAAGCTGAAGAAGCTGAACGTGCAAGAAAAGCATCTCAGAGCTCCGGCTCGGCGAGAAAAGTTGATTCATCTGTGCAGGATGTCCGGATGCAAAAGGGCGAAACTATTGAAGTTTCTCCTGATACAAAAATACGTCTTGCAGGCAGAGTGGATATAGATCTTGCTGATTTCAAAAATAAACTGGCAGCAATGAAAGACGGTGACAGCTTCTATATAGGAAGAACCGTTAACGGTCCGAACGATATCAGAGTTCCAAATGATTACGTTTCCGGTACCCACCTGAAAGTAGAAAAAGTCAATGGGAAAATTGTTATTACCGATGTCGGCTCTACGAACGGTACTGTGCTGAATACGACGAATCCTGATTTTGCGGCGAAATTCAAGCCCCGTGAAATGTACAGCAAATTCGGCGATGGCAAAGACAACTACAATACTTTCTATAGAGAATACAACCGTAATTACGATGATTTAAGAATGGCAAATTATACTGAGGAAGCTTCTTTCCGCGGCAATATTGCCGAATTCGAAGACGCCCTTATGTCATCTGAACCCGGCATTAATTTGGAGTTTAACAATGGCTGGCTGTGGCGTAAGCCTGACAACGGTTTTAAAGGATATGCCAGAGACAGAGTTTCTCTGAACGTAGTCGGTGATAAACGTCTTATCGAAGAGCTCGACAGACTCATGTCAAAAGGCGAGTTTATCGATAAAAACGGAAGGCTTGTAAAACTGAATGATGATGTGTTTACAAAAGGCTACTACAAAACGCCGACTGGTGCCAACGGCTGGCTGGAAAGACACGATCCTATCACGATGTACTTTGATGACAAAATATCGCCGGAAATGCTGGATGCAATTTCTCAGGTTACTGAAAAATATGCCAGAAAACCTTCCAATGGCAAGTCTTTGATGAATTCGGTCGAAGGCAAACCATGGATTGCAAACGAAGCATATACTTCTCAAATACAAATCCAGAATCTCTATAACCGCGCTAAAAGCCTTAATCCGGAACTGGCAGATATGATATATAAAGAAGCAAATAGCCACGGAAAATGGAATGTCTCGACAGGCATGTATGCGGCGATGGAAAAACTCGTAAATGAATACGAAATGTTCCTGAGAATGTCCGGAGGTTAATTCTGATAATTAAATATTGCACGGGACTTGTTCAACATGTCCCGTGTTTTTTATTTAATTAAAAATTTGTGACACCGGTTTAAAATCCATAAAGATTGATGTTACTGTACCGATACCCGTTTTTAATGCGTGTTTAAAAAAGAAAAATGCCCGCGGAAAATCCCGCGAGCTAATAGTTCGGTTAAGTTTTAATAGGTTATATGTTATTTATTGAATTATATACTTTCACTTTCACGGGTGACTACTGCATTTCATAAACCTTACCCGATGATGGCAATTCAGCAGCCGCAGCCTGTTTGTCGAGAGCTGCCTGAACTTTTGCCGTGTGCTGCGGCAATGCGGCTACCGGCTGTTTCGGCTGCGGAAGCCCTTTTCTGTATACCGGTCTGGGATCTGTATAAGGATGTAAATATCTTTCAGGAATTGCACCTTCTTTTACAAATGATGAGGCATTGTTTCCTTTCACAAGCTTGTCCATAGGCGGAAGGTTAACACCGTAATACGGAGTAGTGTAAACCTGACCTGAGGAAGGAAGGTTCATAGCCGCAGCCTGTTTGTTAAGTGCTGCCTGCATTCTTGACGTATACTGAGGAAGAGCAGGCTGAGTATACGGAGTAGTGTAAACCTGTCCTGAGGAAGGAATGTTCATAGCTGCAGCCTGTTTGTCAAGTGCTGCCTGCATTCTTGACGTATACTGAGGAAGAGCAGGCTGAGTATACGGAGTTGTATAAACCTGTCCTGAGGAAGGAAGGTTCATAGCTGCAGCCTGTTTGTCAAGTGCTGCCTGCATTCTTGACGTATACTG